>NZ_JAPEPX010000001.1:2990000-3590000 GCF_026339935.1 Streptomyces sp. NBC_01551
GGAGCCGTTGGCATCTAACTCCTTCGATGTGTAGAGTTAAGCATCGAACTTTAGGTATGAAGTCTTCAGGCTTTAGCTATCAAGGCAGGTGAGAAGTGACCAAGGTGATGGGCGCTGCGATGCGGCGGATCCAGGCCGGCAACGCGCTGACCGCGTTCGGCATCGGTTTCACGGTTCCGTTCCTCTACATCTATGTGGCGCAGGTGCGAGGTCTGGGCTCCATGGCGGCCACGAGCGCGTTCGTGGCGTTCGCCCTGGGTGCCCTTGTCGCGCTGCCCTTCACCGGTCGGGTCATCGACCGGCGCGGTCCCGTCCCCGTGGTGCTGGGTGCCGCGGTCGCCGCCTCGGTGGGGGCGCTCTCGCTGGGTCTCTCCACCGGGATCGTGCCGATCCTGCTGTCCGCCCTGGCGCTGGGCGCCGGGCAGGCCGTGATGCAGCCCGCGCTGGCCACGATGATCGTGTGGTGCTCGACGCCGGCCACCCGGACGCGGTCCTTCGCGATGCAGTTCTTCATGCAGAACCTGGGTCTGGGCATCGGTGGCCTCATCGGCGGCCAGATCGTCGACGAGAGCCGGCCCGGCAGCTTCACCCTGCTGTTCGGCATCGAGGCCGCGATGTTCCTGGTGCTGGCCGGCGTCATCCTCACCGTGCGGATGCCGCACGCGCCGAGCATCAAGGACTCCATACCGAAGGACGCCTCTCAGGCGGGCGGTGGCCGGCAGCGGCTGCTGCGGCACAGGGCGATGGTGAAGCTGCTGGTGCTGGGCTTCGTGATCTTCTTCGCCTGCTACGGCCAGTTCGAGTCCGGTCTCGCCGCCTTCGGCACCGAGGCCGCCGGGATCTCGCCGTCCACCCTCGGGTTCGCGCTGGCCGCCAACACCGGTGCGATCGTCGTCGCCCAGTTCGTGGTGCTGCGGCTCGTCGAGAAGCGGCGTCGGTCGCGGGTGATCGCGCTGGTCGGGCTGATCTGGACCGTGGCGTGGGTCATCGCCGGGTTCTCGGGGCTGGGGCACGGCAGCGCGATGATGGCCGCCGCGGCGTTCATCTCCACGTACGCGCTCTTCGGCATCGGTGAGGCGATGCTGTCGCCGACGCTGGCGCCGCTGGTGGCCGATCTGGCTCCGGAAGGTTCCGTCGGGCAGTACAACTCGGCGTTCGCGCTGGTCAAGCAGATGGCGCTGGCACTGGGGCCGCTCGGTGTGCCGCTGGGCGCGGGGGTTCCGATGCTCTACATCGGAATCTTCGTCCTCGTCTCGCTCGGGATCGCCGGGCTGGCGCTGCGGCTCGGGAAGCAGCTGAGCCCGGTGCAGGACAACCCGTCGCTGGCGAGCAGCCGGATCGTGGCGCAGGGCCCGGCGGCCGGCTCCAAGGTCGGCGAGCCCGTCGCCGCGTAGGACGACGTACTGAGACGTATGAGAAGGCCCCGGTCCAGGTGACCGGGGCCTTCGGCGTGTGCGGGCGCGCGTGCGGGCCGCGGGTGCGGGCTACTTGTCCGGGAGGGCGAACTCGCACCAGACGGCCTTGCCGCCGCCCGGGGTGCGGCGGGAGCCCCAGGAGGAGGCGATGGTGGCGATGATCGAGATGCCGCGGCCGGTCTCGTCGGCCGGTTCGGCGCGGCGGCGGCGCGGGAGGTGGTCGTCCCCGTCGGTGACCTCGATGATCAGGCGGCGGTCGGTGCGGCGCAGCCGCAGACGCATGGGCGGGGTGCCGTGCTGGAGGGAGTTCGCGACGAGCTCGCTGGCGGCAAGGACGCCGAGGTCGCACAGCTCGACCGGGAAGCGCCAGGAGGCGAGGACTCCGGACGCGAAGGCGCGGGCGCGCGGGGCGGCCTCGACGCCGCCCAGGAGTTCCAGGGCGGCGTTGTGGAAGAGCTCGGCGTCGGATCCGGTGCGGGCGGGCTGCTGGAGGACCATGACGGCGACGTCGTCGTCATGGTCGGCGTCGACCCCGAGGGCGCGCATGAGGCGGTCGCAGATGACCGCCGGGGTGCCCTGGGCCCCGGAGAGGGCGCGTTCGAGGGCGGCCACGCCTTCGTCGATGTCCTCGCCGCGGCGCTCCACGAGGCCGTCGGTGTAGAGGACGGCGGTGGAGCCCGGGCCGAGGGCGATGGTGCCGGAGGTGTGGAGCCAGCCGCCGGTGCCGAGCGGGGGGCCGGTGGGGTCGGCGGCGCGCCGGACGGTGCCGTCCTCGTCGCGGACGAGGATCGGGAGGTGGCCGGCGGAGGCGTAGGCGAGCAGGCCCTCGTTGGGGTCGTGGACGGCGTAGACGCAGGTGGCGATCTGGCTGGCGTCGATCTCGGCGGCGAGGCCGTCGAGGAGTTGCAGGACCTCGTGGGGCGGGAGGTCGAGGCGGGCGTAGGCGCGGACGGCGGTGCGGAGCTGGCCCATGACGGCGGCGGCGCGGACGCCGCGGCCCATGACGTCGCCGATGACGAGGGCGGTGCGGCCGGCGCCGAGGGTGATGACGTCGTACCAGTCGCCGCCGACGGCGGCCTCGGTGCCGCCGGGCTGGTAGGTGGCGGCGATGCGGAGGTCGTCGGGCTGTTCCAGCTCCTGCGGGAGGAGGGAGCGCTGGAGGGTGACGGCGGCCTCGCGCTGGCGGCGCTCGCTGGCGCGCAGGCGCTCGACGGCCTCGGCGTGGTCGGTGACGTCGGCGAGGTGGATCAGGACCCCGGTGTGGTGGAGGTCGGGGTCGGTTCCGGGGTCGGCCTTGGGGAACTCGACCGGGGTGCAGGTGACGGTGTACGAGCTGCCGCCGCCGGGTGCGGTGCGGTTCTTGGCGGTACGGGGCTTGCCGCTGCGCTGGACCTGGTCGAGGAGGGGGAGCAGGCCGAGCTCGCCGAGTTCGGGGAGGGACTCGTGGGCCGGGGCGCCGGTGGTACGGGTGCCGAAGCCAGCGGTGTAGGCGTCGTTGACGTAGGCGACGCGGTGGTCGGGGCCGTGCACGAGGGCGACGAGGGCCGGGAGCCGACCGAGGACCTCCCGTACGGAGAGTTCGTCGAGGGAGGGCACGGCGGCGTGGGCCGCGGCGCTCGCTCCGGTGCCCGAGCCCGTACCGCAGACGGTGGGGTCGGCTGGGCGTCCGTCCGGCGTGGCTGCGGGACCGGCGGCCGCGCCGCGGGCGGCCGGGACCGAGCCCTCGCCCCGCTTGGCCTGGGCGGCGCCGTGTTCGGACCGGGCGGCGGCGCGACGCTGCGTTCCGGGGAACCGGGCGCTCCAGCGCGTGAAGTTCACTGCGTTCAAGCCTCGTGGTGTCGCTCGTGGTCGCTGTGTCTCCCCCAGCGGCCTTCCCCGGCTGGCGCTGGGGTTTCCCCCGGAAGTGTCCGGGGTTCGGTCGCTGGACGGTGTCACTCTGTGCAGGTGTGAGCCCACCTATGGTCACACGTCCAGTGTGGCCGAAGGCACTGACAACGTCAGCCTTCGCTCTTCTTCGGGGGGTCCTTCGGCCCCCCGCCTGCGGCGAGTTCGAATTCTGCCCTGGGGTGTTCGAGGGATCCGAGGGACACGATCTCGCGTTTGAAGAGACCTGAGAGGGTCCATTCGGCGAGTACGCGCATCTTGCGGTTGAAGGTGGGGATCCGGCTGAGGTGGTAGGTGCGGTGCATCAGCCAGGCAGGGTAGCCCTTCACCTTGTGGCCGTAGACGTGGGCGACGCCCTTGTGGAAGCCGAGGGAGGCGACGGAACCGGAGTATTTGTGGGCGTACTCGGTGAGGAGTTCGCCGCGCAGGGCGGCGAGGAGGTTGTCGGCGAGCGCCTTGGCCTGGCGGACGGCGTGCTGCGCGTTGGGGGCGCATTCCGTGCCCTTCTCGGCGGCCGTGATGTCGGGGACGGCGGCCGCGTCTCCGGCGGACCAGGCGTGTTCGACGCCCTCGACGGTGAGGAAGGCGGTGCAGGCGAGCCGGCCGCGTTCGTTCTTGGGCAGGTCGGAGGCCGCGATGATCGGGTGCGGTTTGACGCCGGCGGTCCACACGACGGTGCGGGTGGGGAAGCGGGCGCCATCGCTGAGGACGGCGACGCGGTTCTCGCAGGATTCGAGCCGGGTCTCCAGGCGCAGGTCGATGTTGCGGCGGCGCAGTTCGCGGATGGTGTAGACGCCGAGTTCGGGGCCGACCTCGGGGAGGATGTGGTCGCTCGCCTCGACCAGTACCCACTTCATGTCTTCGGGTTTGACGTTGTGGTAGTACCGGGCCGCGTAGCGGGCCATGTCCTCCAGTTCGCCGAGGGCCTCGACGCCCGCGTAGCCGCCGCCCACGAAGACGAAGGTGAGGGCGGCGTCGCGGATGGCGGGGTCGCGGGTGGAGGAGGCGATGTCCATCTGTTCGATGACGTGGTTGCGCAGGCCGATGGCCTCTTCCACGGTCTTGAAGCCGATGGCGTAGTCGGCGAGTCCGGGGATGGGGAGGGTGCGGGAGATCGATCCGGGGGCGAGGACGAGTTCGTCGTACTCGATCTCGGTGGGGCCTGCGCCCTCCTCCTCGGTGGCGAGGGTGGTGACGGTGACGGTGCGCTTGGCGTGGTCGATGGTGCGGGCCTCGCCGATGACGATGCGGCACTTGTTCAGGACGCGGCGCAGCGGGACCACGACGTGGCGTGGGGAGATCGAACCGGCGGCGGCCTCGGGGAGGAAGGGCTGGTACGTCATGTACGGCTCGGGCGTGACCACCGTGACCTCGGCTTCTCCGGCTCTCAGCTTCTTCTGGAGGCGGAGAGCCGTGTACATGCCGACGTAGCCGCCGCCGACGACGAGGATGCGCGTTCGGGGCGGGGTACCGGGGTCGGTGCCCCGGGAGTTAGCAGCCTTCACCATCCCATGACGCAACGTGGCCGGGAGTTTGTCCACAGGCCCGTCAAATTGTGTGACCGGTGGGGAGGCCGGGACGGGGCTGTCGGGTGGCTTGAGTGGGGGTCTAAGTCCGCAGGTCAGAGCCTGCGGAGGGGGTGATTCCGGGGGCTTGCAACGGAAAAGTGGGGGTGAATGCTCCGATCGGGCGGTGGTCCGTCCGGGGCTGCCTCTTCTGAATTGACTCTGGCTCAACTATGTTCGTATGCGTCGAGGAGTAGGACCGGGGCCCCATGACCGTGGCCCCCCTCGACACGAAGGCGGGGAGTGTCTCCGGGGGGAGACAAGTGATTACCGGGGGAAACATATGCACATTTCAGATTTCCATGGCTCTGCGACCGCTCTCTCGACCGAGAGCAACGGGCGCGTGATGGCGGGCGGTACGACCCACGCGGTGGGCCGTTCGACGCCGCTGCGCGTCGACGCCCAGCGGAACCTCGAGCATGTCCTGCGCGCGGCCCGCGAGGTCTTCGGCGAGCTCGGCTACGGGGCTCCGATGGAGGATGTGGCGCGGCGTGCGCGGGTCGGTGTCGGCACCGTGTACCGGCGCTTCCCGAGCAAGGACGTACTGGTCCGACGGATAGCCGAGGAAGAGACCGCCCGGCTGACCGAGCAGGCCCAGTCCGCGCTTGGCCAGGAGGAGGAGCCGTGGCAGGCGCTGTCGCGGTTCCTGCGCACCTCCGTGGCCTCGGGCGCGGGGCGGCTGCTGCCGCCGCAGGTGCTGCGGGTGGGTTCGGCCAGTGAGGACGGCGACGAGGAGCCGGAGGCCGCGCGGGTTCCGCACCAGCGCCAGGCCGGCGTGACCGGGGCGCCCGATCTGCGCGTCGTGGGCTCGCGGGCCGCGGCCGAGGACGAGCCTTCGCAGGACGCGGGCGCGGGTGCGCTCCTGGAGGTGGTCGGCCAGCTGGTGGACCGTGCCCGGGAGGCGGGTGAGCTGCGGACCGATGTCACGGTGGCCGATGTGCTGCTGGTGATAGCGACCGCCGCGCCGGCGCTGCCGGACCCGGCTCAGCAGGCCGCCGCTTCGGCCCGACTGCTCGACATCCTGCTGGAGGGGCTGCGGTCCCGGACGGTCTGAGTCGCGCGGGAGCTTCCGTGCTCTAGGAGTGTCCGGCGGATTCGCGTCGGCTCCTGTGTGGAGTGGCGGCCGTGGCCTGGATCGCTCGGGTCACGGCTTCCCTCGACGAACACCGCTGCATCGAACGGCTGCTCGCTCGAACGAGTGAGAACTGTACGGCGATTCGCCGGATTGTGCCCAGATGAGTGGATGGTGCGGAGAGCGCTTCGGCATGCGTCCGCCGTGTGACACGCTGGATCGGTGTACCGGTCTGAGTGTGTCGTGCGGGGGCTTCCTCGATGAGCGTTGGCGGACGGGACGAGTCACTCGACGGCGCCGGCGAGGCCGGGACCGCCGGCGGAGCCGGGGCCGGGACCACTGGCACCGGGACCGGGAGTCTGCCGGCGCGGCAGGTGCCCGCGCAGCGGGGGCGGGGCGGGCGGCATGCCGCTCCCGGGGGTGAGGGGCCGGCGTCCGATGCCGACCTGATCGCCCGGATGCGCGGTGGGGACGACGGTGCGTACGAGGAGCTGTTCCGCCGGCACGCCGATGCCGTGCGGCGCTACGCGCGGACCTGCTGCCGGGACGGGCACACCGCCGACGACCTGACCGCCGAGGTGTTCGCGCGAACGCTGCAGGCGGTACGGGGCGGGGCCGGGCCGGACCAGTCGGTACGGGCCTACCTGCTGACCACCGTGCGCCGGGTCGCGGCCGCCTGGGCGAAGACCGCCAGGCGCGAGCAACTCGTCGAGGACTTCGCCGTGTTCGCGGAGCAGGCCGCCGCGGGCGCCGACAGCGGCGTCGGACTGTCCGGGGACGACACCCTGGAGCTGGGCGCCGAGGTCCGGGCGATGCACGAGGCGGAGCGCTCACTGGCGATGCAGGCGTTCCGGAGTCTGCCCGAGCGGTGGCAGGCCGTGCTGTGGCACACCACCGTCGAGGAAGCCTCGCCGAGCGCGATCGCACCGCTGTTCGGGCTGAGCGCCAACGCGACCGCGGTGCTGGCCAGCCGCGCCCGGGAGGGCCTCAAGCAGGCGTACCTCCAGGCGCATGTGAGCTCGGCTCTGAGCGAGGGCGGCGACTGCGCGCGGTATGCGGACCGGCTGGGCGCGTATGCCCGGGGCGGGCTGCGGATGCGGGCCGAGCGGGGGCTGCGGGGGCACTTGGAGGAGTGCGCGAAGTGCCGGCTGGCTGCCGGGGAGCTCAAGGACGTCAACGCCGGGATTCCGGCGCTGCTGCCGGTCGCGGTCATCGGGTGGTTCGCCGCCGGGTACGCGGCGAAGGCGGCCGGGGTGGTGGCCGGTGGGGCCGTCGCCGCGGGTGGGGCGGGGGCCGCGGCAGCTGCCGCCGGCTCCGGCGGGGCCGGTGCGGGCGCTGCCGGCGGGTCCGCTGCGGGAGCCGGCGCCGCCGGGGGGTCCGCCGGGGCTGCCGGTGGGGCCGGGGGCGCGGTGGTTTCCGAGGGGCTGGGGTTGCCGGCCAAGGCGGCGCTGGCGGCCGGGATCGCCGTCGCCGCGGCGGCCGGGGTGGTGTTCGCGCTGGCCGGGGATGATGCCGAGGCGCCGGTACGGGCGAAGCCCGCGCCGAGTGCGGCCGCGCCCGTGCTGCCGGCTCCGGTGGTTTCCGCCCCGCCCGCGCCGAAGGCGAGCCCGACGGCCGCGAAGACACCGGCCGCGAAGGGATCCGTACAGCCTGCGCGGAGTACTCCCCCGCCGTCACCGCGGGCGACGCCCTCGCCTTCGCGCTCCCAGGCGGCGCCTCCCGCCACGAAACCGAGGCCGAAGCCGGAGCCGGCTCCCAGGCCGTCGGCGAGCCCGGTGAAGCCTTCGCCCACGCCGAGTGCGCCGAGGCCGGCGCAGGGGTTCGCGCTGTCCCGGATCGGTCAGTCGGTCCTGGGGGACCACACCGGTCCCGAGGTGCAGACCTGGCGCAGCGGCTGGGTGTGGCAGCGCAGGGGGCTGGAGATCGACGGCCGGCGGTACGGGCAGGGGATCACGGTCAATTCCCGTTCCTCGGTGGAGATCGCCCTGAACCGGCAGTGCACGGCCTTCTCGGCGAGGGCCGGGGTGGACGGGCTGTCGAAGTTCACGGACGGCAAGGTGCGGTTCTCGGTGTACGCGGACGGGCAGCGGCTGTGGCAGTCCGCCGTCCTCGGGTACGAGGACCCGGCGGCGGCCGTGGAGGTCCCGCTGACCGGGCGCGGGACGCTGCGGCTGGTGGTGGAGCGGGCAGGGGGCGGCAGCCTGCCGGTGCTGGGGAGCTGGGCCGACTCGGTGATCAGCTGCCGGTGAAGTTGCCGGGGATCGGTTGCCGGGGATCAGTCGCCGGTGAGCAGGGCCACGACGTCGGCCGGGGTGAGGGCGGCGCCCGCCGCCTCTTCCTCGGCGTGGCGGTCCGGGCCGAGGGCGGCGCGGGTGCGGTCCGGGAGGCCGTCCAGGGCCAGCCGTTCCGGGACGGAGCGGGGGTAGCGGGCGCGCCAGGCGGTGGCCGCGGCGAGGACCCGTACGGAGTCGGCGGGGCGGTCGGCGTGGGCCAGCAGCACGGCCGCGGTCTCGGCGAGCGAGGCCAGGACGCGTTCGGCGCAGCGGGCGGCGACGGCCGCGGCCAGGGCCGGCGCGGCCTTGGCCAGGCCTGCCGCCGGACCGTGTTCGCGGGCGGTGAGGACGGCGTCCACGTTGTCGATCCCGGCGGTGAGCTGCGGGGGCACGGTGAACTGGGCGGCTTCGACCCGGGCCAGGTCGCATTCGGCGCGGGCCCGGTCGGGGGCGTCGCGGAAGAGGGCTATCAGTGCGGCGATGAGCCGGCCGTAGGCGCGGACGTCGTACACGCCGCCGAACCGGTCGGCTTCGCGGTTGGCCTCGGCGAGGACGCGTTCGGCGGTGTCGAAGTCCCCGGCGCAGAAGGCGGCCTCCGCGATGCGGGCCAGGGCGAAAGGCGCCTCGATGTGGGCGCCGACCTCGTGCGCGAGGCGCAGGCACTCCTCGTACTCGGCGCGGGCGGCATCGTACTGGCCGCGGGAGAGCGCGAACTCGCCCGCGGCGCTGGCGACCTGGGCGCGGGTCCAGCGGTCGCCGACGCGGTGGGCGATCTCGTGGAGCTCGGCGAGGTCGGCCTCGACGGTGGCGAGGCCGCCGGTGAGGTCGATGGCGATGTGGGTGCGGAGCATGAGGGCGACGCCGAGTTCCCAGTCGCCGGCGTGGCGGCGGCAGTTCGCGACGGCTTCGTCGAGGTTGGCGTGGAGGTCGACGGCCTCGCCGGTGAGGAAGCCGGTCATGGGCCAGAGCATGCCGGGGAAGCCGGCGGATTCCGGGCCGTTGTTGTCGCGGAAGGCCTTCCGGATCCGGGCGGCGAGTTCGACGTACTCGGGGGTGCGGAACTCCTCGAGGGAGCGGCCTTCGGCGAGCAGGAAGACGTGGAGGACCGTCAGGCGCATGAAGCGCCAGTACGAGGGTGAGCCCTCGGGCGGGTCCTCGGGGGTGACGGCGAGGACCTTGGCGGTCCATTCGGCGCCTTCGAGGCGGTAGTTGCGCAGCCACCAGAACCAGCCGAGGGCGAAGGCGAGGCGCTGGGCGGTCTCGGGGTCGGCCGTCCCTTCCTGCCGGGTGGCGCTCTCCAGGGCGGTGCGGAGGTTGTCGTACTCGGTCTCGACGCGGCGGATCCAGGGGAGCTGGGCGGCGGAGCGCAGGAGGGGTTCCGCCTCTTCGGCGAAGGCGAGGAAGTGGGCGGTGTGGCGGCGGGCGGTGGCGGCGTGGTCGCGGGGGTCGGCGGCGGCGCGTTCGGCGGCGTACTCGTGGATGGTTTCGAGCATGCGGTAGCGCATGCCCGTGTCCTGGCCGGTGGGGGGCGGGTCGGCGAGGACGAGGGACTTGTCGACGAGGGAGCCGAGGGTGTCGGCGACGTCCAGGGCGCGGTTGCCGTCGGCGTCGGCGTCGGCGTTGGCGTCGGCGCAGACGGCTTCGGCGGCGGCCAGGTCGCAGCCGCCCGCGAAGACCGAGAGGCGGCGCAGGACGGCGCGTTCGGGCTCGTCCAGCAGGTCCCAGGACCAGTCGACGACCGCGCGCAGGGTCTGCTGGCGGGGCAGGACGGTGCGCGAGCCGCTGGTCAGGAGCCGGAACCGGTCGTCGAGACGGTCGGCGATCTGGCGCGGGGTGAGCAGCCGCAGCCGGGCGGCGGCCAGCTCGATGGCGAGCGGGAGCCCGTCGAGGCGGGCGCAGATCTCGGCGACGGCGTCGGGGTCCTCGTCGGGGGTGAAGCCGGGGCGGGCGGCGGCGCCGCGGTCGGCGAAGAGGCGGTGCGCGGGGTCGGCCGGCAGCGGTTCGACGGGGCGGACGTGTTCGCCGGGGACGCCGAGGGGTTCGCGGCTGGTGGCGAGGACCCGGACGCCGGGGCAGTGGGTCAGGAGGCGCTCGGCGAGTTCGGCGGCGGCGCCGATGACGTGCTCGCAGTTGTCCAGGACGAGGAGCAGGCTGCGGTGCGCGCAGTGTTCGAGGAGGAGGGCGGTGGGGTCGTCGGGGGCGGTCTTCTCACGGGCGACGAGGGTGTTCTCGCGCAGGCCGAGGGCGCTGAGGACGGCGTCGGGGACGGCTGCGGGGTGGTCGAGGCGGGCGAGTTCGACGAGCCAGCCGGGTTCGGGGTCGGCGGTGGCCGCGTGCTCGGCGAGGCGGGTCTTCCCGGAACCGCCGGGGCCGGTGAGGGTGATGAGGCGGAGGCGGGCGAGGTCGGTGCGCAGGGCGGCGAGTTCGGGCTCGCGGCCGACGAAGGAGGTGAGGCGGGGGCGGAGGTTCCCCTTGGGGGCGTGGGGTGCCTGGGGCGGTGCCTGGAGGAGCTCCGCGTGCAGGGCGGCGAGTTCGGGGCCGGGGTCGGTGCCGAGGCCTTCGGCGAAGGCGCGACGGGTGCGCTCGTAGGCGGCGAGGGCGTCGGCGGGGCGGCCGGCGGCTCGGAGGGCTCGGAGTTGCTGGGCGCGTAGGCGTTCGTCGTACGGGTTCTGCCCGATCAGGGTGTCGATCTCGTGGAGCAGGGACGCCGGGTCGGCGGCGCCGGCGCGCAGCTCGGCCTCGATGCGGTCGCGCAGGGCGGTGGCGCGGCGGGCCTCGGGGGCGGCGGCGTGGGCGGTGCGGGCGGGCTCGGGGAGGTCGGCGAGGGCGGGGCCGCGCCAGAGGGCGAGGGCGGTACGGAGGGTGGTGGCGGCGGTGGCGGGGTCGCCGGCGGCGAGTTCGCGGGCGCCTTGGCGGGCGAGCCGGGTGAAGCGGTGGAGGTCGACCTCGTCGCGGTCGGCGACGGCGAGGCGGTAGCCGCCGGTGGGGTCGGCGTGGATGCTGTCGCGGGCGCCGAGGGCGCGGCGTAGCCGGGCGACGAGGGCCTGGAGGGCGGCGGGGGCGTCCTGGGGCGGGTCGTCGCCCCAGACCTCGTCGACCAGGTCGGCGACGGCGACGGCCGGGCCGCCGGCGCGGAGGGCGAGGGCGGTGAGGAGCGCGCGCAGGCGGGCGCCGCCGATGGGGAGGGGGGCGCCGGTCTCGTCGCGCGCCTGGGTGACGCCAAGGATGAGGTACCGCACTGGGCAATTCTGCCCTGCCCGCGCCGGGAGCGACCGGGGTTTTCGGCCCCGCCGCGGCGGGGGACCGGCGCAGCCCCTGCGGGGCCGCCACTGGGCGGGCCGCCGCGTGCGCTCGGGCCGCGCCCGCAGCGGGCCGTCTGCGACGGCACTGCGGGGGCGCAGCGACAGCCGGATCACCTCCGGGCCGGCCGCCGGGGTGCGCTCGGGCCGCGCCCGCAGCGGGCCGTCTGCGACGGCACTGCCAGGAGCCGGACCCGGCCAACAGCGGCGGGTCACCCCCGGCAGGCAGCGGGGGTGGCCCGTCAGGACAGGGCCGGGCGGCGGAGGGGGATGCCGGTGGGGACCGCGCGGCGGCGGGGGGTGGTGGTGCCCGTCCAGCAGGTGCCCCGGCGGGCCAGGAGGCGGCGCAGCCACAGCTCCATCGAGACGAGTTCGGCGAGGCCGTCCAGCGGGACCGGGTGCCCGTCCGCCGCGTCGAGCAGCGCCTGCTGGACGACGCGGGCCTCGATCAGCCCCGCGTCCGCCAGCAGCGGGGCGGCGAACAGCGCCAGCAGGTCCTCCAGGGCCGCCCGCAGACCCAGCCGGGTCGCCGTCTCGTTCGGGGCGTGGGTCGTCGCGCCCCAGCCCGGCGGGAGGTCGCGGACGCCCGCCGAGGACAGCACGCTGCGCAGGATCGCGGCCCGCGCCCCGGGCTGGACCCGCAGGGACTCGGGGAGCGCGCGGGCCGCCCGTAGGACCTGGTTGTCCAGGAACGGGGCGTGCAGGCGCTGGCTGCGGACCTCGACGGCCTGTTCGAAGACCCGGTGGTCGGCGGCGTGCCGGCTCAGGACGGCGCGGGCCCGCGCCTCTCCCGGCCGCAGGGACAGCGGGGGCCGCCCCGCGGCGGCCGAAAGGCGGATCGATACTTCCGCCAGTGCTTCCCCGGTCAGCCAGCCGGCCGCCGGCCCGGGCCGGGACCAGGTCAGCGCCGCGAGCGAGGCGTCGGCCGGGGTCGAGACGTCCGGGGCGCCGCCCGCTCCGGAGCCGTCGCGGAGCCGGGCCGCCGCGGCCTCCATGCCCGCGCGGTACGGCGTACGGGCGAGCCGGCGGGCCGCCGAGTAGACGGAGAACGGGACCAGCAGGGAGTCCCCGGGCGTCGCGCGGGCCAGGGCTGCGACCGGGCGCAGCAGGTGGCGTCTGCGGCGGTCCATCAGGAGGTCGGCCATCCGGGCCGGGTGGGCGTCCAGGACCTGGCGGGCGCCGTGGCCGACGAAGTGGTCGGCCGAGCCGGCGGCGAGCCGGCGCCGCTCGCGGGCGGCGAAGACGAGCGAGGGCCCGGGTTCGTCGGTGAGCGGGCCGTCGAGCTCGGCGTACGGGAGGGCTTCCTCGGCGGCGGCCACCACGACGTGGTGCAGGCGCGGGTTGGAGGCGAGGGCGTGGGCGCGTTCCAGTTCGGCCTCGCGGCCCTGCGGGGTGGCGAGGTCGTTGAAGGTGACGGCCAGCAGGCGTTCCCCGGCCTGCTTGAGCACCGTGCCCGGCGCCCCCGGCAGTCCGGCGGCGAGCAGGGCGAGCGTCGCGGAGGCGCTGCCGCCGGAGAGGTCGGCGCCCACACCGGGGACGGGCGCCGGGGCGCCCCGGGCCGCGCGCCGGTCGGCGGGGCCCATTCCGGGCACCGGTCCGGGATCGGGCGCCGGCATGTCGGGAGCATGCCGGGGTGCCGTGAGCCGGGCGCGCACCGCGTCCACCAGTGCTTCCCGTACGCCCTCCACCGCGCGCTGCGGATCGGCCTCGGGCGCGGCCACCGCGAGCGAGGCCACCGGCTCGTACCCGGTGATCTCCCGCGAGCCCTCGCGCAGGATCAGCGTGTGCCCGGGCGGGATGCGGCGGACGCCGACGTACGGTGTGCCGTCGCCCAGTGCCTCCGGGCTGTCGGGGCAGGCCAGCAGGGCCGCGAGGTGGCCGATGTCGAGCTGGGCCTCGATGAGGTCGGCGAGGGGGAGGGCGGCGGTGGCGTACGCGGTGCCGCCCGCCCAGGGGGTGTAGAAGACGGGCCGGGCGCCGGCGAGGTCGCCGAGGACGGTGATGCGGCGGCCGGCCTGGACGACGGCGGTGTAGCTGCCGGACCACTCGGTGAGGTGGCGCAGGGCCCCGCCGCGGGCGGCGTACAGGGCGCGGCGCAGCTCGGCGTCGGTGGCGCCGCAGCAGCCGAGGACGGCGAGGCGGGTGAAGGGGTCGGCGGGGTCGGCCGTGACGGCGCGGATCTCGTCGGGGCGCCAGTCTCCGACGGCCCACAGGGGGTCGGGGTCGCCCCACAGGAGTTGGGCGCCGACGGGGTGGACGGTGCGTTCGGCGTCGGGGGAGAGGTCGTCGGGGTGGTCGGCGTCCGCGAGGCCGCCGTGCGGGGAGGCTCCGTACGGGGGATGCCCCTGCGGGCCCTGCGCGCCGTACCCGCCCTGCGCGCCGTACGCGGGGGCGCTGTACGGGTGCCCGTACTCGCGCTCGCGGCGGTGCCCGTTGCCGTTGCCTGACCCGTTGCCTGACCCGCTGCCGGTCCCGTTCCCGTATCCGCCCTGGCCGGAGACCCGTCCCGCCGTGCCGAAGCTCGCGGCGATACTGCTCCAGCCCACCAACCAGCGCACCGCCGCCTCCCCAGCCTGTGGGCAAATGACCGGGGCAAACGACATGGTCAGCGCTGAGGGCGCGGCCGGACGAACCCCGGGTGGCTCCGGGTCCATGCTGCCACGAGACAGGCGTGCGAGAGGGGTTATGGGGGGCGCACATGCAAACGAACACGCCCCCGCCACGCGGTATTTGGCGTTCCGTTCCCACCGACCGATAGGTCGGTTTCGGCCAATCTTCGGCCGTGCCGAGGTCGTTCGGCGGCCGCGCCGAGGCGCGCCGGAGCCATACGCGGGGCCGCACCGGAGCCACACCGGGGCACCCGGACCACCTGAGGCCCGCACCCGAGCCCGTACCTCGCGCACACCGAGCCGGCCCCGCACAGACCGCGCGCAAGCCGCGCGGCTGCGGTCCGGGGGGCGGGTTCCGCCCCCCGGACCGTTCCGCCACCCGCGGGGATTGAGGCAGCGGCATCCCCCGACCCGCCGACGAACGCGGCGGGCCGACCCACGCACCGCACATCGAATCGCCGGACCCCCCGACCGGCCAGAGCGCACGGCCGGGCGCACGGCCACACGGGCGGAGCACGCCGCGGGACGTGCGCCCCGGGCGCGGGCCCCGGCCCGACTGTGCATACGGACAACAATCCCGCCATACGGAACAAGAGGCCTTAACGCTTGGGAGGCGGGGAACTACGCTGGGTTTACGAAATGCCGGGCGCCTATGCCCCGGCGGCGTCTGCGTTCCGCGTGTGACGAGGGGTGGCGCATGTCCAGGGAGCTCCGCGAGCCCAACGAGAAGCTCGGCGCCGTCCTCGCCCTGGCGGGCATCAGCAACGCCGGGCTGGCCCGGCGGGTCAACGACCTCGGCGCGCAGCGCGGCCTGACGCTTCGGTACGACAAGACGTCGGTGGCCCGGTGGGTGTCGAAGGGGATGGTGCCGCAGGGCGCCGCCCCGCATCTGATCGCCGCCGCCATCGGGGCGAAGCTGGGGCGGCCGGTGCCGCTGCACGAGATCGGTCTGGCGGACGCGGATCCGGCGCCCGAGGTGGGTCTGTCCTTCCCCCGCGACGTGGGCGCGGCGGTGCGCTCGGCCACCGATCTGTACCGCCTCGACCTCGCGGGCCGGCGCGGTGGTGGCGGTATCTGGCAGTCGCTGGCGGGCTCCTTCGCCGTGTCGGCGTACGCGACTCCGGCCTCGCGCTGGCTGATATCGCCGGCCGACAGCTCGGTGGCGCGCGAACCGGGCTCCGGCTCCGCGCGGGCGGCCTCGGCTCCCGGAACCCCGCCGGAAGGCCTGGGCGCGGGGCCGCCGTCCACGGTTGTGCCCGCGCAGCCGGTGACCGAAACTCCGCACGCGCCGGGTGAGCAGGCACTCGTACCGGCGGCCGTCGTACCGGTGGCCGCCGTGCCGGCGGCGCCCGCACCGGCCGCCGTCACGCCCTCGGACCTGACCCCGCAGCGGGTCGGGCACAGCGATGTGACGAAGCTGCGCGAGGCCGCCGAGGACGCGCGCCGCTGGGACTCCAAGTACGGCGGCGGGGACTGGCGTTCGTCGATGGTGCCGGAATGCCTGCGGGTGGACGCGGCGCCGCTGCTGCTGGGCTCCTACTCGGACGAGGTGGGCCGGGCGCTGTTCGGGGCGACGGCCGAACTGACGCGGCTGGCGGGCTGGATGGCCTTCGACACCGGCCAGCAGGAGGCCGCGCAGCGCTACTACATCCAGGCGCTGCGCCTGGCCCGCGCGGCCGCCGACGTACCGCTCGGCGGGTACGTGCTGGCCTCGATGTCGCTCCAGGCGACGTACCGGGACTTCCCGGACGAGGGAGTGGACCTGGCGCAGGCGGCCGTCGAGCGCAACCGGGGGCTGGCGACGGCGCGCACCATGAGCTTCTTCCGTCTGGTGGAGGCCCGGGCGCACGCGAAGGCGGGCGATTCGGCGGCCGCCGGGGCCGCGCTGCGGGCGGCGGAGGGCTGGCTGGAGCGGGCGCGGGAGGGCGACGCGGATCCGACCTGGCTGGGTTTCTACTCGTACGACCGTTTCGCGGCGGATGCGGCGGAATGCTACCGGGATCTCAAACTGCCCCGGCAGGTGCGGCGGTTCACCGAGCAGGCGCTGTCGCGGCCGACGGAGGAGTACGCGCGCTCGCACGGGCTGCGCCTGGTGGTGAGCGCGGTCGCCGAGCTGGAGTCGGGCAATCTCGACGCGGCGTGCGCGGCCGGCACCCGGGCGGTGGAGGTCGCGGGGCGGATCTCGTCCGCGCGGACGAACGAGTACGTACGGGACCTGCTGCACCGGCTGGAACCGTACGGGGACGAGCCGCGGGTCGCGGAGCTGCGCGAGCGCGCGCGGCCGCTGCTCGTGGCGCCCGCGTAGCCCCGCGTCACCCCTTTGTCAGTGGCGGGGTGCAGTATGCAGGGGTGGGAGGTGGCAGCGTGGGCGGCGGGCGCGGCGTGGACTGCGATGTGCTGGTGATCGGCGGCGGGATCGTCGGTCTGTCGACGGCGCATGCCCTCGCGCGGCTCGCCCCGGGGACGCGGGTCGTGGTCCTGGAGAAGGAACCCGGCCCGGCCCGGCACCAGACGGGCCGCAACAGCGGCGTGATCCACAGCGGCATCTACTACCGGCCGGGCTCGCTGAAGGCGCGGTTCGCGGTGCGCGGGGCCGCCGAGATGGTCAAGTTCTGCGCGGAGCACGGCATCGCCCACGAGGTGACGGGCAAGCTGATCGTCGCCACCGAGCGGGCCGAGCTGCCGCGGCTGCACGCGCTGGTCCAGCGGGGGCGGGAGAACGGCATTCCGGTGCGCGAGCTGGGCCCGGCGCAGATCGCGGAGTACGAGCCGGAGGTGCGCGGGCTGGCGGCGATCCACGTCGGCTCGACCGGCATCGTGGACTACGGGCGGGTCGCCGAGCAGCTGGCGGAGTCCTCCGGCGCGGAGATCGTCTACGGCGGCGCGGCGGACCTGATCTCGCGGCGCGCGGACCGGGTCGCGGTGCGCACCACCGCCGGGGTGGTCGTGCGCGCGCGGGTCCTGGTGAACTGCGCGGGCCTGCAGTGCGACCGGGTCGCGCGGCTGGCCGGGGACGACCCCGGGATGCGGATCGTTCCGTTCCGCGGCGAGTACTACGACCTGGCACGGCCGTCGCTGGTGCGGGGGCTGGTCTACCCGGTGCCGGATCCGGCGTTCCCCTTCCTCGGGGTCCATCTGACCCGGGGGATCGGCGGCGGGGTCCATGTCGGCCCGAACGCGGTGCCGGCGCTGGCGCGGGAGGGGTACGGCTGGGGGGTCGTCCGCCCGCGGGACGTCGCGGACGAGCTGGCCTGGCCGGGATCCTGGCGGATGGCCGCGCGGCACTGGCGGTACGGGGCGGGGGAGATCCACCGCTCGCTGTCGAAGGCGGCCTTCACCGAGGCGGTACGGCGGCTGCTGCCGGCCGTGACGGCGGCGGACCTGGTCCCGGCGGCGGCCGGGGTCCGCGCGCAGGCCGTCCTGCGGGACGGGACGCTGGTGGACGACTTCCTGATCCGGGACGCGCCGCGCACGGTCCACGTACTGAACGCCCCCTCGCCGGCGGCGACCGCGTCACTCCCGATCGGCCGCGAAATCGCGAGCCGCGCCCTCAAGGTCCTACGCACCTCCTAACGCCCCCGGGCCGCAGCAGCGCGACCGGGCCGGGCCGGGGTTGTCGGGTTGTCGCCCGGCCAGGGCAGGGGTGGCGGCGAGGAGAGGGGCAGGGGGTGGGGTCGTAGAATCTGGGGATTGTGTCTGAGTCCCTGAATCCCCAGCCCAGCGTCCCGGCGGCGAACTCCTACGTCCCCCCGAAGTGGCGGACCGAGCCCCGGTTCCCCGAAGGCCCGTCGCCCGACCCGGCCGGCTCGCACCACGAGCGCCGGATCCGCAGCTTCCAGCCGCGCCGCAGCCGTGTGACCACCGGCCAGGGCGAGGCCCTGAAGCGGCACTGGGGCACCTGGGGCCTGGACATCGACGGGCACCGGGTCCTCGACCTCAAGGAGATGTTCGAGGGGCTCCCCGTCGTCCTGGAAATCGGCTTCGGCATGGGCGAGGCGACCGCCCAGATGGCCGCCGACGACCCCACGACCGGAATCCTCGCCGCCGACGTGCACACCCCCGGCCAGGGCAACCTGCTCGCCCTCGCCGAGCGGGGCGGGCTCACCAACATCCGCGTCGCGAACGGCGACGCGATCATCCTGCTGCGCGAGATGCTGCCGCCGGACGCGCTCGCGGGGATGCGCGTGTACTTCCCGGACCCGTGGCCCAAGGCCCGTCACCACAAGCGGCGGCTGATCCAGCCCGAGTTCCTGACCCTGGCCGCGACCCGGATCGCGCCCGGCGGCTTGCTGCACTGCGCGACCGACTGGGAGCCGTACGCCGAGCAGATGCTCGAAGTTCTCACCGCGCACCCCGACTTCGAGAACACCCAGGCCGACGGCGGCTACTCGCCCCGCCCCGACTTCCGGCCGCTCACCCGGTTCGAGGGCCAGGGCCTCGACAAGGGCCACGTCGTACACGACTTGCTCTTCCGGCGCGTGGCGAACACCGAGAACTGACGCGGAGGACTGACGGGGAGGCGCAGGTAACTCCCCGTGTCAGACCCGCTCGCTAGAGTCATCGTGTGCTCCGAGCGCTGTCTTCCGTGCTCGCACGCCCGTCGGGCGCGGTCCGTACGTGCGTGCTCGTCACGCTGCTCGCCGTCCTGACGCTGTCGGGGCTGGCGATCTTGGAGCTGGTGCGGGAGCAGACGGGCACGCCCGGGTTCTTCGTCGGCCTGGGCCTGGCCGTGCTGCCGGTGCCGCCGCTGCTCGCGGCGTTCGGATGGGTGGGCCGGGCCGCGCCCCGGCCCCGCGCGGAGCTGCTGTTCTGCTTCGGCTGGGGCGCCGGTACGGCCGCGCTGATCGCCATACTGGCCAACAGCTTCGCCACCGAGTGGATAGCCAGGGCCACCGCCGACGCCTCGGCCGCGGACCGGCTCGGGTCGGTGGCGATCGCCCCGGTGGTCGAGGAGCTCGCCAAGGCGGCGGCCGTGCTGCTGGTGTTCGTGTTCCGAAGACGGCAGTCCACCGGCCCCGCCGACGGTCTGGTGGCGGCCGGAATCACCGCGACCGGCTTCGCCTTCACCGAGAACATCCTCTACCTCGGCAATGCCTACGGGGAGGACCTGGCCAGCGGTACCGGCGTGCTGGAGTCGATGACGGCCGCGACCTTCTTCGTCCGGGTCATGGTGTCGCCGTTCGCGCACCCGCTCTTCACCGTGCTCACCGGGCTCGGCTTCGGGGCCGCCGCGCTCGGGGCCGGCCGGGCCCGCCGGATCGGGCTGCCGCTGCTGGGCCTGGCGCTGGCCATGGGGACGCACGCGCTGTGGAACAGCTCCTCGCGGTTCGGGGAGTACGGGTTCTACGTGGTGTACGGCTCCGTGATGGTCCCGGTGTTCGGGGCGCTGCTGTTGCTCGCGGTGCGGATGCGGCGTCGCCGGCTGCGGGCGGTCGCCGCCGAGCTGGCGGTGTACGCCTCGGCGGGCTGGCTCGGTCCGGCCGAGGTTCCGGCGCTGGCGTCGATGCCGGCCCGGTCGCTGGCCTGCGCCCTGGCCCGGCACAGCGGAGGCCGGGCGGCGGGGCGGGCGGTGTCCCGGTACGCGGCGGACGCGGCCGCGCTGGCGCTGCTGCGCCGGCGGGCCAGGCGGGGCGGGGCGGCGTGGCAGCCCGAGTTCGCGCGCCGGGAGCAGGAGTTACTGGAGGGGCTGTGGATGCTCCGGGCGACCGCGGGGCCCGCGCTGTCCCGGGCGGCGGTCCTGGAGGAGCTGCTCCCGCCGCGCGCCGCCGAAGACCCGGCCTGGTGGCCCGACCTCACCCGGGCGCCCGCCCCGGGAACCGGACCGGCGGCGGCCGGCCCGACGCCAGCCGGCCCGACAACCCTCGCCCCGACGACAGCCGACTCGACCGCGACCACCCTGAGCTCAACCACCCTGGGCGCGACCACCCTGGGCGCGACCGGCCCGTCGCCGGGCCCGGTCGGCGCGGTGGCCGTCGTACCGGCCTCTAGACGTTCAGGCCCTTCGAGGTCAGCCATGCCAGCGGGTCCATCGTCGAGCCGCCCTTGCGTACTTCCAGGTGGAGATGGGCTCCGGTGACGTTGCCGGTGGCGCCGACGCGGCCGATGGTGTCGCCCGCGCCGACCGCGCCGGAGGTCACCGACATCGAGGACAGGTGGCAGTACCAGATCTCCGTGCCGTCATCGAGCTGGAGCACGATCCGGTAGCCGTACGCGCCGGACCAGCCGGCCGAGGTGATCTTCCCCTTCCCCACGGCCTTGACCGGGGTGCCGGTCGGGGCGGCGAAGTCGAGGCCGGTGTGGTGGCCGGAGGACCACATGGAGCCGGAGTCGCCGTAGTGCGAGGTGAGGGTGTAGGCGGAGGTCGGCAGGGAGAATCCGCCGGACGCCTTCGCCTCCTTGGCCTGTGCCGCGGCCGCGTCCGCCTCGGCCTTGGCTTCGGCGGCCGCCTTCTCCGCGGCCTTGCGGGCGTCCTCGGCCTGCTTGTCGGCGGCCTGACGGGCGACTTCCGCCTGCTCCTTGGCCTCCTTGGCGGCGGCCTCCTTGGCCGCCAGCTCGGCCGCCGCGCGGTCCTGCGCGACCGCCGCGTCCTGCTGTGACTCGGCCTGCTGGAGGATCCGGTTCAGCAGCACCTCGCCGGCGCCGGAACCCGACTGCGTCTGCTGCGCCGCGAGGACCCCGGTCCGCGCGGCGGGGGCTCCGGAGTGGGAACCGGAGCCACCGGAGGCCTCCGCACCGGACGCGCCGCCCGCACCATCCGCACCGCCCGCACCGTGATCCGTGTCGCCGAAGCCGCCGGGCAGGTCGGGCAACGACGGCATGGATATGGCGACTTGGGGGCGGTCCTGCGCGGTGGCGATGCCACCCGCTCCGACCGCCGCGATGACGCCGACGCCCAGCACGGTGGAGCTGCGGGCAAGTCCCCCGCGCTGCTTGGCCACTCGGTGCTTGCCTCTCACCGGCCGGACCGAGTCCTCGGTGGGGTTCCACTCGCCCCAGGCACCCGCGGTGGGCTGATCCTGGATGTCCATGCCTTCAGAGGCAGGCAAGTTGGAGGCCACCGGGGCACACTCCTCATTGACGCGCACGCGCACGGCGCCGTCTCTTGCGACGGCTGGGACGACCGCGCTGCGTTATCGAACGGTAATAGACGCGGGGGAGTGATTCCAAGCTGTTGTGCTGGAACATTCACACAATCCAGCCACTCAACGCGCAGCCTTGGCCTGGACTTTTGCCTCTAATTGGGATCAACTCGGGCAAAAATCGGCCGAAACCCGCATCACTCCAGCCACAGCCGTATCTTGACGGTCCGTCAAGTATCTTGCACAGAGCGCCCGTTCAATTACGAACAGTTACCGTCACGTTGCGCACCATCGCGTCACGCCCCCTCGCGTCACGCCCCCTCGCATTACGCGCCCTCGCGCCGCACCACCGGTACGGTCCGCCGCCGCTCCGGCTGGCGCTCCCCCGGCCGGCCGACCGCGAGCAGGGCCATGTCATCCGTCGCCCCGCCGCCCGTATGCCGGCGCACATCGGTGCTGAGCGCGCTGAGCAGCGCGTCCGGCCCGGAGAAGACGCTGCCGCGCAGCCGGACCGCCGGATCGTAGAACTCCCCCGCCCGGTCCCGGGCCTCGGTCAGCCCGTCGGTGTAGAGGAGCAGGGTGGTGCCTTCGGGGAAGGGCCACTGCTCGGCCCGGTCCGGCCACATCGCCAGCTCCCCCATGCCCAGCGGCAGCGCCGGTTCCGCCGGGGCGAGCACCGCCAGGCTCCCGTCGGCGGACAGCAGCAGCGGCTCGGGGTGCCCCCGGTTCACCAGGCGCAGCGCCCCGCCCTCGGGCGGGATCTCCCCGAGCACGCAGGTCGTGAACCCCTCGAACGCGTCCAGGCTGTCGCGCCTGCTGCCCTCCCGGGCCAGCGCCCGCTCCAGCCGCTGCGCGACGCCCTCCAGGGTCGGCTCGGTCTCCGCCGCCTCCCGGAAGGCGCCCAGGACCACCGCGACGGCCTCCACGGCGCCCAGCCCCTTGCCCCGGACGTCCCCGACCGCCAGCCGCACCCCGTACGGGGTGTCCTGGACGGCGTACAGGTCCCCGCCGATGAACGCGTCCGCCTGGGCGGCCTCGTACCGCGCGGAGACGTGCAGGCCCCCGATGCGCTCGGCGGGCTTGGGCAGCACGGCCCGCTGGGCGGCCTCGGCGATGCCGCGCGCCGAGGCGAGCCGCTCGCCGCTGCGTCGTACGACCCGGTTGATCAGGATGGCAAGCCCGGACACGGTGATGACGGTGGCCAGCTCGGTCAGCGCCTCCACCTTCCAGAACGTGCTGTTGGCAAGGTGCAGCACGACCACGGCGAGCGAGGACAGGGCTCCGGCCAGGGCGGTCGCCCACAGCGAGAACACCGAGGCGGCGATCAGCGGGGCCGCGGTGAAGAAGGGGGACCCGGTGAAGTTGGGCGGGGTCAGCAGGTCGAAGAAGAACCCGAGCACGATCAGCGCGAGGGGCATCACCCGGACCACGCCCCGGGCCACACCGCCCACGCGCTCGCCGTTCTCCCGCTGCCCCAGCCCCACCACGCTGTTCTCCTGCCCGGTCCCTCGCACGGGGGCCGCTGCCGCCTCGCCTCTCAAGGCTGGCCGCAAGGACGCCCCCGCGGCGACCCGGCCGGGCCGACCGGGTGACGGGCCGTCGGCCCTCGGCGGGCACGGGCCCGTACGCGGGAACGACGAAGGCCCGGCTCCCCCAAGGGAACCGGGCCTTCGTACTGAGTAGCGGGGGCAGGATTTGAACCTACGACCTCTGGGTTATGAGCCCAGCGAGCTACCGAGCTGCTCCACCCCGCGTCGGTAAACCCAACTCTACGCCATCTGTGGGACGGGCTACGCCAATTAACCGCCGGACCATCACCCTGACGGTCATCACCGCAGGTCAGAGCCCATTTCGGTGCCCAAAGACAGCCTGCGCGGGCCTCTGCGGCGGGCTTCGGGAACCGGGCGCCGGCCGGCCCGGTGGCCCGGCTCGCCATCAACTCCCCACGCCGACGGGGGTTGGCGGGAAACCGCCGGGGCCACTCCGGTCGATACCCGATCGGTCATCCGCCCCTCTCCGGCTATGCTCTGGGGTGAGCACGCCGAGGGCCATTAGCTCAATTGGCAGAGCAGCGGACTTTTAATCCGTTGGTTGTCGGTTCGAGTCCGACATGGCCTACTGCTCAGGAAGCGCCTCGTCCGGTTTTCGCCGGGCGGGGCGCTTCTTCGTGTCCGGGCCCGCGGCGGGGCCGGAAACGGGCTCGGCCCCCACCGCACCGGAGTGCTGTGGGGGCCGAGTCTCGGTCAGTTGGCGCTCAGGCGTCAGCCGTTGCGCTTCCAGCGCGGCTTGTCGTCACGACGGCCGCCGAAGGAACCGGTGGAACCGGAGCCGGAGGGGCGGTGGTCGTCACGACGGCCGTACGGGCGGTCGCCGGCGCCGCCGGAGCGGAAGCCGCCGGAGGGGCGGTCGCTGCCACCGGAGCGGAAGCCACCGGACGGACGGTCACCGCCGGAGCGGAAGCCACCGGAGGGACGGTCGTCGCGACGGAAGCCGCCACGGTCGCCACCGCGGTCGTCACGGTTGAAGCCACCGGACGGACGGTCGCCACCGGAGCGGAAGCCACCGGAGGGACGGTCGTCGCGACGGAAGCCACCACGGTCGCCACCGCGGTCGTCACGGTTGAAGCCACCCGAGGGACGGTCGTCGCGACGGAAACCACCACGGTCACCACCGCGGTCGTCACGACGGTCACCACCGGAACGGAAACCACCCGACGGACGGTCGTCACGGCGGAAGCCACCACGGTCGCCACCGCGGTCGTCACGGTTGAAGCCACCGGACGGACGGTCGTCGCGACGGAAACCACCACGGTCACCACCGCGGTCGTCACGACGGTCACCACCGGAACGGAAACCACCCGACGGACGGTCGTCACGGCGGAAACCGCCGCGGTCGCCGCCACGGTCGCCACCGCGGTCGCCACGGTCGTCACGACGGTTGTCGCGGCGCTCGTAGTTGCCCCGCTCGTCACGGCTCTGGAAGGCCGGACGCTCCTCGGCGACCGGCGCGGCCGCGAGCTGGGCGGCGACCTCGGCCTCGGCGGCCTCGGCCACCTCGGCGACAGCGGCCTCCGGGTCCTCGCCACGCTCACGGGCGGAACGGGCGACGAGGCGGTCGGCCTCCTCGCGCAGCTCCGCGGCGCGGCGGGTCAGGCGCTCCAGCTGCTTGGTGAGGTCGGCGACCTCACGCTCGGCCTGCTTGGCGGCGTTGTTCGCCGAGTCGGCCTGGACCTGGGTGAGCGAACGCGCACCGGTGATCTCGGCGACCTCGGGGTCGAACGCGCCGACGCCCTGGACGATGTGGCGCGAGGCGTCGACGCCCGCGTCCTCCATCAGGCGGAAGATCTGACGGCGCTGGTGCGGGAGCGCCAGCGAGACCACGACACCGGACTTGCCGGCGCGGGCGGTACGGCCCGAGCGGTGCAGGTAGTCCTTGTGGTCACCGGCCGGGTCCACGTTCAGGACCAGGTCGATGCCGTCGACGTGGATGCCGCGGGCGGCGACGTCGGTGGCGACGAGCGCGTTGACGTAGCCGTCCTTGAAGTCCGCGAGGACGCGGGTGCGGGCACCCTGCGTCATGCCGCCGTGCAGCGCGTCGGCCTTCACGCCGGCCTCGATGAGCTGCTCGGCGATGCGGTCGGCGCCCAGCTGGGTGCGGACGAAGATGATGGTGCGGCCCTTGCGGGCGGCGATGGCGGCCGTGACCGGCGCCTTGTCCTTCGGCTTCACGACGAGGACGTGGTGCGTCATGGTCGTGACGTTGCCCTGCGCGCTGTCGACCTCGTGCGTGACGGGGTTGGACAGGTAGCGCTTGACCAGGGTGCCGATCTCGTTCTCCATGGTGGCGGAGAAGAGCATGCGCTGGCCGCCGCCGGGGATCTGGTCGAGCAGCTCGGTGACCTCGGGCAGGAAGCCCAGGTCGGCCATCTGGTCGGCCTCGTCGAGGACGGCGATCTTGACGTTCTCCAGGGAGCACGCGCCGCGGTTGATGATGTCGCGCAGACGGCCCGGGGTGGCGACGAGGACGTCGACACCGCGCTCCAGGGCGTAGATCTGGTTGCCCATGGAGGTACCGCCGCAGACGACCTTCATCTTCAGGCCGAGCACGTCGCCGTAGGGCTGGAGGGCGTCCGCGACCTGCATCGCGAGCTCACGCGTCGGCGTGAGGATGATCGCGCGGGGCTTCTTCTTCTCGGTGTGGCCACCGGCCAGGGAGGCCAGGGTCGGCAGACCGAAGGAGAGGGTCTTGCCGGAGCCGGTGCGGCCGCGGCCGAGGATGTCCTTGCCGGCCAGGGCGTCCGGGATGGTCGCGGCCTGGATCGGGAAGGGGGAGGTGACGCCGTTCTGGGCGAGCTTGCGCACGATCCCCTCGGGCAGACCGAGGTCGCCGAAGGTGATGGTGGGCTCGGCGCCGGCGGCGTCGTCCTCGAAGTCGTCAGTGGACTGGTCGGTCGTCACGTCGGCCTCAAGAGCCTCGATGATCTCGTTCGCCTCAGCGGCCTCGATGGCCTCGGTGACCGCAAGGGTCTCGGCGTCGGCGACGATCTCGTTCGAGTCGTTCTCGGGCATGACGGCACGGTCAGAACTGGAAATGGACATGCGAAATGCGAAACCTTCCGGAGTCTCGGCACGCGCCCAAACTCCGTGAATCGCAAATCGACCGCCTCAATGCGGTCAGCCACGGCTAGGGAGAGTACGCGCCACA
This sequence comes from Streptomyces sp. NBC_01551, assembly GCF_026339935.1. Classification (NCBI taxonomy): domain Bacteria; kingdom Bacillati; phylum Actinomycetota; class Actinomycetes; order Kitasatosporales; family Streptomycetaceae; genus Streptomyces; species Streptomyces sp. NBC_01551. Next base: position 3,015,901 of record NZ_JAPEPX010000001.1, read on the forward strand.
CGGCGCTCTTCGGATTCGGCGCCGGGCAATGGGATCAAACGATCTATAACCATACGCACCCTCCCCGGGGTCTGGCAAGTCACTCCACCCGAAACGGTCCTGACCTGCACAGATGCCACCCGTCAGAGGATTCAGAGAGCCCCGAGGGCTTGCGGCTGCCCGCCCGGGTCCGTGCTCGGCTGCGGCTCCGGAGGTGTCGGGACCGGCGTGGGTTCCGTCACAGGGGGCTCCGGGGTCGGCGGCTCCGGCGTCGGGGTGGGAGCGGTACCACCCGACCCGCCCGCCCCACCGGCACCGGCCGAACCACCGGCACCGCCGGATCCGCCGCTTCCGGAGGCACCACCGCCCGAAGAGGGCTGCTGGGGGCCCTGGCCGCCCGCCCCGCCGCCCGGCGCGGCCGTCGGCGAGGGGGCTCCGGGCGGACCCGCCGGCGTGCCCGGGCTGGGGGAGGCCCCGGTCGCGCCGGAGGCCTTGCCGTCCTCGCCCGGCTTGCCGCCGGGCTTGCCCGTCCCGTCCTTCGCCCCGTGGCCGTTGCCGTGGACCCCGGAGCCCCGGCCGGCCGTGGAGCCCCCGCCGGACCCGGCGTCCGCGCCCTTGCGGTCCACCGGGGAGGACGGCCCGGGCTTCGCGGCGTCCGCGCCGACACTCATGCAGCCCGCCGTCGCCGCGACCGCGAGCGCGGTGACGGCCAGTCGGAGGGAAGCGGAAAACTGGCGCACGGGAGGCACCTCCGGAACTACGGGGGTCCGCGATGAGCGGGTCAATGTGCCCAACTCCCTTTACCCCGTATGAGACACGCCCTCAGCCGAACAGCTCCCGCGCCACCTGCGATCCCAGGTGGACGGCGCCCAGCCCGACCAGCACCGAGGCCACCACGTTCGCCGCCGCGAGGAACCGCCGGCCGCGCTCCGCCAGCCGCAGCGTCTCGTAGGAGAACGTCGAGTACGTGCTCAGCGCCCCGCACAGCCCCGTCCCGAGCAGCAGTTCCAGCCGCGAGGAGTCCGCCCCGGCCAGTACGGCCCCGGTCAGCCCTCCCAACAGCAGGCACGCGGCCGCGTTGACCGTGAAGGTGCCGAAGGGGAACACCGAGCCGTGCCGCGCCTGCACCGCCCGGTCGGTCAGGTAGCGCAGCGGCGCCCCGACGACCGCGCCCGCCACCACGAGCAGCCAGTTCACCCGCTGCGCCCCCGTACCGCGCGCCGGGTCAGCGAGGCGGCCGCCCACACCGCGCCGAGCGCCCCGGCGACCGTGAGCCCCGCGTAGCCGAGCGCCACCCCGGTCTCGCCCGCGTCGAGCAGCCGCGAGAAGTCCACCGCGTACGTGGAGAAGGTGGTGAAGCCGCCCAGCACCCCGGCCCCGACGAAGGGCCGCACCAGCGGATGCGGGGCGGACCGGCCGCCCTCACTGATCAGCACCATCAGTACGCCGATCAGCGCACTGCCGCTCACGTTGATCCAGAAGGTCCCCCAGGGGAACGCCCCGGGCGCGGCCGGCCACAGCAGCGCCACCCCGTACCGCGCCGAGGCGCCGAGCGCGCCGCCCGCCGCGACGGCCGCGAGCACACGGCCCTGCGGTTCGGCGCGCTGCGCGGGTACGCGCAGGTCCACATCGGGGTCGATGGCCTCGGGGCCGTCGGCCGCCGCGGTCACCCGTAACCCAGCGCGTGCAGGCGGTCGTCGTCGATCCCGAAGTGGTGGGCGATCTCGTGCACCACGGTGACCTCCGTCTCCGCGATCACGCTCTCCCGGTCCTCGCACATGCGCAACGTGGGGTTCCGGTAGATCGTGATCCGGTCCGGCAGCACCCCCGCGTACCACTCGCCCCGGTCCGTCAGGGGGGTCCCCTCGTAGAGCCCGAGCAGCTCGGGGTCGTCCGCCGGCGGCTCGTCCTCGACGAACACCGCCACGTTGTCCATCAGCCGCGTCAGCTCCGGCGGAATCCGGTCCAGGGCCTCTGCGACGAGCTCCTCGAACTCCTCGCGCGTCATCTCCAGCACCGGGCCATTGTCCCTCCGGGAGAAACCGTTTTGGCGATAGCTCCCCGGATCCCATATGCTTCTCACGTCCCCGACGCGCTGGAAAGCGCCCAGGCGGGCCTTTAGCCCTCATCGTCTAGTGGCCCAGGACGCCGCCCTTTCAAGGCGGTAGCACGGGTTCGAATCCCGTTGGGGGTACGCATTACCGTGTGCAAGACTTGTTCTCGCACATGCAAGGTCCTGTGGAGCAGTTGGTTAGCTCGCCACCCTGTCAAGGTGGAGGTCGCGGGTTCAAGTCCCGTCAGGATCGCTGAGGCCGGAAACGGTCTCGTGGCTGGGTAGCTCAGTTGGTACGAGCGATCGCCTGAAAAGCGATAGGTCGCCGGTTCGACCCCGGCCCCAGCCACCACAGGAAGGCCCCGTCCATCGGACGGGGCCTTCTGCGTTACTCGGCCCCGGCCCCGGCCCCGGTCCCGGCCCCTGCCTCGGTCTTGGCCTCCGCCTCGGCGTCACCCGTGGAGCCGGAGCGGCGGCTCCACTGCGTCACGCCGACCGCGGCGGCCCCCGCCGCCACCAGCCCGAGCAGCGCCCAGTCCGGGACCCCGCCGGTGAGGGAGCGGACCTTCTGCTCCACCGCGTACGAGTCGTCCACGTCCAGCAGCCCGGGCAGCGCGCTCGCCCCGTCGTAGACGAGGAACAGCGCGCCCAGGGTGATGAAGAACAGCCCGGACAGCAGCGAGGTGGTGTGCAGTTCGAAGCGGCCGACGCTGAAGGCCCGGCCGCGCAGCCAGCGCCGCTTGCCGAGCTCGAACCGCTCCCAGAGCAGGGCCAGCACGAACAGCGGTACGGCCATCCCCAGCGCGTACACGGCCAGCAGCAGGCCTCCGTAGACCGGGCTGCCGCTGACGGCCGCCACGGTGAGGACGCTGCCGAGGATCGGGCCGGCGCAGAACCCGGCCAGGCCGTAGACCGCGCCGAGGGCGTACACCGACAGGGCGGTGGTCGGCCGGATCCGCCCCGACAGCTCCGCGATCCGCCGGGATGCGAAGCCGAGGCCGAGGATCTGCGCGACCCCGAGCGCGATGATCAGCCAGCCGCCGGCCAGGACGAGCGTGTCGCGGTTGCCGTGGAAGAACCGGCCGGCGTACGAACCGGCCGCCCCGAGCGGTACGAGGGTGCTCGCGAGACCGGCGTAGAAGATCCCGGTGCGCGCGAGGAGCCGCGAGGGGGAATCGATGGAGTAGGCGAAGAAGGCGGGCAGCAGCAGCGCGCTGCACGGGCTGAGCAGGGCGAGGAGGCCGCCCAACAGGGCGGCCAGGTATCCGATGTCGGTCACTTCTTCGCCGCCCCGGCGGCCCCGGCGGCCTGGGCCTGCGCCTTGGCCTTGGCGATCGCCGAGACGAAGGCGTCGAGCGGCTGGGCGCCGGCGATCGGCCGGTCGTTGACCAGGAAGGACGGGGTGGAGCTGACGCCGATGCGGTAGCCCTCCTCCTGGTCCTTGCGCAGGGCCTCGGCGGCGCTCTCGCCGGCCATGTCCTTCTTGAAGCGCTCCAGGTCGGGGACGCCGGCCTGCTCCGCGAGCTCCAGGAGGCGGGCCTCGCCGAAGCCCTTCTCCTTGGACCCCTCGGCGTAGGCGGCCGCGTGGAACTGCGCGAACCGGTCCTGCTGCCCGGCAGCCCAGGCGGCCTTGGCGGCGGCCTCGGAGTCGGCGCCGAAGATCGGGAAGTTGCGCCACTCGATGCGCAGGGTGCCGTCCTCGACGTACTTCTTCATCAGTTCGGGTTCGGTGTCGCGCGCGAACTTGCCGCAGTAGCCGCACTTGAAGTCGGAGTACTCGATCAGCACGACGGGCGCGTCGGCCCGGCCGACGGCCAGCTTGTCGCCGGATTCGCGGCGGGCGAGCCGGAGCAGCTCGGCGTTGCCCTCGGTGGCGGCCGCGGCCTCGGGCGCGGAGGCGGCGGCGGGGTTGGTGGCGGGGGTGTCCTTGGCGGAGGTGGCCTGCCAGGACACGTACCCGAAGGCGACGGAGGCGAGGGCGACCCCGGCGCAGATCAGCAGGGGCTTGCGGGAGGAGGAAGCGGAACGGGACATACGGATGCTCCAGGGCTACGGATTCTCGGCGGGACCAGTCGGAAGGCGACCGGTCCCCTAAACCCGCATCACGGAGAGCTCCACCGGCCCCGGCGCCGCCTGGTCCGGCCCGCGTACGAGAACCCGGACGGCCGGCGCCCGGCCGCCCCACCCCGGCTCCGGCGCGGCCCGCACGGCCGGGACGTGCGCATGCTCCCCGCCCCCGCGCGGCGGCACGACGGGCACCTGCCCCCGCTCCGGCCCCCCGGGCGCACAGGCGGGCCCCCGTTCCTCCACCACCGCGAAAACCGGGCCCCCGGCCGACACGGCCGCGGGCAGGAGCGCCGCCGGGGCCACGGGCCCGGCCGGCGCGGCCGCGGGCGGTTGGACTGCCGGGTCCACGGGCTGCCGGACCCCCAGGGCCACGGGCCCGGCCGGCGCGGCTGCGGGCTGGTGGACCGCCAAGGCCGCGGGCTGCCCGGCCGCCAGGGCCGCGGGCTGCCCGGCCGCCAGGGCCGCGGGCTGCCCGGCCGCCAGGGCCGCGGGCTGCCCGGCCGGTGCGGCCGTGGGAAGGAGCGCCGCCCAGGACACCAGGAACGCCAGCGCAGCGATCACAGCGGCGCGGGACATGGCGGGCCTCTCACTCGTACGGCAGGTGGGTTCTGGTGATCTCGTCCCGAAATGGTACGGGGACGGTACACAAATGCGTTCGCCACCCGACGCTCCCGGGTGAGATCCTCGACCAGGTATGTCTACTTCCTTCGCCGCCCTGCAGACGCTTCTCGGTGAGATCTCCCTCCGTGACGCGCACCGCCTCGGCCGCCGCCTCGAAGGCGCCCGCCGTATCCGCAAGCCCGAGGCCAAGCAGGCCGTGCTCGACGAGATCGCCGCGGAGGCCGGCAAAGCCGCCGCGCGACTGGCCGGCCGTGCCTCGCGGATGCCGGAGGTCACGTATCCCGAGAACCTGCCCGTCAGCCAGAAGAAGGACGAGATCGCCGAGGCGATACGCGACCACCAGGTCGTGATCGTCGCGGGCGAGACCGGCTCCGGCAAGACCACGCAGATCCCCAAGATCTGCATGGAGCTGGGCCGCGGCGTCCGGGGCATGATCGGGCACACCCAGCCCCGCCGGATCGCCGCCCGCACCGTCGCGGAGCGCATCGCGGAGGAGCTGAAGTCCGAGATCGGCCAGACGGTCGGCTGGAAGGTCCGGTTCACCGACCAGGTGGACCAGGACGCGACCTTCGTGAAGCTGATGACCGACGGCATCCTGCTCGCCGAGATCCAGACGGACCGCGAGCTGCGCGCGTACGACACGATCATCATCGACGAGGCCCACGAGCGGTCGCTGAACATCGACTTCCTGCTCGGCTACCTCTCCCAGCTGCTGCCGAAGCGCCCCGACCTCAAGGTCGTGATCACCTCGGCGACCATCGACCCCGAGCGCTTCTCGCGGCACTTCGGCGAGGCCCCGATCGTCGAGGTCAGCGGGCGTACGTACCCCGTCGAGGTGCGCTACCGGCCGCTCCTCGAGGAAGATTCCGAGGACTCCGACCGCGACCAGATCACCGCGATCTGCGAGGCCGTGGACGAGCTCCAGTCCGAGGGCCCCGGCGACGTCCTGGTCTTCCTCTCCGGCGAGCGCGAGATCCGCGACACGGCGGACGCGCTCAACAAGCGCAACCTCCGCTTCACCGAGGTCCTCCCCCTCTACGCCCGCCTCTCGCACGCCGAGCAGCACCGCGTGTTCCAGCAGCACACCGGCCGCCGGATCGTGCTCGCCACGAACGTCGCCGAGACCTCCCTCACCGTCCCGGGCATCAAGTACGTGATCGACCCGGGCACGGCCCGGATCTCCCGCTACAGCCACCGCACCAAGGTGCAGCGGCTGCCCATCGAGCGGATCAGCCAGGCCAGCGCCAACCAGCGCAAGGGCCGCTGCGGCCGTACCAGCGACGGCATCTGCATCCGGCTGTACTCGGAGGACGACTTCCTCTCCCGTCCGGAGTTCACGGACGCCGAGATCCTGCGCACCAACCTGGCCTCCGTCATCCTCCAGATGACCGCGGCCGGCCTCGGCGAGATCGAGAAGTTCCCCTTCATCGACCCGCCGGACCACCGCAACATCCGCGACGGCGTCCAGCTGCTCCAGGAACTCGGCGCGCTGGACCCCTCCGAGAAGGACGCCCGCAAGCGGCTCACCCCGATGGGCCGCCAGCTCTCGCAGCTCCCGGTGGACCCGCGCCTGGCCCGCATGGTCGTGGAGGCGGACAAGAACAACTGCGTCCGCGAGGTCATGGTGATCGCGGCCGCCCTGTCCATCCAGGACCCGCGCGAGCGTCCCTCGGACAAGCAGACGCAGGCGGACCAGAACCATGCCCGCTTCAAGGACGAGACCAGCGACTTCCTCTCGTTCCTGAACATGTGGCGCTACGTCCGCGAGCAGCAGAAGGAGCGCGGCTCGTCCTCGTTCCGCCGGATGTGCAAGCAGGAGTACCTGAACTTCCTGCGGATCCGCGAGTGGCAGGACATCTACTCGCAGCTGCGTACGGTCGCCAAGACCATGGGCATCCACGTCAACGAGGCCGATGCCCCCGAGCAGCACATCCACGTGTCGCTGCTGGCGGGCCTGCTCTCGCACATCGGCCTGAAGGACACCGACAAGAACGAGTACCTGGGGGCCCGGTCCGCCAAGTTCGCGGTCTTCCCGGGCTCGGCGCTCTTCAAGAAGCAGCCGAAGTTCGTGATGTCGGCGGAGCTGGTGGAGACCTCGCGGCTGTGGGCACGGGTCAACGCCAAGGTGGAGCCCGAGTGGGTGGAGCCGCTGGCCCAGCACCTGATCAAGCGCACGTACAGCGAGCCGCACTGGGAGAAGGACCAGGCGGCCGTGATGGCGTACGAGAAGGTCACGCTGTACGGCGTGCCGATCGTCGCCCAGCGGAAGATCAACTACGGCCGGATCGACGCCGAGGTCTCGCGGGAGCTGTTCATCCGCAACGCGCTCGTCGAGGGTGACTGGCGCACCCACCACAAGTTCTACGCCGACAACCGCAAGCTCCTCACCGAGGTGGAGGAGCTGGAGAACCGGGCGCGGCGCCGCGACATCGTGGTCGACGACGAGACCCTGTTCGACTTCTACGACCAGCGGATCCCCGAGCACGTGGTGTCCGGGGCGCACTTCGACTCGTGGTGGAAGCACAAGAAGCGGGACGAGCCCGAACTGCTCGACTTCGAGCGCGAGATGCTGCTGACGGAGAAGGCGGCCGGGGTCACCAAGGCCGACTACCCGGACTCCTGGCGGCAGGGGCAGCTCGGTTTCCGGGTGACGTACCAGTTCGAGCCGGGCGCGGACGCGGACGGTGTGACCGTGCACATTCCGCTCCAGGTGCTGAACCAGGTCACCGACGAGGGCTTCGACTGGCAGATCCCGGGTCTGCGGGAAGAGGTCGTCACCGAGCTGATCCGGTCGCTGCCGAAGCCGATCCGCCGGCACTACGTGCCCGCGCCGAACTTCGCCGGCCGCTTCCTGGACTCTGCTGTGCCGTTGCAGGAGCCGCTGCCGGTGACGCTGGCGCGCGAGCTCCAGCGGATGGTGGGGGTCCCGGTGTCCGCCGAGGACTTCGACCTGTCCCGGATCCCGGACCACCTGAAGATCACCTTCCGGATCGTCGACGAGCGCCGCAAGAACCTCGCCGAGGACAAGGACCTGGAGGCCCTGCGGCTGCGGCTGAAGCCGAAGGCCCGCCAGGCGCTGTCCAAGGCCGCCGCGGCCACCGCCGAGCGGGCGGGCGGGGAGTCGGTGGAGCGCACCGGGCTGACCGACTGGACGATCGGCACGCTGACCAAGGTGTTCGAGACCCGGCGGGCCGGCCAGCCGGTGCGGGCGTACCCGGCGCTGGTGGACGAGGGCGCGACCGTCTCCGTACGGCTCTTCGACACGGAGGCCGAGCAGCAGCAGGCGATGTGGCTGGGCACCCGGCGGCTGATCCTGCTGGGCATCCCGGTGAACCCGGCGAAGTTCGCCTCGGACAAGCTGACGAACCAGCAGAAGCTGGCCCTGTCACGCAACCCGCACGGCTCCATCCAGGCGCTGTTCGACGACTGCGCGACGGCGGCCACCGACCGGCTGATCGCCGACCACGGCGGCCCGGCCTGGGACGAGGCCTCCTTCCGGAAGCTCTTCGACGCGGTCCGCGCCGACCTGGTGGACACGACGGTGCGGACGGTGGGCCAGGTCCAGCAGGTGCTGGCGGCCTGGCAGGCCTGCGAGCGGCGCCTGAAGGCCACCAACAGCCTGGCCCTGATGGCGAACGTGCAGGACGCGAAGACGCAGCTGGCGGCGCTGATGCCGGCGGGCTTCGTGACCCTGACGGGGCTGAAGCGGCTGCCGGACCTGATGCGCTACCTGGTGGCGGTCGACCGGCGGCTCCAGCAGATGCCGACGGGCGTCCAGCGCGACACCACGCGCATGGAGAAGGTCCACGAGATGCGGGACGAGTACCTGTGGCTGCTGGAGCAGCTCCCGAAGGGCCGGCCGGTGCCGGAGGCGGTCACCGAGATCCGCTGGATGATCGAGGAACTGCGGGTCAGTTACTTCGCGCACGCGCTCGGGACGGCGTACCCGATCTCCGACAAGCGGATCGTGAAGGCGGTGGACGCGGCCGCCCCGTGACGGGTCAGGGGGGCGGGCCGTCGTCCGGTTCGACTGCACCCCCTGAGCTGCTGTACAGTCTGATTCGCAGCCGCCTAGCGGCCGCAAATCGAGGACCTGTGGAGCAGTTGGTTAGCTCGCCACCCTGTCAAGGTGGAGGTCGCGGGTTCAAGTCCCGTCAGGTTCGCAATGACATCAGGGCCCGTATCCCCCCAGGGATACGGGCCCTGATGCGTTGGCAGATGGCAGGAGGCCGCCCAGTGACGACCCGGGACGAGCTCAGAGCGCTCCTGAAGGCCCATCTGAGGGCCGCGGGGGGTCGCCGCCACCTCACACGCCACTGCCCGGCCTGCCACCGCCTCCAGCGCCTCGCGCTGGACCTCGGCCGCGAGGGCAAGAATCCCCCGTCCGCATGAAGCGGTCTGCGCCGCACGTCCCCTTACGGGTGCATTGCGGGTTCGTACAAGAGTGATCATCTGTGACAGGTGTCACCACACGAGTTTTTGAGATGCGCACATTTATCGCACCCCTACGCGGGCTCGATTTAATATGTGCAATGGCACCCACCCCTGCAACACCCTCGCGCCGGCCCGTTTCGCCCCGGCTCCGGGCATAAAAAAGATCGCGCTGGACCCGGCGGAGTCCAGCGCGACCGAACGACCAGAACCTGTTGGGGCAGGATCAGTCGTTTGAAGCTCTGCGGGTTTCATCGGATTGGGGGACCCGATTCGAACCCTTTAAAACGGGGTGCTGCGTACCTCAGGCCTCGCTGCGCTGCTGCGGAATTCCCGCGAGCAGTGCGCGAACCTCGGCCTCGCGGTAACGGCGGTGTCCACCCAGGGTGCGGATGGACGTGAGCTTGCCAGCCTTGGCCCAGCGGGTGACCGTCTTCGGGTCCACGCGGAACATCGTGGCAACCTCAGCCGGGGTCAGCAGCGGCTCGGCATCAGGGGTGCGAGCGGTCATGAGCGGCCTCCTCGGGAGAACCGAACCATCTCGGTTCTTTCCTCTAAATTCTGCACCTTGGCCCGCGTTGCCCGAAATGGACATACGCAGGCCGAGTCGGTTATAGGACGAACGGCTTGTCCTCGGCACTACAACTACACCATCCGTCCAGCCCCAAGGGCCAAACCGATGGAATTGCCCTCCGAGGTGTTCATCAGCGGCGGAAGCCGATGGACCGCCCCATAACGGACAGTCACCCCACTGTGACGATCAGTCACAGAGCGATCAGGAGTCGTCAGACCCCCCGTAGAGTGCAATACCGAGCATTCCGCCCTTAGTTGGGCGGAAGGAACCCTCCCCGGACTCCTTGTCCTATTTTGGCACGAGGGTAGGGGAAGGGCGCAAGGGTGTAGATAGTGCGGTCCGTCACGCTTGGGCCAATGGCCCGTATCGGGACGTAGGTCCTGGCCCTAAGGCCCAAATGTAGCGATCAGGGCCTTGATCTGCGCTTTATCCCCGATCGGCCGATACGCGCGGGTACGTACGATCCTCCGGAAACGCCGCGGCACACCCGTCGATGGTGTCGGACGTGTCACACCCGTCCGGGGTACCGGCCCCGCTAATTGGCGAACAGTCTCTCCCGCACCGTCCGCCAGCGCTCCGCCAGCTCCCCGTACCGCCCCGCCGCGCCCGACATGTCCCCCGCCCGCAGCGCCGCGAGCCCCGCCGCCAGGTCGCGGGCCGAGCGGTCGGCCGCCAGCCGGTCGGGCGGCAGCGCGTGCAGCAGCCCGCCGTAGTCGAGTTCGACCATCGAGCGCGGGTGGAACTCCTCCAGCCAGCTTCCGACCTCGACCAGCCCCTGCGCCAGCCCCCCGTACCCCTCGGCCTCCCGCAACGTCCGCAGCGCCCGCGCGAGCCGGCGCCGGGCCTGCACCATCGGCGTCCGGTAGCGCAGCCGTTCGCCCGGCAGGTACTCCCGCTCCTCGTCGGCCACCAGCACGAACCAGCGCAGGGGCACCTGCCACACCCCGGTCCGGATCCACGGCCGCGCATCCGGGTTCCGCTCGCGCCAGGCCTCGTACTCCTCGGCCGCCCGCCGGCGCGCCCCCGGCGGGAGCGCCGCGTCCAGCACCGGGCGCGGGAAGTCGGCCACCAGCTCCTGGAGGGCGAGCCAGCCGCGCAGCCGGGTCCGCCACGGACAGACCAGCAGCACCCCGTCCACCTCCGCCGTGAAGGCGTCGGCGCTCTCGTGCGGGGGGACGCCGACCACCGGGACCCGGACCAAATCCGTGAGGGACCTGCGCAGTTCGTCCTGCGCGGTCGGCGCCGTCCCGCGCCGGGCGTAGTCGGCCCAATGGGCGCGCTCGGGCTCCGGGAAGGCTGCCAACGGCTCGTAGACGCGCAGGTAGGAGGCGTACGGGACGGTCGGCGCCGGGCGCGCGGAGGGCAGTCGGCGATCGGGGGATTCGCTCACGCTCTCGTCCTCCCCCGCACCGCCCGGAGGTAGTCCGCGCGGCGGCCCCGGGACCCGCCGCGCGGGGGCCCGTACATCGGGAGGGTTTCGATCCTCGGACAGATCGCCTGCGGGCGCCCCGCAGGTCTTACGCTGCTCACAGCACGCCCTCCCCCACCCGCAGGGCGGGCGTCTTTCCGCGCCGCATCTCTTCCATGGGAGTCACCACCGTGACCGAAATGACCGACGGCGTCCTGCACACCCTGTTCCGCTCGGAGCAGGGTGGTCACGAGCAAGTCGTGCTGTGCCAGGACCGAGCCTCCGGCCTCAAGGCCGTCATCGCGATCCACTCCACCGCCCTGGGCCCCGCCCTCGGCGGCACGCGTTTCCACGCGTACGCGTCGGACGAGGAGGCCGTCCTCGACGCGCTGAACCTCTCGCGCGGCATGTCGTACAAGAACGCCCTCGCCGGTCTCGACCTCGGCGGCGGCAAGGCCGTCATCATCGGTGACCCCGATGTCCTCAAGAGCGAGGAACTGCTGCTGGCCTACGGCCGGTTCGTGGAGTCCCTCGGTGGCCGCTACGTCACCGCCTGCGACGTCGGCACGTACGTCGCCGACATGGACGTCGTGGCCCGCGAGACGCGCTGGGCCACCGGCCGCTCCCCCGAGAACGGCGGCGCCGGCGACTCCTCGGTCCTGACCGCCTTCGGCGTCTTCCAGGGCATGCGCGCCAGCGCCCAGCACCTGTGGGGCGACCCGACCCTGCGCGGCCGCAAGGTCGCCGTCGCCGGCGTCGGCAAGGTCGGCCACTACCTGGTCGAGCACCTGCTGGAGGACGGCGCCGAGGTCGTCATCACGGACGTGCGCGAGGAGTCGGTGCGCCGCGTCCTCGACAAGCACCCGCAGGTCACCGCGGTGGCGGACACCAACGCGCTGATCCGCACCGAGGGCCTGGACATCTACGCCCCGTGCGCGCTCGGTGGCGCGCTGAACGACGAGACCGTGCCCGCGCTGACCGCCACGGTCGTGTGCGGCGCCGCGAACAACCAGCTCGCGCACCCGGGTGTGGAGAAGGACCTCGCGGACCGCGGGATCCTCTACGCCCCCGACTACGTCGTCAACGCGGGCGGGGTCATCCAGGTCGCGGACGAGCTGCACGGCTTCGACTTCGACCGCTGCAAGGCGAAGGCCACGAAGATCTTCGACACCACGCTGGAGATCTTCGCTCGTGCGAAGGCGGACGGCATTCCGCCGGCCGCGGCCGCCGACCGGATCGCCGAGCAGCGCATGGCCGAGGCCCGCGCCGCGCGCAAGGCCTGACGCACGGACCGACCCCCGAAGGGGCCCTCTCCAGGGCCCCTTCGGGGCCTGCGGGTGCGCCCGCCGGGGTGCGGCGAGACGGAACTCACTGCACTTCGGCGGGTCGCCCGCCAGGAAAGGGTTAAAATCGCAGCTGACCAGCGAGGACGGGGCGCTTCTCTGGTTCTGCACCGGGGCGCGTCATGCGGGCGGCGTACCGTATGGCCGCGGAAGCAGGTACCGTTAAACCCCTACGGACGGTCTCTCCACGGAGAGCCCGCTCCGAACCATGAACGCGTGTCAGACTCTGGGGCCGTCGAGCCCCGTCACCGAGGGGGTCGAGCCATGGGGCGCGGCCGGGCCAAGGCCAAGCAGACAAAGGTCGCCCGCCAGCTGAAGTACAACAGCGGCGGGACTGACCTCTCGCGTCTGGCCAATGAGCTGGGCGCATCGCCGACGGATCCGCTGCTGCCTGTCAGCGAGCCGGTCGAAGTCGATGACGATCTGGATGACGACGACGACCCGTACGCCAAGTACGCGGATCTGTACAACAGCGATGACGACGACGAGGACGAAGAGTCCGGTCCGTCGGCACAGCGTCGCGGCGCTTGACGCTTTTTCGCGTCTGCACGAAAGCCACAAACACCGAACCCGGTCCAGGGCATCGCCCCGGACCGGGTTCAGTGCTGCTCAGCTCGCGTAGGAACCGGTCAGGGTCGCACCCTCGCCGCGGTCGCCCCGGTCCAGGATCTCGCCCGCGACCCAGGCGTCCACGCCCCGGTCGGCCAGCGCGGTCAGGGCCACGTCCACCGACTCCTGCGGGACCACGGCCATCATGCCGACGCCCATGTTCAGGGTCTTCTCCAGCTCCAGCTGCTCCACCTGCCCGGCCTTGCCGACCAGGTCGAAGATCGCGCCCGGGGCCCAGGTCGAACGGTCGACCGTGGCGTGCAGGTGGTCCGGGATCACCCGGGCCAGGTTCGCCGCGAGGCCGCCGCCGGTGATGTGCGAGTACGCGTGGACCTCGGCCGTACGGGTGAGGGCCATGCAGTCCAGCGAGTAGATCTTGGTGGGCTCCAGGAGCTCCTCGCCGAGGGTCCGGCCGAGCTCCTCCACGTGCTGGTCCAGCGACATCTTGGCGCGCTCGAAGAGGACGTGGCGGACCAGCGAGTACCCGTTCGAGTGAAGGCCGGAGGACGCCATCGCGATGACGGCGTCACCCGTACGGATGCGATCCGCGCCGAGGAGCCGGTCGTATTCGACGACACCGGTGCCGGCGCCCGCCACGTCGAAGTCGTCCGGGCCCAGCAGGCCCGGGTGCTCGGCGGTCTCGCCGCCGACGAGGGCGCAGCCGGCGAGGACACAGCCCTCGGCGATGCCCTTGACGATCGCCGCGACACGCTCGGGGTGCACCTTGCCGACGCAGATGTAGTCGGTCATGAAGAGCGGCTCGGCACCGCAGACGACGATGTCGTCCATGACCATCGCGACCAGGTCGTGGCCGATGGTGTCGTACACGCCCAGCTGGCGGGCGATGTCCACCTTCGTGCCGACCCCGTCGGTCGCGGAGGCCAGCAGCGGGCGCTCGTAGCGCTTGAGGGCGGAGGCGTCGAAGAGGCCGGCGAAGCCGCCGAGGCCGCCGAGGACCTCGGGGCGCTGCGTCTTCTTCACCCACTCCTTCATCAGCTCGACGGCGCGGTCCCCCGCTTCGATGTCCACGCCTGCGGCTGCGTAGCTGGCACCGGTGGTCTTCTCTGTCATGACAGGAGAGAGCTTTCGTGTCGTTACTGCGGGTGGTGCCGGGCCCTGGGAACGGCTTCCAGAACAGGGCCCGGCGCAGGTCGAGCGGGGTTGAGCCGGACCTACGGGCGACGGAGCGCGTCAGCGGCGTCCGTACCGCCCGCCAGCTCGTTCTCCAGGAGCTGCTTGCCCAGCAGCTGCGGGTCGGGCAGCTCCATGGGGTACTCGCCGTCGAAGCAGGCACGGCAGAGGTTGGGCTTCTGGATGGTCGTCGCCTCGATCATCGCGTCGAGCGAGATGTACGAGAGCGAGTCCGCGCCGAGCGACGTGGCGATCTCGTCGACCGTCATGCCGTTGGCGATCAGCTCGGCCCGGGTGGCGAAGTCGATGCCGAAGAAGCACGGCCACTTCACCGGCGGCGAGGAGATCCGGATGTGGACCTCGGCCGCGCCGGCCTCGCGGAGCATCTTGACGAGGGCGCGCTGGGTGTTGCCGCGGACGATCGAGTCGTCGACGACCACCAGGCGCTTGCCCCGGATGACTTCCTTGAGGGGGTTGAGCTTGAGGCGGATGCCGAGCTGGCGGATCGTCTGCGAGGGCTGGATGAAGGTCCGGCCGACGTAGGCGTTCTTGACCAGGCCGGAGCCGTACGGGATCCCGCTGGCCTCGGCGTAGCCGACGGCGGCGGGCGTGCCGGACTCCGGCGTCGCTATCACCAGGTCGGCGTCGACCGGGGCTTCCTTGGCCAGGCGCCGGCCCATCTCGACACGCGAGAGGTAGACGTTGCGGCCGGCGATGTCCGTGTCCGGGCGCGCCAGGTAGACGTACTCGAAGACACAGCCCTTGGGCTTTGCTTCCGCGAAACGGGAGGTGCGCAGACCGTTCTCGTCGATCGCGATGAGCTCGCCCGGCTCGACCTCGCGGACGAAACTGGCGCCGCAGATGTCGAGGGCGGCGGTCTCGCTCGCGACCACCCAGCCGCGCTCCAGGCGGCCGAGGACCAGCGGGCGGATGCCCTGCGGGTCACGGGCGGTGTAGAGGGTCCCCTCGTCCATGAACACGAGCGAGAAGGCGCCCTTGACCTGAGGCAGGACCTTGGCGGCCGACTCCTCGATGGTCAGGGGCTTGCCGTCGTCGTCGGTCTGGCCGGCGAGCAGGGCCGTCACCAGGTCGGTGTCGTTGGTGGCCGCCACCTGGGTGGCGCGGCCGTCCTGACGGGGGAGGTCGGCGACCATCTCGGCGAGCTCGGCGGTGTTCACCAAGTTGCCGTTGTGACCCAGGGCAATGGAGCCGTGGGCGGTCGCGCGGAAGGTCGGCTGGGCGTTCTCCCAGACGGAGGCGCCAGTGGTCGAGTAGCGGGCGTGACCGACCGCGATATGACCCTGGAGCGAGCCGAGAGAGGTTTCGTCGAAGACTTGGGAAACGAGGCCCATGTCCTTGAAGACGAGGATCTGGGAACCGTTGCTCACAGCGATTCCCGCGGACTCTTGTCCGCGGTGCTGCAGTGCATACAGTCCGAAGTAGGTGAGCTTGGCGACCTCTTCACCCGGAGCCCAGACACCGAAGACGCCGCAAGCGTCCTGGGGGCCCTTTTCTCCGGGGAGCAGGTCGTGGTTGAGTCGTCCATCACCACGAGGCACGCTCCCGAGTGTAGGCGAGATCGACCACTGGTCCGAATTGGGGATGCCCGGGAAATGTCACAGCACAGAGGGTGACCGGACGCCCCTGTCTCGGTATTCGGATCGTTTGTTGACATCTACAAGAGGATTCGTACAGGCTCTCGCCTCATGCAGCCTCTCGGTGACCACCGCGTCACCCTTGTCGAGCGCCGCCACGTAGACCTGGTCCGTGTCGCGAGCGCCATCTGTCGCTGTTCCGCGTAGCCGCAACTCTTTCTCCCCCTTTCCCATTTCGCTCCGCCCAGCCCCGCCCTGCCGTGCCGCGCGCCGTCCCCGCGCCCGCCCGGGGCGGGGTGGCCGAGCTGCGCCTTGGAGTTTTTGTGTCTTCGTACAACAGCAATCTGTCCCGTCGTACGTTCGGGGGCGCCGTCGGAGCCACCGCGGCGGCCGCCGCGGTGGGGCTCGGGACCGGTCGGGCCGCCGCCTCCGAGGCCCCTCAGGCGGGTCCCGCGGAGCGTCCGTTCCGGGCCGCGCGGGGCCGTCGTTCGCAGCGTCCGAACATCCTGTTCATCCTCGGGGACGACCTCGGCTGGGCCGACCTGTCCTCGTACGGCTCCCCGCACATCAAGACCCCGAACCTGGACCGGCTCGCCCGGCAGGGCGTCCGGTTCACCGACGCCTACGCCGGCTCGGCGACCTGCTCCCCGACCCGGTTCAGCCTGTACACCGGGCGCTATCCGGGCCGTACCCGGGGCGGGCTGGCCGAGCCCATCGCCGACAAGTCCGCCGGCCTGGAGCCCACCCACCCGACGCTGGCCTCGCTGCTGCGCGACGCCGGGTACGCCACCGCGCTGATCGGCAAGTGGCACGCGGGCTACCTGCCCGACTACAGCCCCACCAGGTCCGGGTGGGACGAGTTCTTCGGCAACTTCGGCGGCGCCCTGGAGTACTACTCCAAGCTGGGCCTGGGCGGCGAGTACGACCTCTACGAGGGCGACGCCACGTACCAGGACCTGCGCTACTACACCCGGATCATCACCGAGCGGGCGAGCGAGTACGTCTCCCGCGACCACGGCGGCAAGCCGTGGCTGCTGAACCTGAACTTCACCACCCCGCACTGGCCGTGGATCGCGGACGGGGACACCGAGGAGAGCGCCGAGATCGTCCGGCGCATCAAGGCGGGCGACGCGCGCGCCCTGTGGCACCAGGACGGCGGCTCGATCGAGAAGTACAAGCAGATGGTCGAGGACCTCGACCGCTCGGTCGGGGAGGTGCTGAAGGCGCTGAAGCGCTCCGGGCAGGAGGACGACACCCTGGTCGTGTTCTCCAGCGACAACGGCGGCGAGCGCTTCTCGTACAACTGGCCGCTCTCAGGCAACAAGGCCTCGCTCCAGGAGGGCGGGATCCGGGTCCCGAACATCGCCCGCTGGCCCGCCCGGATCGACGGGGGCCAGGTCAGCCACGTCCCGCTGTTCAGCCCGGACTGGACGGCGACGCTGCTGGAGGTGGCCGGAACCCGCCCCCACCGCGCCTACCCGCTGGACGGGACGAGCCTGGCCGGGTACCTGCTGCGCGGCGAGAAGGCCGCCTCGCGGGACCTGTTCTGGCGGGTACGGGGGGAGCGGGCGCTGCGCCGCGGGGACTGGAAGTACTACCGGGGCAAGGCGGGCCGGGACCAGCTGTTCGACCTGGCCGGGGACCTCCGCGAGCAGGCCGACAAGGCGGCGTCGGAGCCGGCCCTGCTGGCGGAGCTGCGGGCGGCGTGGGAGAAGACCGACGCGGGCCTGCTCCCTTACCCCGGCTGAGGCCGGCTATCCGGCGGGGGACCCGGCCCCCGCGGCCAGGCCGGCCCCGTCGGGGGCGGTGAGCGTGAGGGCCCGGCCCTGGATCCGCCAGGTGAGGGGGCCGCTGCCGAACAGCTCGGTCAACGCCCGCTCGACCTCGCCCGGGCCGCCCTCGCAGGCCATCCGGGTGGTGGTGAGCGGGCCGACGGTGAGCGAGGAGCCGGAGACGGTGGCCTTGGCGCTGAACCGGTTGCAGCCGAGGTTGCCGCTCACGGCTCCGTCGGCGGCGATCGCGAACCGGGCCCGGCCGGCCGCGTCGGCCGGGAGGGAGGCCGCGGTGTCCCCGTCGAGCAGGGAGTCCACGGTCCATTCGGTCGCGGTGAGCGGGGACTTCGGTGCCGGAGCGGTGACCGTGACGGTGCCGGTCGCGGGCCGCGGGTTCTCCGCGATCAAGGCCGCGCCGGCGTCACCGCAGGCGGTCACGGCGGCGGCCAGGACGAGGGCGGCGGCCAGGGCGACGGGGACGTGCCGGAAGGTACGCATGCCCCTGGGACGGATGCCCCGGCCCACCGGTTCCGCCCGGTGCGCCGTCCGGGCGGCGCGCCGGGCAGGCGGCACGCCCAGCAGGCAGCGCGCCCGGCAGGCAGCGCGCCCGGCGGCTCCGCCGTTTCAGCTCATCAGCGGGAGCAGCGCGGACAGGTCGGCCCGCTCCCCGCTGGCGCTGACCCGCGCCTCGGAGAGGGCGTCGGCCCAGCCCGTACGGCCCGTCGCGAGCCGGATCCAGGTCAGCGGGTCGGTCTCCACCACGTTGGGCGGGGTGCCGCGGGTGTGCCGGGGTCCCTCGACGCACTGGACCACCGCGAACGGCGGGACCCGTACCTCCACCGAGGCGCCCGGCGCGTTGGCCGCGAGGGCGTCGGCGAGCAGCCGGGTGCAGGCGGCCAGGGCCTGCCGCTCGATCGGGATGTCCAGGCCCGCGGCCCGGTTCAGGTCGTCGGTGTGGACCACGAGTTCGACGGTCCGGGTGACCATGAAGTCGGCCAGGGTCATGGCCCCGATCCACAGGCTCAGCACCCGGTCGCCGCGGTTCGCCGCGAGCCCTGCGGCCAGCCGGTCACCGGCCCGCGCGAACAGCTCGGGCAGCGGGCCGCCGTCCAGGGTCTCCTTGGCCGCCTCGGCGATCCGCCCGGCGAGGGAGGCGGTGGCGGAGGGCCACTCGGAGGCGCTCAGCTCGGCGACGGCGGCGGGCGGCCGCTCCAGACCGGCGCCCAGCGAGTCCGCGATCCACGCGACGTGCGCGGCGAGGTCTCCCACGGTCCAGTCCCCGAGCCCGCTGGGCCGCGCCAGCTGCTCGGGAGTCAGCTCCGCCACGGCGTCGGCGACATGGCCGAACTGCGCGGTCACCGCCGCGTTGATCTTCGCGGCGTCGTACCTGCGGGTCTTGGGTGCCATGCGGGGAGTCTGCCCGATCAGCCGCCGCCGTGTCGCTCACGGCGTCGGTGTACGGGCGGGATCGCGCAGGTCGGAAGGGGTTTGCGGGCTACGGAATCGCCACGGCCGGTCGGCTCGCCGCCGACAACGCCGAAGCCCCGCACGGCGGTCCGTGCGGGGCTTCGGTACGGGCTGTGGCCGGGGCTCAGGCCAGCAGCGCCGGGATGGTCGCCTCGTGGGCCTCGCGGAGCTCGGCCAGCGGGAGCGTGAACTCGCCCTGGATCTCGATCTCCTCGCCGTCCACCACGCCGATGCGGGTGGCCGGCAGACCCCGCGCACCGCACATGTCGGTGAAGCGGAGCTCCTCGCTGCGCGGTACGGACACGATCGCCCGGCCCGCCGACTCGGAGAACAGGAAGGTGAACGCGTCCAGACCCTCCGGCACCACGATCCGCGCGCCGTTGCCGCCCCGCAGGCAGGACTCGGTCAGCGCCTGGATGACGCCGCCGTCCGACAGGTCGTGCGCGGCGTCGATCATGCCGTCGCGGGAGCCCGAGATCAGGATCTCGCCGAGCAGCTTCTCGCGGCCCAGGTCCACCTTGGGCGGCATGCCGCCGAGGTGGTCGTGGACCACCTGCGACCAGGCCGAACCGCCGAACTCCCCGGCCGTGTCGCCGAGCAGGTACAGCAGCTGGCCGGCCTCGGCGAACGCCATCGGCGTGCGCCGGTTGACGTCGTCGATCACACCGAGGACCGCCACGACCGGGGTCGGGTGGATCGCGGTCTCACCGGTCTGGTTGTACAGCGAGACGTTGCCGCCGGTCACCGGGGTGCCCAGCTCCAGGCAGCCGTCCGCGAGGCCGCGGGTGGCCTCGGCGAACTGCCACATGACGCCCGGGTCCTCGGGCGAGCCGAAGTTGAGGCAGTCGGAGATGGCGAGCGGCTTGGCGCCGGTCGCGGCGACGTTGCGGTACGCCTCCGCCAGCGCGAGCTGCGCGCCCGTGTACGGGTCGAGCTTCGCGAAGCGGCCGTTGCCGTCCGTCGCCATGGCCACGCCGAGGTTGGTGTCCTCGTCGATGCGGACCATGCCGGCGTCCTCGGGCTGCGACAGCACCGTGTTGCCCTGGACGAAGCGGTCGTACTGGTCCGTGACCCAGGACTTCGAGGCCTGGTTCGGGGACGAGACCAGCGCCAGGACCTGGGCGCGGAGCTCCTCGGAGGTCTGCGGGCGGGGCAGCTTGCCCGCGTCGTCGGCCTGGAGCGCGTCCTGCCACTCGGGGCGGGCGTAGGGCCGGTTGTAGACGGGGCCCTCGTGGGCGACGGTGCCCGGGGGCACGTCCACGATCTGCTCGCCGTGCCAGAAGATCTCCAGGCGCTCGCCGTCGGTCACCTCACCGATGACGGTGGCGATGACGTCCCACTTCTCGCAGATCTCCATGAAGCGGTCGACGTGCTGCGGCTCGACGATCGCGCACATGCGCTCCTGCGACTCGCTCATGAGGATTTCCTCGGGCGAGAGCGTCGCGTCGCGCAGCGGCACGGTGTCCAGCTCGACCCGCATGCCGCCGGAACCGGCGGAGGCGAGCTCGGAGGTCGCGCAGGAGAGCCCGGCGCCGCCGAGGTCCTGGATGCCCGCGACCAGCTTCTCCTTGAAGATCTCCAGGGTGCACTCGATGAGGAGCTTCTCCTGGAAGGGGTCGCCGACCTGGACGGCGGGGCGCTTGGTGGGCTTGGAGTCGTCGAACGTCTCCGAGGCCAGCACGGACACGCCGCCGATGCCGTCGCCGCCCGTGCGGGCGCCGTAGAGGATGACCTTGTTGCCGGGGCCGGAGGCCTTGGCGAGGTGGATGTCCTCGTGCTTCATGACGCCGATGCAGCCGGCGTTGACCAGCGGGTTGCCCTGGTAGCAGGCGTCGAAGACGACCTCGCCGCCGATGTTCGGCAGGCCCAGGCAGTTGCCGTAGCCGCCGATGCCCGCGACCACGCCCGGCAGGACGCGCTTGGTGTCGGGGTGGTCGGCCGCACCGAAGCGCAGCGGGTCGACGACCGCGACCGGGCGGGCGCCCATGGCGAGGATGTCGCGGACGATGCCGCCGACGCCGGTGGCCGCGCCCTGGTAGGGCTCGATGTACGAGGGGTGGTTGTGCGACTCGACCTTGAAGGTGACCGCGTACCCCTGGCCGACGTCGACGACGCCGGCGTTCTCGCCGATGCCGACGAGCATGGCCGTGTTCTCGGGGGCCTTCTCGCCGAACTGCTTCAGGTGGACCTTGCTGCTCTTGTACGAGCAGTGCTCGGACCACATGACCGAGTACATGGCGAGCTCGGCACCGGTCGGGCGGCGGCCGAGGATCTCGCGGATCCGGGCGTACTCGTCCTCCTTGAGGCCGAGTTCCTTCCAAGGCTGGGAGGCGTCCGGGGTTTCGGTGGCGTTCTTGACCGTGTCGAGGCTCATGCGGAGACCAGCTTCTTCAGGACCGACGTGAAGAACGGGAGGCCGTCGGTGCGGCCCGTCCCGATCAGCGGCTCGACCGCGTGCTCGGGGTGCGGCATCAGGCCGACGACGTTGCCCGCGGCGTTGGTGATGCCGGCGATGTCGCGGAGCGACCCGTTCGGGTTCACGTCCACGTACCGGAAGGCCACTCGGCCTTCGGCCTCCAGTTCGTCGAGCACACGCTCGGCGGCGACGTACCGGCCGTCCATGTTCTTGAGCGGTACGGAGATCTCCTGGCCGGCGGTGTAGTCGCCGGTCCACGCGGTCTCCGCGTTCTCCACCCGCAGCTTCTGGTCGCGGCAGATGAAGTGCAGGTGGTTGTTCCGGAGCATCGCCCCCGGCAGCAGGTGGGCCTCGGTGAGGATCTGGAAGCCGTTGCAGATGCCGAGGACGGGCATGCCGCCCTTGGCCTGCTCGATGATGGTCTCCATCACCGGCGAGAACCGGGAGATGGCTCCGGCGCGCAGGTAGTCCCCGTAGGAGAAGCCGCCGGCGAGGACGACCGCGTCGACCTGGTGCAGGTCCTTGTCGCGGTGCCACAGCGAAACCGGCTCGGCCCCCGCGAGGCGGACGGCGCGCAGCGAGTCACGGTCGTCGAGCGTTCCGGGGAACGTGACGACTCCGATGCGAGTGGTCACCGTCAGGCCTCGACCTTCACGGTGAAGTCTTCGATGACGGTGTTGGCGAGGAACGTTTCGGCCATCTTGTGGATGCGGTCGAGGGCGGCCTGGTCGACCGGTCCCTCCACTTCCAGTTCGAAGCGCTTCCCCTGGCGGACGTCGGCGATCCCTTCGAAGCCCAGGCGCGGCAGTGCACGCTGCACCGCCTGGCCCTGGGGGTCGAGGATCTCCGGCTTGAGCATGACGTCGACTACGACGCGTGCCACTGGCACTCCCGATGAGGTGGTTGGTGCGAAGGCGGTTCCATCAGCGTACCCGGCCGAAATTTCTACGCGGGTAGATATGTGTTGACCGTGATCGCCGTGCGGTTTCGGCTTCACCAACGCTTCGCAAAATCCGCCGGAAAACCCCGCTCCCGGGATTGCGGCGGGACACGCGGAGATAATTAACTGGGCTTCGCAATTCAATGGGAATCACGGTACAAAGGAATCCCTCGGCACCACCGTTTTTGCCGCTTCACAACGGGCGCCGAAAGTTGCATTGCTCCGAAACATCCACACAGTCGACATCACCGCACGTCAGCACGTGGCGCGAGGTCGCACGAAGGGACCGATATCCGTGGCGCAGCGCGTAGTAGTCACGATCTCCGACGACATCGACGGCGGAGACGCGACGGAAACGGTCGTGTTCGCTCTGGACGGTAAGTCGTACGAGATCGACCTCAATGAGACGAACGCAAAGAAACTGCGGAAGAGCCTGGCCCCCTTCGTGGCCGCCGGCCGCCGGCAGTCCCGCTCGGGGAAGGCGTTCAAGCACACCTCGATCGCGCCGGACCCGGCCGTGGTCCGGGCCTGGGCCCGGTCGAACCAGCTCGACGTGCCGCCGCGCGGCCGCATCCCGAAGCGGGTCTACGAGGCCTACAACGCGGCCCACTGAGCCGCCCGCGGGCCGCCCGCGGGCGGAGGCCGACCCCGGATTTGCCATCCACCCCCTCTGATCGGCTAGTGTGTGGATCACGCCGAGGGGCCAGGCCGGAAAGCCAAAACCCCGAAGGTCGTGCGGGTGTAGTTCAGTAGCAGAACACCCCCCTTCCAGGGGGGAGGCGCAGTGTGCGATCCCTGTCACCCGCTCTGCATCGCTTTACCGACCACGCTTGTGGATCAGGTAGAGTGATGCACGCATCGCACGGCATTCGTGTCGCGCAAGCATGCGGACGTAGCTCAGTTGGTAGAGCACCACCTTGCCAAGGTGGATGTCGCGCGTTCGAGTCGCGTCGTCCGCTCAGAGAACAAAGGCCCTGATCATTGATCAGGGCCTTTGTCGTATGCCCTGATCCCGATGACAAATGTCATCGGGGGTCGTGACAGCGCGCACTGCTGCCGTCGCGGGGCCGCCGCGAGGCTTGGAGCATGACTGACAGCGACCGCCAGAGCGTGATCCGGGCCGAGGGGCTGCGCCGCGGCTACACCGGGGGATTCGAGGCCGTCCGCGGCGTCTCCTTCGCCGTGGAGCGCGGCGAGATCTTCGCCCTGCTCGGCACCAACGGCGCCGGCAAGACGTCCACCGTCGAGCTCCTGGAGGGGCTGGCCCCGCCGAGCGGCGGCCAGGTGCGCGTCTTCGGGCTCGACCCGTACAAGCAGCGGGCCAAGGTCCGCCCGCGCACCGGGGTGATGCTCCAGGAGGGCGGCTTCCCCTCCGACCTGTCCGTCGCCGAGACCGTCCGGATGTGGGGCGGGGTCACCTCCGGGGCTCGCCCGGCGGCGGAGGTGCTGGACCTGGTCGGCCTGGCCGCGCGGGCCTCCGTACGGGTCAAGCAGCTGTCCGGCGGCGAGCGGCGGCGCCTGGACCTGGCGCTGGCCCTGCTGGGGCGGCCCGAGGTGCTGTTCCTCGACGAGCCGACCACCGGCATGGACCCCGAGGGCCGCCGGGACACCTGGGCGTTGGTACGCGAACTCCGGGCCCAGGGCACCACGGTGCTGCTGACCACGCACTACCTGGAGGAGGCGGAGGAACTCGCCGACCGGCTGGCGATCCTCCACGAGGGCGAGCTGGTCCTGACCGGGACCCCGGCCGAGGTGACGGCCACGCGGCCGTCGCGGATCCGCTTCACGCTGCCGGACGGTGTGTCCGCGGCCCGGCTCCCGCTGACGCTGCGCGCGGCGGCCGACGGGCAGCACGTGGAGATCCGTACCGAACACCTCCAGTCCGACCTCGGCGCGCTGCTGCGCTGGGCCGAGGAGTCCGGGGTCGCACTCGCCGGGCTCGACGCCCGCTCCGCCTCCCTGGAGGAGGCCTTCCTGGAGATCGCGGAGAGCCGCCGCGCGCCGCTAGGCCGTACCGAGGGCGCCCGCACCGATATCGACCACAGCGACCAGATGGCGGGGACCCGATGAACACGCTGACCCTCAACCCCGGCCGGCTCGTGGCGCTGGGCCGCTCCGAGCTCACCCTGCTGGTGCGCAACCGGGCCGCGCTGACCGTGGCGCTGCTGATGCCGCTGATGATGGTGTTCGTGCTGCGCTCGACGCTGGGCGACGTGGACGGCGACGGCGCGATGGCCCTCGGCGAGGCCACCTTGACCGGTGGCATCGGGATGGTGCTGATCCTCGTCGTCTACATGAACCTGGTCTCCGCCTACGTGGCCCGGCGCGAGGAGCTCGTCCTCAAGCGGCTGCGCACCGGCGAGGCGGGCGACCTGGAGATCCTGGCCGGGACCGCGCTGCCCGCCGCCGTCCTCGCCGTCGGGCAGATCCTCGTCCTCGCGCTGGCCGGGACGGCGGCCCTGGACGCCGGGATGCCGCGCCGGCCGCTGCTGCTGACGGCCGCGGTGCTCTGCGGGATCGTGCTGCTCGCCGGGGCCTCGGCCGTGACCAGCTCCTTCACCCGCAACGTGGAGAGCGCGGGCATCACCACGCTGCCGCTGTTCCTGGTGACGGCGCTCGGCTCCGGGCTGTTCGTCCCGGCGGACTCGCTGCCCGACGTACTGGCCTCGGTGTGCGAACTGCTGCCGCTGAGCGGTGTGATGACCCTGGTGCGGGCGGGCTGGACCGGCGGTGCGCAGAGCGGGGACCTGCTGACGGCGGGGCTCACCACGCTGGCCTGGATCATGATCCCGGTGTTTGCTGTCCAGAAGTGGTTCCGCTGGGAACCGCGCCGCTAGAACGAGGAACGAAGTCGGGGGACGGGACGTGTCGAAGCTGACCGGGTGGTGGAAGAACCGCACCAGTGCGGGGAAGGTCGAGCTGTACATCCGGGGGTCCTTCCACTTCTTCGTCCCCCTGGAGGTCGTGTCGTTCGGGCTGCCCGCGCTGGCGGCCCCGCAGAACAAGGCCCCGCTGCCGGTCTCGCTGGCGTTGTTCCTGATGATGTGCGTGCACTCCGTGCTGATCGGGTTCCTCTCCTCACGGGCGTTGGACTGGATCGCGGGCCGCCGGGAGCGGCCGGTGCGGCTCGCGGTGACGGCTGCGGTCCTGACGGCCGTGTGCTTCCTGGCGCTGCTCGTCCTGCGCCGGGCCGGGACGGTCGCCGAGAGCGTGGCCCCTCCGCTGATCCTGGGCATGACCAGCTTCACCACCGGAGCGCTGGTGCTGTGCATGAGGCAGGTCCGGCACATGTGCTGGACCGCCCCGGCCTCGGCGCTCGGTGCGGGCCTGGTGGTGTTCGCGATGGGCGTGAGCGCGGCCGAGGCCCTCGGGTACACGATCGGCATCCTGTTCACCGGGCTGTTCATGAGCGTGGCCTACGGGTTCTCCGGGTGGCTGCTGAACACCGTCTACGAGCTGGACCGCGCACGGGAACTCCAGGCGCAGCTGGCGGTGGCCGAGGAGCGGCTGCGCTTCGGGCGGGACCTGCACGACGTGATGGGGCGCAACCTCGCGGTGATCGCGCTCAAGAGCGAGCTGGCGGTCCAGCTGGCACGGCGCGAACGCCCCGAGGCGGTGGATCAGATGATCGAGGTCCAGCGGATCGCGCGGGAGTCGCAGCGCGAGGTACGGGACGTGGTGCGCGGCTACCGCGAGGCGGACCTGGCCGTGGAGCTGGAGGGCGCGCGCGGGGTGCTGAGCGCGGCCGGGATGGACTGCCTGGTCGAGTTCGAGGCCGGGCGGCAGCTGCCCGCCGAGGTGCAGTCGGCCCTCGGCTGGGTGGTGCGGGAGGCGACGACGAACGTCCTGCGGCACGGGGACGCGCGCAACTGCGTGATCCGGCTGACGGCGGACGACGAGGGTGCGCTGACCCTGCTGGTGGAGAACGACGGGGCTCCCGAGGCGCCGGCCGGGCCGCCGGGATCGGGGCTCGCCGGGCTGCGGGAACGGCTCGCGGTGGTGGACGGCACCCTGCGGGCGGGTCCGGTGGACGGCGGCCGGTTCCGGCTGCTGGCCGAGGTCCCGGGGCGGCAACTGCAACGAGTGGAGGTGCGGGCATGAGCCCCGTACGGGTACTGCTGGCCGATGACGAGCACCTGATCCGGGGTGCGCTGGCCGCACTGCTGGCCCTGGAGGACGACCTGCTGGTCGTCGCCGAGGCGGCCTCGGGGCCGGAGGCCCTCGCGATGGCGCGGGCGCACCTGCCGGATGTGGCGGTACTGGACCTGGAGATGCCGGGGGCGGACGGTGTGAGTGTGGCCACAACCCTGCGGGCCGAACTCCCCGACACCAAGACCATGATCGTGACGAGTCACGGCCGTCCCGGGCACCTGAAGCGGGCCCTCGCGGCGGGCGTGCGGGCCTTCGCCCCGAAGACGGTGTCGGCGCAGCGACTGGCCGAGCTGATCCGGACCGTGCACGCCGGAGGGCGTTACGTGGACCCGGAGTTGGCGGCCGACGCGATCAGCGCGGGCGACTCGCCGCTGACCCCGCGCGAGGCGGAGGTACTGGAACTGGCGGGCGACGGGGCGCCGATCGCGGAGATCGCGGAGCGGGCCTCGCTGTCGCAGGGAACGGTGCGCAACTACCTGTCCTCGGCGGCGTCGAAGCTGGGCGCGGAGAACCGTCACACGGCAGTGCGTCTCGCACGCCAGCGGGGTTGGGTATAGTAGGTCCCGCGTTACGGCGCACCTGCGGACATAGCTCAGTTGGTAGAGCACCACCTTGCCAAGGTGGATGTCGCGCGTTCGAGTCGCGTTGTCCGCTCAGAACGAAGAAGCCCCCGGTCCTCGACCGGGGGCTTCTTCGTGTCCCCGGCCCCTCAGGACCAGGTCTGACCGGCCCAGGTCAGGCCGGTGAGGCGCTCGTACGCCTCGATGTACTTGGCGCTGGTCCGCTCGGCGACCTCGCGCGGGAGCGCCGGCGGCGGGAGCTCGCCCTTGCGGTCCCAGCCGGAGGCGGGGGAGGTCAGCCAGTCGCGGACGAACTGCTTGTCGAAGGAGGGCTGGGCGTGGCCCGGCTCCCACTGGTCGGCCGGCCAGAAGCGGGAGGAGTCCGGGGTCAGCACCTCGTCGCCGGCGACCAGACGGCCGTCCTTGTCGAAGCCGAACTCGAACTTGGTGTCGGCCAGGATGATCCCGCGCTCGCGCGCGATGTCCCGGGCGCGGCCGTACACGGCGAGGGTGGTCTGGCGCAGCAGCGCCGCCGTCTCGGCGCCGGAGGTACGCGCGACCTCCTCGTAGGTGACGTTCTCGTCGTGCTCGCCGACGTCGGCCTTGGCGGCCGGGGTGAAGATCGGCGCGGGCAGCTCGGAGCCGTCCACGAGGCCCTCGGGGAGGGCGAGCCCGCACACCGTGCGGGTCTGGACGTACTCGGCGAGGCCGGAGCCGGTGAGGTAGCCGCGGGCCACGCACTCGACGGGGACCATGTCGAGGCTCTTGCAGATCAGCGTGCGGCCGGCCCAGTCGGCGGGGGCGCCGGCGGGCAGCTCGGTGCTGATGACGTGGTTCGGGACGAGGTCGCGGAGCTGGTCGAACCACCAGAGGGAGAGCTGGGTGAGGACGCGTCCCTTGTCCGGGATCTCGGTGGGGAGCACCCAGTCGTAGGCGGAGATCCGGTCGCTGGCGACCATGACGAGGTTGCCGTCCTCGTCGCGGTAGAGGTCGCGCACCTTGCCGGTGTGGAGGTGGACGAGGCCGGGCACCTGGACCGGCTCGGGCTTTTCGACGAATCCGGACACGGGGTCTCCCTGTGGTTCTGTACGAGCGCGGTCCCATTCTCCCGCACGGGGGCCCGCGAGCTGCCCAGGGGGTGCCCGGCCGGGTCTCAGTCGCGCTTGCAGATCCGGTCGAGGAGGTTCGCGGTGGCGCGCTGGACGCGCTCGTCGACGTGCCCCGGGCGGTCGAGAGCCGGGGACCAGGCGAAGGTGCCGGAAGCGAAGACCAGGGCCCCGCTGGGTGCCCGGTAGAGGGAGGTCTCCTGGTGGCGCTTGTGCCCGTCGCCGTCGAGGTAGGGGGAGTGCGCGAGCAGGATCCGGTCCTGGTGCTCGGGGAGCTGGGTGCGCGGGAAGTAGCGGTCGGCCTCGCCCGCGACCAGGCCGTCGAGCTCGTCGTTCTCGCAGGCTCCGGTGGAGTCCCAGAGCCAGTGCGTGGCGTTGCGCACGATCATCGGCGCCGGTTCTGGGACCCGGCCCGCGTACTGGATGCCGAGCAGCTGCTGCTCCGGGCGGTCGACCTCGCGCCACAGGCTGGGGCGGCCGGGGCCGCGGCGTTTTCGGCAGGTGAGGAGCCGGTCGGGCACTCCGGAGGGCGAGGGGCCCAGCTCGACCTGCCAGTACATGGTGTTGGCGGAGAGGAAGACGAGCGAGGTGCCGTGGTCGCGGGCGCGCTCGGCGGTGCGGCGCATGGGGACCGACCAGTACTCGTCGTGGCCGGGGAAGACCAGGCCTCGGTAGCGGGCGGGGTCGACGCGGCCGGCGTGCAGGTCGCGGGTGTCGGCGTAGGCGAGGTCGTAGCCGTAGCGCTCGGCCCAGCGGATGAAGTCGTAGGCGTGGCCCACGTGCAGGGGGAGTCCGGCGCCCGCGTAGGGGCGGTCGAAGGAGACGGTGATGGCCGCGTCGCGCTCGCCGAGGAGTCGGCCGTCCTCGTCCCAGGCGTGGTAGAGGCTGGCGCCGGTGTGACCGTCCTCGGGATAGAGGTTGTAGGCCTGCCAGGTGACGTCGGGGAGCAGGAGGAGGAGGTCGGCCGGCTGGTCGTCCCGGACCGTGAACGGGATGTGCGACCGGTAGCCGTCGGCGGTGGTGAGCACGGCGACGTACGCGCCGACGTTCCAGTAGGAGGGGACCTGGAGCCGCCACGAGAGCCACCAGTGGTGGCAGGAGACGGTGCGGTCGGCGGTGAGGGGGGCCGGCTGGACGATGCCGGACAGGCGCGGGCTGGTGGTGATCTTTGAGGCGCCGTCGCCGCCGTAGTGGCCGATGCGGTAGACGTCCACGGAGAACTGCTGGGGCGGATCGACGGTGATGTGGAAGTCGATGGCCTCGCCGGGGGCGACCGCTCCGGTGGAGGCGAATCCTTTGATCTGCCGGTGCACGTCGTCGGCCGTGCGGGGGCCGCCGGCGCCGCGGGCGCGGGGGATCTGGCCGGTGCCGGCCGCCGCCGCGGGGTCCACGTACCAGGGGACGACCTGGCCGGTGTCGTCGAAGTAGAGCTCGCTGCCCCGGAACCAGGGCAGGGGGCCCTGGCCGAAGGGATCGGTCACCGCGTGCGCGAGCGCACCTGACTCCCAACGCCGGATCTGGTCCGCACCCATACCGCTCCCCTCCCTCGCTCCCCCGAACGCCGATTTGCGAGGCCGCGTTCACCAGCTCGCCGCGACCGGTCCCAGCACATCACATAACGCACGCACTCCGTCACTGTTCGCCATATCCGGCCGCGCCTGCGAGGGGGGAGCACGGGTTCGGGGCCGGGGCCTGCCCGGCGCCGGAGCGCGCCGCGGCGGGACTCGCACCAGGGCGCGGCCGGTTCACACCAGCCGGACCGGCTTCTCCGGGCGGACTCCGACCTCCGCGAGCCAGCCCCGCAGGGGTTCGGGATCCCCGTCCTCGACGAGGCACAGCACGCGCGGCGCCAGGTCGGAGCGCCGGTCGCCGGAGATCAGCAGCACCGGTCCGTCCAGCCAGTCCAGCCCCGGCGCGGCGCCGGCCGAGTCGACGGCCGCGCAGCACACCAGCGCCGTCACGTGGTCGGCCAGCAGATCCCGCGCGCTGCGCGGCGCCTGGAGCGGGACCAGCGGCACGGCGTGCGCGTCGGCGGCCTTCCCGGGCCCGCCGGCCCGGTCCTCCCGGGCCAGGTCGCCGCTGAGCCGCCCGGCCAGCGCCTCGCCGGCCGCGCCCTCGCCGCCCGCGTCGGTCAGATACCCGAGCACCCGCTCCAGCGTCGGCCCCAGCGGGCCCTCGGCCGGTCCGGGCGGGACGGCGAGCGCGTCGAGGGCGGCATGCAGCCGGGCCGCCTCCGTGCGCCACTTGCGGTCGACGACCTCTTCCGGATACGCCGCCCAGTCGACCGGGGACCAGTCCGGCCCGGCCTCGGCCGGACCGCCGTGGAACAGCCGCGCGGCGAGCAGCGAGGCCGCCTCGTCGATCACGCCGGGCTGCTCCAGCAGGTCGCAGGCGGGCCGCTCGCCCAGCCGTGAGGTGAACCCGTCGGCCAGCCGGTCGCGCCGGGACAGCTCGGTCAGCGCCGAGACCACGCCCGCGTCGAGGCGGGCCGGCCAGCGGCCCATCCGCCAGGCGGGCAGCGCCACCCGGGTCAGCAGCCGGTCCCAGCCCGCGTAGGCCAGTCCGACCTGCTCCTGGGCCAGGATCCGCAGCCCGTAGTCCACATCCTGTGCACGCGCCGAGGCGGCCGCGGCCACCCCGCGCTCCATCTCGGCGGCGTCCTCCCGGCACAGCCGCAGCAGCAGCCGCGCCGGCCCGGCGATCCAGCCCATGCCCCGCCGGTTGCCCACGTCCACGGCGGCGTCGAGCCCCCGTACGAAGCCCCGCGCGTCGGCTATGTCCGGGTGCGCGGAGGGGCCCGTGCCCGCGACGACCGGGGCGAGCACCGCCCGAAGCTCCGCGACCCGCATCCACCACAGGAACGGGGAGCCGATCACCAGCACCGGGGCCGCACCCTGCGCGGTCTCGGGACCGGGGGATATGCCGCCACCCCGGCGCCGGTGCGCCGCGTGCGTACGGTCCTCCAGCCAGCTGTCGCAGTCCGGGGTCAGGGCTATCGCGGAGGGCGCGGGCACGTCCATCCGGTCGGCGAGATCCCGTACGAGCCGGTAGAGGTCGGGCGCGGCGGTCTCCGACAGCGGCACCGTCGGCGTCACGGCGGGGCTCGCCCGCAGCACCACGGCGGCGAAGACCCCTCCGACCAGCAGCACCACGGCGGCGACCGCGCACATGACGAGGGTCACCACGGGCCAGGGCTCACCGAGGAGCCGGCCCGTCATCCGGGCGGCCACGAGCACCACCGCGACGGCGGCGGGCAGCACGAGGACGGCCAGCGCCCTGCTGCGGACCCGCAGCACGGCGAGGGCCCTGGAGCGCGCGGACGGCGCGCCCACTTCCACGATCGAACCGGTTCCGGACACGGCCGGACCTCACCCCCTCTGCCCTGCGGCGGTTTCGCTCACTCCCCCACTGTGACACCCGCCACTGACATCGCAATGCCGGTGGGCCATGTGCCGGAATGCTTGCGCCGCACCCTAGTTGGGGGCGGGGCGGGCGTCAGGCAGACCGGGTGACGATCACCCGATGGAATGGCTTTGGGTAAAGGTGGGTGCGTTCGAACGCGCCCGGATGCAGTCGTACGCGGGCATGCGCGCGGGCCCGGGCGCATGGTGTGCGCGCCGGGCCCGCGGGGTCCGTCGATCCGCAGTTCAGCGGCGGGTCAGCGGCCTTCGGCCGCCTTCGCGGCGATGTCCGTGCGGTGCTGCGAGCCGTCCAGCCGGATCCGGCCGACGGCCTTATACGCCCGCTCGCGGGCCTGCGCCAGATCGGCACCCGTCGCCGTCACCGACAGCACGCGGCCACCCGCGCTGACGACCGCGTCGCCCTCGTGGCGGGTGCCGGCGTGCAGGACGTACGCCTCGGGCGCGTCCTCGGCGGCCACCTCGGCCAGGCCCTCGATCGGGTCCCCGGTGCGCGGGGTGTCGGGGTAGTTGTGCGAGGCGATGACCACCGTGACGGCCGCGTCGTCGCGCCAGTTGAGCGGGGGCTCGGTGTCCAGGGTGCCGTTGGCGGCGTGCAGCAGCACCCGCGCGAGCGGGGTGCGCAGCCGGGCCAGGACGACCTGGGTCTCCGGGTCGCCGAAGCGGGCGTTGAACTCGATGACGCGGACGCCGCGCGAGGTGATCGCGAGACCGGCGTAGAGCAGGCCGGAGAACGGGGTGCCGCGGCGGCGGAGCTCGTCCACCGTCGGCTGCAGGACGCTCGCCATGACCTCGTCGACCAGCTTCGGGTCGGCCCAGGGCAGCGGGGAGTAGGCGCCCATTCCGCCCGTGTTGGGGCCCTCGTCGCCGTCGAGCGCGCGCTTGAAGTCCTGCGCGGGCTGGAGCGGCAGCACGGTGACGCCGTCGGTGATGGCGAAGAGGGAGACCTCGGGACCGTCGAGGAACTCCTCGATGACGACCCGGTCGCAGGCGAGCGCGTGCGCGCGGGCGGCGGCCAGGTCCTCGGTGACCACGACGCCCTTGCCGGCGGCGAGACCGTCGTCCTTGACGACGTACGGGGCGCCGAAGGCGTCGAGGGCCTCGTCCACCTCTTCCGGGGTGGTGCAGACGTAGCTGCGCGCGGTCGGGACCCCGGCCGCGGCCATCACGTCCTTGGCGAACGCCTTGGAGCCCTCCAATTGCGCCGCCTCGGCGGACGGGCCGAAGGCGGGGATGCCGGCCGCGCGGACGGCGTCGGCGACGCCCGCGACCAGCGGGGCCTCCGGGCCGACGACGACCAGGCCGACACCGAGTTCGGTGGCGAGACGGGCGACGGCGTCACCGTCGAGGGCGTCGACCGGGCGGAGCTCGGCCACCTCGGCGATGCCGGCGTTGCCGGGAGCGCAGTACAGCGCGGAGACGTCGGAGTCGAGGGACAGAGAGCGGCACAGGGCATGTTCGCGGGCGCCGCCGCCGATGACGAGGACCTTCACGGCATGAAGGGTAGCCCGCGCTGCGGATTCCCTTTCGTGCGGCCACCCAATGAGACGGCCCTACTCGTTCGTATATTCCTCTACAACCGTGGCCCCGAGCTCCCGCACGATGAGGTCGTGTCCGGTGAGCGCGCTCTCGACCAGATCCGGATCGTCCTCTTCCGGTACGTCGTCCTCGGGCGCGACCGGCGGCGGTGCCTGCTGTACGGGGGGCTGCTGCGCGGAAGCGGACTGCTGATGCTGCTGCGGCGGCTGGTACGAGGGCTGCTGCGGGGCGGGTGCCTGCCGGTCCGGGGCCGCGGGGGCCGACTGGGCCGTCGGCGGCGGGTTGTAGGCGGGCGCGGGCGGCGCCGCGTAGGAGCCCTGGGGCGCGGACTGGGCGCCGCCCCCGCCGCCTGCGCCGACCACGGCGTCGATCTTCCAGTTGACCTGGAACTGCTCCGCCAGGACCGCCTTGAGGACGTCCTCGCTGCCGCTGCTCGCGAAGTTGTCGCGGGCTCCGACGTTGGGGAAGCCGAGCTGGAGGGTCGTCCCGTCGAAGCCGGTGACCTGGGCGTTCTGGCTGAGCAGGATCCAGGTGAAGCGACGGCGGTTCTTGACGGCCTCCAGCACGCCGGGCCACATCGCCTGGACCTGGCCCGCGCCGGCGGCCATGCCGGGGGACGGCGCGGCGGGGGCAGGCGCCGCGGAGGCGGCGGCCGCCGCCGGCGCGGGAGCGGGGGCCGGGGCGGCGGGGGCACCGCTGCCGGGCGCGGTCGCGCTCGGCCAGGCACCGGCAGCGGGGCCGGCGGCGGGGCCGGCGGCGGCTGCCGCTCCCGGCCAGGCGCCGGGGGCGCCGGACCCGGGCTTCGCGGCGCCGGGCCAGGCGCCGGGGGCGGGCGCGGCGGGGGCGACCGGAGCGGGGGCCGAGGCTGCGGGGGCAGCGGCAGGGGCAGAGGCAGCGGCCGGGGCAGGCTGAGCGGGAGCGGGAGCGGGCACCGGCTCGGGCGCGGCCGGAGCCGACTCCTCCGGCCCCGGACCTCGTACGGCGGCCCGCGCCGCCGCGACACCGCCACCGGGACCGGCGGGCGCCATGCCGTGCGCCTCGGGCCCCGGCACGTACCCCATGGCGGGCGCGCCGGCGTGCGGCGCGGCCATCCCGGCGGCGGCCATGCCACCGCGCTCCAGGCGGTCGAGCCGCGCCTGGAAGGACCGCTCGTCGTCGAAGGCGGCGGGCAGCAGCACGCGGGCGCAGATCAGCTCCAGCTGCAGCCGGGGCGAGGTGGCGCCGCGCATCTCCGTAAGCCCCGTGTTGACCAGGTCGGCGGCGCGGCTCAGCTCGGCGGCCCCGAACACCGAGGCCTGGGCCTGCATCCGCTCCACGACATCGGCGGGGGCGTCGATCAGCCCCTTCTCCCCGGCGTCGGGCACGGCGGCCAGGATCACCAGGTCGCGCAGCCGCTCCAGCAGGTCGGCGACGAAGCGGCGGGGGTCGTTGCCGCCCTCGACGACGCGGTCGACGACCTCGAACGCGGCGGCCCCGTCCCCGGCGGCGAAGGCGTCGATCACCGAATCCAGCAACGACCCGTCGGTGTAGCCCAGCAGCGAGGTCGCCATGGCATACGTCACACCCTGGTCGGCGGCGCCGGCGAGCAGCTGGTCCATGACGGACATCGAGTCACGCACCGACCCGGCCCCGGCCCGTACGACGAGGGGCAGCACGCCGTCCTCGACGGTCGCCCCCTCGCGCCCGCAGACGTCGCCGAGGTACTCCCGCAGGGTGCCGGGCGGCACGAGCCGGAAGGGGTAGTGGTGGGTCCGGGACCGGATGGTCCCGATGACCTTCTCCGGCTCCGTCGTCGCGAAGATGAACTTGAGGTGTTCCGGCGGCTCCTCGACCACCTTCAGCAGGGCGTTGAAGCCCGCCGAGGTGACCATGTGCGCCTCGTCGATGATGTAGATCTTGTACCGGCTGGAGGCGGGCCCGAAGAAGGCCTTTTCCCGCAGGTCACGGGCATCGTCCACACCACCGTGCGAGGCGGCGTCGATCTCGATGACGTCGATCGATCCAGGGCCGTTGCGGGCCAGGTCACGGCAGGACTGGCACTCCCCGCAGGGCGTGGGCGTGGGACCTTGCTCACAGTTCAGGCAGCGCGCCAGGATGCGCGCGCTGGTGGTCTTGCCGCAGCCTCGCGGACCGCTGAACAGGTACGCGTGATTGACCCGGTTGTTCCGCAGGGCCTGCATCAGGGGGACAGTGACATGCTCCTGCCCGATGACCTCGGCGAACGACTCGGGGCGATAGCGGCGGTACAGCGCAAGGGACGACACGTCTACGAGGTTATCCGGGCCCACCGACAACAGCGGCCCGCCGACCCCGCGGGATCCCCTCGGGACCCACCTCGGACCGACCCGGGAACCGCCCCGGAACGCAAAGCGCCCCCCACGCACCCGCCAGAGCCCACTTACCCTTGCTGCCTTCCGGCCCTGGGGGAGTTGGGTGAGATAGCGCCACGTGAGGGGCTGGGCCCCACCCTAGCGGATGAAAGCCCCCGGAATCGAGCCGGGCCTCCCCGGGATCCCCCGCCGACGATCACGTTCGCGAGCACCCCTCAACGTCTTGTATTGTTTGCGGCGGAGGATTCGCCTAGTGGCCTAGGGCGCACGCTTGGAAAGCGTGTTGGGGGCAACCCCTCACGAGTTCGAATCTCGTATCCTCCGCCAGTGCCTCACCGGGCACGTTGTAGAAGGGCCCCGCTGCTTGCAGCGGGGCCCTTCTACGTTCTCCGGCCCGGGTCAAGGGGCCAGGCCCTGGAGCTTGTCCGGGTTGACCTGGATGCGGAGGTTGAGCATCCGGCCGTCTTCGAGGTCGAAGGTCACGGCGCCGACCGGTCGGCCCGCCAAGCGGTACACGAGGCCGAGTTCGCCGTTGATGACGGCCGGGGTGACGGTGGCGGTGGCCGCGTCGAACTTCGCCACGACGCCCAGCAGCCAGCGGGCCACGTTGTTCTGACCGTGGACGGGCTTGCGGGCGGCGCTGACCTTGCCGCCGCCGTCGGACCAGACGGTGACCTCGGGGGCGAGCAGTTCCATGACGGCGTTCAGGTCCCCGCCCGCGCAGGCGCTCATGAACCGGGCGGTGATCTCCTCGCGCCGTTCGCGGTCGGTGTCGAAGCGGGGGCGGCGGGCCTGGACGTGGTTGCGGGCGCGGTGGGCGATCTGCCGGACCGAGGCCTCGGAGCGGTCGAGGGCGTCGGCGATCTCGGCGTGGGAGTAGCCGAAGACCTCGCGCAGGACGAAGACGGCGCGTTCCAGGGGGGTCAGGGTTTCCAGGACGACCAGCATGGCGGTCGAGACGCTTTCTGCCAGTTCTCTTTCCTCCGCGATGTCGGGTGAGGTCAGCAGGGGCTCGGGCAGCCACGGACCGACGTACTCCTCGCGCGTGGCCCGGGCGGAGGTGAGGCGGTTCAGGGACAGGTTCGTCACGGTGCGCACGAGGTAGGCCCGGGGGTTGCGGACCTCGGAGCGGTCCGCCTTGTGCCAGGCCAGCCAGGCGTCCTGGACGATGTCCTCGGCGTCGGTGACCGTGCCCAGCATCCGGTAGGCGGTGGCGAACAGGAGCCGGCGGTGCTCCGTGAAGGGGTCGTCCTGCGCTGCGGACTCGCTCGTGATCATCGACGTATCGTCTCCAGGGGTTGAGGGGCGGGCAAGGCTCCCCCGCCACCACGGGCAGGGTGCGCGGCGCACGGCATGCCGGTATACGGCATGCCGGTGTACCCGGCTTCCGGGACTGCGGCGTGGTGCTCGCTCATGACTTCGCTCCCTTGACCGGCGACGACCGGCGACGACCGGCCGCCGGTGCGCGACACCGCCGGCTCGCGGTGTCGTCCACGGGACAATCGGGCAGCCCGGGACGTGACATCCCGGCCCGGTCGGACCCGATCCGACCCCTTGCCACGCGCCGCGCGGCTCCAGTTGAATGCCCCGACACCCGGGTGATCCGTACGTCTGAGGGGGAAACGACGATGTCCACGGGAGCCGGTTTACCGCCGATGCCGCCCCAGCCGCCGGCGGGCCCGCCGGCGGCGCCCGCGCCCCCGGCCAGGGGGCGCAGCGCGGAGACGGCGGCCCTCGTCACCGCCGCGACCGGCGTCGTCGGGCTGCTGCTCGGCTTCTTCGGGATCCCGTCGTTCGTCGCGCCTCCCACCGCGCCCAGCGCGACCAGGACGGTCACCGCGACGGCCACGGCCACGGCCACGGTCACCGCCACCGTGACCGCCGCCCCGGCGAGCGGCGGCGCCCCGAGCCCCGGCGCCGGCGCCAGTCCCGGGGCCGGCCCCGGCGCCGGCGCCACCGCCAATGAGGTGCCGCTCGGGGACCTCCGGCCCTACCTGGGCGCCATGGAGCCCGGTTCCGTCGTGATGGGCGGCAAGCGGTTCGACAACGCGCTGCACACGACCTGCCACGACGCCCAATACAGCATCAACGAGCGCTACAAGCGCCTCACGGTCACCGTCGGCCTGGACGACGACGCGGTGGCGCACAAGCCGTCCGTGGTCTTCACGGGCGACGGCAAGGGCCTCAAGACCGTGGCCGCCGAGATCAACCGGCCCCGGGAAGTGACGATCGACGTCACCGGGGTGGCGATCCTGCGGATCTCGATGGAGGGCGTCAACTGCCTCGACGGCCACGTCTCGCTCGGCGATCCCGTCCTGCACCGCGACTAGCGGCAACCGGCGCGGGGAGGTCCGCGGAAGGCGACCGCTAGGCTGCGCGCGTGCCCTCGTACTCGATCGGGCAGGCCGCGGGCCTGCTGGGCGTGAGCCCCGAAACCGTCCGCCGCTGGGCCGATGCCGGGCGGCTGCCCGCACGGCGCGTCGCCGACGGGGCCCGGGCCGTGGACGGCGTGGCCCTCGCCGCCTTCGCCAAGGAGCGCGCGGCGGGGCTGCACCCGGTCCCGGACACCGCCGCCGCCACCTCGGTACGCAACGCCTTCGCCGGGATCGTCACCTCGGTCCGGCTCGACGAGGTGGCCGCGCAGGTGGAGATCCAGTCGGGGCCGCACCGCGTGGTGTCGGTGGTGACGCGGGAGTCGGTGGAGGAACTCGGCATCGCGGTCGGCGTCAGCGTCACGGCCCGCGTGAAGTCCACGGAAGTCCACATCGACGTCCCGTGACCCCGGCTCCCGTTAGGTCCGCCTGCCAGGCGGCCGGCCGCCTGGCAGGGCCTAGAGGCAGCGCAGTGCCGCGTACAGGTCCAGCTTGTGTTCCAGGCGGGACAGGTCGCGGCCCGTGAGGGTCTCCACCCGCTCGATCCGGTAGTGCACGGTGTTCACGTGCAGGTGCAGCGCCTCCGCCGTGCGCGTCCACGAGCAGTTGTGGGCGAGGAAGACCTCAAGCGTCTCCCGCAGCATCCCGTCCCCGAGCGCGCCCAGCGTCCGCGTCCCGAAGACCGACCGGACCTCCGTCGGCACCCCCGCCAGCAGCTCCGCGAGGGTGTCCAGCTGCTCGACCCCGCGCACCGGAACCTCGGGGTCCGTCGCCGTCAGGGCGAACCTGGCCTGGGTGAGCGACGCGCGTAGCCCGTCGAGCCCGGACGCCGGCGAGCCCACGCCCAGCCGCGGTGCGGCGTCCGGGTCGCACGCCTGGAGCAGCGGCCACACCGCGCGCAGCCGGCCCGTCACGTCGCTCTGCGCGGCCGGGTCCTCGTACAGCAGGGCGGCCGCGTCCCCGACCGCGCACGGCACCTCTCCCAGGTGCCCCAGCGCCTCCGCCAGGGCGTCGCCCGAGGTGGCGACCAGCAGCCGGTACGGCCCGCCCGACGGCAGCCCGGCCGCGCCGAGGGCCTCCTCCAGCGCTCCCGGATCCGCCGGGCCCTCCCCCGACAGCATCCCGATCAGCTCCTGCCCCGCCGCCCGGGCGGCGGCCACCCGGCGCGCCTGCCCGTCGCGGTACTGGGCGAACACCTCGGCGATCTCGTGGAGCACCCGCGGCGGCGCCGCGTCCGCGTCCGGAACGTGCAGGTGCCAGGCGTCGTACGGCGAGCTCTCGGCCTCGATGCGCAGCGAGACCCCGCCCCGCACCGAGCCGGCCCGCTGCGCCGGGATGACCGGCGCGGAGGGCGTACGGGCCACCGTGCGGCCGCTCGCGGTGAGCAGGTAGCACGCCACCCGGCCCAGGTGCGCGCAGGCGCGGTCCAGCAGCTCGGCCGGGCCCGCCCCGCCCTCCAGGAGCCGGCTCAGCTCGCCGCGCACGTTCTCGGGGAGGGCGAACAGCCGGGTCGGGCGGCGGATCAGGTCGCCCCACTGGCGCAGGTACACCGCCTCGGTGACGGCGCGGAAGCTGGTCCGCGCGGGCACGGCCACCAGCGGCACCCGGTAGGCGCGGCAGGCCGCCACCAGCTCGTCGGGGACCTTGCCATGGGTCTCCTCGCCGGCCAGCAGCGCGGTGGCCCCGGCCTGGGCGAGCGCGGAGACGAAACGGTCCGCCTTCGCGCGGTCGCCGTCCGCCCACCACACCAGGCCGCTCAGGACGAGCTCCCCGGGGCCCAGGAACCGGCCCGGCTCCTCCAGGTCGGTGGCCGTGACGCCGTTGACCTCCTGGCCGAGAAGGTCCTCATCGCCCCAGAGCAGGGTGAGGCCGAGGTTGTCGGACTGGAGCAGGTCGAGGACATGCATGGCAGGGACTCCTTGCGGTGGGTGACAACCCACATTCGCCAGGTGAATACGAGAAGACCCATCGTAAATGCAAGGGCAAGGGCGGACATGGGGCCTTGGTCGATCGTCCAGGGAGGACCCTCCGGAAGCCGCTTCTTTCCGTGTCCGGCAACAGTCGTCCCGGCCCCGGCCCCGTTGCTTCACTGGTTGAAACGGTCGGCCCACAGGACGGGAAGGTGGCGTGAATTGGATCTCAACACGGTGCTCGACGTACGCGACGCGCGCCGCCGCGAACCCTGGCGTCCCGGCGACGCCTGGCTCGGCGGCGGCACGTACCTCTTCTCCGAGCCGCAGCCGCACATCCGCCGCCTGATCGACCTGTCCGGGATGGGCTGGCCGCCGCTGGCCTGGCAGCCCGACGGCTCCCTCGACATCGCCGCCACCTGCACCATCACCGAGCTGTCCCGGTTCGGCCGGAAGCTGCCCGCCACCGCGGCCCCGCTCATCGAGCAGTGCTGCCGGGCCTTCCTGGCCAGCTTCAAGATCTGGAACATGGCGACCGTCGGCGGCAACCTCTGCAACGGCCTCCCCGCCGGCCCGATGGTCTCCCTCACCGCCGCTCTGGACGGCACCTGCCTGCTCCAGGGCCAGGACGGCTCCACCCGCCGCCTGCCCGTCACCGACTTCGTCCTCGGCGCGGGCGTCAAGGACCTGCGCGAGGGCGACCTGCTGCGCTCCGTCCGCATCCCCGCCCGCGCCCTGGCCTGCCGTACGGCCTTCCGGCAGGCCTCGCTCTACGGACTCGGGCGCTCCGGCGCGCTGATCATCGGCGCCTGCGATCCCCAGGACGGCTCCTTCGCGCTGACCGTCTCCGCCGCCACGACCCGCCCCTTCCGCTTCTGGTTCGCCCTGCCGCCCACCGCCGCCGAGCTGCGCGCGGTGATCGACGACACCGTCCGGCCCGGCGAGTGGTACGACGACATCCACGGACTGCCCGCCTGGCGGCGCCACATGGCCCTGCTCCTGGCTGAGGAGATCCGCCGCGAACTCACGCTGGAGGAGGTTGCCCGATGAGCTACGAGATCGAGATCAACAAGGAGCGTTTCGACACCGAGCCCCGGGCCGGCCAGTGCCTGCGCACCTACCTGCGCGAGCGCGGCTGGTTCGGTGTGAAGAAGGGCTGCGACCAGGGCGACTGCGGGGCCTGCACCGTCCACGTCGACGGGCAGCCGGTGCACAGCTGCCTCTACCCCGCCGTCCGCGCCGAGGGCCGCTCCGTCACCACCGTCGAGGGCCTCGCCAAGGAGGGCGGCGAACTCCACCCCGCCCAGCAGCAGTTCCTCGACGCCCAGGGCTTCCAGTGCGGATTCTGCACGGCCGGGTTCCTGATGACCACCGCCGCGCTCCAGGCGGAGCGGGGCACCGCCCACGACGACGGCAAGCTCGACGACCTCCCGCGCGCCTTCAAGGGCAACATCTGCCGCTGTACGGGCTACCGCGCCATCGAGGACGCCGTCCGCGGGGTCAAGCACACCGAGCGCCCCGAGGCCGGCCAGGCCGTCGGCAAGTCGCTCGGCGCCCCCGCCGGGCCCCTCGTCGTCACCGGCACCGCCCGCTACACCTTCGACGTCGAGGTGCCCGGGCTCCTCCACATGAAGCTGCTTCGCTCCCCGCACCCGCACGCCCGCATCGTCGACATCGACACCAGGGACGCGCTCCAGGTCCCGGGCGTGCACGCCGTCCTCACCCACCACGACGCCCCCGACCGGCTGTACTCGTCCGCCCGCCACGAGCACCCCACCGAGGACCCGATGGACACCCGTGTCCTGGACGACGTGGTCCGCTTCGTCGGCCAGCGCGTGGCGGCCGTCGTCGCCGACAGCGAGCAGGCGGCCGAGGAGGGCTGCCGCCGCGTGGTGGTCACGTACGAGGAACTCCCGTACGTCATCGACCCGGAGGAGGCGATGCTGCCGGGCGCGCCCGTCCTCCACCCCAAGGGCCCCGAGTCGGGCATCTTCCGCGCCGAGAACAACGTGTGCGGCGAGGTGCACGGCACGATCGGCGACATGGAGCAGGGCTACGCGCAGGCGGACGTCGTCTACGAGGAGACCTTCCAGACCCAGCGCGTGCAGCACGCCAGCCTGGAGACCCACGGCAGCGTCGCGTACTTCGAACCCAAGGAGGAGGGCGAGGGCGAGCGCGTCACCGTCCGCTCCTCCACCCAGGCCCCGTTCCTGACCCGGCGGGCGCTGTGCGCGCTCTACGACCTGAACGAGGACGAGGTCCGCGTCGTCGCGGGCCGCGTGGGCGGCGGGTTCGGCGGCAAGCAGGAGATGCTGACCGAGGACATCGTGGTCCTCGCCGCCCTGAAGCTGCGGCGCCCGGTGAAACTCGAATTCACCCGGGCCGAGCAGTTCTACGGTGCCACCACCCGCCACCCGTTCAAGATCACGATCAAGGTCGGCGCCAAGGCCGACGGCACCCTCACCGCGCTGCGCATCCGCGTGCTCTCCAATACCGGCGCCTACGGCAACCACGGCCCGGCGGTCATGTTCCACAGCGTCGGCGAGTCCTTCGCCGTCTACAAAGCGCCGAACAAGGAGGTCGAGGCGTACTCGGTCTACACCAACGGCGTGCCGGCCGGCGCCTTCCGCGGCTACGGCCTCGGCCAGGTCCTCTTCGCCCTCGAATCGGTGATGGACGAGCTCGCCGTCAAGCTCGGCATGGACCCGCTCGTGCTGCGCGAGAAGAACG
Organism: Streptomyces sp. NBC_01551; assembly: GCF_026339935.1. NCBI lineage: Bacteria > Bacillati > Actinomycetota > Actinomycetes > Kitasatosporales > Streptomycetaceae > Streptomyces > Streptomyces sp. NBC_01551. Next base: position 3,058,425 of record NZ_JAPEPX010000001.1, read on the forward strand.
TCATCGGCGCTGGCGACCACATGGTGACCCCGATCGGCCACGAGGAGGACCTGTTCATCGCCTCGTACGGGATGAAGCAGTGCATGGACGTCGTCCGCAAGGCCATCGCAGAGGACCGCAGCCACGAGGACGTTCCCGAGGGCTGGCTCACCGGGACGGGATCGGCCGTCGCCATGATCGCGACCGGCCCGCCGGGCGGCCACTTCGCCGACGCCCGGGTCAGCCTGCTGCGCGACGGCACGTACGACATCGCGGTCGGCACGGCGGAGTTCGGCAACGGCACCACCACCGTCCACAAACAGATCACCGCAGGCGCGCTGAACACCACGGTCGACCGGATCGCGGTCCGCCAGTCGGACACCGACGTCGTCCGCCACGACACCGGCGCCTTCGGCTCCGCCGGCACGGTGGTGGCGGGCAAGGCGGTGCTGCTGGCGGCCAACTCGCTCGCCGAGCGCCTGCAGACCTTCGCCGCCCGGCACACGGGCGTCGCCCGGCACCTGTGCAAGCTGGAGGCCGAGTCCTTCGACTGCGCGGGCCGGATCGTCACCCTGAAGGAGCTGTACGAGGCCGCGTACGACAAGGGCAAGCCGGAGGAGCTGGCGGCGGACGGCCACTGGGGCGGTTCACCGCGCTCGGTCGCCTTCAACGCCCAGTGGTTCCGGCTGGCGGTCGACCCGGACACGGGCGAGATGAGGATCCTGCGCAGCGTGCACGCGGCTGACGCGGGCAAGGTCATGAACCCGATGCAGTGCCGGGGCCAGGTGGAGGGCGGCGTGGCCCAGGCGCTGGGCGCGACCCTGTTCGAGACGGTACGGGTGGACGAGCGCGGCGAAGTGACCACGGCGGCCTTCCGGCGCTACCGGCTGCCGCAGTACGCGGACGTCCCGCGTACGGAGGTCCACTTCATGGAGACCTCGGACGCGATCGGGCCGCTCGGCGCCAAGTCCATGAGCGAGAGCCCCTTCAATCCGGTGGCGCCGGCCTTCGCCAATGCCCTGCGGGACGCGACGGGGGTCCGGTTCACGCAGATGCCGGTGACACGCGACGTGGTGTGGCAGAAGATCTCGCAGAATCTGCCAGGCGCGAGCACCACTTAGAGACACAGTTGCGGCTCACATCAAGCCATCGACCTTGCAGATGAGGTTCCGGAATGCGCAGTCCCGGGCATGACTTCCCCATGGCCAAACTCATGCTGCACGGAGACCTGGACCACCCGGCGACCCTGAGCGTCGCGGATCTGCGGGAATGGGCACAGCACCGGGCCGAGGTCACGTTCGACTGCGCGACGAACGGCCCGCAGCACCACGTGTTCGAGGGCCCGTTGCTCCGCGACGTCGTCGCGCACGCGGGCCCGGCCTTCGACCCGCGGCGCCGCAAGGACCGCAGCCGGTTCCTGATCGCGGTCAGCGGCGGGGACGGGCACCACACGGTGATCTCCTGGGCCGAGCTGGACGCCGACTTCGGCGACAGCCCGGTGCTGCTGGCGACCCGCCTCGACGGGGAGGACCTCGACGAGGCGGGCAGCCAGCTGGTGGTCCCCTCGGACCGGTGCGGGGCGCGCTACGTCAGCGCGGTCACGCACGTGTGGTTCGGCGCGCTGTCCCCGCCGAGCCTGGGCCTGTAGCCGGGGCTGCCCTGTGCCGGGGCTGCCTTGTGGCCGGGGCTGGCCTGTGGCCGGGGCCCTCACACGGTCGCGAGCGACACCTCGGTCGACTTGATCAGCGCGACGACGGAGGAGCCGGCGGCCAGGCCGAGCGCCTCGACGGCGTCGTTGGTGATGGCGGCGGTCAGCCCGCCGCCGTTCACGTCGACCTTGACGGACGCCATGGCGCCGCCGGAGGCGATGTCGGCGACGGTGCCGGCGATCTGGTTGCGGATGCTGATCCCGTCGACGGCGGTGGTGGCGAGGGCCACCTCGGTGGCCTTGACCAGCGCCTTGACCGCAGTGCCCTCGGTGATGCCGAGGTCCTTGACGGCGTCGGTGGTGATGGCGGCGATGATGTCCTGGCCGCCCTCCAGCCGGACCTTGACCGTCGTCATCGCCTCACCGCTGGTGACGGCGGTGACGGTGCCGGCGATCTGGTTGCGGATGCTCAGGCTCATGAGTGGTTCGACCTCTTACCTAGGCGCGTGGTCCGGTCCGGAGGGACCGCACAAGATCGACCGCAAACACCCCCGCGCCGCCGCGCGTTCGCCCCCTCGCATCCGCCATCCGAATCCACCCGACCGGCTCGCCCCTGCGGTGGAACCGGGCCAACGCCCCGCTGCCGCGTACGCCACGAAGCCCGCCCGGGCCCGGGTCGTGCGTCAGGGGGTCCCGGCGAAGGGGGACCCCCTCGGGTTAGACCCTTCTTTTTGCTTCGCAGTACCGGGAGAAACAACCCGCCCTACCCCTCCAGCCTCCCCCGGCGGCGCGGCGAGGGGCTGGTCACTCACACGGGCAACTGCCCCAACTCGACTGGATTTCGGGATGGTTGCCGGGCATATGCTCGCCGCGACATCTCCAGAAACAGGACGGCCCCCGGCCGGGACAGCGAATCCCGATCGAGGGCCTGACCACGAGAAGGCAACAACTTCCCGATGGCTTCCCAGAACCCTAGCGCGCCCCCGCGCGCGGTGTACGGCGTTCAGCACGTCAACACCCGCCACACCCGCAACTTCACGGTGATCAGCAACGACCTGATCAGGCACCCGCACCTCTCGGCGAACGCCCGGATGCTCGGCGCGTACATCCAGTCGCTGCGCCCCGGCGCCCCGGTGGGCATCAAAGCCCTGGCCAAGCAGGTTCCGCTGGGGGAGAAGGCGATCAGCCGGGCCCTGCGGGACCTGGAGGCGCACGGCTACCTGAAGCGGGTGGTGGAGCAGCTCCCGAACGGACAGTTCGAATCAAGGGTCGGCCTCCGTTCCGGAGGCGGCCCGCGAGCCGGAGTCCGCGCCGGAGCCGGAGTTGGGGCCGCCGGCCTCCGAGCCCGGCCCGCATCCGGAATCCGGCCCCGGGACCTCTCCGTCACCCACAGCGGCAGCGGCGTCGGCATCGGTGCCGGTACCCCGCAACCGCGACAACCCCGCCCGCCGCGCGCTCGCCACCGAGATCCTCTCGGAACTCCGCCTCGCCGACCCCCGCCTCCTCCTCGGAGAACGGGACGTCCAACGCCTCGTCGGCGGCGTCGAGGCCTGGCTCGAACGCGGGGCCGCCCATCAGGCGGTGACCGGCGCGCTCTGCGGCAACCTCCCCGAGCCCCTGCGCAATCCGGCCGGTCTGCTCGCCCACCGCCTGTCGGCCCAGCTCCCGCCCGCCCTGGCGGCGCCGCACAGACGCCCGGCGTTCGTCCCGCCGGACCCGTTGCAGAACTGCCCGAAGTGCGACCGCGCCTTCCGCAGCCCCACCCCCGGCACCTGCACCGGCTGCACTACGCGACCCGGAGACGCCTCCGCTCGGCCGGCCGGTCCCCACCGTGGTCCGGGCACGTGACCACGAGATCGAGTGGTTACGCGCAGGGCCCCGGCGGGGCCACCGCAGGCGGCCGCACCGGGGCGCCCCCGGCTACGCGTCCTTCATCTGCGGCATCTCGCCCGATGTCGTCGACATGTCGATCACCGCGAACGCCGCGCCCTGCTGGTCCGTCAGCGCGGCGAACCGGCCGAAGGGGCTGTCCATCGGGCCGAAGTGGAGCTGGCCGCCCCGCTTCTGGGCCTTGGAGACCGCCTCGTCGCAGTCCGGGACGCCGAAGTAGACCTGGATGTACGGAGGGATCTCCGGCGGGAACTCCGGACCCATGTCCATCCGGCCCAGCACCGCGTTCTCCGGGCTCTTGCCGCCGAGGCTGAAGATCTTGAAGTCCATGTTGGCGCCCTCGGGGCTGTCGCCCATGTCCATCTGCTGCGCCTCGTACGGGAAGACCTTCGGAAGAAAGCCGTCCGCCTTCGCCACGTCCCGGGTGAAGAGCTCGGCCCACGCGAAGGCGCCCGGCTCGCCGACCTTCTCGAAGCCCTTGTGCTCGCCCGGCTGCCAGACGCCGAAGACCGCGCCGCTCGGCTCCTTCGCGATCACCATCGTGCCGAAGGTACCGACCTGCATCGGCTCCATCATCAGCTCGCCGCCCGCCGACTTGATCTTCTCGGCGGTGGCCGCCGCGTCGGGCGAGGCGAAGTACAGACACCACTGCGACGGGGCGTCGCCGCCCGGCATCGGCGGGACCACGGCCGCGACCGCCTTGCCGTCGGAGTAGGCCTGCGTGTAGTTGCCGTACTCGCTGGACGCCTCGCCGAAGGTCCAGCCCAGTACGTCCGCGTAGAAGCTCTTCGCGGCCTCCACATCGGCGAACATCGCGTCCGCCCAGCACGGGGCGCCTTCCGGGTACTCGGTCATGGTCGATCGACTCCTGTGTCGGGTCCGACGGCGTACCCGTCACACGCTAGGCGCGCGGTGCGCCGACCGCGCGCGGAACGCGCCCGCGCGAGAGGCTGGAGCCATGGACAAGGACATCACGATGCGGCTGGCGCAGCAGCCGGAGGCGGACGCGCTGCTGGCCCGCAGCCCGCTCGCGGCCCTCGTCGGCATGCTGCTCGACCAGCAGGTCCCGATGGAGTGGGCGTTCTCGGGGCCGTACACCATCGCCGAGCGGCTCGGGGCCGACGACCTCGACGCGCACGCGATCGCCGCCTACGACCCGGAGGCGTTCGCCGCGCTGCTCTCGCAGAAGCCGGCCGTGCACCGCTACCCCGGCTCGATGGCGAAGCGGATCCAGCAGCTGTGCGCGTACCTGGTGGAGCACTACGACGGCGACGCCGAGGCCGTCTGGAACGGCGTCGACACCGGCGCCGAACTGCTGCGGCGGCTCAAGGAGCTGCCCGGCTACGGGGAGCAGAAGGCGCAGATCTTCCTGGCCCTGCTCGGCAAGCGGTTCGGCGTCCGCCCCAAGGGCTGGCGGGAGGCCGCCGGGGGCTACGGCCCGGCCGACGTGTACCGCTCGGCAGCCGACATCACGGGGCCGGAATCCCTGGCCAAGGTGCGGGCGTACAAGCAGGAGCAGAAGGCCGCCGCAAAAGCGAAGACCACCTCCGGTTGAGCTGCGCCAAAGGCGAATTGACGGACCGTCGGACGCCATCGCCCATTGTCAGTGGGTGCGTCTAGGATCAAGATCATGAACGAGAACCTGGCTGGGAACCCCACCGAGAACCTCACCCGCGCGGCCACCGCCGAAGCCATCACCGACGGCCCGGGCAGCCTCATCACACTGCTCACCGACACCCCCGAACTCACCTGCAACACCGCGAGCTTCGAGATCGGCGCGGCGGGCGCCCCGGTGCACTTCCACACCAAGGCGACCGAGTTCTTCCACGTCACGGACGGGCAGCTCGACGTGCTCGTCGGGGACGAGATACACACCCTGTCCAAGGGCGACTTCATCACCGTCCCGCCGGGCGTCAAGCACGCCTTCGCGCCGGCGGCGGGCCACACCGCCGAGGTGTTCGTCGGGTTCACCCCGGGCATGGCCCGCTTCGACTACTACCGGCTCCTCGGCCGCGTCGCGGCGGGCGAGGGCACCGTCCAGGACATCATCGACAGCCAGCCCACCTACGACAACCACTACGCCGAGAGCGAGGCCTGGGCCGGGCGCCCGCGCAGCGCCGACGCGTAGCTCAGGTCCGCGTCCAGCCGCCGCAGCTCCTCAGCGAGCAGCTCGGCGGTGCTGCGGATCTTCAGCGCCACCGTACGGTCAGGGGCGCCCGGCAGGATCAGCGTGGCCAGGGCCCCGTCCGGGCGGTCCACCCGGATCTCCCCGGCCGTCGTGTCCAGCCGGACCCCGGTGATCACCGGGCCGTCGGTGGGCACCCGGTCGACCGGGACCGCGAGCCGGTCCTCCAGCCAGCGCGCCAGCAGCTCGGCGCTCGGGTTGCCGGCCTCGCTCTCCACACCGCCACCCGTCGGCGGGACGGGCTTCTGGTCCAGGGCGGCGGCCAGCAGCGCCCGCCACGGCGTCAGCCGGGTCCAGGCCAGGTCGGTGTCCCCGGGGGCGTAGGAGGCGGCCCGCTCGCCCAGCGCCGCGAGCGGGTCCACCGCGGCGTCGGCGTCCGTGATCCGGCGCTGCGCCAGCGCGCCCAGCGGGTCCCGCGCCGGGTCGGCGGGGGCGTCGGCCGGCCACCAGGCCACCACCGGGGCGTCCGGCACCAGCAGCGGGAGGACCACGGAACCGGCGTGCCCCGTGAGCTCCCCGTACAGGCGCAGCACCACGATCTCGCCGGAGCCGGCGTCGGAGCCGACGCGCAGCTCGGCGTCGAGCCGGTTGTGGCGGAGCTTGTGCGGGCCGCGCGAGCTGCGCTTGATCACCACGATGATCCGGCAGGGGTGCTCGCGGGAGGCCTCGGAGGCCGCGCGTACGGCGTCGTACGCGTTCTCCTCGTCGGTGGCGATGACCAGGGTCAGCACCAGCCCCATGGTGGGGCTGCCGACGGCCCGTCGGGCGGCGAGCAGCGCCCGGTCGATCTTGCTGGACGTGGTGTCGGTGAGTTCGGTCCGCATACCCCGAGTCTGTCAGCGTCTGCCCGGGAACGGGCACCCGGAGCGGAATACTCCGTCACACCCGGGCGGCCGCCCCGCCCCCGGCGTCACCGGCGCCGCTTCGCCGTCCCGAAGATCGAGCGCGAGATCTCCCGCCCCAGCTGCGTCCCGACGGACCTGGCCAGCGAGCGGAACAGCCCGCTGCCCACCACCTGCTGCGCCAGCGAGGGATCCGGCTTCGGGGCGCTCTTGGCGGCCTTCTCCGCCGCCTTGGCCTGCTTCTCGGCCTCCGCGGCGGCCGCCGCCGCCTCGGCCTGCGTCTCCGCGGCCGCCTGCTCGGCGCTGATCTTCTCGTACGCCGACTCCCGGTCGACCGGCTCGGCGTAACGCGAGTAGAGCAGCGAGGACTTCACGGCCTGCTCCAACGCCGTCGCCTCGATCGGCCCCATCAGCGACTGCGGGGCCCGCAGCCGGGTCGCCGCGACCGGGGTCGGGGCGCCGTTCTCGCTGAGTACGGTGATCACCGCCTCGCCCGTGCCCAGGCCGGTCAGCAGCTCCTCCAGGTCGTACGGGGAGTTCGGGAAGGTCTTCACCGTCGCCTTGAGCGCCTTCGCGTCGTCCGGGGTGAAGGCCCGCAGCGCGTGCTGCACCCGGTTGCCGAGCTGGGCCAGCACGTCCGCCGGTACGTCCTTCGGGACCTGGGTCACGAAGAAGATCCCCACCGCCTTGGAACGGATCAGCCGCACGATCTGCGTGATGGACTCCAGGAACGCCTTCGAGGCGCCGTTGAACAGCAGGTGCGCCTCGTCGAAGAAGAAGACCAGCTTCGGCCGCTCCACGTCGCCGACCTCAGGCAGGTCCGCGTACAGATCGGCCAGCAGCCACATCAGGAACGTGGAGAACAGCTGCGGCTTGTCCTGCACGGCCGGGAGTTCCAGTACGGAGACCAGCCCGCGCCCGTCCGCCGCCGTCCGCAGGAACTCGCTCGTGTCGAACTCGGGCTCCCCGAAGAACTCCCCGGCGCCCTGCTGTTCGAACGCCGTCAGCGCCCGCAGGATCACCCCGGCCGTCACCGTGGACAGCCCGCCGATGCCCCTGAGCTCGGCTTTGCCCTGGTCGGAGACGAGGAAGGCGACGACCGCCCGGAGGTCCTTGAGGTCGATGAGCTCCAGGCCCTTGGAATCGGCGTAGTGGAAGATCAGGCCCAGCGACTGCTCCTGCGTCTGGTTGAGCTGGAGCACCTTCGACATCAGCACCGGGCCGAAACTCGTCACGGTGGCCCGCACCGGGATTCCGGTGCCGATCCCGCCCAGTGCGTAGAACTCGCTGGGACAGCCGGTGGCTTCCCAGTCCTGGGCCACCTCCCCGGCCCGCTGGGTGACCTTCTCGTTCGCCACGCCCGGCGCGCAGATCCCGGAGACGTCGCCCTTGACGTCCGCGAGGAAGACGGGGACGCCGGCCGCCGACAGCTGCTCGGCGATGAGCTGGAGGGTCTTGGTCTTGCCGGTGCCGGTGGCGCCCGCGACGAGGCCGTGGCGGTTGAGCATCGACAGCGGGATCCGGATCTGCAGATCGGGCCGGCAGGCGCCGTCCCAGAGCAGAGCGCCCAAGTCGAGGGCCGGTCCTGTGAAGGCGTACCCGGCGGCGATCTGGCCGGCCGGAGACGCGGGGTCGGTGCTCTCGCTCATGATCACTCCCGAATTAGCACTCCTTGTCACTTTTGCACCACCGGTGCGAGGCTGCGCCCGCGGGCACCGGCCCGGTAGGCTTTCCGTGTGATCTTCAAGCGCATCGGAAGCGGGCGGCCGTACCCCGACCACGGCAGGGAAACCACCCGGCAGTGGGCGGACGTAGCCCCGCGCCCGGTCCGGCTCGACCAGCTCGTGACGACCAAGGGCCAGCTGGACCTGGAGACGCTCCTCGCCGAGGACTCGACCTTCTACGGCGACCTCTTCGCGCACGTCGTGAAGTGGCAGGGCGACCTCTACCTGGAGGACGGGCTGCACCGCGCCGTGCGCGCCGCGCTGCAACAGCGCCAGGTGCTGCACGCACGTGTCCTGGAGATGGACTACTGATTGCGCCTTTCGGGTCTGCCTTACCCGATCAACAGATCATTTAGTAGGCATCGTTCCGGTACGGCACTACGCTGCGCCCATGAGCATGCTCACTCCCCCCGGCATGGGCGGAAAGTACCGCGTAACGGGAGCCGCCTACCCCCGCATGAGCCGTCCGCGGCGTCGCCGCCGGATCGTGCTCGCCCTGCTCGGATCGGTCCTCGCGCTCGCCCTGCTCGGTTACGGGGCACTGCAGCTCATCGACGTGTTCCGCGGCGACACCGCCAAGCGGAACACGGCCGCGGGCACCAAGGACTGTCCGACCAAGGCCGCCACCCCCAAGGCCGGCGCGGCGGCCGCGGCGAACGCGGCGGCGTCCGCGTCCCCCAGACCCGCGGTGGCGCTTCCCCAGCCCGCCCAGATCACGGTCAACGTCTACAACGCCACCCCGCGCGCGGGCCTCGCCAAGGCCGTCGGCGACGAACTCCGCAAACGCGGCTTCACCGTCGGCAACGTCGGCAACGCCCCCGCCGACTTCGACAAGAAGGTCCCCGGCACCGGGATACTGCTGGGCTCCCCGAAGACCGACAAGGCCGCCTTCTCGGTCCTCGGCACGCAGCTCGCGGGCACCACGCAGCAGACCGACACGCGCGAGACCGAGGACATCGACCTGATCCTCGGCGACTCCTTCAAGGAGCTCACCGCCAAGGCGGAGGCGGACAAGGCGCTGGCCCTGCTGGCCAACCCCGCGCCCGCGGCCGTCAAGAAGTGCTGACCGGTCCGTGAAGTCCGCGGACGGGTACGCGCCCAAGACCGCGTACCCGTCCGCCGAACGTGCCCGGGAAGTGCCCGGGGAGGTACCCCGGGACGCGTCCTATTCGGCCGAGCCGTACATGCGGTCGCCCGCGTCGCCCAGGCCCGGCACGATGTAGCCGTGCTCGTTGAGCCGCTCGTCCACGGCTGCCGTCACCACCGTCACCGGGGTGCCCGCCAGCTCGCGCTCCATGACCTCGACGCCCTCGGGCGCGGCCAGCAGCACCACGGCCGTGACGTCGTCGGCGCCGCGCTTGATGAGCTCGCGGATCGCCGCGACCAGCGTGCCGCCGGTGGCGAGCATCGGGTCGACCACGTACACCTGACGCCCGGAGAGGTCCTCCGGCATGCGCGTCGCGTACGTGGAGGCCTCCAGGGTCTCCTCGTTGCGGACCATGCCCAGGAAGCCCACCTCGGCGGTCGGCAGCAGCCGCACCATGCCGTCCAGCATGCCGAGACCGGCGCGCAGGATCGGCACGACGAGCGGGCGCGGGTGCGACAGCTTCACGCCCGTGGTCGGGCCGACCGGCGTGTCGATGTCGGCCTGCTCGGTGCGCACGTCACGGGTGGCCTCGTAGGCGAGCAGGGTCACCAGCTCGTCGGCGAGCCGACGGAAGGTGGGGGAGTCGGTGCGCTTGTCGCGCAGGGTGGTCAGTTTGTGCGCCACCAACGGGTGATCGACGACCTGCAAACGCACAACATCCTCCAAGACTCAAAGCTTCGGGTTTTCCACCTGCGACCTGCGCAAACGGCCGCAACACGCGACCCACGCCCAAAAGGCTACGCGGTGGCCGGACCCAAAGCGTCCGCACGGGTGGACGCGCCGGTGGACGCGCCGGCCGCCGCGCCGGGCGACGCGCCGGGCGACGCGCCGGTGGGCATACCGCGGGACGCGCCCCGGGCCGCCTGGGATGCGACCCCGCCCGATGGCCAGCACGCTGGATGGGTGAGCAACGGACTGGTGATCGCCGCCGTCGACGGATCCGAGCACAGCCTCCGGGCCCTGGAATGGGCCCGGGCCGCCGCACTGCGGCACGGAACGGGCCTGATGGTCGCCCATGTGCTCTCCGACAGCTCCCAGTTGTACGCGGGCCGCCGCTCCTCCCTGCACGACCCCTCCGAACCGGACGAATTCGCCGATCCGGTGTCCGACCATCTGCGGGCCCTCCTCGCGCGGGCCCCCGAACTGCCCGCGGACGTGCGCTACGAGTCCCTGGAGGGCTCCGTCCCCGAGGCGCTCCGGGTCATCGGCACCGAGGCCCGGATGCTGGTGATGGGCTCGCGGGGGCGCGGCGGGTTCGCCACGCTGCTGCTGGGCTCGAACAGCCGGGCCGTGGCCACCAGCGCGCCGTGCCCGGTGGTGGTGGTCCCGCACGAGGCGCGCAGCGCGGGGGCGTCCGAGGAGGCTTCGGCCGGGCGGGTGGTGCTCGGGCTGCACGCGGCCGAGACGCCCGACGACGTGCCGGTCTTCGCCTTCGAGGAAGCCGCCGCGCGGGGGACCGCTGTCCAGGTGGTCTCGGCGTACGCGATCCCGCCCTCGCCGGTGGCGCTGATCGACTCGCCCTTCGCCGTGATCACCCCGGAGGGGCTGGCGGACGGCGGGGAGGGGGTACCGGCCGAGCGGGAGATGCTGCGGTCCCAGACGGAGCGGCTGGCGCCGCTTCGGGCCAGGTTCCCGGACGTGCCGGTCGAGCAGGTCGCCGTACCGGGGGACGCGGCCGGGCGGCTCGTGGACGCGTCGCGGTCGGCGGCGCTGGTCGTGGTGGGCCGCCACCATCCGCGGGTGCGGTCCCTGCTGATCGGGTCGGTGGCGAACGCGGTGCTCCAGCACGCGCACGGCCCGGTGGCGGTCGTACCGCCGCTGAGCGATGACGACTGACCCGGGCGACGGGTCTGACCTGCGACGGGGTGGCATCAATCGCCCCATCGGGGGGAAGGTGGGGTGAGGGGGGACTGCTTCGCGCCGGCGGAGGAGGACGACCGGACCAGCCCGGGGTGGTGGCCGATGCCCGACGTGCACCCGACCGACGACAGCGAGGAACACCAGGCGCCGGAGACCCCGGCGCAGCGCAGGGCGCGGCGCGCGCAGTTCCTGCGGGACCTGATGGAGGCGCGCGAGCTCCGCGACCGCGTCCAGCCCCGGCGCGCCCGCGCGGCCCGGATGCGCCAGCAGATGCGCATGCGCACCTTCCGCTGGTAGCGGGTGCAACCGCCGCGCACAGCCCGCCCGGGGCGGCGCCGCGCCCCGCCGGGTGACCCTCGTACCGCCACACGCAGCAACCGGCACGCCGGGCGCCGAACCGGGTCCCGAGGGGCCGCGTCGACGGCGCGGCGGGGGCGTCCCGGGCCCGGCGGAGCAGGCCCCGCACGACCCGCGGAGCACACGGCACGGAACGACGCAGCGCGGAAGACCTCTCGCAAAGCCGCTGTTTCTGCCACGATGCCGATTGGGCGGGGCATGAACGGTGAGCACGACGGCCGTTCCACCCCCAACCTCCGGCCGGGGGGACCTCCAACCGGCACGCCTATGACCAGTGGGAGAGTCACGGTGTATTTCGCCGCACTGCTCGCGCGCACCGAAGACGGGTGGGAAGCGAGCGACATGGAACTCGACGATGTCGAGTCTCTGAGTGATCTGATCGATCTCGCCCGGTCCGCCGCTGTCGACGACGACACGGTGGTCGCCCTCATCGAGCAGGAGGACGCCTGGTTCGGCGTCGTCCGCGTGGACGGCGAGGAGGACCCGCGGTACTTCGTTTCGAACGCCTCGGCGGCCTCCCGCAGCTCCTACGGCTCGATGCTGACCGACGAGCTGCTGGGCAGCGACGAGGAGGACGACGAACTCGACGAGCTGGACCTGGACGGCACCGAGGACGGCGAGGAAGACACCATCGCCGCGTTCACGGACGAGGACGACGATGCGGACGGGGAGGTGGGGACCGGCGCCGAGCCGGTGCCGGCCGGTCCGCTCGGCGATCCCCGGCTGCTGGACGACCTCGGGGTGAGCCACAAACAACTGATGACCCTCGACGGGGACGCCCTCTCGGAGATCGCCGACTCGCTCGGCGCCACCGAGGTGCTGGAGGCCGTCCGCTAGTGACCGACCCGTACGCCCCCTCTACGCACGACCCCGGTCCCGAACCCGGCCGGGATCCCGCACGCGACCCCGGTGGCGTCGGCGATCCCGTCCGGGACCCGTGGCGGTCCTCCATGCGCCTGGCGCTCCGGGAGGCCGCCCGGGCGGTACCGGCCGGCGACGTGCCGGTCGGCGCCGTCGTGCTCGGCCCGGACGGGGAGCTCCTCGCCACCGGGTACAACGAGCGGGAGGCCTCCGGCGATCCCACGGCGCACGCCGAGGTGCTGGCGCTGCGCCGGGCGGCCGCCAAGCTCGGGGAATGGCGGCTTCCGGGGTGCACCCTGGTGGTCACCCTGGAGCCGTGCGTGATGTGCGCGGGCGCGCTCGTGCAGTCGCGGGTGGCCCGTGTCGTCTACGGGGCGGGGGACGAGAAGGCGGGCGCGGCGGGGTCACTGTGGGACCTCGTACGGGACCGCAGGCTCAACCACCGGCCCGAGGTGATCCGCGGGGTGCTCGCCGAGGAGTGCGCGCGGCAGCTCACGGACTTCTTCCGCGACCTCTGACGCGGCTCGGGGACACCGATTTCATTTGATGCCGATCCTTAGGCTAGGATCCATCTCGGTAGTGTGTCCGAGCGGCCGAAGGAGCTCGCCTCGAAAGCGAGTATGGGGCAACCCATCGGGGGTTCAAATCCCTCCACTACCGCCCTGATCGAGAGCCCCGCCCCGCAAGGGTCGGGGCTCTCGGCGTTTGTCGGGACCCTCGGGGCCGTCGGCGTTCCCCGCCGCGCGCCGTCGGTGTTCCCCCGCCGCGTTCCCCCGCCGCGCGCCAACGGCGCCGGGGCGCGCCCGGCCTCCCTCAGGGGCATCCGGAGGACATCCGCGTGACCGGCCGCCCGCTCGGCCGTTGTCACGGCATGACCAAGACCCAGCGCATGCTCGCCGCCATCGCCCTCGCGGGGGCCGCCGCGGGCCTCGCCGCACCGGCCGCCTCCGCCGCCCCGATCGCCCCCCTCACCTTGCCGGACCTGCCGACGGCAGCGCCCGGCATGCCGAAGGGAGCGAGCCCGGGGTCGGTCCCGGAGATCGGCGCCAAGCTCAACGAGCTGAACCAGCTCAACCAGCTGATGGAGCTGCCGGACAAGCTGGAGCCCGTGATCGCCCCCGTCCAGCCGATCACGGACCTGGCCGGCGCCATCCAGTAGCGGCCGCCACCAGAGCGGCAGCCGCCCGCAGGACACGAAGAAGGCCCCGATCACGATCGGGGCCTTCGACGTACGGGACGGGGGAAGTGGCATCGGGGGGACAAGCCACTTCCCCCGACGAGGACGGACCTGCCGGCCAGGGCCGCAGTCAGGGGAAGCCGGCGACCCGGACCCCGCAGTGAGGCCCTTCCCTCACCCACCGGTTTCCTGCCAGAACCGGTGGGCTCGCCTCAATCCTGCGCTCCCCGCGCCTCCGGGCGGACCGGCAAAGGACCCGGACCGCCGGGCCCTTGGTCCTTAAAGACCTGGTGAGTGTCCAAACCCGACCGGTTAGACTCACCCGACTTCGCAGTACCGGTTGGGGAGGCCGTCACCGCTCATGGAGACCAAGAAGCTTGTCACGGGCGCGCTCGTCGTGTTCGTGCTCTTCGTGATCATCACGCAGCCGGTGAAGGCGGCCGACCTCGTCCTCATCGGCTTCCAGGGCATCTCGGACGCCGCCTCCGCGATCGGCGAGTTCATGACCGAACTGGTGCGCTGAACCCGTACGCTGAATCGGTTCTTCACGCCTGCCGGCCCCCCACTCCCGCGCGTGGGGGGCTTTTCGTGTTCCGGTGCGGTCCGGCGCCAGGTCCGGGGCCCTGCACGGCGATAGCCTGCATGCCCCAATATGCCCAACTTGCCCTCAACACGGCGATATACGGTGCTTGCACACTGTGCACATGTCTTGTGATGCTATGACCGCTTTTGACGGATAGTTGACTGAAGGGGTGGCGTGACCGTGCCGGCCAGTACAGCGCCTCAGGTGCCACCCCAGCAGGACCCCTCCCAGGACGACCCGCAGGGCCCGCGGCACGACGTCGCCGACCACGCCCGCACCGAGACCCGGCAGGACACCCGCGACGCCCCGCACGACTCCCAGGTCCCGACCCAGCACGACCCCCCCGAGGAGCCCCCGCCCGCCCCGAGACCGCAGAGCCGGGGCGCGGACACCCGGGCCCTCACCCAGGTCCTGTTCGGGCAGCTGAAGGGCCTCCAGCCGGGCACCAGCGAGCACAACCGGGTGCGCGGCGCCCTGATCGAGGCCAACCTCCCGCTCGTCCGGTACGCGGCCGCCCGCTTCCGCAGCCGCAACGAGCCCATGGAGGACGTGGTCCAGGTCGGCACCATCGGCCTGATCAACGCCATCGACCGGTTCGACCCGGACCGCGGGGTGCAGTTCCCGACCTTCGCGATGCCGACCGTCGTCGGCGAGATCAAGCGGTACTTCCGCGACAACGTCCGCACCGTCCACGTGCCGCGCCGGCTCCACGAGCTCTGGGTCCAGGTCAACGCGGCCACCGAGGACCTCACCACGCTCCACGGCCGCACCCCGACCACGCCCGAGATCGCCGAGCGGCTGCGGATCACCGAGGAGGAGGTGCTCTCCTGCATCGAGGCCGGGCGGAGCTACCACGCGACCTCGCTCGAAGCCGCCCAGGAGGGCGACGGGCTGCCCGGGCTGCTCGACCGGCTCGGCTACGAGGACCCGGAGCTGGCCGGAGTCGAGCACCGCGACCTCGTCCGCCACCTCCTCGTACAGCTGCCCGAGCGCGAACAGCGGATCCTGCTCCTGCGGTACTACAACAATCTGACGCAGTCGCAGATCAGTGCCGAGCTGGGCGTCTCCCAGATGCACGTCTCCCGGCTGCTCGCCCGGAGCTTCGCCCGACTGAGATCCGCAAACAGGATCGAGGCGTAACCGGTTCGAGTGTAGATCGCTCCGCGATTCCGGCAGAACGGGCTCATTCCGGTCTGTCGCTGGAACTACATGTCGACATGGCGCTACAGCGTGTTGCCGACATGTGACATTCTGCTTGAACCGCGTTTGCCGCAGCCCCGCCTCCGGTATTCAGGTGGAGGCTGCGTTCCTCCGACGGGCGCGCAGAGAACGCGACCGTCCGCGACCTCAAGGGGGTGGCATGTCCGTAGACCAGGGCAGCTCCAAGGTGCTCACGCTCGTCAAGCGTGAGCTGCCGGCAGTGTCCAACCGCTCGGAAGCCATCGACACCCGCACCCTCTCCCGCTCCCTCTTCCAGCGACTGGCCGCCCTGGACGCGGACAGCCCCGAACGGGCCTACGTACGCGACACCCTGATCGAGCTGAACCTGCCGCTGGTGCGGTACGCGGCCGCCAGGTTCCGCAGCCGCAACGAGCCGATGGAAGACATCGTCCAGGTCGGCACGATCGGCCTGATCAAGGCGATCGACCGGTTCGACTGCGAACGCGGCGTGGAGTTCCCGACGTTCGCGATGCCGACCGTCGTGGGCGAGATCAAACGATTCTTTAGGGACACCTCCTGGTCGGTGCGCGTCCCGCGCCGCCTCCAGGAGCTCCGCCTCGCCCTCACCAAGGCCAGTGACGAGCTCGCCCAGAAGCTCGACCGCTCCCCGACGGTGCCGGAACTCGCCGCCGTGCTCGGGGTCTCGGAGGAGGAGGTCGTCGACGGCCTCGCCGTCGGGAACGCGTACACGGCCTCCTCGCTCGACTCGCCCTCCCCCGAGGACGAGGGCGGCGAGGGCTCGCTCGCGGACCGCCTCGGATACGAGGACACCGCGCTCGAAGGCGTCGAGTACCGCGAGTCGCTGAAGCCGCTGCTGGCCAAACTCCCGCCCCGGGAACGGCAGATCATCATGCTGCGATTCTTCGCCAACATGACGCAGTCGCAGATCGGCGAGGAGGTCGGCATCTCCCAGATGCACGTCTCCCGGCTGCTCACCCGCACGCTCGCGCAGCTGCGCGTGGGCCTGATCGGCGAGTAACCCGGCCGCGCACCTGGCGCGAACCGACCGCGACCGACCGCGACCCCTCGCGCCCGGGTTCCCATTTGACGGTGCGTCAGTAAAACTGGCGCGATGCGAAAGGGATCCCGAGCACCACGAGGCACGTTCGCCTTGCTCGCCCTGTGCTGCACGGCCGCCGCCACCCTCACGGGCTGCGGCGGCCCGGCGCCGGACGGCTATGTGGCCGTGGGCGCGGCCGCCCCGGGCCCCGAACGCGGCGCGGGGGAGAACGTGGCACCCCGCGACGGGGTCGAGTTCCAGCCACTCTCCACGCCGGACGCGTCGGCCGGCTCGTCCGCCTCGTCGAGTACGTCGGCCGACGCGCCGGGGTCCGAGACCTCGGCGGGTTCCACCCCGGGCGGAGGCCCGCCCGCCGCGCCCGGCGACTTCGCGACGCCGCCCGGCACCTCACCCGCCCCGGGCCGCCCCACCACCCCGGGCGGCGCCCCGGCCACCCCCGGAGCCCCTTCCACGGGGCCCGGAGCGACGAAACCGGGAACACCGAAACCGGGAACGCCAGAACCGGGAACGCCGAAACCCGGAACCACCCCGCCCGGGACCACTCCCGGTCCGGCGACCCCGGCCAAGCTGACGCTGAGCCCGCCGGCCCGCGCGGCGGCGTCCGACCGGTGGTGCGAGCGGGTCACGGTCACGTTCACCAACACCGGCACGACGGCGGCCCGTTCGGGCACGGTCACGTTCGCGACGCACGTCATCGGGGCCCTGGGCATCGACTGGGCCACGATCGCCACGACCCAGCCCCTGCCGGCCCCGATCCCCGGCGGCGCGGCCAAGACCGGGACCTACACGGTCTGCCTGGAGGCCTGGCGCGTCCCGCTGGGCATGCACGTGGAGACCCGGAAGGTCACCGCCACCTGGAACTGAGCGGGCGCAGACGCCTCGCCGCGCCCCGGCCGGGCCCGACCTAGCTCAGCGCAAGCCAGGCGACCGCGCCGATCACGAGCAGCAGGGCGACCGCCAGCCCGAGCCGTACGGCCGTCGACGACCCGGAGCTCTGCCGGGCCGCGCGCTGCTGCATCCGCGACCCCGGCGTGGTGGGCGCGGTCGGCGCGGCCTCCTCGACGAACGCGCGGAACATCTGGGTGCTGCCCGCGGGGTCGTAGTTGCCCTCGGGGCCCTGTGAGTTGTGGTTGTCAGCCATGGAGCAGGACCCTAGCGGGTTTTCCGATTCCTTTACCGCCCCACCCCCGGGATTCATTTGCCTGTAGCAACCATCCGCTTCTATGGTTGCTCTAAGCAACGAGATGGGGGGGGCAGCCCGGTGACGATCCAGGCCGTACGGACGACGCGAGCCGCGTACGCGGAGCTGGCCCGCCAGCTCACCGGGATCGGCGCGGTCAGGCGCGACCTCGGGCGGCACCTCCCCCCGGACTGCCCGCCCGGCGCGGCCGCCGTCCTCACCGTGCTCGACCGGCACGGCGAGATGCGGCTCAGCCGGCTCGCCGAGCTGATGGCCGTCGACATCTCGGTGACCAGCCGCCACGTCACGTACGTCGCGGATCACGGCTGGATCGACCGCGAGACCGACCCGGGCGACGCCCGCTGCCGGATCCTGCGCCTCACCCCGGCCGGCCGGGCCCTGCTCGTCGAGCTGGGCGCCCGCTACACCGGCGCGCTCGAAAGAGCCCTGGCCGACTGGCCGGCCGAAGACATCGACGTACTGAACACCCTGCTGGCCCGACTCCGATCGAGCTTCTAGACCAAAGGAAACGCATGGCTACGACCACACCCAGCGGTGTGCGGGGAGGCGGCCGGTCGGAGACCACGTCCGACGGCGCGCCCATGACCCATCCGCAGATCATGAAGGCGCTGTCCGGGCTGATGCTCGGCATGTTCGTGGCGATCCTGTCCTCCACGATCGTCTCGAACGCACTGCCGCAGATCATCAGCGACCTCGGCGGCACCCAGTCCTCCTACACCTGGGTGGTCACGGCCGCCCTGCTGTCGATGACGGCCGCGACCCCGCTCTGGGGCAAGCTGTCCGACCTCTTCAGCAAGAAGCTGCTGGTCCAGATATCCCTGGTCATCTACGTGCTCGGCTCGGTCGTGGCCGGCATGTCCCAGAACACCGGCATGCTCATCGCCTGCCGCGTGGTCCAGGGCATCGGCGTCGGCGGCCTGTCCGCCCTCGCGCAGATCGTGATGGCGGCGATGATCTCCCCGCGCGAGCGCGGCCGGTACAGCGGCTACCTCGGCGCGGTCTTCGCCGTCGCCACCGTCGGCGGCCCGCTGCTCGGCGGTGTCATCACCGACACCTCGTGGCTCGGCTGGCGCTGGTGCTTCTACGTCGGTGTGCCCTTCGCGATCATCGCCCTGATCGTCCTCCAGCGGACCCTGCACCTCCCGGTCGTCCGCCGCGACGTCAAGGTCGACTGGCTCGGCGCCTTCCTGATCAGCGGGGCCGTGTCCCTGCTGCTGATCTGGGTCACCCAGGCCGGCGACTCCTACGAGTGGATCTCCTGGCAGACCTGGGCCATGACCGGCGGCGCGGTGGCGCTCGGCCTGCTGTTCGTCCTCGTCGAATCCCGGGCGAGCGACCCGATCATCCCGCTGCGGCTGTTCCGCAACAAGACGATCAGCCTGGCCTCGGCGGCTTCGCTGTTCGTGGGCATCGCGATGTTCTCGGGCACCGTGTTTTTCAGCCAGTTCTTCCAGCTGGCCCGCGACGAGTCCCCCACGATGTCCGGAATCCTCACGATTCCGATGATCGGCGGGCTCTTCGTCTCCTCCACCCTTTCCGGTCAGGTGATCACCAAGACCGGTAAGTGGAAGGCCTGGCTCGTCTCCGGCGGCGTCCTCCTGACGGCGGGCCTGGGCCTGCTGGGCACCCTGCGGTACGACACCCCGTACTGGCACATCGCGATCTACATGGCTCTGACCGGGCTCGGCCTCGGCATGATGATGCAGAACCTGGTGCTCGCCACGCAGAACCAGGTCGCCACCGAGGACCTCGGCGCGGCCAGCTCGGTCGTCACCTTCTTCCGCTCGCTCGGCGGCGCCGTGGGCGTCTCGGCGCTCGGCGCGGTCATGGCCAACCGGGTCACGCACTACGTCCAGGACGGCCTGACCGCACTCGGCCCGAAGGCCGCGGCCATGGGCCACGGCGGCACCGCCGGGGGCGGGATCCCCGACCTCGACAAGCTGCCCGCGCCGTTCCGCGAGGTCATCGAGTCCGCGTACGGGCACGGCGTCGGCGACGTGTTCCTCTACGCGGCCCCGTTCGCGCTGCTCTCGCTGGTGCTGGTGCTGTTCATCAAGGAGGTCGCCCTGAAGTCGAAGCCGGCGGCCCACGCCCCGGCCGCGGCCGGTTCCGCGCAGGCGGACGCGGCGGCCCCGGCTCCCGCGCAGGCACAGGCGCAGGCCTGACGGCCGGAGAGCCTGACGGCCTGACGGCCGGACAGCCGGCCCGACAAGAACCGCGGGGCCGGGGCCTGATGGCCCCGGCCCCGCGGCGTTCGCCCGGTCACGGCGCTAGGCGGTCTTGGCCTCGATCCCCGCGATCAGGACGTCGAGCGCGAGGCGGAAGTCCCCCTCGGGCGCCCGCCGCGCCGAACCCCCGCAGCCGTGCAGGAAGTGTGAGACGGCCAGGTGGGCGCCGGTCCGGCCGGCGTCCGCCAGACCCGTCGCGTCGAGCAGCCGCTGCAGTGCGGCGTCGAAGGCCCGGGCGTGCGGCCCGATGTTCGGGTACGCGGCGGTGAGCGGGGCCACCCACGGGTGGACCGCCAGCAGCTCCCGGTATCCGCAGGCCAGCGCCCGCAGCCGGGCGGGCCAGGCCGCCGCCCGCGACTCGCGTTCGGACTCCGGCCGGGACTCCGGATCGGGCTCCCGCTCCCGCTCCGGCTCCGGGTCGGGCTCCCGCTCCGGCTCCGGCGTGGCCGGCAGCGAAAGCTCCCCCAGCGCCCGGTCCAGGGCGAGTTCGAGCAGATCGTGCTTGGTGTCCACGTACCAGTACAGGGACATCGCGGTGACCCCCAGAGCGGCCGCCAGCCGCCGCATCGAGAACCGGCCCAGCCCCTCCGCGTCGAGCAGCCGGACCGTCGCCGCGGTGATCCGCTCCCGGTCGAGGCCGGACGGTGCCTCGCTGCGGCGTCTGGCCGGGGCCGCGGGCCTGGCGGTCAGCCAGACGCTGGTCCGGGTCTCCTCGGGATCGGCCGCGGTCACCACGGAGGCACCCTCCTCACGACAGGTGGATCAGCCCGGAATGCCCGGTCCGCCCTCTTGATGCTCCTCTCGATGCTAGGGGGTGCGTCTCGTATTCCGGTCGGATCAGGACGTGCCGGACGCCGGCGCCGTCTACGCCGTCTACGCCGTCGGTGCCGTGAGGTCGTAGAAGGTGGCCCCGCCGACCGTGGTGGCCTTGAAGTTGGCCCGCACCCACTCCGAGATGGCGCTGCTGGTGCCGCCGCCCGGGCCGCCGCCGGGGCCGCCGCGCATGCCCGGGCCGCCTTCTGCGCCGGAGGCACCGTCGTTCTGCCCTATGAAGTAGTGGATCTTCCCCTCCTTGACGTATTCCTGGAACTTCGCGAGCGTCGGCGAGGGGTCACTGCCGTTGAACCCGCCGATCGGCATCACCGGCTCGCCCGAGGCCAGTTGGTAGCTCGCCGCGTTCTGCGCGCCGATCGCGGCCGCCGCCCAGGTGTACGTGCCCGCGTCCGCGCGCAGCGCGGCCTTCGCCTCCTCGCTGGTCTTCGTACCGTTCAGGAGGCCGCCGGGACCGCCTTGGCCACCGCCCGTGCGGGGGCCGCGCCCCTGGCCGCCGCCGGCTCCGCCGGGGCCGCCCTGGCCGCCGGGCGCCATCCGGACCGTTCCGCCCTGGGGCGCGCCGCCCTGCGGCCCGCCCTGCTGGGTGCCTTGCGGGCCGCCCTGGGTTCCGGCCTGCGGGCCGCCCGGGAAGCCTCCGTCGCCCGCCCGGGAGAACCGCATGCCACCGGGTCCGCCGCCCGCCACCGCGGGCCCGGCCGTCACGATCGAGCCGCTGCGCGCCGAGTCCACCGTGGTCAGGCAGTACGCGAGCGGTCCGGCCAGGGCCGCGCCCACGCCCAGTGCCGCCGCGCCCAGCAGGAGCCGGCCGGCCGTCCGGGAGCCCGGACGCCACCGCGAGCCGAGGAGCAGTCCGGCGGCCGCGAGGAGCCCGGCGGCCAGCACGGTCCAGCGCAGCCACGGCAGGTAGCCGGAGGCGCGGCCGAGCAGGACGTACGACCAGGAGGCGGTCAGCGCGAGGGTTCCGGCGAGGGTGAGGGAGGCGGCCGGGCTGCCCCGCTCCTCCCACAGCACGGCGACGCCCATGCCGACCAGCGCGGCCACGAACGGCGCCAGCGCGACGGTGTAGTACTCGTGGAAGATGCCCTGCATGTAGCTGAAGATCAGTGCGGTGATCAGCAGGCATCCGCCCCAGGCCAGGAAGGCCGCCCGGGCCATGCTCTCCACGGAGTCGGTGGCCCGACGGGCACGCCAGGTGATCACCAGACCGGCCACGAGCATGACCAGGGCCGCCGGCAGCAGCCAGGAGATCTGACCGCCGATGTTGGCCGAGAAGAGCCGGTCGATCCCGGTCTCTCCCCAGCCTCCGCCACCGCCACCGCCACCGCCCTGACGGCCTCCGCCTCCGACGCTGCCGACCTCGTTGCCGTTGATCCGGCCGAGGCCGTTGTAGCCGAGGGTCAGTTCCAGGAAGGAGTTGTTCTGCGAGCCACCGATGTACGGGCGCGAGCCGGCCGGCCAGAGCTCGACGATCGCCACCCACCAGCCGCCGGCCACCACCATGGCGAGCCCGGCGAGCAGCAGCTGACCGAGCCTGCGGCGCAGCCGGGTCGGCGCGCAGACGGCGTAGAGGAGGGCGAGCGGCGGCAGGATGACGAACGCCTGGAGGGTCTTGGTCAGGAACGCGAAGCCGATCGCGACGCCCGCCCAGACGAGCCACTTGGTGTGCGCGCCGTCCAGGGCCCGCAGCACGCAGTACACGGTGACGGTGAGCAGCAGGGTCAGCAGCGCGTCGGGGTTGTTGAAGCGGAACATCAGCGCGGCGACGGGCGTCAGCGCGAAGGCCGCGCCGCTCAGCAGCGCGGCCACGGGGCCGAACTGGCGGCGTACGGCGGCGTGGAGGACGGCGGTCGTCCCGACGCCCATCAGCGCCTGCGGGACGAGGATCTGCCAGGAGCCGAGCCCGAACAGCCGGACCGACAGCGCCATCGGCCACAGGGCGGCCGGGGGCTTGTCGACGGTGATGGAGTTGCCGGCGTCGGAGGAGCCGAAGAAGAAGGCCTTCCAGCTCTCGCTGCCCGCCTGGACGGCGGCGGAGTAGAAGGAGTTGGCGTACCCGGAGGCGCTCAGGTTCCACAGCAGCAGCGCGGCGGTGCCGATCAGCAGCGCGAGGTACGCGGGGCGCTCCCAGCGGGGCCGCGCCGCGCGGGCCGTCGTGGCCGGGGGCACGGACGGCGTGGCCGGTGCCGGGGTCGGGCCCCGTTCCGGGAAGGGTGAGTCCAGGGGCGGTACGGCCGTGGTCATCGGTTGTCGTCCTTCGCGGGAGTGGCGCGCCGTTCGGGGAAGACCCAGGCGCGGAAGAGCAGGAAGCGCAGCACGGTGGCGGCGAGGTTGGCGGTGATCAGGACGGCCAGTTCGGTGCCGTGGGCGGCCCGCGCGGGTACGGCCGCGTCGAGGGCGGCCAGCGAGCCGCTGGTCAGCGCCAGTCCGATGCCGAACACCAGCAGGCCCTGGGCCTGGTGGCGTACGGCCCGGTCCCGGCCGCGGACGCCGAAGGTGAGCCGGCGGTTCGCGGCGGTGTTGGCGACGGCGGAGAGCAGCAGCGCGGCGGCGTTGGCGGCCTGCGGCCCGGTCCCGGACCGGAAGGCGGAGTACAGCAGCAGGTAGAGCAGGGTGCTCAGCAGTCCCACGGCGCAGAAGCCGAGCAGCTGGCGGGCCAGCCCGCGCGGGACGCCGGGCAGTGCGGTGCGGTCGCGCGGGTCGTCACCGAAGGGTCGGGCGAGCCGGTCGAGCGGGAGCGCGCCGACGGCCAGGGCCCGGCCCACCCGCCAGACGCCCTTGAGGTCCTCGGTGGCGGTGCGGACGATGTGGACGGTGGAGTCGGGGTCGTCCACCCAGTCGACCGGCACCTCGTGGATCCGCAGCCCGGCCCGCTCGGCGAGGACCAGCAGCTCGGTGTCGAAGAACCAGCCGGAGTCCTCGACCAGCGGCAGGAGCCGCTCGGCGACCTCCCGCCGGATGGCTTTGAACCCGCACTGGGCGTCGCTGAAGCGGGCGGCGAGGGAGGAGCGCAGCAGCAGGTTGTAGGCGCGGGACACGAACTCCCGCTTCGCGCCCCGCACCACGCGCGAGGAGCGGGCCAGGCGGGTGCCGATGGCGAGGTCGGAGTGGCCGGAGATGAGCGGGGCGACCAGCGGCAGCAGCGCGTTGAGGTCGGTGGAGAGGTCCACGTCCATGTACGCGAGGACGGGCGCCTCCGACCGGGACCAGACGGTGCGCAGGGCGCGGCCGCGGCCCTTCTCCTCCAGCCGGGTGCTGCGGACGCCTTCGACGTCGGCGGCGAGGGCGGCCGCGACCTCGGGGGTGCGGTCGGTGCTCGCGTTGTCGGCGATGGTGATGCGGAACGGGTACGGGAAGGTGCGGGTGAGGTGCTCGTGCAGCCGGCGCACACACGGCCCGAGGTCCTTTTCCTCGTTGAACACCGGGATCACCACGTCGAGTACGGGGATCCCCGGCACGGGCGCGAGCGGCGCCCGTGCCGGAAGGGCACCGGGTCGCGGAGAGGTGTCGGTTGGCATGTACCGACACTCGCCGGGCGGGCTGTCACCGCTGTGTGGTGAGCCTGTGGCCTGTCTGTGAGTTCGCCGCGACCGAGGCCGGATCGCGGTCGCGGTCGCGGTCGCCTTCGCGGTCGCGGTCATTGCGGTCGCCATCGCCATCGCCATCGCCATCGCCGCCGCCGTCACCGTCGCCGAGGGGGAGCAGGACCTCGAAGCGGGTGCGTCCCGGCTCGCTCGCCACGTCGACGCGCCCGCCGTGCGCCGAGACGACGGCCGCGACGATGGCGAGCCCGAGGCCCGTGGAGCCCGCGGCGCGGGACCGGGAGGCGTCGCCGCGGGCGAAGCGCTCGAAGACGTGGGGGAGCAGTGCGGGCGGGATGCCGGGCCCGTCGTCCTCGATCCGCAGCCGGACGGCGGATGTTTCACGTGAAACACGGGCGGTCACGGTGGTGCCGGGCGGGGTGTGGGTGCGGGCGTTGGCGAGGAGGTTCACCAGGACCTGCTGGATCCGGGCCGGGTCGGCGCGGATGGGCGCGGGCCCGTCGGGGAGTTCCAGACGCCAGTGGTGTGCGGGTCCGGCGGCGCGGGCGTCACTGACGGCGTCCACGACCAGCGGGGCGAGGTCGGTGTCGGTACGGGAGAGCGGGCGGCCCGCGTCGAGGCGGGCCAGCAGCAGCAGGTCCTCGACCAGGCCGGTCATCCGGGTGGCCTCGGACTCGATCCGGCCGAGGGCGTGCCGGGTGTCGGGCCCGGGCTCCTCGCGGCCCCGTCGGGTGAGTTCGGCGTAGCCGCGGATGGAGGCCAGCGGAGTGCGTAGCTCGTGGCTGGCGTCGGCGACGAACTGCCGGACCCGAGTCTCGCTCTGCTGGCGGGCGGTGAGGGCCGAGGAGACGTGGCCCAGCATCCGGTTGAGGGCGGCGCCGACTTGACCGACCTCGGTGCGCGGGTCGGCTTCGGCGTCGGGAACCCGCTCGTGCAGGGCGGGTTCGCCGCTGTGCAGGGGCAGTTCGGAGACCCGGGTCGCGGTGGCCGCGACGCGGCGCAGCGGGCGCAGGGCCACTCCGACGAGGGCTTGTCCGGCGAGGGAGGCGGCGATGAGTCCGGCCAGGGTGACGAAGACCTCGACCGCGACCAGGGTGTGCACGGTGGAGTCCACGTCACCGAGCGGGAAGCCGAGCACCAGGCTTCCGTCGGGTGCGGTCAGCACCCGGTAGCTGCCGAGGTCCGGGAGCTCCAGGTCGACGGGACCGGAGCGGCCCCGTGCCGCGGCCGTGCGGGCGGCCTGGGTGAGGGCTGCCGTCTGGGCGGCGGTGAGGGGCTGGCGGTGGTCCAGCGCGGGCCCGCCGACGGCGTCGCTGCGGGCGGTGCCGAGGACCTTGCCGTCGGAGTCGAGCCGGATCCCTGCCGTGCCCAGCGGGGTGCCGGGGGCCATGACGAAGCCGAGGCCGCTCTCGTGTTCCGGTTTGGCGCCCGGGCCGCGCGTGGCCATGCCCACGGAGGTGCGCAGCTGGTCGTCGAGCTTGTCGACGAGGTACGAGCGCAGGGAGAGGGTGGTGACGGCTCCGATGGCCGCTCCGACTACGGCGATCAGCGCGACGGCGGAGACGACCAGCCGGGTCCGCAGGGACCACGGCCGCCGTGGCCGCCGGGCCTTGGTCCGCGCGGCTCCGGCCCGTTCGGCTCCGGCCCGTTCGGCCCCGGCCCGTTCGGCCCCGGTCCGGCGCGGTTCCCGCCCGGGTCCGCGTGAGGATCCGAGCGCCACTACTCGGCCGGCTTGATCAGGTAGCCGGCGCCGCGCCGGGTGTGGATCATCGGCGGCCGCCCGGTACCCGTCTCCAGCTTCCGCCGCAGGTAGGAGATGTACAGCTCGACCACGTTGGCCTGGCCGCCGAAGTCGTACGACCAGACCCGGTCGAGGATCTGCGCCTTGCTCAGCACCCGCCGCGGGTTGCGCATCAGGTAGCGCAGCAGCTCGAACTCGGTCGCCGTCAGGTGGACCTCCTGGCCGCCCCGGGAAACCTCGTGGCTGTCCTCGTCCATCCGCAGGTCCCCGACGGCCAGGACGGACCCGCCGCGCGCCGCCTGGGCCGCGCCCGAACGGCGCACCAGTCCGCGCAGCCGGGCCACGACCTCCTCCAGGCTGAACGGCTTGGTGACGTAGTCGTCGCCGCCCGCCGTCAGGCCCGCGATGCGGTCCTCGACGGAGTCCTTGGCGGTCAGGAACAGCACCGGGACCTGCGGGATCTCCCGGCGCAGCCGTCCGAGGACGGCCAGCCCGTCCATGTCGGGGAGCATCACGTCGAGGACCACGACGTCCGGCCGGAACTCCCGGGCCGCCCGCACCGCACCCGCCCCGTCGCCCGCGCTGCGGACCTCGCAGCCCTCGTAGCGCAGGGCCATGGAGAGCAGTTCGGAGAGCGAGATCTCGTCGTCGACGACGAGCACCCGGCAGGGGCCGCCGTCTGGCCGGACGAGGGCCGTGGGATTGCCGGGGGACGTGGACGCGTGAGAAGTGGTCGTCGCTGTCATGGGGCCACGCTGACCGGCGGCTCTGAGAGCGTTCTTGGCCCTTCCTGTGAATTTCCTGAGAAACGGCGGCGGCCGCTCAGCCGAGCCCGAAGAGCCGGGCCCCGTTGTCGTGGCAGACGGCGCGCAGCCAGTGGTCGCCCAGCCCCAGGCGGTCGAGGGCGTCGAGCTGGTGCTCGTAGGGATAGGGGATGTTCGGGAAGTCGGTGCCGAGCAGGATCCGGTCCCCGAGGTCGGCGAGCCGGTCCCGCTCGCCCGGTGGGAAGCCGCAGAGCCGTTCGGAGAAGTCGGTGAAGGCCATGGTGGTGTCGAGCCGGACCTCGCCGTACCGGTCGGCCAGGTCGAGGAAGTCGGTGTACTCGGGCATGCCCATGTGCGCGATCACCAGGGGCAGCCTCGGGTGCCGGGACAGCAGCCGGGCGATCGGCTCGGGACCGGTGTGCTTGCCCGGGGCGGGCCCCGACCCGCAGTGGATCACGATGGGGACGCCGGCCTCGGCGAGCAGCCCCCAGACGGGGTCGAGGCGGTCGTCGTTCGGGTCGTAGCCGCCGACCTGGAGGTGCGCCTTGAAGATCCGGGCGCCCGCCTCCAGGGCCTGTCGTACGTACGCGCTCACGCCCTCCTCCGGGAAGAAGGTCGCGGTGTGCAGGCAGTCGGGGGTCCGCGCGGCGAAGTCGGCGGACCAGGAGTTGAGCCAGGCGGCCATCGCGGGCTTGTGCGGGTACAGCATCGCGGTGAAGGCCCGGACGCCGAACTCCCGCAGCAGCGCGACCCGCCGCTCCTCCTCGTGCCGGTAGGTGATGGGCCACGCGACGCCGGTCAGCGGGCCGACCGCGTCGAAGTAGTCCCAGACCTTCTCCAGGACCCGCTCGGGCATGAAGTGGGTGTGGACGTCCACCAGTCCGGGCAGTCCCAGCCGCTCCCGGAAGGCGCGGATCGCCTCAGCCGTCGTCGCGGACAAAGCCGTGGCTCCGCTCGACGGTCCCGACGTGCAGGGTGTAGCTCTCGTACCAGTGGGCGCGGCCCTGCTTCATGGCCGCCTGGTGCTCCAGGTCCTCGCGCCAGGCGGCCAGCGACGCGTGGTCGCGGAAGTAGGCGACGGTGATGCCGAGGCCGCCGGGGGTGCGCGCGAACTCGTAGCCGAGGAATCCCGGGTTGGCGCGGACGATCTCGTTCATCCGGGCGTTCGTCTCCGGGTAGCCGGTCTCGTCCGGGGTGCGCACATTGGTGAAGACGGCCATCAGGTAAGGCGGTTCGAATGCCTGTACGGGCTGGATGCTCATGCCCTCCACCCTCGGCGGCGGCCCCCGGCGTGTCCACCGGAAAGCGGCCCCCGGGGCCAAAGGGATCCAAGTTTTGACCTTGTGGCCCAGGTTCAGAACAACCCGTCCTGCTCGGCCGCCGGCCCGGCGACCGCGATCTCCGCCACGGGCACGTCGGTGCCGGGGCCCGCCTCCGCGCCGTCCGCCGCGGGAGCCACCAGCTCCCAGCCGGCCAGCAGCCGGGTGTCCACCACGAGCCCGTCCGCGAAGTGCAGGTCCGGCCCGGCCGCGCCCGCCAGCCGGCCCGCCACGGTCCCGCCCGGCACCAGCTCCGTGACCACCCGCGCCGCTCCCGGCAGCCCGGCCGTCCCGAACGCCTCGGCGTGGTCGACGACTTCGCAGCCCACCCGCTCCAGCGACTCCGGCCAGCCCGGCAGCGCCGCCGCCCGGGCGTACAGCTCGGCGACCTCCCCGGCCCGCTCGGCGGCCGGCGGCAAGTGGGCCCGTACGGCGCGCTTACGGGCGTACGCGATCCGGTCGGGCACGCCCAGCGCCGCCCGCAGCAGCTCCTCGGTCCGGCGGGTCGCCATCAACGGCCCCCGCCCCAGCCAGCTCCAGGTCACCGCGCCCTGCTCCAGCAGCCGGACCGCGCCCCGCTCCTCGGCGGTGATGCCGACCTTGACCATCCCGGGCCCGAACCACGCCAGGTACACCCGGTACGTGCGCGGATCGGCGGCGTTGGTGTCGGCGGCCACCGAGAACGAGCGGTCCAGCCGGGCGCACTCGGGGCACTGGGCGCTCCCGGACCGCCCCGGCACGACCCGGTCCGTCGGGCACGCGGTCCGCTTCCCCGCCCGCCACACGCCGAGGCAGTGCCGTTCGCCCCGCGCGGCGAACGCGAGGGGCTGTCCGTACGCGAGCGGGCTGCTCCGCTCGCCGCGCCCCTCCCCGTACCAGCCGATGGCCGGGCTCCCGCCGCTCCACCGGATGCCGGTGCACCGCCAGGTCACAGCGGGAGCGGGCGCTCGAAGAAGGTGTCCAGGACCACGGTCGCGTGCGTGCCG
Organism: Streptomyces sp. NBC_01551; assembly: GCF_026339935.1. Classification (NCBI taxonomy): domain Bacteria; kingdom Bacillati; phylum Actinomycetota; class Actinomycetes; order Kitasatosporales; family Streptomycetaceae; genus Streptomyces; species Streptomyces sp. NBC_01551. The sequence goes on from NZ_JAPEPX010000001.1 coordinate 3,087,532, forward strand.
CTGACGCCGTCGATGGCGTAGAGGCGGCGCAGCACGTCCTGCAACTGCTCGGTCGACGCCGTGCGCACCTTCACCAGCACGGAGGCGCTGCCCGCGATGACGTGCGCCTCCTGGATCTCGGCGATCCCTTCGAACGCGGCTCCCGAGTCCCCCATCCAGGCGTTGGAGTCGACCATCACGTAGGCCAGCACCCCGCTCCCGACGGCGGCCGGGTCCACGTCGACGGTCGTCCGCCGAATCACCCCGCGCTCGCGCAGTTTGCGCACCCGTTCGTGGGTGGCCCCGGCCGACAGCCCGACGGCCGCGCCGAGCGCGGCGTAGGACTGGCCCGCGTCCTGCTGGAGGCTCTGGACGAGCGCCCGGTCGATGTCGTCCACGCGATCTTCCTCCCATTGGCCCGCCGACTCTTGCGAAGACGGTACCTGATCCTGCAATCACACCATCGCACCGAACAAAATTCGGAATCGTGATGACCGGGAGGAATCACGTCATCCACTGCCGACCCGGTGACCGACTGACGGGCCACCGGGGCTTCGCCGGGTCCCGCTTCGCGGCTGCTCACTCGTGATGTCGGTGACGGGCCTCCTGCGCGTTCTGTGACCCCAGCCCCTCACCGTCCCCGAGCCTGCGCCCGCCCCCTTCCACCTCCCCGCGCCAGGCTCGCCGAACCCGGCGCCACGAGGCGAACAGCTCGGGCAGCCGGTCCAGGATGTCCTTCAGCGCGAAGATCGCCATGGCCACGACGCCGGCGGCGCCCAGGATGGTGACGATGAGTGTGTCGCCCAACGCTTCGATCTCTCCGTGAGGGTGGTCGAAGCGCGGCCCTTCGGCGGGAAGCAGCTCGACCACGTTCGCAACATGGCCGAACCGACCTTCCGCCGGCACAGAAACTCAGTTCAGGGCACGAGGCCCTGTCGTACGGGTACAGCTGGGCACTGCACATGCGGTACGAAGCCCCGCACGGGGCGCCAACAGATCAAGCGGACGAGGATGCCGGTCCCCTGCCCGTCTGAAATCTGTCCTTCCTGGCACCCCAGCACGAAGCCGGGCCGCCCAGGGCGCGGACAGGCGCGTTAGCCTCGCGCCTGAGATTGGTCCCAACCCTAAGGCGAACGCCCGCCGCTCCAGGCCGCCCGACCGATGTTGACCACCCGGCGACCGGCCCCGACCGAAGCGGGCCGCTCATGGCCGGGGTCCGACTACCGCGCGACGAACTGCGTGAGGATCGCCTGCACCTCGTAGATGTTCACTCCCTTGGTGAACGTCTTCTCGATCGGCGCCGCCGTGCCCGAGATCCAGATCTTGAGCTCGGCGTCGAGGTCGAAGTGGCCGGCGGTCTCCACGGAGAAGTGCGTGATGCTCCGGTACGGGATGGAGTGGTACTCCACCTTCTTCCCGGTGAGCCCCTGCTTGTCGACGAGCACCAGCCGCCGGTCGGTGAACAGGATCGTGTCGCGGATCAGCACGTACGCGGCGTGTACCTGCTCCCCCTGGCCGAGCAGCCGCGCGTAGTCGCGCTGCGCCGTCGTCGGATCGGTGGAGTGCGCGTTCCCGAACAAGCCCATGAGGGTCCCCCCTTTTACCGGTGCCGGAACCGGCTTCGGAACCCGTTCCGGACGTTCTGCCCGAAACCGTATCCAGGGCCCCCACGCTCCGGCGTCCCCCGCCGGACCGACCCCGACCCGGAGGCTCCCCCGAGTCCGCCCTCCCCACAGGGGAGGAGACGGACGGCGGACAACGCAAGAGGCCCCCCGGCGAACCGGGGGGCCTCTTCGGCTGTGCACTCGGCAGGATTCGAACCTGCAACCTTCTGATCCGTAGTCAGATGCTCTATCCGTTAAGCTACGAGTGCTTGGGCTTCCCGGGGTTTTGCGCCCCGTTGGCCTTGCGAGAACAACAATACATGGACCTCGGCGGGACGCGAAATCCATTAGGCGAACCGCACCTGACCTGCGGAAACACGCGGATTGAAGATCATCCGCAGCGCGGCTGGGGCGGGGGGCGGACCGTCGAGTTCCGGGCAGCGGGGGCGGCGGGGCCGCACTCGCGCGGGGTAGAGCCGGAACGCACGGGAGCCCCGGTCCATGAGGACCGGGGCTCCGTAAGGTGCGGAGGCGGAGGGATTTGAACCCTCGATGGGGGGTAAGCCCCAAACCGCATTAGCAGTGCGGCGCCATAGACCGGACTAGGCGACGCCTCCAGCACACCCCCGCATACGAGGGTGCGTGCAGATGATGACACAGGCCAGGGGCCGGTCACCAATCCGCTCCCACGGTACAAGGAGCGGAGGCCACAGGGCAAAGCCTTTCGACGGGCGGCGGGGAAGGTCGGGGCGACCGGGTTCGCAACGTCGGGGCGCGCACGTCGTTGGTCAGGCGTACGACGTACGGACGACCTGGAGTGCCTCATGCTGCGTCTCGCCGCCTTCGCCGTCACCTCGGCCCTGGCCACCACGGCCCTCGGCCCACTGCCACCGCTGCCGACGCTGCCCGTGGGCCGGCTGCTGGGCGCCGGGCCCGACCGGCTCACCATCACCGTCTCCGGCACCGGCAACCGCCGGGCCGACGGCGAGTACCGGCTGGAGTGCAACCCGGTCGGCGGAAACCACCCCGAGGCCCAGCAGGCCTGCGCCCGCCTCGACGAGTTCGCGAAAGCGGGCAAAGACCCCTTCGTGCCCGACCCGAAGCGGCAGCTGTGCACGATGCAGGACGGCGGACCGGCCACCGCCCGCGTCACCGGAACCTGGCAGGGGCACAAAGTGGACACCACGTTCCGGCGGAAGAACGGTTGTGAGATCAGCCGTTGGAAGGATTTGGAACCCGTGCTTCCGCCCGCGCGTGGCTGACCAGCGAGGATGCCGGGATCCGCGCGATCCACCCCGCATCCGCCACCCCGCCGCGGGGCTGTGCCCTTAGACTCCTCCCGTGACATGCCGGTAGTTGTGGTCAGGGAGGAAGCTCGTCGTGAGCAGCAGGCCATCCCGAGGCGCTGCTCGCCTCGCAGCAATACTCGACGCTCTTCCGGACGCGCTTTTGCTCGTCAACGCCAACGGCACGGTCGTCAACGCGAATTCGATCGCCCTTGAGGTCATGGAGAGCCCCGGCACCGGGCTCGTCGGCCGCGGTGTGCTCGACCTCCTGCCCGAGTTCGACTCCAAGCTGATCCCCGGCTCCATGCGCCGGCCCGGCGAGGACGAGGGCGGCCGCGCCAGGCCGAAGCGCATGATCGCGCGCCGCACCGACGGCTCCGAGTTCCCCGTAGAGGTCACCAGCGCCCATCTCGACGGCCGCGACGCCTACCGCGAGCCCCAGCCCTCGTACACCGGCGACGAGCTGCTGATGCTCGTCGTACGGGACCTCTCCGAAACCGTGGACACCGAGGCCGAGCTGGCCCGCTCGCAGCGGCAGACCGAGATGATCCTGCGGGCCGCCGCCGAGGGCGTCGTGGGCACCGACACGGACGGCCGGGTCGTCCTGGTCAATCCGGCCGCCGCGCAGATCCTCGGCTACCGCGCCACCGATCTCGGCAACCGCGAGCTGCACGGGCTGATCCAGCACTCGCGCGCCGACGGCTCGCCGTTCCCCTTCGAGGAATCCCCGCTCGCCGACACCCTGCGCAGCGGCCGCAAGCACCGGGTCCGCGGCCAGGTGCTGTGGAACAAGTCCGGACAGCCGGTCGCCGTGGACCTGACGACCTCGCCCGTACGGGACGGGGAACTGCTCGTCGGCGCCGTGATGACCTTCACCGACCGGCGCCGCTACGACGCGCTCGCGGCGCGCCACGCCCAGCTGCTGGCCGTCCTCGGGGACTCCCTGCGCGGTCCGCTGGACGAACTGCGCGGCGAACTGGCGACGCTGGCCGCCGATGACGCGGGCCAGCTGTGGCCGGAGGCCAACCAGCTGCTGCACCACCTGGCCGCCGGGTACTCCCGGATGACCACGCTGGTGGACAACGTGCTCGGCTTCCAGCGCCTGGACGCCGGCACCGACAAGCTCGCCAAGAAGAAGGTCCTGATCAACACGGTCGTCGCGGCCGGTGTCGACGGGGCCGTCGAGCTGATCGGCCCCGGGCGGGCGCAGTTCGCGATCCACGCGCCGACCATCGAGGCCGAGGTGGACGCGGAGCGGATCTCGACCGCGCTCGCGCACCTGGTCGCGGACGTCGCCGGGGTCGACGCCACCGGCAAGACGCCCCAGGGCAGCGGGTACATGGACTCCACGATCGTGGTGGCCGCCGCGCAGCGGGGTGATGTCGTACGGATCGAGGTGCGCGGGCCGTACGAGGGCGGCAACCCGGTGCACGAGCCGATCGTGCGGGGCATCGTGGCCGCGCACGACGGGGTGCTCCAGACCGTCGAGGTCCCGGGCGCTCCGGGCGGCGCCTACGTGCTGGAGCTGCCGCTGGGTGCGGGAGCCGGGACGGTGACGCTGCCCGAGCCGGCGCAGGAGCCGGAGAGCGGCAAGGGCGCCGAGGACGGCTCGGACGACCGGGACGGGGCCAAGGCGGGCGCCGCCGCCGCTCCCGGCGGGCGGCGTGCCCGGCGCGGTGTGGACGCCTTCCTGGAGGACGAGGCGGCCGAGGCCGCCGGAGCGGCCTCCGCCAAGGCCGCCAAGGCCGTCGAGGGCCGCGAGGGTCGCGAGGGCGGGGGCGCGCTGGCGCTGCCGTCCGGGCGGCGGCGCGGCGGCGAGGACGGCGCCCCCGACGCGGGGCCCGAGCTCGCGCAGTCCCCGGTGAATCCGGCGGGCCTGGGCACCGGGCGCCGTCGCGGCCGGGACGGCGACGGCAGCGGTGACGGCGGCCAGGGCGGCCCCGGGCGGCCCGTGCCCCCGCAGGGCACCGCCATGCCCGCGCTGCCGCCGGTGCCGGTGCCCCCGATCCCGGTGACCGAGCATCCGGCGGGGCGCCGCCGGGCGCTGGGTCCGGCCGGTCCCGCGGCCCGGCCCGGCGGTCCGGTGCCGGCGACGGGGCTCGCCTCTCCTGCTGCCGCTCCGGCCCCGGCCTCGGCCCGGCCGATCGCTCCCGAGGGCGGTTTCGCGCTGCCCGCCGGGCCGACCCCGGCCGCCGCGCCGGTTCCGGATGCCGCGCCGGTTCCGGATGCCGCGCCGGTTCCGGATGCCGCGCCGGTGGCTCCGGTGCCTCCGGCTCCGGCCGCGCCTTCCGTACCGCAGGCCCACGCCATGGCCGGTGCCGTGCCCGCTCCCGCCGGGGCCGACGCCGACGGTGAGACCCCGGGCGGACGGCGGGCCCGCCGGACGCTGAGCGCCCCCGCCGCGCAGCCCGAGACCCCCGACACGCAGGCCGCCGAGGCCGCGCCGGACTCCGGGGGACCGGTGCCCCCGACCGGGCGGCGCCGCGCGCTGCCCGCGACCCCCGCGTGGCCCGTACCGGCCGCTCGGACCCCCGATGACGACGAGGCCGCCGCCGGGCCGGTGTCCGTACCCGGTGCCCGTCGGCCGCAGGAGGCCCCGGCGGAGTCCGGGCAGCCCATCAGCGTCCGCGCGCTCGGCACCCTGGGCCAGGGCATCTCGGTCGACGCCTCCGGCTCCGGCCGCCGTCGCCGGCTCGCCGAGCCCGCGCCCCAGGGACGGGCGTTCGCCATAGGAGCCCCCGAGGCGGGCTCCGCCGAGGGTCCCGAGCCGCTGGACGGCCCGGGGGGCGCCGTCGAGGTGGTCAACCGGCCCGTACCGCTGCCCGTGGACGACGAGCTGCCGCCGGAGCCGCTGGACAACCCGCGCCGGCTGCTGGTGTGGCCCGCGCCCGACGCGCAGACCCAGCAGGCGCTCAGCGACCGCGGCTACCGCCCGGTGATCGTGCACTCCCGTGAGGAGGTGGACGCGCAGATCGCCGCGTTCCCCGCCGCGCTGTTCGTGGACCCGCTCACAGGGCCCATCACCCGGACCGCTCTGCAGTCCCTGCGCCAGGCCGCGGTGGCCGCCGAGGTTCCCGTGCTGGTAACGGCCGGGCTGGGGCACGCCACCCGCGAGGCGGCGTACGGCGCGGATCCCGCCGTTCTCCTCAAGGCGCTCGCGCCCCGGGACAGCGAACAGCACCCCTCCCGCGTGCTGCTGATCGAGGAGCACGACGAGATCGCGACCGCGCTGACGGCCGCGCTGGAGCGGCGCGGCCTCCAAGTCGCCCGGGCCGGAGCCGACACCGACGCGGTGGAGCCGGCGACCCGGATGCGGCCCAACCTGGTGGTCATGGACCTGATGCAGGTCCGTCGGCGGCGAGCCGGGATCGTGGACTGGCTGCGCGCCAACGGGCAGTTGAACCGGACGCCGCTGGTCGTCTACACGACGGACGGGATCGATCCCGCCGAACTGCCGCGGCTGGCCTCCGGCGAGAGCGTGCTCTTCCTCGCCGAGCGGGCCACCACGGCGGACGTACAGGGCCGAATCGTGGACCTGCTGGCCAAGATCGGAACCAACTAGTCATCCTGGCCGCATGGCCATCATCGACGCGTCCGAACACACCGTCCCCGCCGACAACGGGGAGGTCAACCTGCTCATCGCCCGCCAGGTGGAGCCGGGCCACGAGGAGACGTTCGAGGCCTGGGCCCACGGGATCCTGGAGACCGCGGCGACCTTCCCGGACCACCTCGGGTACGGGCTGTTCCGCCCGGCGACGCAGGGAGGCCCCTGGTTCCTGGTGCACCGCTTCCGCAACGAGGCCGCGTTCCAGCGGTGGCAGGACTCCGCCGAGCGCGCCCAGTGGTTCTCGAACTGCCTCGGGCACCACCACACCGAGATAGCCCGGCGGGAACTGCACGGCATGGAGACCTGGTTCGCCAAGCCGGGTACGACCCGGCCCGCGCCGCCGCGCTGGAAGATGGCGGTCAGCTCGGGGCTGGCCATCTTCCCGATCTCGCTCGCGGGCAACGCGGTGCTCGGGCCGTACCTGGTGGACCTGCACTTCGTACTGCGGACGGCCGCCTTCGCGGTCGTCTTCAGCACCCTGATGACCTATCTGGCGATGCCGGCCGTCAGCAGGCTGCTGCGTCCCTGGCTGACGAAGTGAGCCAGGGACGGTAGACCCCGGCCGGGCTAGTCCAGCCTGGTGACGTCCAGCTCGCCGTCCGCGTACTGCCTGCGGATCACCTTCTTGTCGAACTTGCCGACGCTGGTCTTCGGGACGGCCTCGATGAGCGTCCAACGCTCGGGCAGCTGCCACTTGGCGATCGACTGGCCGAGGAACGCGCGCAGCCCGGTGTAGTCGACGGTCGCGCCCTCCTTGAGGACGACGGTGGCCAGCGGGCGCTCGCCCCACTTCTCGTCGGGGACGGCGACGACCGCCGCCTCGGCGACCTCGGGGTGGGCCATCAGGGCGTTCTCCAGCTCCTGGCTGGAGATCCACTCACCGCCGGACTTGATGACGTCCTTGGCCCGGTCGGTCAGGGTGAGGAACCCGTCCGGGCTGATCACGCCGACGTCGCCGGTCTTGAGCCAGCCGTCCGCGCTGAACTTGTCCTCGGGGCGGAAGGGCTCGCCGGCCGCGCCGCCGTAGTAGGCGCCCGCGATCCAGGCTCCGCGTACCTCCAGCTCGCCCGCCGACTCGCCGTCCCAGGGCAGGAAGTCGCCGCCGGGGCCGACCAGGCGCGCCTCGACGCCCGCCGGGAAGCGGCCCTGGGTGATCCGGTACGGCCACTCCTCCTCGGCGCTCAGGCCGCCCGGCGGGTGCGCCATGGTGCCCAGCGGGGAGGTCTCCGTCATGCCCCAGGCGTGGCAGAGCCGGACACCCAGCTTGTCGTAGGCCTCCATCAGCGAGGGCGGGCAGGCCGCGCCGCCGATGGTGACCTGCTTCATCGAGGTCAGGTCGCGGGGGTTGGCGGTGACCTCCGCCAGCAGCCCCTGCCAGATGGTGGGGACGGCCGCGGCGTGGGAGGGCTTCTCCCGCTCGATCATCTCGGCGAGCGGGGCCGGCTGCAGGAACCGGTCCGGCATCAGCAGGTTGATGCCGGTCATGAACGTCGCGTGCGGCAGGCCCCAGGCATTGACGTGGAACTGCGGGACGACGACAAGGGAGGTGTCCTTGTCGGTCAGCCCCATCGACTGGGCCATGTTGACCTGCATGGAGTGCAGGTAGATCGAGCGGTGCGAGTAGACGACGCCCTTGGGGTCCCCGGTGGTGCCGGAGGTGTAGCACATGGCGGCGGCCTGGCGCTCGTCCAGTTCGGGCCAGGGGTAGGTGTCGGGGCGGCCCTCGATGAGCTCCTCGTACTCGTGCACGCGCACGTCGAGGCCTTCGAGCACGGAGCGGTCGCCGACGCCCGCGACCACGACGTGGTCGACGGTGGGCAGGTGTGGCAGCAGCGGCGCGAGCAGCGGCAGCAGGGTGCCGTTGACCAGCACGACGCGGTCCACGGCGTGATTGACGATGAAGATCAACTGCTCAGGAGGCAGCCGGAGGTTGAGCGTGTGCAGCACCGCCCCCATGGAGGGGATCGCGAAGTACGCCTCGACGTGCTCGGCGTTGTTCCACATCAAGGTGGCGACGCGGTCGTCCTGCTGGACACCGAGCTCATCGCGCAACGCGTTGGCCAGGCGGGTGGCTCGGGCACCGATCTCGGCGAAGCTGCGGCGATGCGGCTCTGCCTCCCCGGTCCAGGTCGTGACCTGGGATTTACCGTGGATCGTCATCCCGTGTTGGAGTATGCGGGTGACGAGGAGCGGTACGTCCTGCATGGTGCTCAGCAAAGCGTCCTCCCGGTGGGCGCTGCGGCGCTGCGGCGGCTACGGATGCTGCCGATTCTGCGCACGTACCGGTCGGCATGTCACTACCCGAGGGTACAAACGCGTCGGGTAATCGCTGTGTGAGGACGCCGGAGCGATGTTTCACGTGAAACACGGGCGTGCGTGTTTCACGTGAAACATCGCCCGATCAGCGGACCGGGGTGAGTTCCGGGTCCTCACGGAGCTTGACCAGGGCGCGGGAGACGGCGCTCTTGACGGTGCCGACCGAGACCCCGAGCAACTCGGCGGTCTGCACCTCGGTCATGTCCTCGTAGTAGCGCAGGACGACCATGGCCCGCTGCCGGTCGGGCAGCCGGGTGACCGCGCGCCACATGGCGTCGCGCAGCGCCTGGGCCTCGGCGGGGTCGGCGGCCGGGGCCTCTTCGATCTCGGGGAGCTCGTCGCAGGCGAACTCGTCCACCTTGCGCTTGCGCCACTGGGAGGTGCGGGTGTTGACCAGGGCCCGCCGGACGTAGCCGTCCAGGGCGCGATGGTCCTCGATCCTGTCCCAGGCGACGTACGTCTTCGTGAGGGCCGTCTGGAGCAGGTCCTCGGCGTCGCACGGGTTGGCGGTGAGCGAGCGGGCGGTGCGCATGAGGACGGTGCCGCGGGTCCTTACGTACGCCGAGAACGACGGGTACGGCGTCGGATTCGAGGCGAGCGTGCACACAGGCGTGGTCATGCCTCCACGCTATGAGCGCGCTCCTCTTCTGGGATCGGCCGCAGGTGCCGAAGCGGGATCCGTCTCAGGTTGTAGGGGCGGGGCCCGCCCCACCTCCTGAAGGTGGAGGGAACGGGGTCCCCCGGTACCGGTTCGCGGCCGGGCGTCCCGGCCGGGATTCAGCCGTCCGCGCCGAGGATCAGGCCGGAGGTCGGCACCCCGGTGCCGGCCGTGACCAGGGCGTGCGCCGCGCCCGCGACCTGGTTGACGGAGCTGCCGCGCAACTGGCGCACGGCCTCGGCGATGCCGTTCATGCCGTGCAGGTACGCCTCTCCGAGCTGGCCGCCGTGGGTGTTGACCGGGAGCGCGTCGGCGGCCATGAAAGCGGCCGCCTCCCCGGGCGCGCAGAAGCCGAACTCCTCCAGCTGCATCAGCACGAACGGCGTGAAGTGGTCGTAGAGGATGCCGACGTCGATGTCCGACGGGCGCAGGCCGCTGGTCCGCCACAGCTGGCGGGCCACGACGTCCATCTCCGGCAGCCCGGTCAGGTCGTCGCGGTAGAAGGAGGTCATGGCCTCCTGACGGCGACCGGCGCCCTGCGCGGCCGCGGTGATCACAGCGGGGGCGCGGCGCAGGTCCCTGGCCCGTTCGGTGCTGGTGACGACGAGCGCCTGACCGCCGTCCGTCTCCTGGCAGCAGTCGAGGAGCCGCAGCGGCTCGACGATCCACCGGGATGCGGCGTGGTCGGCCAGGGTGATCGGTTTGCCGTGGAAGTACGCGGCGGGGTTGTTGGCGGCGTGCCTGCGGTCGGTGACCGCGACATGGCCGAAGGCCTCGGGCGTCAGGTTGTACGTGTGCAGGTAGCGCTGGGCGGTCATCGCCACCCAGGAGGCCGGGGTGAGCAGCCCCCAGGGCAGCGACCAGCCGAGGGAGGCGCCTTCCGCCGACGGCTCGCGCTGCTGCACGCCGGAGCCGAAGCGGCGGCCGGACCGCTCGTTGAAGGCGCGGTAGCAGACCACGACCTCCGCGACCCCGGTCGCGACGGCGAGGGCGGCCTGCTGGACGGTGGCGCAGGCGGCGCCGCCGCCGTAGTGGATGCGGGAGAAGAAGGAGAGGTCACCGATGCCGGCCGCCTGGGCCACGGTGATCTCGGGACTGGTGTCCATCGTGAAGGTGACCATGCCGTCGACGTCGGCGGGGGTGAGCCCGGCGTCGTCGAGCGCGGCGTGAACGGCCTCGACGGCCAGTTTGAGCTCGCTGCGTCCGGAGTCCTTGGAGAACTCGGTCGCTCCGATGCCGGCGATGGCGGCGCGGCCGCCGAGCCCGTCGCGGTTGCGGACGCTCATGCCGGGCCCTCCTCGGCGCGGGGGGTGCCGAGGGTGGCCAGGGCGCCGAGGGTGACGGTGACGGTTCCGGTGACGTGGTGGCCGATCCTGTTGGCGCCGGTCACGCGGATCTCGGCGGTGTCCCCGTCCCGGGCGGTGACGGTTCCGGTCAGGGTCATCGTGTCGCCGGGGTAGTTGGGGGCGCCGAGCCGGATGGCCACCTTGCGCAGGACGGCGGACGGCCCGAGGCGGTCGGTGATGTACCGGCCGACCAGCCCGTTGGTGGTCAGGATGTTCATGAAGATGTCCGGGGAGCCCTTCGCCCGTGCGAGCTCGGCGTCGTGGTGCACGTCCTGGTAGTCGCGCGAGGCGATCGCGCCCGCGACGATCAGCGTGCGGGTCACCGGGATCTCCAGCGGCGGCAGTGCGTCGCCGACGTTCATGCGTCGTCCCCCTCGGGTGCTTCGGAGTCTTCGGCGCAGATGAGCGCGCCCAGCTCGGCCAGCAGCTCGCTGCCGCAGCCCAGGTACGCGTCCAGCTGGCGCCCCCACAGGAAGTGGCGGTGGACGGGGTGGTCGAGGTCGGCTCCCATCCCGCCGTGCAGGTGCTGGCCCGTGTGCACGACCCGCTTGCCCGCCTCGGAGGCCCACCAGGCCGCCGTCAGCGCGTGCTCGCGCGCCGGGAGACCCTCGTCGATGCGCCAGGCCGCCTCGTAGGCGGTGACCCGGATCGCCTCGGTGTCCATGTAGGCGTCGGCCGCGCGCAGCATGACCCCCTGGTTCGTGGACAGCGGCCTGCCGAACTGCTCACGGGTGGAGGTGTACTCGACGGCGCGGGCCAGCGAGCCCGCGCAGACCCCCGCCTGGAGCCCGGCGAACGCGGTCCGGGCGGCGGCCAGGACCTGCTCGTAGGCGTCGTCGGCGCCGAGCCGCTCCGCCCGCGCCCCGGTCAGGGTCAGTCGGCCCGCCGACCACGGGGCCGTGGTCTGCACCAGCTCCGTTCCGACACCGGGCGCGTCCGTCCGTACGAGCCACAGGGCCCGGTCCGCGTCCGGGACCAGGACGTGCGTGGCCTCGCGCAGCCACGGCACGACGGGTGCGGTGCCGGTGAGCCGTCCGTCCGGCGCGGCGGCGATCGTGCCGCGGGCCGGGAAGGCGCCGGTGGCGACCGCCTCGCCCGTCCCGAGGGCGGGCAGCAGCCGGGCACGCTGCTCGGGGCTGCCGTGTCCGGCGACGGGCAGGATCCCGTAGGCGCAGGTGGCGGCGTACGGGACCTGCGCGGTGGTGCGGCCCTGCTCCTCCAGCAGCAGGACCAGGCCGAGCAGTCCGACGTCCTCGACGGCGGCGGTCAGACCGGCGGCGGTGAGCGCCTTCCACAGTTCGGCGTCGCTGCCGGTGCCTGCGTCGGCGAGGCGATCGTGGGTGGCGAGGTCGCCGAAGATCCGGGCGGCGAGGCCGGCCGCGGCGGCCTGTTCCTCGGTGGGGTGGAAGTCCATCAGGCCTCGCTCCCCCGGAAGACGGGCAGTTCCAGCTCTTCGTCCACGCGCAGGAACTCCAGGTGGACGGGCATGCCGATGCGGACCTTGTCGTACGGGACGCCGGTGATGTTGCTGACCATGCGGACGCCCTCGGCGAGTTCGACGAGCGCGACCGCGTACGGCGGGTCGAAGGCCGGGAACGGCGGGTGGTGCATGACGACGTAAGAGAAGACCGTGCCGGCTCCGGACGCCTCGACGGTGTCCCAGTCCGGGCTCGCGCAGGCGTTGCAGCCGGGGAGCCAAGGGAAGCGGAGCGTCGCGCAGGTGGTGCAGCGCTGGATCAGCAGCCGGTGCGCGCGGACGCCGTCCCAGAACCCCTGGTTGTCGCGGTTGATCACGGGGCGGGGGCGCTGGGCGGCCTTCTCCGCGGCCTTCTCCGCAGCCTTCTTCACGGGCTGCGGCTCTGCGGGCCGCAGCTTCGCGGGCCGCGCGTTCGTGGCCGCCGGCAGGTACTTGAGGATCCGGAAGCGGTGTGTGCCGGCGAGTTCGCCGTTCGCGTGGACGTCCATGCGGGTGGTCACGAAGTGGCCGGTGCCCAGCTTGGTCGTCTTGCGCGGCGACACCGACTCGATGACGGCGTCGAAGGTGATCGCGTCGCCGGGGCGCAGCGGCCGCAGGTACTCCTGCTCGCAGTCGGTGGCGACCACGGAGGTACAGCCCGCGCCGTCGAGGAGCGCGAGGAGTTCGTCGTAGGCGCCGGAGCGGTCGCTGTGGCCGGAGAGGCCGCCCATCGTCCAGGCCTGGAGCATGGTGGGCGGTGCGATGGCCTCCGGACCGGTGTAGGCGGGGTTGGTGTCGCCCATAGCCTCGCACCAGTGGCGGATCATCGGCTCGTTGACCGCGTCCTTGGCCCGTCCGGCGGTGGCGGCGGGCAGCCCCTCGAAGGCCTTGAGCAGCTCGTGGAACCGGGCCGCTTCTTCGTCGGCCGTGGCCGTCATCTCTTCCTCCCCTTCATGCCGAGCCGCATCATGGCGACGATCTCCCGTTGGACCTCGCTGACCCCGCCACCGAAGGTGTTGATCTGGGCGGCCCGGTTCATGCGCTCCAGCTCGCCGCCCGCGAAGGCGGCGGGGCCCCTCACGAGGGCTTCCTCGCCCACCACCTCCTGGCACATCCGGTACACCTCGACGGTGGATTCGGTGCCGAGGAACTTCACGCCGCTGGCGTCGCCGGGGGCGAGGCTGCCGCCGCCCACGTCCTGGACGAGGCGCCAGTTGAGCAGGCGTAAGGCCGCCAGCCGCGCGTGCGCCTCGGCGAGCCGGGAGCGCACCCATGGCTGGTCGGCCGGGCGCTCGCCGGTCACCGGGTCGGGGGTGCGGGCATGGCGCAGCGCGCCGTCGTAGAAGTCCTCGGCCTGCATGCCGATGGCGGCGAGGGCGACGCGCTCGTGGTTGAGCTGGTTGGTGATCAGCCCCCAGCCGCCGTGTTCGGGGCCGACGAGGTTGCCGGCCGGCACGCGGACGCAGTCGTAGTACGTCGCCGTGGTGGTGAGGCCGCCGACCGTCTCGATGGGGGTCCAGGCGAACCCGGGGGCGTCGGTGGGCACCAAGATGATCGAGATGCCCTTGTGTTTGGGGGCCTGCGGATCGGTGCGGCAGGCGAGCCAGATCCAGTCGGCGTTCTGGGCGTTGGAGGTGAAGATCTTCTGCCCGTCGACGACCCAGTCGCCGTCGCCGATCCCGTTCCCGTCGTCGGCGTCGGCGTCGGCGTCGCGGACGGCCCGGGTGCGCAGCGAGGCGAGGTCGGTGCCGGCCTCGGGCTCGGAGTAGCCGATCGCGAAGACGATCTCCCCCGCCAGGATCCGGGGCAGGAAGTAGTCCTTCTGCTCCGGCGTCCCGTACTTCATCAGGGTCGGGCCGACGGTGTTGAGGGTGACCATGGAGACGGGCGCCCCGGCCCGGTAGGCCTCGTCGAAGAACACGAACTGCTCGTCGGGGCCGCGGCCTTGGCCTCCGTACTCGACGGGCCAGCCGAGGCCGAGCAGCCCGTCGGCACCGATGCGGCGCAGCAGCGCGCGCTGGGCGGCGGGGTCTTCTGGGACCCCGTCGGGCAGCAGGTCGCGGAAGTACGCCCGCAGTTCGGCGCGGAGCCTCAACTGGCCTTCGGTCGGGGCGAGGTGCACGGCGCGGGCCTCCCAATGACATCGGACGAGTGAACCTGACTGTCCGTCAGATTCCTGGTCGGTGTCAAGGTCGGGAACGCGCGAGGGCGCCTGCGCTACCGGACCCCAGCCGGTCCGGTCACACAGGCGCCCTCAGTGGTCAGAGCAGCTCAGGGAGCATCTACCACCACGGGTGGAAGTTCACCGCGATGTTCTGGTTCTCCTGGTTGATCGCCGTGAACGCCGAGCCGTTGACCTGCGCGGAGTTGCTCTGGTTGGACGCGCCGGAGCCCGTGGCGACCTGCTGCGAGGTGGAGGAGTTGCCGTGGTTGCTGCCACCGACGCCGCTGCCGACGATGCCGGCGACGCTCGCATTCGATCCGTCGTTCGCGAGGGCGCCGTTGTCGGCCGAGGCCACCCCGCCGAAGACCGCGAGGGCGAGGGGGAGCGAGGCGACAGCAGCGATGACGCGGGCGGTACGGATGCTTGCCATGTTCTTGTCCTCCAGAAAACCGAAGTTGGCTTCATTCCAAGGCAGTTGGCCGACTGCCCGGGTCGTTCTGTGCGGTGACGTCGTCGCGAGATCAGAATTGCCCACCGAATCCCCGGCGAACCACCCAAGAGACTCCGATTCCCCCTCAAGTATGAGCAACATCGGATAAACCTCATTCGCGCCCCCAACGCCCCAGGTCAGCGCCCTGGAACCCGCCGAAACCCGGCCCCTGCACGGGTTGAACGTTCCGGCAAAACACCGCACCCCGGGCATGCCGAAAAGGGCCGCTCCGTTCGGGAACCCCGCCGTTTCCCGAGCCTGCGGCCCTGCGATACCAAGCTGCGCGCCCCCTGCGCGCCCCCGGCGCCCCCCGGGGCGATCACGCGGTGCCCCACTCCGGGGCACGGCACGGCGCGACCCGCGGTCGTGACCGACCGGGCTCCAGCGCGTGCGTTCGCGTACGTCGTGCGTGAGCTGCGTGAACTACCTGAGCGACCTGGCTGAACCAGCCGAACTACGAGCACTACGAGAGCTACGAGGAAGTCGCGGACTACGAGGACTACGCGAGCACCAAACGCACTCGACCGCCTCGGTCATCGACCGGGCTACGCGGCGAGGGCCAGCCCCTCGCGGGCGGCTCCGGACGGCGCCGCGACCGGTGCTCCGACCCGCGCCCCGGCAGGAGTTCCGACAGGCGTCCCGACCGGCGCTTCGGCGGCGAGGGCGGCGGCGGTGGTCGAGCGGCGGACGGACGGGGTCTTGCCGTGCGCCTCGGCGCGGATGCGCTGCTTGATGGTCGGCGGGAGCGAACCGCCCCGCATCATCGCCCGCCAGGTCCGCCGGGCCATCATCACCGGCCGGCGCACGGCGGCGGTCGCGGGAGCGGCCGAGCCGGTGACATCGGCGGCGGCGGCCGGGGCCGCCTTCGCGGTGAGCCCGAGGACGGCGAGGAGCGCCACCAGCGCGGCGAGGACGGTGGTCCAGATCGACGTGATGCTGCGGTGAGCCATGGCGGGGTGCCTCACTTCTCAATAGTCCGACGGACGATGTTCCGACGGGCGGATCTGCATACATTCGTCATGATGTGGCCGCAACCGCAGCGCCCCCACTGCGCGCGCCGATCTTCCGACAAACACCACTCGGAAGGCCCAAAAGGCGCCCCCGGGCCCCAGGACTCGCGCGCTGCGGCGATCCGCATGACGCTGATTCCATGAGCGAGCCACCACCGGGCCTGCCACCGCCTCCCGGCCCGGAGCAGCCCTGGGGGCCGAGGCCACCGGCGCCCCGGCGCCGCAGGCGCTGGCCCTGGGTCCTGCTGGTCCTCGCCCTCCTGCTGCTCGGCGGCTGCGTCGCCTTCCTCGGCGTCGTCGTCCACGAGGTCTCGGAGGACGCCTCGCGCACCGTGCGGATCACGTACACGGCCACGGGCAACACGCGGGACGTGGACATCAGCTACTCCACGTGGCGCGACGGGAACCTGGAAGTGAGCCAGGACAACGACGCGACGCTGCCGTGGACGAAGGAGCTCCACACGAAGGGCTTCATCAAGGGCGGCTCGCTCACCGTCACCCTCGGCCCCGACGGCGGCACCGCCACCTGCGCGGTAAGGGTGGACGACAACCCCCCGATCACCGCCACCGCCACCGGCGCCTTCGCCTCGGCCGTCTGCACGGGCTTCTGACCGAGCCGGCGCTGACCCGGAAACCCCTTCGCAGGGCAACCCCGCCACAGCACACAATCCGGGGCATGGGGACAGACATATACGGGTTCATCGAATGCCGCTGGGACCGCTGGCTCGACGAGGACGACCGCAGCTGGGACGCGGCGATCGACCTCGCGCATCTCTACAACGGGCGTTCCTACGACGCGTTCGGCTGCCTGTTCGGTGTCCGCGACGACACCTTCCGGCCGCTCGCACCCGCTCGCGGGCTGCCCCCAGACACATCGCCGCATGCCCGCAGCCACTTCGACTGCTGTAGCCGCAGCGCGTCCTGGATCACGTGGGCCGAGCTGCTGACGGCCGACTGGGACGAGGTCGCGGCCGAGGTCGACGCATGCGTGCACGAGTACCGCCGCAACCCCGACGGCGTCTGGGAACTGTACGGCCGGAACACCAGCCTGACCCGCTTCGCCGAGCTGTCCGGCCTGACCGCACCGCACGACGTGTACCGCGCGGGCCGCACCCAGCCCGAAGGCACCGAGTGGCGCGACGGTGACCGTCTCTTCCGCGTCGGACGGCTCCGACGGAAGGACGCTGTGCCCGAGAGCGACTGGGGGGCCGTCTGGGCGGTCATGCGCACCCTCGCGAGCCTGCACGGCGACGACGGCGTTCGGCTCGTCGTCTGGTTCGACGGCTGATGCGCGAAGAGCGCATGCAGAAGGGGTGTCGCCGGTTCGGTGACACCCCTTCTGAGCTGGGCCTCAGGCCCTGCTGGCGGTGGGTGTGGGATTTGAACCCACGGTGACTCGCGCCACGACGGTTTTCAAGACCGGCTCCATGAAGGAACCCCTTCGTGGCCTCACCTGGGGTTTCTCTCCCACAGACACCCCGTAACGGGCCCACCTGGCCGGAGGTTGGCCACAGCCATGATCAGATACCGGCTCAGCCGAAGGGTGCCATGGGCTTCGGCGCAAGCGCGAGATCTGTAAGCGAGGAGTCCGCCAGACGCGTCGGACGCTGCGCAAGCCACCCAGACACACGGGGGCCGCCGTTGACCGCGCCACCTTCCCGCACCGTCCGGACGTGCTCGAACCCGTGGCTGAGGTAGTAGCGCTGAAGCGCCTCATTGGTGGTCCAGGCATCGAGCCGAAGCCATGAAGCGCCTGCCCGACGGGCGCGATCACCCGCCCAGTCCAAGAGGGTCCCACCGATGTCCTGCCCCGCGTGCGTCCGCGCGACAGTCAGCTTGTTCACGAACATGGACGGCTCTTTCAGTTCATCAGCCGTCCAGAGCCCGTCTTCCGCTTCCTCAGTGAGCGTGATCGTGGCGACCGTGGCGCCCTCATCCCTCAGCATGAAGACCGTCCCGGATTCGATGGTCTTCAGGAGTCGGTCCGCCGGGTACGGCCTGCGCCACTGATCACTGCCCAGCGCGCTCAGCCACGCCGCAGCCTCCTCCCGAAAAGCGAGCAGCGCGGCGAGGTCATCTGGCGTCGCGTTCTCGATGATCACAGCTGCTCGCCCTCGGCTCGGTCGGGCAGAGTGCCGATCTCATAGTTCATGCGGTTGAGGTCGCCGCGGAACGTGGTGATCGTGCAGCGGATGATGCGTTCGCCGGCGTACCCGGTTCGGGTCCAGAGCAGCACCGGCACGCCTGCGCCCACATCCAGGAGCCGCGCTTCGTCCGGCGTCGGCATGCGTGTGGCGATCTCGTCGAAGTAGCCGACCTGCTCGATCCCCGCTGCGGCGAGGTAGCGGGTCGTCCCTTCGGCGATGTCGCCCGGTTCGGCCAACCGGGGGGCCTGCTTCACGAGCCAGTCCGGGTAGTACGTCGCCTGGGTCGACCAAGGAACGTCGTCCACGAAGCGGTGGCAGAACCGAAGCACCGTGGTCGAACCGCCAGCCACCTTGAGGCGTTCGGCAACGTACTCGGTCGCCGGCGTCACCTCGACACGGAAGGTCTGAGTCGGCCTACGACCGGCATTGGTGACGTCGGTGTTGTAGGCGTCGCCGTTCTGCGGAAACGTCAAGTTCTCAAAGCGTGAGGCGTTCAGCTCGAACACCTCATGCTTGCGAACCTCGTAGCCGAGACCCTGGCTAGACGAGATCAGACCCTCGCCGACCAGGGCCTTCAGGCCCGATCGCACGGTGTTCCGCGAAGCGTCGAAACGAGCCGAGAGGTCACTTTCGGACGGCAGGCGAGTCCCCGGCGGATAGACGCCGCTGTCGATCTCCCGACGGAGGGCGTCAGCCACCTGTAGGTACTTCGGCTGCTTGTTCATGGCCCCATCATGACGCACTCGGTCAACTTGTTGGTACATGCGGGCCCCAATCGCTTGACGACTCACCGTCCGTGGGTGCAGCATCACTACATCAGCTTGTACCCACAAGTTGAGCAAGCAGTGCAGCAGGCTCAAGTATTCCGGCCTGCCCGCACAGCAGAACCACCGCGTTACAGCCCGGAGGAAAGCCCGAGAGGGCGAGTACGAAGGCAGCGTCCGTTCATTGAGAACTCAACAGTGTGTCTAAGCAATACGAGACGGGGCGCGATCCCCGCCCCCTGGCGACGGGCAGTCGCTGGCGGCAACACCTTCTTCTTCCGTGTTCCGGCTCTGGAGAACACCCCGCTTCTCAGGGGGTGCCACCCGGTACAGGCCGCCCTGCTGGCGTCAGAGCAGCAACGATGACGCGCCCGACTCTCAGGCTCGGGTGGATCGCCGTGGCAACGGGGGTCCAGTGAAGCCTTGCCCCTCCGGTTTGGAGGCTGCTGTGTTCCACCGACATCCGCGGGCGCCCGCCGTACTGGACCGGTACGGCCGGCCGCGCCCCACGCGTCACCGATCGACCGCCGTGCGAGCGACCCCCGGGCTTCACCGCCCGACCCCGCTCGCACAGCCCTTCCCTTCCGAGGGCGCCACGGCGCCCCCGGTCGGCTGCCTCCCCCGGCCGTCCGGCGCTTCTGCGCCGTACGGGCGGGGTTGCAGGGAGCCGAGTACCTCCGCTCCACCCGCAAAGCAGTGCAGCCCCCGGCGTGTCCGCGCCGAGGGCTGCTGAGTCCCGTTCCTCTCTCGAAGGAGCAAGACCCATGAAGTCCATCGCTGCACTTCAGGACGTTGTTACGCCGTGGTCCGACGGTTTGGAGCCGTCGGACGCGGAGCTGGACGCGATCGAGGCCGAGATGCCCGTGATCCTGGCCGAGGTCGAGTTGCTGAACACGCTGATCGTCCTGCTGCACCAGGAGCCGACCCAGATCCACAGTCGGCGCATCCGGCGGGCACACCGGCGGGTGCTGGCGGCCCGTCGGGACGCGGCCAACCGCGCCACTGCGCAGGTCTCGGGGGACGCGGCATGAACGAGCGCACCGAAGCGGCCCACGTCGCGCTGCTGGAAGCGATCGTGGACGCGCTGGACCTGCCGCTGCCCTCGATCGAGGCGGCGGACGAGCGTCTCTACTACCGGCTGCTGGAGCGCCGGGCCCTCGCCGTGCGGATCATCATCGAATCGAACCGCGCCGTCACCCGAGACCCCCGGCTGGCCGCGGACGCGATCCGCACCCGGACCGCCGAGGAACCCGTCACCTACACCCCGTACAAGGACGAGAAGAACGGGGAAGTCCGGTGACCGGCCGTCCGCTGACGCGAGCCCAGAAGTTCGTCCTCGGCCTCGCCTTCGTCCCGATGCTCGCCACGGGCGCGGCCGGCGGGTACGGCACCTACTCCAACATCAAGGGCGCCTACAACTCCGGCACCGCCCTCGGCGCCGTCGCCGCAGGCGAAGGCGCCACCGCCGTCCTCGCCCTCGTGTTGCTGGGGCTGACCATGCTGGGGCAGTCCTCCCCGACAGTGGTCCGCGCCGGCCTGTGGGCCCTGCCGGCCGCCGCGTCCGCCATGTCCGCCGTCGCCGCCCCGGACGGACCCCGCACCGTCATCTACGCGATCACCCCGCTCGGCATGTCCGTCTCGGCCGAGGGCATGGCCTTCCTGGCCCGGCGGATCGTGGTCCACGTCGACGGCCGTGACGCCGAGTCCGAAGCGCGGGCGGCGGCCGTGGTCCAGGCCCTGGCCTACCACCGCGCCCGCGCCGCCAACCACCCCGACAAGAACATCCGCAAGAGGTCGGACCGGGCGTCGTGGCGCCTGGCCCGCAAGGTCGGCAGGTCCGACACACCGCTTGGGGCGCGGCTGCTGGACGTCCAGCGGGAGCGGATCACCACCGGTGCGGACGTCGCCCTCGGCGACATGTTCGCCATCAACGTCACACCTCTGAGCGAGCCCGTCACGGGTGACCGTGACGCCGTCACGGCGGCCGTGACTCCCGCCCTCCCCCCGGTACCCGAACCGCCCTCCGACGAGGGCCCCGTCACGGGTGGGCGTGACGGGGAGGACACGCAGGTCAACGACCCGCCGACCGGCCTGGAGGAGGAGGGCGTCACGCCCGCCGTCACGCCCGTGACGCTCGACGAGGTCGCCGTCATCGCCGGGGTGCCCACACCGCTGATCGGGGAGCCCCTCACCGACGAACAGATCGTGGTGGTCCTCAGGTTTCTGCGCTACTCCGCCGACCCGCCCTTGTCCTACCGGCAGACCGCCGCCGCCTTCCGCGAGTTCGGATTCACCGGAGGCGAAGCTCGTATCCGGGGCGCCTGGGCCACCCTCATGGCCCAGGAGGAGAGCCCCCGGTGAGCACCCTTCCCGTCTACCGGTGGCGCCTCGCCCCGGACGGGCTCGCCACCCGACGCCAACTCCGCGCCCTGGGCCTCAGGCCGGGCGGACAGGACGTCGTCGCCCAGGTCGAGCGGCCCCGCCGCCGGCGCGGCCCGCTGGTCGCCTACCTGTACCGGATCGATGCGGCCCGGCCCGTCCGGCCGATGACCGAACGGCGGGCCGCGGCCCTGGCGAAGGCCAACGCCGCCCGCCGCCGCTGCCCCGCCTGCCGACGCGACGCCGGATACGTGATCCCGGCCTCCCTCGGCACGTGCGTCCCCTGCGCGGACACCCCGCACCTCGCCGCCTGAACGCCCGACTCTTCAAGGAGTTCCAGTGACCACCACGACCTCTTCCGCCACCGGCACCCCGACCGCCGCGCAGGGCTCCCACATGTGGGTCATGACCCTGGAGATGCCCGGTCGGGGGATGACCACGCAGTACGGGACGTGGACCCCGCCCGCCGGCGCCACCCGCTACGACGTGTTCGCCGCGCTCCGGGGCCACATCGTGGCCGAGCACCCGCAGATGGGCTCCGCCAACTGCGTCTTCTTCAGCCTGGAGCCCAACCGGCTCTGACCGGCACGAACCCGAGCACCGGAAGGAGGGAACCGCCATGTCCAGCATCGACTGGGACGAGGAGTTCACCCGCATCACCCCCTCGGCCCCGGAGAAGCCCAGCACGTCGTCCAAGTTCTCCGCCACGATCGGCAAGATCGGCGGGGTCCGACGCAACACGGCCGCTCTCGCCGTCTGCGGCACTATCGCCGTCCTCGCGGTGTGCGGCACGGTCGTGGCCATCACCGGCATGCAGGGCGAACAGGCCGCCCAGGACCGGGCCAGGGCCAAGGAGCAGGCCGCGAACACGCTGGTCGAGGCGGAGGCGGACAAGAAGCGGGCCGAGACCGAGGAAGCCGCGGCCAAGGCCCTGTACGAGCGGGAGATGGCCGTCTACCTGGAGTGCATGAAGATCCGGGCGGCGGCGGTCGCCAAGGCCGCGTCCTACGACGTCGCGAAGATCCCCGCCTGCGCCGCCCCGACCCTCGGCGGCGCGGCCCCCAAGAAGCAGGAGCCCACCGGCGGTGCCGGCGACGGCATCACGTCCAGCCCCTGGCTGTGGGTGGCGCTCGTCGGCGGCGGCGGCCTCGTCGCCTACAAGAAGCTCTCCGCACCCTCCGCTTCCGGTGCGGTCACCCCCGCGAACAACAAGGGATTCACCTTCGAGAAGGGTGCGTGAGATGACGCTCCAGTTCTTCGCCCTGGCCCTGTTCTGCTGGGCCCTGTTCTTCACCTTCAAGAAGACCAAGGGAAAGCAGCAGATGATCTGCCTACTGCTGATCGTCTCCGGGATCTTCCTGCCGTACACGCCGTTCAGTGACGAGATCCGCAGCACCCTCGCATCGGTCTTCAACACCGCGAACGACACGGTCAGCGACATCGGCACGTCACGCTGAGCGAGCGTCCACATCGGTTACCGGTTACCGGTTACAGGCCGAGGACGCCACCCTGTCCCCGCCCTGGGCGGCCCGAACCGTCGCCCGCAGTGCCTGTAACCGGTAACCGGTAACCCCCGACAACTACACAGTGTCACGGAAGGAGGCTCGTGGAACTCCTCATCCTTCTCGCCATCACCTACCTCGTCGGCGTCGACAACACGCACGGCAAATACGAGCAGGCGGGAATCAAGAAACCCCCGCCGAAACCGAAAGCCAAATGGCAGCCGACCCGGGCGCCGGACACTTTCCGAAACGCCTCCTACAACGCGGCGGCGAAAGCGCATTACGGGCTCCTCGCGGGTGCTCATTGGGCCGGGGGCCTGCGTGACGGGTGGCGGTCCGCCTACCTGAAGAAGCCGGATGTTGCGCCTTCCGGTTCGCCTTCCGCCACAGCTCCTCCGGCGCCCTCCGCACCTGCCTCGGGGGCCACCGTGCCGCCGAAGCCCACGACACCCCCGAAGCCCACCTCGCCTCCGACGGCCCCGCCACCGCCGCCCACTCCGCCTACTGCGGCGCCTCCTCCGGGTTCGACCATTCCGCCGCCCGGCACCGTTCCCCCTCCTCCGACCGTCACGCTCCCCGAGCAGATCAGGAAGGACCCTGCGATGCAGCCCAACCCGCCCGTTCCGCACACCGCGACCGTCGACGACAAGGGCGTCCACGTCACCACCGCCGGCGGGAAGACCCGCACCTACAGCGGCGGTGAGGTCATCACCCTCACGCAGGTCATCGACCTCGCCGAAGGCGCGGCCACCCTGTGCCAATCCAGCTCCGAGACCTGCCTGGAGCTCGTGGACGAGTCCGCACAGCTCGCCGCGGACTGCGACGTCCTCATCGCCGAGATCACGGCGAAGGACGTCGGCACGAACCTCATCGGCAAGTGCGGGCACCTCAAGGAGCAGCTCGACCTCCAGGCCGCCGCCGCCCAGAAGCTCCACGACCAGATCCAGGGCGGCGAGGAAGCCTGCCGCACCGCGTCCGCGAACGCCGAGGTCCGCCACGGCCAGATCTTCCGCGCCGTCGCCGACTCCCCGCTCACCAAGCCCGCCGAACGCGACTTCTACAACGCCCGATAGGAGCAGCCCGCATGACTGCCACCGAAACCCTCAAGGACGCCGCCACGTACGCGGCCCTGCGTACCAAGCTCGCCTGGCTCACCCACCAGGTCCACGCCCACGCCGACACCGTCAGCCGGCTGGCCTCCGACGTCGACGACACCGCCGAACAGATGCAGGACGCCGCCGAAACGATGAAGGCACTGGCCGTGGATGCGGCCACCACCGCCGAGTTCGCCGACGCAGCCCTGACCATGACCGGCGCCAAGGACGCGGCCGGCGCCTACACGGCCGCGGCGGACAGTGCGGCCGCGGCCGCCGACGACGCCAAGACAACCACCGAGTCCGACCACGGGGGCATCGCCGACGCGGTGGACACCTCGCCCGTCGACATGGCCGAAGCCACCTTCTACACCCAGCAGTAAGGAGAGCCGGACCATGGGGCCGACCCGAGCACAGTTCATCCAGTACGCGCCCGCCGCCCTCGCCGTGGCATCCGCCGCTGTCGGCCCCTGGTCCGCCCTCGCCGCCGCAGCGGCCGGTGCGGGGGCGTGGGCCATCAACGCCTCCGCCCCCGCTCTGCGCTCCCTGATCGCCTGCGGGATCACCACCAGCGGATGCGGCATCGCCGCCCATCAGATCTTGGCGAGCGGCATGGATCCGCTGTTTGCCCTCGGGCTCGCGGTCCCGGCCGGGGCGGCCGTCCTGGCCCACCACCGCAACACCGCCGGCGAACTTCCCGCGCTCCCTGTCCCGACCGCGGCGGGGCAGAGCTCGCAGGCGCAGCTCATCACCGCGTGGTGGGCGGAGTTCATCTCCGGGCCCACCCAGACCGAGGGCCGCAAACTGGTCCAGGCCGGGGCCGTCCTCGCGCACCTGGCCATCGACGCGGGGGACGACCACGTGTCGTTCACCGGAATCATCACCCTGCCCCAGGGCCAGCAGGTCCGGGTGAAGGCCGCCGACATCGCCGCCGTCTACCAGATCCCTGTCTCCCAGGTCGAGATGGGCGACCCCAAGCACTACGCGCCCAACGCGCTACCGGTCACCGTGCACCTCACAAAGCCATCGGCGGCACCGGCGATCGCGGCCTGTGCTCCGACGACTCCTGAGGAGCTGTGGGCCGCGCACGTCGCCATCCCCGAGGGAGCGATGCCCGGCACCACCCTGGCGCTGACTCGCTACGACGGGCCTCTGGACTGGGAGGGGGTCGCCACGCGCGACCGCAGGGCGATCGGGACGGTCAACCTGCAAGACCTCGCCGGGAACCTCGACCTGTCGAGCATCCAGATCGCTCTGGCTCCCACCGACAAGCCCTCGCAGATGGGGGTGCGCGTGATGAAGGAGCACGCGCTGATGCACGGCACGATGCTCTCCACGGTCGTGGACGAACTGGCCATGGACTCCCGCGGATACGTCCGCCTGGGCACCTACATCGACGCGAGTGCCGCCCTGGTCCCTCTGGCTCAGCCCGGTTCTGGTGCCCGCCACCTCTACCTTGTGGGCGGGTCCCGCTCGGGGAAGTCCGGGGTGCTGGAACAGGTCCTGCTCTCTGCCCACAAGTCACGCATCGCCGTGATTCTGTCCTCTCCGCAGGCCGGAACCATCGCCGGCGCGCGTCTGGCCGCCTACTGCGGGGACGGGCTGGACGAGGCGATGGGCGCCCTGCGCCTGGCCTACGCGCTCATGCTCGACCGCGAAGCCCGCTACCGCTCCCCGTCCTTCCCCTTCACCGACCCGCTGATCCTGTTCGTCATCGACGAAGCCCACATGCTGCTGTCGGTCTCCTCGCCGTACCACGCGGAGGCCAAGGCGATCGTCGAGCAGATGACCCGCCGGTCCCTCAAGCGGGGTATCGGCGTGGTTCTGGCCACCCAGACCCCGCTGGCCGAGGACCTCGGCAACTCCTCGATCATCCGCTCCCAGCTGTTGATCGGCGGCGGCGCGGTGTTCCTGCGCTGCGCCAAGGGCCAAGGCTCCCTGGTCGGGGCGAACGCGGTCCAGGGCGCTGAGGGCATCGACCTGTCGATGATCCCCGACTCGTGGCCAGGCCAGGCCCAAAGGGTCGCTGACCGGGACATGAGCGGCCTGGACACCACGGCCGTCGCCAACCCCGAGGACGGCACCTTCGGCCTCGGCTACCTGTTGACCCCCGGATCACAGGCCGTCCAGTTCCGCTCCCTGTACCTGGACGTCCCGCCCGCCTCCCTGGCCGGAGACCAGCCTCCCGTCACCGTCGAAGACTGCCAGGCCTGGCAGCACAGGGAGGCAATCACGCGCACCCCGATGGTCGACCAGCGAGGCAAGAACCTGATCGGCAGCCTCGCCGACCTCCTCACCAAGACCCAGCAGGACCCGCCCGTCCCGCACCAGCGGGCCCAGACCGACCCCGCCGCCCCCGTGGCCGCGACGGACGGTTCGGAGCTAATCAAGCCGCGAATCCTCGAACTCCTGCGACAGGAATCGATCTCCATGACCGCCGAGACCATCGCCCGAAAGCTCGGCACCACCGCCAAGAACATCAAGCCTCGCCTCTCCGAACTGAAGCGGCGCGACGAGGTCACCAACGAGAACGGACTGTGGAGGGCAGCATGACCACCCGCACCGAAACCGGCTTCACCCACGTCGACCAGGACCTGTACGAGCAGGCGTTCCAGCTCCTCGACCCCACCCCGGAACCCACCGCCCCCGCCGCGCCCGCACCGCTCTCGCTGATCCTCGCCGCGGCCCCGCCCGCGCACCGGGCCGGCCCGGTCGAGAAGACCCTCACCGACGCCCTCGCCTTCCTCGACACCCACGGCTGGGCCAAGCACCGCCTGATCCACCCCGAGGGCGCCCGCTGCTCCATCGGCGCCCTGCGCGCTGCGGCCGGCGACCGCAACGCCGCCTACCGGGACGCCGGAACCCTCCTCCTCGATGAGGCCCGCCGGCAGCACGGCAACCAGTGGGAGTCCATCCCCTCCTGGAACGACTCCCACACCGGAGCCCAGGTCCGCAGCGTGTGGGAGGTCGCCATCCGCCGCGCACACCACCTGAACGTCTGAGACCGGAGCTGCCCGTGTCGTTCTCGTTCACCGACTCCGAACCGAACAACGAACCGTCCTTCTCCTTCACCGCGCCGGGGGAGGTGGAGGAGAAGCTGCAGGCGATCGCCGACATGGCACACGAAATCCTGCGCCTCGTCGCCGAAGTACGCAGGCAGACCGGCACCCTCCACAACCGCTGAAAGGGCATTCCGTGTGCCGGAACCTCCTGTCGGAGCGGATCTCCGACGCCGCCGTCCTCATCGCCGGCAAGCACACCGTGCTCTGCCCCTACCCGGCTTGTGACGTCAGCGTCCGCTACCGCCACGTCACCCCCGACGAGGCCAAGCGCCTGATCGAACTCGCCACCGACCACAGCCGCCACTGAAACGACGAGAGCGGCCCCGTCTCGGCAAAGTCGGGCCGCTCTCGTCTCCCAGCACTCTCAAGAACTGGAGACATCCAGCATGACTCAACCCACCCTTGTCCCGCGAGTGGACGGGCCGAGGATCTTGTCCCTGTGCACCGGCTACGGCGGACTCGACCTGGCCGTCACCGCCGGACTTCCGGACGCGACCGTGGTCGCGCACGCCGAGACCGACCAGGCCGCCGCCCGGATCCTCGCCCACCACCACCCGAGCGTCCCGAATCTCGGCGACATCACGCGCGTGGACTGGGCGGCCGTGCGGGCCGCGTTCGCGCCGACCGTGATCACCGTCGGGTTCCCCTGCCAGGACATCTCCAACGCCGGTACCCGGGAGGGCATCCGAGGTGAACGCTCCGGAATCTGGACCTCCGTCGCCCACGCCGTTCGCGACGTTCGACCCGAGTACGTCTTCCTGGAAAACGTCGCCGCCCTCGTCCGACGCGGCCTCGACGTCGTCGCAGGCGACCTGGCCACGCTCGGGTACGACCTGTCGTGGACGTGCCTTCGCGCGTCCGACATCGGAGCCCCCCACCGCCGGGACCGCTGGTGGGGACTGGCCCACCGCGACGATTCCGACCCCGACACGCTCCGACGGGACTGGCGGCCCTGGCAGCAGCCCCCGACGTCGGGGCGGACTCAACCTCCGCACCTGGGTCACCACACTCCCGCACCCCCCGCACACCCCGGAGTGAGTCGGGTGCGGATGCTCCCCACCCCGAAGGCCTCCGACGGGCCCAACCAGCGTGACCGGGCCGGGAACTACTACCTCCCCGGCCTCGCCCCCCGACTGGACTCCCGCTGGGTCGATCACACCGGCACCGACCACGCTCCCGCCATCCACCGTTGGGCACACGTCCTTGGCCACCCGGCCCCGGAGCCGACCGAGCCCGCCCAACGTGGTCCGGGACGCCGGTTGGCGCCGGCCTTCGCGGAATGGCTCATGGGGGTCCCCGGCCGCGTCACCACCGTCCCCGACCTGACCCGCTCCGACCGGCTCCGCGCCATCGGCAACGGCGCCGTCCCCCAACAGGGCCACGCCGGCTACACCCACCTCGTCCACGCCCTCGCCGACGGCATGGAGGTGGCCGCATGATCCACGCGACCGGCCACCTGCGAACCGCCCTGTGGCTCGCCGAACTCGGACTGCCCGCGATGCCCCTGAGCCGCGCCAAACGACCGGTGGCCAACTGCCCGGCCTGCAAGGACAACGCCTGCGGGGACCGTCCCAACATGCTCGCCGCCGGCCCCTGCGCCTGCCCCAACCCGTGCCACGGCTGGGCCGCCGCCACCACCGACCTTGAAGTCCTCGCCTCCCCGGCCTGGGCCCCTGCCTGGCGGCAGGCCGATGGCGTCGCCTACCACCCCGGCGGTGCCGGCTACACCGTCGTGGACCTCGACCACGACGACGCCGTCGCCTGGGCCCGCCAGAACCTCCCCGCCACCAAGACCGTGCCCACCACGCGGGGCGAGCACTGGATCTACCAGGGCACGATGCCCTCGCCCAACGGCGTCCGCGACGGCATCGACATCAAGTCCTGCATGGCCTACGCCCGGTGGCGCGGCCCCGGCACCGGCACCATGACCGCCCTGCCCGACGCCGTGCGCGCCCTGGCCGTGAAGGAACCCGCCCCGGTACGCGCCGGCGTCGTGACGGTGCCGGCCCTGGCCGGGGGTGGGGAGTGCCCGCACCGCTCGCCCGCCTACCTGGAGCGGGGCATCGCCATGGCGGAGCAGCGCATCACCGACGCCGCCGACGCCATCCACCGGAGCGTCTACCGGGTCTTCCTCGCGGTGCTGTCCGTCCACGGCCGGTGCGGCTGCATCACCGACGCTCACGTCGGCCGGCTGTTCAAGGCCGCAGGGGACAAGGGCGAGTCGCTGCGGCACTGCGAGATGGCCTGGGCCAACGCCCGCACGAAGCTGGGAGTGTGACCGTGCCCGACGAGGACAAGAACCCCGCGCGGCAGGTCATCACCGACTACGCGCAGGACCACTTCCGGTACTTCCGCACCACCGAAGGCACCGTCTACGCGCAGCGCAACGGCCATCCGGTCGCCCGGCCGATCCGTTCCCAGGGCACGACCGGCAGCCACCGTCAGGAACTCATGGTCGGCCTCTACAACGACGGCGTCGGCTCCTTCAACGGCACGGCTCTCAAGGAGGCACTGGACTTGATCGAGGCACTCGCGCTCAGCCAGGAAGTACAGCCCACCCACATCCGGGTCGCCCCCGGATTCGACGGCGCGACCTGGCTCGACCTGGGCCGTGACGACGGCAAGTCCGTCCGCATCCACCCCACCGGCTGGGACATCCGCGTCCCCGACCCGCGCGAGGTCTGCTGGCGGCGCACCCAGCTCACCGGCGAACTCCCCCTTCCCGAGAAGGACACCGACGGCAAGGGCATCGACGCCCTGCTACGGCTGTGCAACTTCGCCGGCGCCGAAAGCGAGTGCCTGGCCGTGGCGTGGGTGATCGGCTGTCTGGAGCCGTCCGTGCCCGTCCCCGCGCCGTTCCTCACCGGCCCCCAGGGCGCGGGGAAGTCCACCGCGGCTCGCATGCTGATGCGGATCGTGGAAGGCATGACCGGCGACCTGCGCCGTGCCCCGAAGGACGAGGAGAACCTGATCACGGCCGTCGCCGCCGGATGGATCACCGCCCTCGACAACCTCTCCCACCTGCCCCCGGACCTGTCCGACCTGATGTGCTGCATCGTGACCGGCGCCGAGAGCATCAAGCGGGCCCTGTTCAGCGACGGCGACGTCTACCGCTCCCGCTACCGCCGGCCCCTCCTGCTGACCGGCATCGACGTCGGAGTCATCCGCCCCGACCTCGCCGAACGCCTCCTGCCCCTGCGCCTGGTACGGCCCCGGGTACGGCGGACCGAAGCCGAGCTGTGGACGGAGTACGCGCAGAAACTGCCGGTCATCCTCGGCTCCGTCCTGGACCTCACCGTCAAAGTCCGGGCTGCCGAGGCTGACACCCCCACCGACCTGCGCATGGCCGACTTCGCGCACCTGTGCGCGCAGCTCGACGCCGCAAGCGGCTTCGGTGCCCTCCACGCCTACCGGGCGGGCCTGGACGAGCTGAACGACGACGTGATCGAGGGCGACCTCATGGCGCAGGCCGTCCTCAAGCACGCGGCCGGCGCCGAACCGGGCGAGGAGGTCCGGATGACGTCGGCGGAGTGGCTGCACGCCGTCACCCAGCTCTACGCCGGTGAGGACTTCCGGCCCCTGCCCAAAGGGTGGCCCACCACCGGCAAGGTCTTCTCCGACCGCCTCAAGCGCCTCCAGCCCACCCTGGCCGCCCGCGGCGTCCTCGTCGACTGGGGCCGCACCAAAGCGGCCCGCTACATCGCCATGACCCGACCGGCCCCCGAACCGCCGGGCCACCAGCAGACGGTGTTCTGACCCGCGCCCCCAGGGCGCACCTGTACGGGCAAGAAGAGCACGCCCCGCCGTGACCGGGGTGCTCCTCTTGCCTGTCCGGCGGCTCGCCGCCGCCGCAGAGGTCGTGCCGCGAAGCGGCCCCTCACTTCGTCTTGAGCGGAGCGCACCACAACAGAAACCACCCCCGTCTTTTCCTAAGAGAGGAAATGCTGCGTCACCCGCGTCACCACGGCCCCCGAAACGGTCTATGACCTGCGACTACAGGGGTGACGCAGACGGCCAACGGCTGCGTCATCGTGCGTCACCTGCGTCACCACCTCCGACACCCCGATGACGCGGGTGACACAGCCGATGACACACGAACCCCTGCTGCGTCACCCCAAACCCGCAGGTCAGAACCATAAATGACGCAGATGACGCGGTGACGCAGAAATCCCAGCCTCGGACAGCACGCCCTACCAACGAAGCCCCTTGCTCACCGCAAGCTAAGGAGTGGAACGATGGCCCGCCCCAAGATGCTCAAGCTCGCGGAAGTCCTCATCGAGATCAACATGAGCCGCGCTGCCTTCTACCGGCAGCGCGCCCGGGGCAACGCGCCCCGCCTCTTCAAGCTCCCGAACGGGCAGCTCCGTATCCGGCAGTCCGACCTGGACGACTGGCTGGCCAAGTGCGAGGAAACGGCCGCATAGCCAAGTCAGCCCACACGGGCCCCAGCCACTCCGGCTGGGGCCCTTCCCTTTGAACGGAGTCGACTTGTACAGCTATGACGTGCGGATCTGGGGCATCCGGACCCGCCAGAGCAAGAGTGCCCCCTACCAGCTCCGATGGATCGTCGGGGGCGAGGAGCACCAGGCACCGTTTCTGACCAAGACTCTGGCCGATGGTCGACGCGCTCAGCTCATGGAGGCCGTGCGAAAGGGCGAGCAGTTCGATGTGTCGTCCGGGTTGCCCGTTTCCGAACTTCGTCAGCTCAAGTCGCCCACCTGGTTCGAGCACGCCAGGGCCTATACCTGCATGAAGTGGCCGGACGCTGCGGCCAAGCACCGGGTAGGCATTGCCGAAGCGATGACGAACGTGACCATGGCTCTGGTCACGGGCGGAAAGTCGGCTCCCGACCCGAAGGTGCTGCGGCTCGCCTTGCGGTCCTGGGCCTTCCAGATGACGCTGGACGATCACGGCAACGCCGTCCCCCGTATGAAGGCCGAACAGCCGCCCGCGCCAGCAGCCCAGGCTCTGGAGTGGATGGCCAGGCATTCCCTTCGCCTGTCCGAAGTGGCGGAGGCGGAGAACCTGCGCCGTGCGCTGGCTGCCATCTCCCGGCGCCTCAACGGCAAGCGGGCGGCCGACAATACGATCAGGCGCAAGCGCGCCGTCCTGAGCAACGCGCTTCGGTACGCCGTCGAATGCGACTCGCTGCCCACGAATCCGCTACCCAAGGTCGACTGGGACCCGCCACAGACCGATGACGAAGTGGACTTCCAGTACGTGCCTGGGCCCGAGCTGGTCCGTCGGCTCCTGGACGCCGTCCGGGCTCAGGGGAGCCGCGGCGAGCACCTCCACGCGTTCTTCGGGTGCATGTACTACGCCGCGATGCGCCCATCGGAAGTGGCAGCCCTCTCCAAGAACGACTGCAAGCTGCCCCGGACGGGCTGGGGGGAGTTGGTCTTGCGCCGGAGTCGCCCTGAGGTCGGCGCGGGCTGGACTGATGGCGGAACCCCCTACGACGAGCGGGGGCTCAAGCGGCGGGCGCGCAAGGCCAGCCGGTCGGTACCCGTGCCGCCGGCGCTCGTACAGCTCCTCCGGAGCCACCTGGACCGTGAAGGGACCGCTGCCGATGGGCGGCTGTTCCGGGCGGTGGAAGGTGGCCGGGTCGGCTCCAACGAGTACACCCGTGTCTGGGACGAAGCGCGGGCGAAGGCCCTGCCCGCCGCGGACGTGGATACGCCATTGGCCGAGGTTCCCTACTCGCTGCGGCATGCGGGTGTCTCGCTCTGGATCAAAGCAGGCGTCGATCCGGTGGAAGTGGCCCGTCGTGCCGGCCACAGCGTGGCTGTCCTCTGGAAGTTCTACGCGAAGATCCTGCGCGGCCAGCAGCAGGTGTCGAACCAGCTCATTGATCAGGCCCTGGCAGAGGACGGCGCCCCCGGAGACGCCTGACGGCCTGGCCACAAGTTGGCCACACGCGCTGGTCAACAGCGGGATATGGGCGATCCGGGGTGAGACAGGGTGAGCAGAGAGGGCGTGACCCCGAAACGGGATCACGCCCTCTGACCTGCTGCTTCTCTGACCTGGCGGTGGGTGTGGGATTTGAACCCACGGTGACATCGCTGCCACGACGGTTTTCAAGACCGTTCCCTTAGGCCGCTCGGGCAACCCACCTGGCCGGTACAGAGTACCGGCAGGTGGGGGGCGGGTGGGTCAGGAATTCTGGGCCTTGTCGTAGGCCGCCTTCGCCTCGTTGCCGAAGTACGGGCCGTACATCCGGTTGGGCAGGAAGGTGTAGCCGAAGCTGTTCACCGAGACCTGCGTGCCCAAGCCGGTGGCCTCGTTGAAGTCCTGGAACCAGGGGCCGCCGCTGGAGCCGCCGGTCATGTTGCAGGCCAGGCTGTGGTCCTTGGTCAGCAGGAAGTCCTTGCCGGAGTTCCCGCTGCAGTAGACCAGCTTGGTGCCGTCGTACGGGGCCGCCGCGGGGAAGCCGAAGGAGTACATCTTCTTGTTGTAGCCGCCGTTGAAGAGGATCCCCTGGGCCCCGACCACCTGGCTGAGCTTCTGGCCGCCCAGGGGGGCCACGACGGCGAGGCCGACGTCCATGTTCATGTCCTCGCTGGCCGCCCACTGGTCGGTCGCGAAGGTCTTGGTGGCCGACCACTGGCCGTAGGGCGCGTTGCCGTTGTCGTACGCCGGGACGAAGACCCAGTTGGTGTGCCAGGCGCCCTGGTACTTCACGCAGTGGCCGGCGGTGATCACCGTGCTGCCGTTGGCGCTGGTGATCGAGTCGCCGGAGCAGGAGGCGGTCCGGTCTCCCATGGTGAAGAAGACCCGGCCGGAGGTCTTCACGACCGCTCCGCCGCCCGTCCACGCGCCTCCCGCCTGCGGGAACGCGGTGGGGGAGGAGGGCGCTGTGGGGGCGATCGCCGTGGGGCGGTCCGCCGCCGAGACCGCGGTGCGGGTGGCGCCCGGGGCCGCCGTCACGTCGAGCGGGGTGGCGTTGCGCATCCGCTCGGCGGTCCAGAAGCCCTGGGTGTGCTGCTGCCGGAACGAGGACGTGTCCGCGGGGGCGGCGGCCGAGGGGGTGGCCGCCGTCAGCGCGCCCGCGATCAGGGCGCCCGCCGCCAGGAGGACCGATGCTGCCGTGTGATGACGATTCACGCATGACTCCTTCTGCCGTGCCCGGTCCGGTCGGTCCCGGGCAGGGTGGGGGTGAAGAGCTGTCGGTGCGGATCGGCTGCAGGGTCGCACGCACGGCACGAGATGTCAGGGCACGGTCAGAACGTTCGGTCGGTTCCGGCCAGGAATTGGCCAACTCCGTTCCCTGCGCGGCTCATACGGTGAGTACAACACCGGCGTACGAGACCCCGGCCACCACCACCCACGCCCCGAGCCCCAGCACCGCGGCCCGCCCTCCCGTCCGGGCCAGCGTCGGCAGGTGCACCGCGCTCCCCAGGCCGAACAGGGCCGCCGCCAGCAGCGCTTCCTGCGCGGTGTGCGCCCACTCCAGCGCCGCGTCCGGCAGGACCCCGGTGGCTCGCAGCGCGGCCGCCGCCAGGAAGCCGGCCACGAACAGCGGCACCGGGGCCGGCCTGCGGCCCGACGCGGTGCGGACCCCGCGCCGCCGGGCCCGTACGGAGAAGGCGACCGCCGCCACCAGCGGGGCCAGCAGTGCCACCCGCATCAGCTTGACCAGCACGGCCTCGCCGAGCGCCCCGGGGCCCGCCGTCTGGGCGGTGGCCACCACCTGGCCGACGTCGTGGACGCTCGCGCCCACCCAGCGCCCGAAGGCCAGGTCGGAGAGGCCCAACGGCCCCTGGAAGAGCGGGAGCACGGCGATGGCCAAGGTTCCGCACAGCGTCACCAGCGCCACCGAGGAGGCCACGTCCTCCTCGTCGCTGCCGGACACCTCGCTAACCGCGCCGATCGCCGAGGCCCCGCATATGGAGTACCCGGTGGCGATCAGCAGGGGCTGGTCTCCCGGCAGCCCGAGTCTGCGGCCCAGCCAGAGGGTCCCGAGGAAGGTGGCCGCCACGACCCCGACGACCATCGCCACCGTCGCCCAGCCCAGCCGGAGCACCTGGTCCAGGCCCAGACCGAGGCCCAGCAGGACGATGCCGAGCCGCATCAGCCGCCGCCCGGCCAGGGAGAGCCCCGGACGGGCGGCTCCGCGCACGAAGGTCCGTATGCGCGGGAGGTGGGCCACCGCGATGCCCAGGACCACCGACGCGGTCAGCATCGGCACCGCCGGGACCAGCCGGTGGACGCTCCACGCGACGAGCGCGCCCGCGGCCGCCAGTACCAACCCCGGCCAGGAGGTGGATGTTTCACGTGAAACACGGCGCACCCGCACCACCTGGTGGGTGGGGCGGTTCAGCAGGGCCATCAGTCGGTGGGGAGCGTGTAGACGCGGCGGACGCTGCTGCCGAGGCGGGCGACGTCGGCGCCGTAGACGTGCAGGGAAATCGCCGTCGTGCGACAGGAGTTGCGGACCTTGTGGATGTCGCCGGGCGGGGCGAACCCGCAGACGTCACCGGGGCCGTTGACCACCTGCTCCGTCGCCACCAGCCGGGCGCCGCCGGATCCCGTGGCGGGGGCGAGCCGGTAGCGCAGCTCACTCTCCTCGCCCTCGTGGACGCCGGCCACGCACCACGAGACGTGGTCGTGGATGGCGGTCTCCTGACCGGGCAGCCACACCAGCGCCACCACCGAGAAACTGCCGTCCGCCTCGGCGTGCAGGATGTGCTGCCGGTACCGGTCGGCATGCCCCACGCGCTGCTCGGGGGTGAGCAGGTCGGGTGTGCCCAGGTGCGGGGCCACGCGTTCACCGACCAGGTAGGCGGTCAGGTCGGGGGCGAGGCCCCGGTCCACGACCGTGCGGATCTCACTGACGAGTGCGGCCATCCTCGCGGTGGTGCGGGCCTGGGTGCTGGTGGTCATATGGGCAGCGTCGAACAGCCCATCCATCACGTCCAACGACAGTTCTGACCCGAAATCCCAAGCTCTGCTTATGGGTTGGGACCCGTCTGACAACCGGGCTCAGCAGCCGACCCGATTCGACGCCACCCGCTTCAGCTCGTCCAGCACCACGGCCGTCGCCGGGATCCGCAGGTGGTCGCGGTACACGTACGCGGCGATATGGCGGCGCGCGGCGGGTTGCAGCGGCCGCCCGCAGACCCGGCTCAGGGAGAGGGAGGGCAGCACCAGCGCGGGCATCATGGCCACGCCGAGGCCCTGGGCGACCAGGCTCTGCACCACCAGGTTGTCATCGGTGGCGAACCGGATGTCGGGTACGAAGCCCAGCTCGGCGCACTCGTGCAGCAGGTTCGCCCGGCAGCGCGGGCAGCCCGCGATCCAGCGCTCCTCGGCCAGGTCGGCGAGGTTCACGGCGCGCCGCCGGGCCAGCGGATGGCCGGTCGGCAGGAGCACCGTCAGCTGGTCCTCCAGCAGCCTGACCTCGGTGACCTCGTCCGGGATCTCCTCGTGCAGCCCCGGGTAGGTGAAGGCCAGGGTGATGTCGCACTCCCCGCGCTCCAGCCGCCGCAGGGACTCCGGGGGCTCCCCCTCCAGCAGTTCGACCTGGACGCCCGGATGGTCCTTGGCGAGGCCGCTCAGGGCCTCCGGGACGAGCGTGACGTTGGCGCTGGGGAAACCGCAGAGCCGGACGCGTCCGGTGCGCAGCCGGGCGTACGCCTTCAGCTGGGCCTCGGCGGCGGAGAGGGTGCCGAGGATCGACTCGGCGTGCCGGGCCAGGGATTCGCCTGCTTCGGTGAGCTGCATCCTGCGGCCCACGCGGGTGAACAGCGGTGTGCCGACAGCGCGTTCGAGCGCCTTCATCTGCTGGGTGATCGCGGGCTGGGTGTACCCCAGGACGCGGGCGGCCGCCGAGTAGGACCCGGAGGCGACCACCTCGTGGAACGTCCGTATGTGCCGCGAATCGAACACATGTGAAGCATAAGCGGACGTTGGGAGGGGCCGTAGGCGAAATCCGCCCACGGCCCCTCACCTTCAAGCCAGGGATCCCTACTTGTCGCCGACCCGCGAGCCGAGCGTGATGTCGACCGTGGTCGGCTTGCCGTCGCGGACGTAGGTCAGCTTCACGACGTCGCCCGGCTTGTGCGTCCAGATCTCGCTGATCAGGCTCGGGCCGCTGTCGATCTGCTTGCCGCCGAACTGGGTGATCAGGTCGCCGGGCTTCAGGCCCGCCTTGCCGGCCGGGCCGTTCGGGTCCACGAGGTCGCCCGCGGCGGCCCCGCTCTCGGAGATCTTGGCGCCCTCCGCCTTGGACTGGATGTCCACGGAGACCGAGATCACCGGGTAGACCGGCTTGCCCGTCTTGATGAGCGACTCGGCGACGTTCTTCGCCTGGTTGATCGGGATGGCGAAGCCGAGGCCGATGGAGCCGGCCTGGCCGCCGCCGAAGCCGCCGTTGCCGGCGGACTGGATCGCGGAGTTGATGCCGATCACCGCGCCGCGGCCGTCGATCAGCGGGCCGCCGGAGTTGCCCGGGTTGATCGAGGCGTCGGTCTGGAGCGCGCTCATGTACGAGTTCTTGCTGCCGGAGCCGTCGCCGGAGGCCACCGGGCGGTTCTTGGCGCTGACGATGCCGGTCGTGACCGTGTTGGACAGGCCGAACGGCGCGCCGATGGCGATGGTCGGGTCGCCGACCGCGACCTTGTCGGAGTCGCCCAGCGGCAGCGGCTTGAGGCCGGACGGCGGGTTCTTCAGCTTCAGCACGGCCACGTCGTAGCCCTGGGCGCGGCCGATGACCTCGGCGTCGTACCTCTTGCCGTCGGAGAAGGTCGCGGAGAGCTTGCCGCCGTTCGCGGCGGAGGCCACCACATGGTTGTTGGTGAGGATGTGGCCCTGCTGGTCGTAGACGAACCCGGTGCCGGTGCCGCCCTCGCCGTCGCCGGCCGAGGCCTCGATGGTGACCACGCTGGGCAGCGCGCCGGCGGCCAGGCCCGCGATGGAGCCCGCCTCCCGCTTGAGGTCCTTGGGGGTGTTCCCGGCGGTGATCGTGGTCGAGCCGGTGCCGGTGCCGCCGTTGTCGTTGCGCTCGGCGGCCCAGTAGCCGATGCCGCCGCCGACGCCGCCCGCGAGCAGGGCCGCCACCAGCACGGCGGCGACGAGACCGCCGCGGCCCTTCGGCTTGGGCGCCGGCTGGCCGTCGGCGGCGAGGTGCGCGCCCCAGCCGCCGTGGCCGGCTCCGCCATAGGCGGGAACCGCGGGCGGGGGCGGCGGCCAGCCCTCGGCGCCGTACGCGGCGGGAGCCGGGCCTGCGGCGCGGGGCCCTGGGGCGGCGGGGCCTGGCCGTAGGCCGGGTTCGGCGGGAACTGCTGGGTGGCCTCGGTCCCGGGCGCGGGCGTCGGCGGGATCTGCTGGGTCACCGGCTCGGCGGGCGCGGCCGCGGGCGCGGCGACGGGCACCGCGTCAGTGGGCGCGGCGGGTGCAGCGGGTACGGCGGGTGCAGCAGGTGCACCCGCAGGCTCCGGCGCGACGGGCCCGGTCCCGGGCGCGGACGCCGGCGCCGCGGGCGTCTCGGCGGTCGGGGCCCCGTCGGCGTGGGGAGCGGCCACCGGCACGGGGGGTGCGGACGGGGCCGCGGGGGGCGTAGGGGCCGCGGTGCCCTCGTTCTCGGTGCTCACAGCGCTCTCTCCTCGTCACACGCAACACACACGGCTTCTGCACTATCTGGCGATATCGGTCCGACTGAACGTTCGACATGCCGCACAAGTTCCTGGGCAAAGCCTTTCCCATGACCCGTCAGAGCACTGTAAGCCGGACCTGTGCGTCTCCCCCCATCCTTTATCCCCGGCATTTCGGGCGCATCCCCAGGGTTCCCCCCGACGCCGGGCACCCGCTCGGTGGCACCATGACCCGGTGACCCACGCAACGCCGCGCCCCATCCAGGTCGTCGCCCACCGCGGCGCCTCGGAGGATGCCCCCGAGCACACCCTGGCCGCCTACCGCAAGGCCATCGAGGACGGCGCCGACGCGCTCGAATGCGACGTCCGGCTCACCGCGGACGGCCATCTGGTCCTGGTCCACGACCGCCGGGTCAACCGCACCTCCAACGGCCGCGGCGCCGTGTCCGCCTTGGAGCTGGCCGAGCTCGCCGCCCTCGACTTCGGCTCCTGGAAGGACCGCGAGGAGTCCCCCGACTGGGACGCGGACCCGGAGCGCACCTCGGTGCTCACTCTGGAGCGGCTGCTCGGGCTGGTCTCCGACGCCGGCCGCCCGGTGGGCCTCGCGATCGAGACGAAGCACCCCACCCGCTGGGCCGGCCAGGTGGAGGAGCGGCTCCTCTTCCTCCTCAAGCGCTTCGGTCTGGACGCCCCGCCCGCCGAGGGCCCGCACCCGGTCCGGGTCATGAGCTTCTCCGCGCGCTCGCTGCACCGGGTGCGGGCTGCCGCGCCGACGATCCCGACCGTGTACCTGATGCAGTTCATCTCCCCCCGGATGCGGGACGGGCGGCTGCCTGCCGGCGTACGGATCGCGGGGCCGGGCATGCGGATCGTGCGCAACCACCCCGGCTACATCCGCAAGCTCCAGGCCGCGGGCCATTCCGTACACGTCTGGACCGTGAACGAGCCCGAAGACGTTCAGCTCTGCGCTGATCTGGGTGTCGAAGCGATCATCACGAACAGGCCGCGGCAGGTTCTGTCACAGCTGGGACGCTGACATCCCGGTTTGCGCACCCGCCACCCGCGACCCGTTCGTCACAGGGTGTGCCCCGGCGCATCCGCTCCGCATTCACTGGTCATGAATGCGTCAGAGCTCTCCGCTTCGGCGGTTTCCGGTCCAGGCCATTGGGGCATCCAGACCATGGCGTGGGGCTAAGGAGGTTCCGGGGGTGGCGTTGGTGGTGGCACAAGAAGTGCCCACGTCGTCGTGCGTGGACGTGACCCATGGTCCTGCGGGCGTGGGCGAGGCGAGACACCGCATGCGTGAGCAACTGCGCATGAGCGGGGTGTCCGAATCGGTCGTGGACGACGCCGTACTGATCCTTTCCGAACTGCTCAGCAACGCCTGCCGGCACGGCCGGCCGCTGGGCTCGCGGGAGGTCGGGGACGGGGAGATACGCGCTGCCTGGCGCGTCGACAAAGCGGGGCGGCTGACGGTCGAGGTCACGGACGGGGGCGGTCCCACCCGCCCGGTTCCGGCCACGCCCTCGGTCACCGCGCGCGGCGGCCGGGGGCTGAACATCATCAGCGCCCTGGCCCAGGACTGGGGTGTCCGGGACGGTGCGGCGGGCGAGGTCACCGTATGGGTGATTGTCGCGTGCGGGGCCCGGCACGAGGATTTCGCTACGCGCGTTGCGCCCCCGGCGGTCGACTTCAGCACGGCCTTCGACGATCTGAATCCCTGACCGGATTCCGCTCGGGATCCGCACGGACGCCGAGCGCGATTCCACAAGCATGAGACACGCGATCAGACATCCGTCAGACACGCGTTCAGACACGTGATCGCACATGCGGCCGACCGGGAGCGCACGCCGACCGTGCTCCCGGCCGCACCCCGCCGGTTCCGGTGGTACGAACGGCTAGGCTCGCGCCCAGACACACCCGTACCGCCGCAACCGGGAGACACCCACGATGGCCAAGAAGCGCCCCGCAGCGAAGACTGCAAAGCCGCAGCTCAACAACGGGGAGATCCCGGTGGTAGGCGCCCGCGAGCCCTGCCCCTGCGGATCCGGTCGCCGCTACAAGGCCTGCCACGGCGCGGCCGCCGCGCACGCCGTCACCGAGCACGTGCAGCGCCCGTTCGAGGGCCTGCCCGGCGAATGCGACTGGGTGGCGCTGCGCGAGCTCGTCCCGGCGGCCACCATCCCGCTCACCCTCAAGGGCGGACTGCCCGAGGGCGTCCCGTCCGTCACGCTGGTGACCGTACTCCCCATGGCATGGCCGGCACTGCGCCGCGAGGACGGGTCCGTCCTGCTCGGCCTCCAGAACGACTCGACCACCGGGGACCTCTCCCGGGACATGGCCGACACCCTGGAGCGCGCGCTCGCCGCGGAACCGGGAACTCCGGTCCCGGCCCGCCGGGTTCCGGCCGAGGGTCCGCGACTTCAGGATCTCCTGGACACGGACGGCGCTTTCGAGCCGGTTGTGCACAGCGGCTTCGAATTCTGGATTCCGGAGTCGGAGAGTGCCCAGAACTCCTCTCCGGAGATCGCCGCCTCGCTGGAACGCGCCAACGCGGCCGCCATCCCGACGGTCAAGCTGGCCGGCGTGGACGCCGCCTACTGGTGCGAGACCCCGGACAAGAACCACCTGCGCTGGGTCATGCCGCACCCCGAGGAGAAGCTGCTCGACGCCCTCGCGCGACTGCA
Organism: Streptomyces sp. NBC_01551; assembly: GCF_026339935.1. Lineage (NCBI taxonomy): Bacteria > Bacillati > Actinomycetota > Actinomycetes > Kitasatosporales > Streptomycetaceae > Streptomyces > Streptomyces sp. NBC_01551. The sequence goes on from NZ_JAPEPX010000001.1 coordinate 3,128,674, forward strand.
CTCCGCGGGTACCTCCTCCCTCGGCGAAGGCACCAAGCTCGTCGGTTCCTTCCGTGCGCACGGCCTGATGGTCCCCGTCTGGGACCTGCCCACCGGGGTCACCGCCGACGACGTGGAGAAGCCCGCCGCGGAGTTCGCGGAGCGGCTGGTCGCGGCCCTCGCCTCGGACGCTCCGCTCACCACGGAAGAGCGCCGGGCGCGCGGTGGCCTCACCAACCGCCAGGTCACGCTGAGCTGACGACCGCACACGCGCGGGTCCGGTGACTGGGGTCACAACTCCCGCTAATCGCCTGCAAATCGGTGTCTGAATATCAGAGATCGAATTTGCGAACAGGCGATCTCTTGTTACGGTTCTTGTAGCCCGGTCGCTGGTGCATCCCCCGTCGCCAGCGACCGGGCCCTCACATTTCCACGGTGTTCAACCGTCTCGCGGTGCCGGTGAGTTGCTCCCGGACCGCAGCAGCAGCGCTCCCTCATCATCCGGAGCTGCAAACTCCGCTACGGCCGAGTAGTCCTCCGGCGTTCCCGTCGACGCCTCGCGCGGCGTCTCGCACAGCGCCGGCTCGTCCCCCGCGTCGACCGCGCACCGAATCTGCACCGTGCGTCCCGCCGGCCCCATCACCGTCAAAACGGCGTCCAGCGGGTGGCCGCTGGTGTTGCGGTAGTAGCTGCGGCCCCAGGTCTGGCCCTCGCCCACCAGCACGCAGGTCTGCGCCTCCACGCCGTGCGGCGAGGAGAGTTCGGGGCCGCACCGGGAATCCGTACGGGGCTGCTCCGGCGGACCGGGAGATGCCGGATCGGCGGGCCGGGCGTCCGGACCGGCGGACTCCGGCCGGCCCTGAGCCCCTGTCGCGCCCGCGCGACCCTGCTGGTCCGGCCGCGCCTGACCCGACGTACGCGAGGTGTCCGCGGGATCGGACAATCCCAGCGAGGTGAGCAACCCACCGCCCTTTCCGTCGCCCTGACCGGCGAAATCCGGCCCGGCGATCGCTCCCGCGAGGGGAAGCGACAAGATGACCAGCACACCGGCGCCGATACCGATCAAGCGGAGATTCATTCGCCGAAGATAGCGACGCGGGAATGGGGCACGGAGATCCCCGCGCCCAATTCCCTTGGAAACTCGTCCTGCTGGCACCCGTACGAGTGATGTGCCGAATGAGCCGTGGCGCCGAAAACGATCAGTACGCGAGCCGGCTGCCGCCACCGGGCGCCCCGCTGCTCGCCTCGACCAGCGCGTGCACGACGTCCTCGACCTCCGGCAGCCACGGACCACCCGCTCCGGCCACCGGCTCCCGCTCCCAGTGGACCTGACCGCCGCCCGACGCGGCGGAGGGCGGCAGCAGCAGATAGCCGCCCTCGCCGTGGAAGCGCAGCGAGGAGGGCACGTGGTCCTTGGAGTAGAGCAGTTCGCCGAGCCGCTCCAGCGAGTACGGGGCCACCAGCAGCGACCACCGCGTCGGCGTCGCGACGATCGGGCCGAGCCGCATGCCCTGCGCGTCCAGACGCACGACGGCGCGCGCGGCGGCGACCGCCGGAAGGCTCACCGCGCACGGAGCGGCCCCGCCCGTGGCCAGCAGCACCGGAGCGGAGGGCCGTCTGGCCCACCACCAGGCCACCATCCGGGCGTCGGTGGTGGCCGCGAGCAGCCCGGGGTCGAACGGATGCGCGCCGGGCACCACGCAGTCGGGGTCGGGGCAGGCGCACCGGGCGCTGTCGGCGCCGGCCCGGCCGACACCGGGCAGCACCGGCCACTGCCAGGCGGTGGCGCAGGTCAGCGCCGCGTCGAGGAGGGTGGGGGCAGGTGCCGTGGTACGGGCCGCGCCGCGCTTCGCCGGGGTACGGGTTGCCGGAGTTCGGGTCGTCGGAGTACGGCCGTCCGCCGCGAGGGAGCCCCGGGCCGGGGCGGCCGGACGCAGGGACTGCAAGCGATCGCGGAGCCGCTGGAGACGCCTTCCGAGGATCTCGCGCATGAGCGCTCGTTCCTTTCCGTTGAACGCCGAGGGCCACATCACACCATGTAAGCGGTGTTTCACCGCACGTACACGTTCGTGCAGTTTCTTACGGGTCCGTGAAACGTCCGGCGGGGGCGGAGCGCGACCCACGCCGATGCCCAGACCGGCTGCCGCCGCTAAGGACGGCGGCCCGCGCCGGGCGGTTCCCGGCGGGTGCCGGATCGCGTCAACTGTCCCTGGGCACCAGGGGTTACGTACCCGGAGCGACTTCGACGCCCGCTCAGTCGATCGCAAAAACCGCTTGCTTCCGGCTTTTTCCGGCCAAGTTCTAGCCTTGGCTCGACAGTGAGTTGCCGTCCCACGGACACCAGGATTCCCACTGGGACAATGCTGGACATCGCTCCTCGTGTGCGTGTAGATGTGGATTCATTGATGGCGGCGCAGCACGATCTGGGGGTTTGCGATGCTATATGGCGAATCGCACCAGGTGGAAAGGCGGACGCCATGAGCGCCCCGCATCTGCCGAAAGTGGCTGGAATCGATCCGGCAGTTACAGCGTCACCGCACACTGCGGCGCCCACGCCCGCACGCACGACCCACGCACCGACCCCCACCCCTCCCACCGGCACCCTCATCCAGGACCGGCTGGCGGGCATGGTCTCCGACCTCACCACCCTCAACGAGCTCACCGAACGCCTGGCCCGCGCGGGCGACCTCGACTCCTCGCTGCACGAGTTCCTGCGCGCCGGAGCCGTCCTGGTCGGCGCCCGCCGCGGCCTGATCGTCCTCGAACCCTCCGACGGGCTCGGCCCCAGCACCACCATCGGCCTCGGCCTCGGCCGCGCGGATCTCGGGCACATCGAGACCGTGCCGCGCAGCGCCACCTCGTACGGCCGCATCCTCGACGGACTCCCCGACGCGCAGGGCGGCTCCGAGGTGCTCCCCGAACCCGGCGCGCCCCCCGGCGCCGGGGGGCCGGGCGCCCCCGTCGACCCCCGCCACCGCGAGGTCGCCGCCCGGCTCGGCTATGCCGCCAGCTACGCGCTTCCGCTGACCGCCGAGGCCACCGGGCGGCTCGGCGCGGCCGTCTGGCTCTACGACGAGCAGGCCGAGCCCAGCGAACGACAGCGCGACCTCATCGGGCTGTATGTCCGCCACGGCTCTGAACACCTGGCCCGGATGGTGGAGGTGGAGCGCTCGCGCTCCCGGCTGGCCACCGTCGCCGAGGAGCTGCTGCCCAGCCGGCTCCCCCGGATCCCCGGGGTCCAGCTCGCCGCCCGCCACCACACCGGCCCGCTCGGCGGTGGCGACTGGTACGACGCGCTGCCGCTCCCTGAGGGGGCGATGGGTCTGGCCGTCGGCTCCGTCACCGGGGCCGGCCCGAGCGCCGTCGCCGCGATGGGACGGTTGCGGGCGTCGCTGCGCGCGTACGCCGTCATGGAGGGGGAGGACCCCGTCGCGGTCCTGTCCGACCTGGAGCTGCTGCTGCGCCTGACCGAGCCGGCGCGCTCGGCGACCGCCCTCTTCGCGTACTGCGAGCCCGCCCAGCGGAAGATCATCCTGGCCGGGGCCGGGCACGCCCCGCCGCTGCTGATCGGCGAGCGCCGCACCGAGTACGTCGAGACCTCGCTCTCCGCGCCGCTCGGGATGCTGGCCTGCTGGGAAGCGCCGAGCGTGGAGATCGAACCCGCGCCCGGAGAAACGGTGCTGCTGTACACCGACGGGCTGCTGCGGCGCACCGGTGACCCCATGGACCGGGCGTACGCCCGGCTGCACGCGGCGGCCGCGGGGGTCCCCCGTAGCGCCCGCGACGACCCGGGCGCCATCTGCGACCACATCCTGCGCAACGTGCTCCCGGAAGGAGACGCCGAGGCGGCGCTGGAAGACGCCGTCGAGGACATCGTGCTGCTCGCCGCCCGGTTTGACTGATCAATCACACATCAGCCGGTTTTCTTCCCTCCCCGCCTACGATGGACGGGGTCCTCACCCGGACCTCGCTATGCCGTTCCGTCGCAGCTGAGGAGAAGAAGTGGCTGACGAGCTCACCCCGGAGACCCCGGAAGAAGAGCAGCCCCAGAAGAAGCACGAGCAGCGCAAGAACGGGCTGTACCCGGGCGTCAGCGACGAACTCGCGGACAACATGCGCACCGGCTGGGCCGACACCGAGCTGCACGGCCTGAAGCCGATCGCCCAGGCCGCGCACACGGCCCAGCGTCGCGCCGCGCTGTCCGCGCGCTTCCCCGGCGAGCGGATCGTCGTCCCCGCGGGCCGCCTCAAGACCCGCTCGAACGACACCGAGTACCCGTTCCGCTCCTCGACCGAGTACGCGTACCTCACCGGCGACCAGACCGAGAACGGCGTTCTGGTGCTGGAGCCCACGGGCACCGGCGGCCACAGCGCCACCATCTACCTGCTGCCGCGCTCCAACCGTGAGAACGGCGAGTTCTGGCTGTCCGGCCAGGGCGAGCTGTGGGTCGGCCGCCGCCACTCCCTCGCCGAGGCCGAGCAGCTCCTGGGCATCCCCGCGCAGGACGTCCGCGAGCTCGCCGACGCCCTCGCCGAGGCAAAGGGCCCGGTCCGCCTGCTGCGCGGCCACGACGCCGTCATCGACAAGGCCCTGACCGACAAGGTCACCGCCGAGCGGGACGAGGAGCTGCGCGTCCACCTCTCCGAGGCCCGCGTCGTGAAGGACGCGTTCGAGATCGGCGAGCTGCAGAAGGCCGTCGACTCCACCGTGCGCGGCTTCGAGGACGTCGTGAAGGTGCTCGACAAGGCCGAGGCCACCTCCGAGCGCTACATCGAGGGCACCTTCTTCCTGCGCGCCCGCGTCGAGGGCAACGACGTCGGCTACGGCTCCATCTGCGCCGCCGGCCCGAACGCCTGCACCCTGCACTGGGTCCGCAACGACGGCCGGGTCCGCCCCGGCGACCTGCTGCTGCTCGACGCCGGCGTGGAGACCCGCGACCTCTACACGGCCGACGTCACGCGCACGCTGCCGATCAACGGCACGTACAGCGACATCCAGCGCAAGGTCTACGACGCCGTGTACGAGGCCCAGGAGGCGGGCATCGCCGCCGTCCGGCCCGGCGCGAAGTTCCGCGACTTCCACGACGCCGCGCAGCGCGTGCTCGCCGAGAAGCTCGTCGAGTGGGGTCTGCTGGAGGGCCCGGTCGAGCGCGTCCTGGAGCTGAGCCTGCAGCGCCGCTGGACCCTGCACGGCACCGGCCACATGCTCGGCATGGACGTCCACGACTGCGCCGTCGCGCGCACCGAGGCGTACGTGGACGGGACGCTGGAGCCCGGCATGTGCCTCACCGTCGAGCCCGGTCTGTACTTCCAGACCGACGACCTGACCGTGCCCGAGGAGTACCGCGGCGTCGGTGTCCGGATCGAGGACGACATCCTCGTCACCGAGGACGGCAACCTGAACCTGTCGGCCGGGCTGCCGCGTGCGTCGGCCGAGGTCGAGGCGTGGATGGCGCGGCTGAAGAGCTGACCTTCGACGCGGCTGAAGGGCTGGCCTCCGGCGCGCCTGGGGGGCGGCCTCCACCGCGACCACTGGTGGGCGGGGTTCTCGTGCTCTCGTACGCGAGTCCCGCCCATCGGCATGTCCGGGAGCCTGCTTCGGCGGGTTTCACGACACCTTCAGGAGCGCTCCCTCGCGCCACTTGAGGATCTTGTCGAAGCTGACCACCGCGCCCCGCCCGGGCCGGTTGCGGAACAGGGCGTGGTCGGCGAGTTCCGTGATCAGCCCCAGCCCCCGGCCGTGTTCCTTCTCCGAGGGGCCGGCCGGCCCCGGTCTGTACCCGGACACCGTCGAAGGCGGGAACCCAGGGCCCGAGTCGGTCACCTCGATGCGGCAGCAGTCCCCGTCCAGGTACGCCGTAACGCGGTACGCCGCGCACGCCTCGGAGACCGGGTCCCCGTCCGGGCCGGAGCCCGCGCCGGCGGCCGGACCACCGTGCTCCACCGCGTTCGCGCAGGCCTCGCTCAACGCCACCGACAGGTCGAAGGAGATGTCCGGGTCCACCCCCGCGGTCTCCATCGTCCCCAGCAGCAACCGCCGGGCGAGCGGGACGCTCGCGGCTTCGCGCCGCAAGTGGAGAGACCACCAGATGCTCATACGGTTACCTATTGCCTCATGCGGTCGGCCGTAAGCGCCCGGCGGCCGACACAGCCCTCATTCGGCCGATGTGACACTCCCGGGCCGCGGTGTAAGGCCACGGCGCCGTTCCACCACCGCGCGCCGCGGGCGGCACCCGCCCTCCCCGCTGGGACGCATCGGACGTTCCGGACCTGCCGTATGCGCCGCCCAAGCGCAGTGCGATGATGACCCGGCCATGACTGCCCCCCACACGACGCATGCCGGAGCGGGCCTCCGGACGATCCGGGCCGCGGTGTTCACCGCGGTCTGCGTCGTGCTGTCCGCGGCCGGGCACGCGGTGGCCTCCTGCGCCACCGTGCCGTGGTGGGTCCTCGGCATCGCCTTCCTCGCCGTCTTCGCGGTCGCCGTCCCCCTCGCGGGACGCCGCCGCACGCTGCCCGGCATCGCCGCCGGGCTGACCGTCGGCCAGTTGGGGCTGCACGCGCTGTTCGGCCTCGGCCAGCACGGCGCGGCGGCGGGCAACACCGCCTCGTCGGACACCTCGCTGGCGGCGCTCGCCGCGCAGCTGGTCTGCGGCGGCAACTCCATTCCGCTCAGCCCGGCCGACGCCCGGCAGATCCTGGAGACCGCCGGACTGGACCCGGCCGCCCTGGCCGCACAGGCCGCCGCGCAGGGCCACACGGCCCACGCGCACATGGCCCAGAGCGCCACGGCACCCGCGACCGGCCTGTTCAGCCCGGCCATGCTGACCGGCCACCTGCTGGCCGCGCTCGCCGTCGGCTGGCTCCTCGGGCGCGGCGACGCCGCCCTGTTCCGGCTGGTCGAGCTGTCCCGGCTGTCCTGCGGGGCCGACCCGGTACGTCCGCTGCGGGCCGCGCTGGCCTTCGCACGCGCCCTCGTGTCCGGGCTTGCCGGCGCTCCGGCCCGTACCCCGCGGGCCACCCGGACCGCGGCCGCCCCGGCGGCGGCGACCGGCCGGGAGGCACTCCAGCACACGGTGATCCGGCGCGGGCCGCCCGCGGCCGCGTTCGCCCTCGCAGCCTGACGCGGCACCCACTCCCAGGGACATCCAGCGGGAGCACGGTGCCGCGAACTCCGCGCGCGCCGCGCCCGGAGCCACCGTCATCCCTGCTTCCGTGGAGTGATCCCGCAATGAAGACCTCTCGCGTCTCCTTCGCCGCCGCCCTTGCCGCCGGTACCGTCCTCGCCCTGTCCGGCACGGCCTTCGCGCACGTCAGCGTGCAGCCCGGCGACGCCGCCAAGGGCGGCTACGCGACCATCAACTTCAAGGTCCCGAACGAGCGCGACAACGCGTCGACCACCCAGCTGGAGGTCAACTTCCCGGTCGACCAGCCGCTGACGTCCGTCATGCCGCAGGACATCCCCGGCTGGACCGTGAAGGTCGAGAAGAGCAAGCTCGACAAGCCGCTCACCGTGCACGGCAAGCAGGTCAACGAGGCCGTCACCAAGGTCACGTGGAGCGGCGGCAAGATCGAGCCCGGCAAGTTCCAGCAGTTCCCCGTCTCCGTCGGCAAGCTGCCCGAGGACGCCGACCAGATGGTCTTCAAGGCGATCCAGACGTACGACAACGACGAGGTCGTCCGCTGGATCGAGGAGGCCAAGGAAGGCGCCGCGGAGCCGCAGAACCCGGCGCCCGTCCTGAAGCTGACCGCCGCCAAGGACGACGGCCACCACGGCGCCGGCGACAAGAAGGCCGACGCGGCCGACGGCGGCAAGAACGCCGACAAGGACCACAAGGGCAGCCAGGACAAGGCCGCCAAGAGCGGCTCCGACACGACCGCGCGCGCCCTCGGCATCGCCGGCATCGTCGTCGGACTCGGTGGCATCGCCTTCGGCGTCGCCTCGCGCCGCCGGGCCTCCTGACCCGCCGCACCCGTAGAACATCCTCAGCATCCCCGATCCCAGGGACATCTCTTCATGCGCACCACACGTGTGACGGTCGCCGCCCTCGCGGTGGCGGCCGCCCTCACCCTCACCGCCTGCGGCGGCGAGACGGCCAAGAGCAGCGCGGTCCAGCAGATCAGCGGCCAGACCAAGGTCGGCCCCGCGACCGTGCTCGACCGCCCGTTCACCAAGCCGGACCTCGTCCTGACGGACACCACCGGCAAGCCCTGGAACCTGCGCGAGCAGACCAAGGGCAAGCCGACGCTCATCTACTTCGGCTACACCCGCTGCCCCGACGTGTGCCCCCTGACGATGAGCAACATCGCCGTCGCCAAGAAGGCACTCCCGAAGGCCGACCAGGAAAAGCTCCAGGTCGTCTTCGTCACCACCGACCCCGAACGGGACACCCCCGAATCCCTCCGCGCGTGGCTCGGGTCCCAGGACACCGCGTTCACCGGCCTGACCGGGGACTTCGCCACCATCCAGGCCGCCGCGCGCAGCCTCGGCATCGGCATCGAGGCCGCCAAGACGGAGGCCAACGGCGACGTCGTCTCCATGCACGGCGCGCAGGTCATCGCGTTCTCTCCCAAGACCGACGAGGGCTACGTCCTCTACGGCGAGAGCACGACCGTCGATGACTACACCAAGGACCTGCCGAAGATCGTCAAGGGGGAGAACCCGTGAACCGCCGCACCACCCGCACCCTCGCCGCCGCCCTCTCCCTGACGGCAGCGCTCGCCATATCCGGCTGCTCCTCCGACTCGGACTCCGCTTCCGGCTCGGACTCCGGCTCCAAGAGCTCGGCGGCCAAGCCCGCGATGACGGTCAGCGGCGGCTACATGCCCGAGCCCGTCAACGACAAGATGGCCGGCGCCTTCATGGTCATCAAGAACGACTCCAAGACCGCCGACAAGCTCGTCGCCGTCACCAGCCCGCTCTCGGACGATCTGCAGATCCACGAGACCAAGGACCAGCAGATGCGGCACGTCCAGGCGATGGAGGTACCCGCCAACGGCGAGCTGAAGCTGGAGCGCGGCGGCAACCACGTCATGTTCATGGGCCTGAAGAACACTCCGAAGGTCGGCGACAAGGTCACCGTCGAGCTGCGCTTCGAGAAGGCCGACCCCGTCAAGGTCGAGCTGGACGTCAAGGAGCGGACGTACAACGCGAAGGCTTCGGCACACACCGACGGCACCGCCCACTGACGGACCGAGGGACTGAGACGCCATGACGGCCACCGCCCCCGCCCCTTCCACGGCCCGCGTCCGGACCGCGGCACTCCTGCCGCGGCTCGCGCTGGTCCTCGCCGCCCTGCTGGCAACCCTGTTCACCGCGGCCACCCCGGCCACGGCGCACGCCGCACTCACCGCGAGCGACCCCAAGGACGGGGCGGTGGTCGCCACGGCCCCCGCCCAGGTCACCCTCTCCTTCTCGGAACAGGTCGCCATGGGCGGCGACTCCATCCGCGTCCTGGACCCCCAGGGCAAACGCGTCGACACCGGCGAACTGCGCGACATGTGCAGTGGATCAACCATCCGCTACGGCACCGCGCTGCACTCCGGCCTGCCCAACGGCACCTACACGGTCGCCTGGCAGGCCGTCTCCGCCGACAGCCACCCGGTCTCCGGCGCCTTCACCTTCTCCATCGGCGCCCCTTCGGAGACCAACGTCAGCCTGCCCGACCGGCAGGCGGGCGGCGGACCCGTCGGCATCGCCTACGACATCGCCCGCTACGCCGCGTACGGGGGCTTCGCCGTCCTCATCGGCGGCGCCGCCTTCGTGCTGCTGTGCTGGCGCCGGGGCGCGGCCGAGCGGCCCCTGCAGAAGCTCGTCGTACGGGCCTGGGTCACCCTCACCGCCGCCACGCTCGTGATGCTGGTGCTGCGCAACCCGTACACCGGCTCCGGGAAGTTCGCCGACGCCCTCGACCTGGACGGGCTGCGAGCCGTCCTGGAGACCAAGACCGGCGCCTCCCTCGTCTCCCGGCTGCTGCTCCTCGGCGCGGCCGCGCTGTTCATCGCCGTCCTCTTCGGGGCGTACGCGCGCAGCCAGAGCGGCGCCGGCCCCGCGAAGGGCGCCAAGTCCTCCGACGGCCCGGGCTCCGCGAAGGACTCGAACGACCTCGTCTTCGGCCTCGGGATCGGCGGAGCCGTCGTCGCCGCCGGCATCGCGGCCACCTGGGCGCTCTCCGAGCACGCCTCCACCGGCATCCAGCCCGGCATCGCCATGCCCGTCGACATCCTGCACCTGCTGGCCGTCGCGGCCTGGCTCGGCGGGCTCACCGCGCTGCTCGTCGCCCTCCACAAGATTCCCGAGATCGAGCGCGAGGCCGTCCAGCGCTTCTCCAAGGTCGCCTTCATCAGCGTCCTGGTCCTCGCCGTCACGGGCGTCTACCAGTCGTGGCGCCAGGTCGGCAGCTGGTCCGCACTGACCGGCACCGGCTACGGGCAGCTGCTGCTCGTCAAGGTCGGTCTGGTCATCGTCCTCGTCGGCATCGCCTACCTCTCCCGGCAATGGACCGCACGGCTCGCCGAAACCCCCGCGGGGCGGAAGACCAAGGTCGTCTCCCAGCGCGATGTTTCACGTGAAACAGAGCCCGTGACCGTCCCCGCCGACCCCAAGCGCGCCGCTCAGCTCGCCCGGCAGCGCGCCGCCCGGGCGAACGCGCGCGAGAAGCAGGTCCGTGACGCCGACGCCGACCGGGTCGGCCTGCGCCGCTCCGTCCTCGCCGAGGCGGCGGTGGCCGTCGTGCTGCTCGCCATCACCACCATCCTGACCAGCACCGAGCCTGGCCGGACCGCGGAGCTGGAGACCGGCTCCGGCTCCGCCGACGCCGCCACCGCCGTCCCCGACCGCGCCGTCAAGATCAGCCTCCCCTTCGACACCGGCGGCCAGGCCGGCAAGGGAACCGTCCGGCTCGAACTCGACCCGGGCCGGGTCGGCGCCAACACCCTCCACCTGTGGGCGGACACCCCCGACGGCCGGCCGCTGGAGCTGCCCGAGATCAAGGTGGCCTTCACCCTCCCCACCAAGGACATCGGACCCCTGCCCGTCGTCCCCGAGCAGGCCGCGCCCGGCCACTGGACCGCTTCCGGCGTCCAGCTCCCGCTCGCCGGCGAATGGCGGATCGACGTGACCGTCCGTACCTCCGACATCGACCAGACGACCGTCCAGAAGAACGTGAAGATCGGCTGACCCGCGTGACCGAGAGCAACGAGAGCAACCCCGACATCGAGATCTCACGGCGCCGGCTGCTGGGCACCGTAGGCGCCGCCGGCGCCGCCGGGCTCGCGCTCGGCGCCACGGGCGGCGCCCTTGTGCGGTCCGCGGCGGACGACCAGGGGACGGCCGCCGCACCCGGCAGCCGCGGCGCGCTCAGCTCCCTCGGCGCCACCAAGATCGCCTTCAACGGGGACCACCAGGCGGGCATCACCCACCCGCTCCAGGCCAAGGGCCACGTCGTCGCCTTCGACCTCGCCCCCGGCGCCGGGCGCAAGGAGGCCGCCGCCCTGCTGCGCCGCTGGTCGGACACCGCCCGCCGGCTCATGGCCGGCGAGAGCGCCCCGACCGCCGACACCGGCATCGCCCTCGACGCCGGGCCGTCCTCGCTGACCGTCACCTTCGGCTTCGGCCACTCCTTCTTCGAGCGCACCGGCCTCATCGACCGCCGCCCGACCGCCCTCGACCCGCTGCCCGCCTTCTCGGCCGACCAGCTCGACGCCCAGCGCAGCAACGGCGACCTGTGGATCCAGATCGGCGCCGACGACGGGCTCGTCGCCTTCCACGCCCTGCGCTCCCTCCAGAAGGACGCCGGGGACGCCGCCCGCGTGCGCTGGCAGATGAACGGCTTCAACCGCTCGCCCGGAGCCACCGCCGCCCCGATGACCGCCCGCAACCTGATGGGCCAGATCGACGGCACCGCGAACCCCAAGCCGGCCCAGCCGGACTTCGACAAGCGGATCTTCGTCCCCGCCGCCGGCCCCGGGCCCGCCGAGCACGCCTGGATGGGCGGCGGCTCGTACGCCGTCGTCCGGCGCATCCGGATGCTCCTCGACGACTGGGACAAGCGGTCCACCGCCGAGCAGGAGCAGGTCATCGGCCGCACCAAGGCCACGGGTGCGCCGCTGACCGGCGGCACCGAGACCACTGCGATGGACCTCGCCAAGATCGGCGCCGACGGCAAGCCCGTCATCCCCTCGAACGCCCACGCCCGGATCTCCGCCCCCGAGCAGAACGGCGGGGCCGCCATGCTCCGGCGCCCCTTCTCCTTCCACGACGGGATCGGCGCGGACGGCACCCCGGACGCCGGACTGCTGTTCATCTGCTGGCAGGCGGACCCCCTGCGCGGCTTCGTCCCCGTCCAGCGCAAGCTCGACCGGGGCGACGCGCTGTCCGCGTTCATCCGGCACGAGTCCAGCGGGCTGTACGCCGTGCCTCCCGGACCGCGCGCGGGTGAGTACGTGGGGCAGCGGCTGCTCGAAGGGTGAACGGACCCGCCCCGGCCGCTGACCCGGCGTTAGGCTGACCGCATGTCGGCCACCCGCTTCACCTATCTCGGTCCCGAGGGCACCTTCACCGAAGCCGCCCTCCGCACCCTCCCGGAAGCCGCCACGCGGGAGCTCGTCCCGATGGTGTCGGTCCCGGCCGCCCTGGACGCCGTACGCAACGGTGAGGCGGCCGCCGCGCTGGTGCCCATCGAGAACTCGGTGGAGGGCGGGGTCACCGCGACCCTCGACGAGCTGGCGTCCGGCGAACCGCTGATGATCTACCGCGAGGTGCTGCTGCCCATCGCGTTCGCGCTGCTCGTGCGGCCGGGTACCAAGCTGCCGGACATCAAGACCGTCACCGGGCACCCGGTCGCGCAGCCGCAGGTACGCAACTGGCTGCGGGCCAACCTGCCCGAGGCGGTGTGGGAGTCGGCCGCCTCCAACGCCGACGGCGCCCGGCTGGTCCAGGAGGGCCGTTTCGACGCGGCCTTCGCGGGTGAGTTCGCCGCCGCCACCTACGGGCTGGAGGCGCTGGTCACCGAGATCCACGACGCGCAGAACGCCGAGACCCGGTTCGTGCTCGTCGGCCGGCCCGCCCGGCCGGCCGCGCCGACCGGAGCCGACAAGACCTCCGTGGTGCTGTGGCTCGGCGACGACCACCCCGGTGCGCTGCTGGAACTGCTCCAGGAATTCGCCGTGCGCGGGGTCAACCTGATGCTGATCCAGTCCCGGCCGACGGGCGCGGGCATCGGCAACTACTGCTTCGCGGTGGACGCCGAGGGCCACATCTCCGACCGCCGGGTGAGCGAGGCGCTGATGGGCCTCAAGCGGACCTGTCCGCAGGTCCGTTTCCTCGGCTCCTACCCGAGGGCCGGTGTCGCTGTGGGTGACGTCCGCGCCACGCGGCCCGGTACGTCGGACGGTGATTTCACGTCCGCCTCCGACTGGCTGGCGCGCTGCCTCGACGGCCGGGCTTAGTCGTTCGTCCACTGTCCACAGAGTTATCCACAGGACGAGATGGGGACCTGGGGACAAGTCGACAGAACGGCACGACAAGGTCGACAAATCGGTCGGGGGGCCCAGGTTTCGCGCTGGGGAGCGGGAGGTGAACGGCGTCACCCCCGCATCACCAGGCAACTCTTTGGGGCGAGTCATTCCCACCCGAATGAGTGTGTGAGGGCGGTTTGAACCCCGATTCGCCCCGACCCCCCGCCGGCCGCGAATGATCTATTTCCGTGTCCACAGATGCGGCGCACAGCCTGTGGATAAGACAGGGATCCTGTGAATTCCTGTGGACAAGGAACGGCCTCCGGCCCTGCTCAGGGGCTGACCGGCGGCCGACGTTCTGCCCCATTTCGGGGAATGGGCCGCTTTTATTGACTCGCCCTGGAACGATCGCTTCCGGCCAGCGGCCGCTTCTTTTGCATTCACCTCAATTGGGGCATAGCGACACACAGCGTGATATCGGTGTGATCCTCAGAAGCCCGGCCCGGTAGCCTGGAGGGGTGATTGACCTCCGGCTGCTCCGTGAAGACCCTGACCGTGTCCGTGCCTCGCAGCGCGCCCGTGGAGAGGACGTCGGCCTCGTCGACGCATTGCTCTCCGCCGACGAGCGCCGCAGGTCCTCCGGCATGCGTTTCGACGAACTGCGCAATGAGCAGAAGTCGCTCGGCAAGCTCATCCCGAAGGCCTCCCCGGAGGAGCGGGCGGAGCTCCTGAAGAAGGCCGAGCAGCTCAAGACCGACGTCAAGGCCGCCGAGGCGGAGCAGAACGAGGCCGACGAGGCTGCCAAGGGGCTCCTCCTCCAGCTCGGGAACATCGTCCACACGGACGTCCCGGTCGGCGGCGAGGAGGACTTCACCGTCCTCGAAACGCACGGCACCATCCGCGACTTCGCCGCCGAGGGCTTCGAGCCCAAGGACCACCTGGAGCTCGGCGAGTCGCTGGGCGCCATCGACGTCGAGCGCGGCGCCAAGGTGTCGGGCTCGCGCTTCTACTACCTGACCGGTGTCGGCGCGCTGCTGGAGCTCGCCCTGGTCAACGCCGCGATCACGCAGGCCACCGAGGCCGGCTTCATCCCGATGCTCACCCCCGCGCTGGTCCGCCCGCGCGCCATGGAGGGCACCGGCTTCCTCGGCCAGGCCGCGGAGAACGTGTACCACCTGGAGAAGGACGACTACTACCTCGTCGGCACCTCCGAGGTCCCCCTCGCCGCGTACCACATGGACGAGATCATCGACGCCGAGAAGCTGCCGCTGCGGTACGCCGGCTTCTCGCCGTGCTTCCGCCGCGAGGCCGGCACGTACGGCAAGGACACCCGCGGCATCTTCCGCGTCCACCAGTTCGACAAGGTCGAGATGTTCTCGTACGTCGCGCCGGAGGAGGCCGAGGCTGAGCACCAGCGCCTCCTGGAGTGGGAGAAGCAGTGGCTGACCAGCCTGGAGCTGCCGTTCCAGGTGATCGACGTCGCCACCGGTGACCTGGGGGCCTCCGCCTCGCGCAAGTTCGACTGCGAGGCGTGGATCCCGACCCAGGGCAAGTACCGCGAGCTGACCTCCGCCTCGAACTGTGACGGCTTCCAGGCCCGCCGCCTGTCGATCCGCTACCGCGACGGCAAGAAGACCGCGCCGCTCTCGACGCTGAACGGCACGCTGTGCGCCGTACCGCGCACGATCGTCGCGATCCTGGAGAACCACCAGCAGGCCGACGGTACGGTGCGGGTGCCCGTGGCACTGCGCCCGTTCCTCGGCGGCCGCGAGGTCCTGGAGCCGATCGCCAAGTGAGCCCGGTTCCGTTCCCGTACAAGCTCGTCGCGACCGACCTCGACGGCACGCTGCTGCGTGGCGACGACACCGTCTCGGAACGCACCCGTGAAGCGCTCGTCGCGGCCACCGCGGCGGGCGCGGCCCACATCATCGTCACCGGCCGGGCCGTGCCCTGGACCCGGGGCGTGCTGGACGACCTCGGGTACAAGGGGATCGCGGTCTGCGGTCAGGGCGCACAGGTCTACGACGCGGGCGCACACCGGCTGCTGACCTCGGTGACCCTGGACCGGCAGCTGGCCGGGCTGGCGCTGTCGAAGCTGGAGGCCGAGATCGGCCCGCTGGCGCTGGCGGCCAGCCGCGACGGCGTGGACGGCGAGGTGCTGTTCGGGCCCGGCTACCAGGTGCAGGAGGGCCTCCCGGCCGTCTACCTGGACGACACCGCCGCAGTGTGGACGGCCCCCCTGAACAAGCTGTACATCCAGCACCCGACGCTGGGCGACGACGAGCTCGTCCGGGTGGCCCGGCAGACCGTGGGCAGCCTCGTCGACATCGTCATGGCGGGCGCCGGGATAGTGGAGATCCTGCCGCTGGGGCTGACGAAGGCCACCGGCCTGTCGCTGGCCGCGCGCCGGCTGGGGGTGAAGGCGGCGGAGACGATCGCCTTCGGCGACATGCCCAACGACATCCCGATGTTCGGCTGGGCCGCGCACGGAGTGGCGATGGCCAACGCCCACGCGGAGCTGAAGGCGGTGGCCGACGAGGTGACGACCTCCAACGAGGAGGACGGCATCGCGGTGGTGCTGGAACGTCTGCTCGGCGCCGCCTGACGGCTCCGCCCTGAAACGGGGAAAGGTCCGGAACAGCCCGCGCCGCAAGGCGCGCTCGAAGTGGCTGCTCCGGACCTTTTTTGTTGCTCCCCGCACGGCTCACTCTGCCCGGGCCGCACGTCCCGTACCAGTGATTTTCCGCGCCGCTCCCTGCTCGGCCCCGCTCATGTTTCACGTGAAACAGCGGTCGGCTGCGGATGCCGGGTCAGCGGCCAGGCGAGCAGGCCGACGGCGAGCGCGATGGCGTGGCCGAGGTCGGTGAAGTTGGCCCCGCCGGCGAGCGGGATCCCGAAGAAGGCAACGGCCGCGGCGAGATAGAACCAGCGCCAGGGGTTGGGGAGCCGGTACGTCAGAACGCCGACGGCGGCCGCGAGTCCGTAGCTGACGCCGATGTCGACGACGTGGACCATGCTGCGCGGGGCGCGGTGGTCCTGGATGGCCATCAGGACGGCCCGCTGGCTGACCAGGGTGGCCGTGATGTGGGCGGTGGCGATGATGACGAGCCAGCGAAGCGTGCCGAGCCAGCGTTCGACCGGGGCCTGGAAGAACTCGAAGAGCACCACGTACAGGGCGAGGGAGGCCGGGTTCTCGATCCAGAAGGCGCTGGAGATCAGGGAACGTATGGGGTGCCGGGTCAGCTCGTGGAGGTTGCTGCTGTTGCGGTGGAGCAGGACGTGATCGAGCTGGTCGGGCGCGATGGCCACGATGACGCTGGTGAGGGCGATGATCAGCAGCCATAGATGGGTGCCCGGCGAGGAGCGTATCCAGGACCTCAGCGGCCTCGACAGCTCCGGCTCGGGATGCTCGATCATGCACTGATGATGGCCCGCGCGGCTGTGCCCCGCCTGGCCGGTGGGCCGGGCGGGGCACAGTGCGGGCAGCGGTCCTACTCCTCGCCCGCCAGGGTGAGGCGGCGCAGCTTCTGGCCGGCGTAGGCGGTGGCGCCGACGGTGACCACGGCGAGCAGGACGGCCGCCGTGGGCAGGCCCACGGTGGCGTCGACGTAGCCTTCGCCCGCGACCTTCTCGGCGAGGGCCAGGGCCCACTGCTGGACGCTGAGCGTCTTGGCGCCCGAGACCAGGCTGCCGAAGAGCGACTCCCAGATCAGGGCGTAGACGAGGCCGAAGACGACCGCGTGCCGGCTGACGGTGCCCAGCAGCAGGAACAGCGCGCTGTAGGCGATCGAGGCGACGAGGGCGGCGACGGTGTAGGCGACGGCGATCTGCTGGCCGTTGCCGTTGAGGATGAACCCGGCGATCAGGGTGGGGATCGCGGAGAAGGCCATGGTGACGGCGATCGCGACGATCAGCTTGGTCATGATGATCGTCGGGCGCTTCACGGGCTTGGAGAGCAGGTAGACGATCGAGCCGTCGTCGATCTCCGGGCCGATGGCTCCGGTACCGGCGATGACGCCGATCAGCGGGACCATCGTGGCGAGGGCGAACCCGCCGAGCAGGTCGGCGGCGACCTTGTCGTCCACGCCGGTGAAGGCGCGGACGGCGACGGCGATGACGATCAGCAGGGCAGGCAGCGCGAAGAGGATCAGCGCGCGGCGGCGGCCGAGCAGGGCCCGGTAGGTGAGCCGGGCGACGGTGGGGTTGTACATGGTGCCAGCTCCTTCAGGCCGCGACGAGGTAGGAGAAGACCGACTCGAGGGACTCGTCGGAGGGCGAGACCGTCAGCAGCCGGATGCCGTGATCGCGGGCGACCTGCGGCAGCAGCTCGGTGAAGCGTCCGAAGTCGACGGCCTGGATGCGCAGGGCGCCTTCCTTGTGGTCGACCTCGATGCCGGCGGTGGACGGGTCGGCGATCAGGGCCGCGGCGAGGGCCCGGTCGTCGGAGGAGCGGACGAGGTAGCGGTGCGGGCGGTCCGTCATCAGGCGGCGGATCTTGCGGAAGTCGCCGGAGGCGGCGTGCCGGCCGGCGACGACCACCTCGATGTGGGAGGCGAGCTGCTCGACCTCCTCCAGGATGTGGGAGGAGAACAGGACGGTGCGTCCCGAGTCGCCCATCCGCCGCAACAGGTCCATGAGCTGCATGCGCTGGCGCGGGTCCATGCCGTTGAACGGCTCGTCGAGGAGCAGCACGGACGGGTCGTGCACGAGGGCGGAGGCCATCTTCACACGCTGGCGCATGCCCTTGGAGTACGTGGAGATCTTGCGGTCCTGGGCGTACTCCATCTCGACGGTGGCGAGGGCCCGCTGGGCGGCCGCGTCGTCGAGCCCGTGGAGTTCGGCGTTGGCGACGACGAACTCGCGGCCGGTGAGGAAGTCGTACATGGCCTCGCGCTCGGGCACGACGCCGATCTGCTTGTAGACCTGCTCGTTCTGCCAGATCGGCGCGCCGTCGAGGGTGACGGTGCCGGTGGAGGGGGCGAGGAAGCCGCCCATCATGTTGATGAGGGTGGACTTGCCGGCGCCGTTGGGACCCAGCAGCCCGGTGACACCGGGGCCGATGCGCATGGAGACGTCGTTGACGGCCACGACGTTTCCGAACCAGCGGGAGGTGTGGTCGATGTCGATGAAGGTCACAGCCCGGCCTTCCGGTAGCGGGCCATCAGGACGGCGTAGGAGCCGGCGATGAGGCCGAGGACGACGAGCAGGTAGACGACGCCGACACCGGTCGACGGGGCCTCCTGGCCGGGGAAGGCGGAGGTGGCGCCGAGGAACGAGGCCTGGACGCCGTCGATCAGGCTGATCGGGGAGAAGAGGCCCATCCACTCGATGGCTCCGGTGGAACCCGTGGAGTAGGCGACGGCCTGCACGGTGGAGACGGCGCCGTAGGGGATGAGCAGCAGGGCGATGACGGCGGCGACGCCGAACCCGCGGCGTGGGGTGAGCGCGGCCATGACCAGGCCGAGGCCGGCGAAGAGCAGCGACAGCAGCAGTACGGACACGAGGCCCTGCCCGAATCCCTTGGTCTGGTGGGCGAAGTCGAACTTCGCCAGGAGCGAGCCGATGTACATGATCAGCAGCGGCGTGGCGGTGAGCATGAACAGCGCCGAGGCCATGGCCGCGTATTTGGCCAGGACGTAGTCGGCGCGCTCGATGGGCCGCGAGAAGTACAGCGGCACGGTCTTGAAGCGCAGGTCTCGGGAGACCGACTGCGGCGCCTGGGAGGCGAGGTAGAGGCCGATGACCACCTGGGTGGTCAGGGCGTACGTCGTGTACTTGAGCGGCAGGTCGGTGGAACCGGGGACCGCGATGGCCACCGCGACGATGATCAGTGCGGGCACGCACATCACCGCGAAGAGGATCATCGGGAGGACCTTGGACTTTGCGGAGCGACCCAGACCGTAGGCGCCGCGCAGGGACTGCGAGAACAGCGACTTGCGGGCGTAGGCGCGGCCGAGGCGGGAGCCTTCGTAGGACCGGTATCCGATGTTGTGGATCTGGGTGGAGGTGTCAGGCGCCATCGGTACCGGCTCCCTTCCGGACGAGCTGCTGCTGGTCGTTGTCGCGGAAGACCTCCGCGATGTGGTGGCGGCGCTGCTCCATGCGGACCAGGCCGAGGCCGAGGTCGGCGACGGTGTCGCGGACCCGGTCGTACGTCTCTTCCCCGGTGGCCTCGACCAGCAGGATGTGGCCGGCGCCGGGCAGGCCCTGCTCCTCGCCCGCGTGCAGGGTGATGCCCGCGTCGGTGAGCGCCTTGCGCAGGGCGGCGGTGCCGTCCGGGTGGGTGTCGGAGTCGGTGACCTCGACCGCGAGGGTCGTGGTGATCTGGGTGAAGTCGCTGGTGGAGCTGGAGCGCAGCAGCTTGCCGCCGTCGACGACCACGACGTGGTCGCAGGTCCGCTCCAGCTCTCCGAGGAGGTGGGAGGTGACCAGGACCGAGATCCCGAAGTCGGTGTAGACGCGGCGGATCAGGCCGAGCATCTCGTCGCGGCCGACGGGGTCGAGGCCGTTGGTGGGCTCGTCGAGGAGGACCAGCTGGGGGTCGTGGACGAGCGCCTGGGCCAGCTTGACGCGCTGCTTCATGCCGGTGGAGTAGCCGCCGATGGGGCGGTAGCGCTCCTCGTACAGCCCCACGTGGCGCAGGGTGTCGGCGGTCCGCTCGCGGGCGGCGGTCGGCGGCAGTCCGGACATGCGCGCCATGTGCACGACGAACTCGGTGGCCGACACGTCGGGTGGCAGGCAGTCGTGCTCGGGCATGTAGCCGACGCGCTCACGGATGGCGCTGCCGTGAGTGGCGACGTCGAGTCCGAGCACGGCGGCGCGTCCCTCGGTGGCGGGGGACAGTCCCAGCAGGATCTTGATCAGCGTGGACTTGCCGGCTCCGTTGGCACCCACGAGCCCGGTAACGCCGGGTCCGATGTCCAGGGAGAGCCGGTCGAGGGCGGTCACTCGGGGGTACCGCTTGCTCAGGCTTTCGGTCGCGATGACAGTCACGAGTGAGACGTTATCGGCGGGGCTCCTGTGAGACGTCAGACCTGGAGCTGGATCCCGTCTCCGCCTTCCGGCGTACACACCCGTACTGGAGGCTGATGGTCCGGTGCGGAACCGGCCGACTTATCCACAGGTGCGTGCACGACCCTTGACGTGATCTCCAGTCATTGTCACATTCATCAGTGTCAACTTACGGGCGCGTACGGCTACACGGACGGACGGCTGGCATGGCTGGGGACACCAAGCAACACACGAGGCAACTCTCGGCCGACCTCATCGGGTTCAGGGAGGTCCAGCGCCTCTCCTACGCGTGCGCGGAGGCCGTCGCGGCGCAGCTGCGGCCCGGCGTCACCGAGCGCGAGGCGGCCCGGATGCAGCGCGAGTGGCTGCGCGAGCGCGGGGTGCGGGACTGGTTCCACCTGCCGTTCGCCTGGTTCGGGGACCGCACCGCCTTCGCGAACTTCAAGATCCCCCTCCAGTTCTTCCCCACCAACCGGAAGCTGGAGCCGGGGATGCCGTTCATCCTCGACATGGCACCCGTCCACAAGGGGTACGCGGCCGACATCGGCTACTCCGGCAGCCTCGGGCTCAACCCGGTGCAGGACCGGCTCATGTCCGATCTGCGCGAGCACCGCACGCTGATCCTGGAGCAGGTGCGCGAGCGCCGCACCCTGCGCGAGATCTACGAGAACGTCGAGCGGCTGATGACCCGGCAGGGCTATGCCAACCGGCACCGCGCGTACCCCTTCGGCGTGATCGCGCACAAGATAGACCGGGTCAAGGAGCGGCGCTGGTCCCCGACCGCGTTCGGTTTCGGCACGCAGTCCCTGAAGGGCCTGGCCGGCGACGTCCTGCACGGGCACCGCGAGGGCTGGTCCCCGCTGTGGAGCCCGTACCGCTTCTCCGACCACCCGCCGCAGCCCGGACTGTGGGCGGTGGAACCGCACCTGGGCTTCCGGGGCACCGGCGCGAAGTTCGAGGAGATCCTGGTCGTCACCGACTCCCGGGACCCCGAGGAGAGCGCCTTCTGGCTGGACGAGGATCTGCCGCACGTGCGGCGCTGGGCTGAGGAGAAGACGGCATGAGCGGGACGGCTGCATTCGCGGGGGCGCGCGAGCGCCGGGTGAGCACCGGCGGGATCGAGCTGTGCGTCATCGAGCTCGGCGAGACGGACCGGCCCACCGTCGTACTGGTGCACGGCTACCCGGACAGCAAGGAAGTCTGGTCGGAGGTCGCCGAGCGGCTCGCGGCCCGCTTCCACGTGGTGCTGTACGACGTACGCGGCCACGGGCGCTCCACGGCTCCGGTGCCCCTGCGCGGCGGCTTCACCCTGGAGAAGCTGACCGACGACTTCCTGGCCGTGGCGGACGCGGTCAGCCCGGACCGGCCGGTGCACCTCGTCGGCCACGACTGGGGCTCCGTACAGGGCTGGGAGTTCGCCACGACCGCCCGCACCGAGGGCCGGATCGCCTCCTTCACCTCCATGTCGGGACCCTCCCTCGACCACTTCGGGCACTGGATCAAGAAGCGGATGGCGCGGCCGACCCCGCGCCGGGCCGCGCAGCTGCTGAACCAGGGCGCGAAGTCCTGGTACGTCTACATGCTGCACACGCCCGTGCTGCCGGAACTCGCCTGGCGCGGTCCGCTCGGCAAGCGGTGGCCGCGGATGCTGGAACGCGTGGAGAAGATCCCGGCCGGCTCCTACCCCACGGCCTCGCTGCCCTCGGACGCGGCGAACGGGGCCTGGCTCTACCGCGACAACATCCGGCCCCGGCTGCGCCGACCGCGCGCCGACGCGTACGCGCACGTTCCGGTCCAGCTGATCACCCCGACCGAGGACGCCTTCCTGTCCGAGCGGCTCTACGACGAGCTGGAGCTGTGGGCTCCGGATCTGCTGCGCCGCACGCTGCCCGCCAAGCACTGGGTGCCCCGGACCCGGCCCGACCAGCTGGCCGCGTGGATCACCGACTTCGTCACCGCGCGGGAGGAGCCCGCCACGCGCGCGCCCGAGCGGAAGGCGCCGGGCAAGTACGCCGACCGGTTCGGCGGCCGACTGGTCCTGGTCACCGGCGCCGCCAGCGGGATCGGGCGGGCCACCGCGTTCGCCTTCGCCGAGGCCGGCGCCCGGGTGGTGTGCGTGGACCGGGACGCCGAGGGCGCGGCGCGCACCGCGGACATGGCCCGCCTCGTCGGGGCGTCCGAGGCCTGGGACGAGTGCGTCGACGTCAGCGACGAGCAGGCCATGGAGAAGCTCGCGGCGAAGGTCGCCGCCGAGTACGGCATCGTGGACGTGCTGGTGAACAACGCCGGGATCGGGCTGTCGGGGCCGTTCCTGGAGACCACCTCGGAGGACTGGAAGAAGGTCCTCGACGTCAACCTGTGGGGCGTCATCCACGGCTGCCGGATCTTCGGCAGGCAGATGGCCGAGCGCGGCCAGGGCGGCCACATCGTCAACACCGCCTCCGCCGCCGCCTATCTGCCGTCCCGGACCCTGCCCGCGTACAGCACCTCCAAGGCGGCGGTGCTGATGCTGTCCGAGTGCCTGCGCGCCGAGCTCGCGTCGCAGTCGATCGGGGTCTCGGCGATCTGCCCGGGCATCGTCAACACCAACATCACCGCCACCTCCCGGTTCGCAGGGGTGGACGCGGCCGAGGAGAAGCGCCGCCAGGAGCGTTCGTCGCGGCTGTACGGGCTGCGCAACTTCCCGCCGGAGAAGGTCGCCGACGCGATCGTGCTCGCGGTGGTGCGGAACCAGGCCGTGGTGCCGGTGACGCCCGAGTCCAAGGGCGCGCTGTGGATGTCGCGCTTCGCGCCGAGGACGCTGCGGCGGCTCGCGAGGCTGGAACCGAAACTGTGAGCGGGGCGGCGGAGGGGGTCGCGGACGCGGCTGGTGCGGAGGGGGGAGGAGTGGGCGCGGCTGGTGCGGGTTCGGCTGGTGCGGGCGTGCGCGGGGCTTCGTACGAGATCGGTCCGCGTCGAGTGGCCTTCGACTGGAAGGCCACCCCGCTGCACTGGATACCGGGCGAGCCCACCGCCACCCATGTGATCAACGTGCTGCACCTGCTGCTGCCCGCCGGGGAGCGGTGGTTCGTGAAGGTCCTCAAGGAGGCCCTTCCACTGGTCACCGACCCCCGGCTGCGCATGGACGTCAAGGGGTTCATGGGCCAGGAGGCCACGCACAGCGTGCAGCACGCCTACGTCCTGGACCACCTCGCCGAACAGCGGCTGCCGACCGAGGCGTACACGAAGTACGTGGACCTCCTCTTCGACCGGCTGCTGGGGGAGACCCCGCCCTTCGGCGCTCCGGTCAACGCGCGGGAGTGGCTGCGTTTCCGGCTCGCCGTGATCGCCGCGATCGAGCAGTTCACGGCGGTCCTCGGGGACTGGGTGCTGCGCGCCGACGGGCTCGACCGGGCCGGCGCCGACGAGATCATGCTGGACCTGCTGCGCTGGCACGGCGCCGAGGAGGTGGAGCACCGCTCCGTCGCCTTCGACATGTACCAGCACTGCGGGGGCTCGGGCCTGCCCCGCTACGCGCGGCGCGTCGAGGGCATGGTCGTCGTCGCACCGGTGCTGGCCTGGCTGTGGGTGTGGGGAACCTCGTACCTCCTGCGCCACGATCCCCAACTGGCCGCGCCGCAGCGCTATTCGCTGCGCGCGCACAACCGAGCCGTGGCCAAGGGGCTGCTCCCTCCGTGGAGAGAGCTAGGCACGGCCATACCCCGCTACTTCCGGCGGTCGTACCATCCCTCGCAGGAGGGCTCGCTGCGCAAGGCTGTCGAGTACCTGGCGGCTTCACCTGCCGCCCGGGCCGCGGCGGGCGCGGTCGGCCGAGCCGCCATGTCGTAGGGAGCCGGGATTGTCCGATCAGGCGGTAGCCGAGTACCGGATCGAGGATCTGGCCCACCACAGTGGGGCGACGGTGCGCACGATCCGGGCGTACCAGGACCGCGGCCTGCTGCCGAAGCCGGAGCGGCGCGGCCGGTCCAATGTCTACCGGGCCACGCACCTGGCGCGGCTGCGCCAGATCGCGGACCTGCTCGACCGCGGCTACACCCTGGCCTCCATCAAGGAGCTGCTGGAGGCGTGGGACGCCGGGCGCGGGCTGGGCGGCGTACTGGGGCTGGTCGCCGAGGTGCACGGGCCGTGGACCGACGAGGAGGCGGCCCGGATCAGCCGGGACGAGCTGAACGAGCGGTTCGGCGGCAAGCCCGACGACGACGCGGTGGGCGAGGCGTGCGAACTGGGGGTGCTGGAGCGGATCCCGGGGCGCCCGGACGAGTTCCTGGTGCCCTCGCCGCAGGAGCTGGCGGTGGCCGCCGAGCTGTACGCGGCCGGGGTGCCGCTGGCCGCGATCACCGGGCACCTGCGGGAGCTGCGCGGGCAGGTGGAGCACATCGCCTCGCGCTTCCTGGAGTTCACCACCGAGCACGTCTTCGCCCGCTACCTCGGGCACGTGCCGCCGACGGACGCCGACGCGGCGGAGGCGGCGACGATGGTACGCAGACTGCGGCCGCTGGCGCAGCAGACGGTGGACGCCGAGCTGGCGCGGGCGATGCGGCTGTTCGCCACCCGGCATCTGCAGCGGCACCTGGGGGCCGCCGGGTCCACGCAGCCGTCCGGTCCGTCGCCGGTGGCGCTGCCGGCCGAGACGGTGCGGGCGGTGCAGGAGCTGGTGGGCCCCGATCATGTGGCGGAGTTCGTCCGGGCCGCGACGGAGCGGGAGCTTCAGGCCCGGACGATGAATGACCTGGCGCGCCGGGGCGGCCGGTAAGGCTCGCTCGGGCTCGCTCAGTAGTCCACAGGGCGGATCACGCGTTTGGCAGTAAAACCGGGCCAAACGGTTGTGGACAACTCGGGTGTTCTTGTGGGCAACACCGAGCTCGTCTCAAACGATGGGCTCGTACGCCTGCTTGGTGCGCGGTATTTCGGCCACCGGACCGGAGCCGGCGGCGGTGCCGGAGTCGGCATCGGCGTGGGCGTCAGAGCCGGAGCCGGAGCCGGGGTCGGAGCCTGCGTCGGATGCCGCCCGGCCCGTGTTCCCGTAGAGCAGGCTCGCGAGGACCAGTCCGACGGCTCCGCCGACCAGCTGGGCGGCGACGAACCCGGGCAGCGACTGCGGGGCGATCCCGGCGAAGGAGTCGCTGAAGGCGCGCCCGATGGTGCCGGCCGGGTTGGCGAACGAGCCGGAGGACGTGAACCAGATCGCGGCGGCGATGTACGCGGCGACCGCGGCCGGGATCAGCCTCGGCCGGCCGATGCGGCCGAGCCCCTGGATGACCAGGACGAGTCCGGCGGTGGCGACGACCTCGCCGACCAGCAGGTGGCCGCCGCCGCGGACCTGGGTGGCGAAGGTTCCGGGGACGCGCCCGAACATGACCTCGGCGAGAACGGCCCCGCCGACGGCCCCGGCGGTCTGGGCGGCGGCGTAGACGAGCGCCTCCGGGCCGCTGACCCCCTCGCCGCCGCTCCGCCGCCCCCACCAGGAGGTGAGGGTGACCACGGGGTTGAGGTGGGCGCCGGAGAGCGGCCCGAACAGGGTGATGATCAGGCCGAGGCCGATCGCGGAGGCGAGCGAGTTGGCGACGAGGGCGACACCGGTGTCACGGCTGAGGGCCGCGGCCTGGATTCCGGATCCGATCACCACCACGAGCAGGCCGGCGGTGCCGATGAGTTCGGCGGCCGCGCGGCGCGGCAGAGATGCGTCGACTGGCATGTTTTCTCCCTCGGGGCAGCAGTTCAGCGGAAAATGTATTCCGTATCTTGGAAGTGCGATAGGGGCGGTCCAGTCCTCGGTGACGGCGGAAATTCCCTGCCGGAACCGCCCGCGACGCGGCACCCTGGGGCCATGGACGACAGACGCACCGTGAAGGTGTCCAAATACGTCTCGAAACACCTGCGGCATCAGCCGGAACGCATCGGACTGGTGCTCGACCCCCAGGGCTGGGTGGAGATCGACGACCTGCTGCGGGCGGCCGCCGCCCACGGCTTCCCTTTCAGCCGCGCCGAGCTCGACCACGTCGTCGCCCACAACGACAAGAAGCGCTTCGCCGTCGACGGCACCCGCATCCGGGCCAGCCAGGGCCACACCGTCGCCGTGGACCTGGACCTGCCGGAGGCCGAACCGCCCGCGTACCTGTACCACGGCACCGTGGCCACCGCCCTGGACGCGATCCGCGCCGAGGGCCTGCGCCCGATGGCCCGCCACCACGTGCACCTGTCCCCCGACCGGGAGACCGCGACCCGGGTGGGCGCGCGGCGCGGCCGGCCGGTGGTGCTCAGCGTGGACGCGGGAGCGATGCGGGCGGCCGGGCACGTCTTCCGGGTCAGCGCCAACGGCGTCTGGCTGGCCGACGCGGTACCGCCGGAATTCCTGCGGCTCCCCTAATCGGCGCGGCCGAATTCACGGGGAGATTGTCAGCTCATCGCCCTACCCTGTTGCTCACTCCGGGATCTGTGAGGGGGGTACCTCGCGATCGCCGAACCTTCCAAGCGAGCACGCGAGGTGACGCCCCATGACGTCCTCATCCCCGAACCAGACAGCCGAGAACGAGATACCCGAAGCCTCCAACAGCTTCCAGGTCGATCTGCGCGGGCTCGTCGACCTGCTCTCCCACCACCTCTACTCCAGCCCGCGCGTCTACGTCCGCGAGCTCTTGCAGAACGCCGTGGACGCCGTCACCGCCCGCAGCGCGCACGAGCCCGGGGCGCGGATCCGCATCCGCCTGTCCGCCTCCGCCGGGCGCGTCACCATCGAGGACTCCGGCATCGGCCTGACCGCCGCCGAGACGCACTCCTTCCTCGCCACCATCGGCCGCAGCTCCAAGCGCGGCGGCGACCACGATTTGGAGAGCGCCCGCCGGCAGTTCCTCGGGCAGTTCGGCATCGGCCTGCTCGCCTGCTTCGTCGTCGCCCGCCAGATCCGCGTCGTCACCCGCTCCGCCCGCGACCCGCAGGCCGCGCCCGTCGAATGGCTTGCTTCGGACGACGGCTCGTACACCGTCCGCGAACTGCCCCACGAGGCCCGCCCGGAGCCCGGCACCACCGTCATCCTGGAGGCCCGCGCCGGCGCCGAGGAGTGGACCACCCCGGCCAAGGTCGAGCAGCTGGCCCGCGACTACGGCTCCCTGCTGCCCTACGACATCACCTTCGACGACGGCGAGGGCGGCGAGCCCCGCCCCGTCACCGACCGGCCCGCCGTGTGGGACCGCCCCTACCCCACCCCCGCCGCCCGCCGGGTCGCGCTCGCCGGGCACTGCGCGCAGCTGTTCGGCTTCACCCCGCTCGACAGCATCGACCTCGACCTGCCGGTCGCCGGGGTGCGCGGCGTGGCGTACGTCCTGCCGGAGCCGACCAGCCCCGCCCACCGGGCCGGACACCGCGTCCACCTCAAGGGCATGCTGCTGACCGACCAGGCCGACAACCTGCTGCCCGACTGGGCGTTCTTCGTCCGCGCCGTCCTCGACACCGACACGCTGCGGCCCACCGCCTCCCGCGAGAACCTGTACGACGACGAGACCCTGGCCGCCGTACGGGAGGCCCTCGGCGCCCGCGTCCGCGGCTGGCTCGCCGAACTCGCGGCAAGCGAACCGGAGCGCCTGGCCGCGTTCCTGAGCGTCCACCACCTCGGCGTGAAGTCGCTGGCCCGGCACGACGCGGAGCTGCTCGGCCTGATGCTGCCCTGGCTGCCGTTCGAGACCAGCGACGGCTCGATGAGCCTGCAGGAGTTCGCGGCCGCCCACACCGAGATCCACTTCACGCGCACCGTCGAGGAGTTCCGCCAGATCGCCCCGATCGCGGCGGCCCACGGCCTCGGCGTCATCAACGCCGGCTACACCTACGACGCGGACCTGCTGGCCCTGCTGCCCTCCGTACGGCCCGACCTCAAGGTCGCCGAGCTGGATGCGGGAGCCGTCACCGAGCGGCTCGACCCCGTTCCCAGCTCCGCCGAACTGGCCCTCGCCGCCTTCCTGTCCACCGCGCGCACCCGCCTGGAGCCGCAGGGCTGCGACGTGGTGCTGCGCGCGTTCCAGCCCGTCTCCGTCCCCGCCCTCTACCTGGACGACCGCCAGGCCCGGCAGGAGCGCGACCGGACCACCGCGCTGGAGAGCGCCGACTCGCTGTGGACCGGCATCCTCGGCGCACTGCGCGGTTCGGCGCCGCGCGCCCGCCTGGTCCTCAACCACAACAACCCGCTGATCCGGCGGATCGCTTCGCTGCCCGACGAGACGCTGACCGGCACGGCCGTCGAATCGCTGTACGGGCAGGCGCTGCTGATGTCCCAGCGGCCGCTGCGCCCCGCCGACTCCACGCTGCTCAACCGGGCCTTCCTCGGGCTCCTGGAATGGGCGACCCACCCCGTCGAGACCCAGGAGGACCCGAAGTGACGACGATGACGCGCGAGGAGATCGAGCGGGGCCTCGAAGAGAACCGCCGCTCGCCCGGCGGCGCCGCCCGCAACGCGCACGCGGAGGCGCTGTCCGCCGCCGCCGAGGCGAGCGGCGACCGCGCGCTGTTCCGCGAAACGCTCGACAACCAGATCAACGCCTACCTCTACAGCTCGGAGTCGACGAAGCTGCTGGTGCCCTTCGCGCGGCTGCTCCAGGAGTACGACAAGGACGCCGGCGCGTTCTCCGAGTGGGAGGCTCACTCGCTGTTCTGGCAGTTCAAGTGGGTGGCCTCGTCGATCGCCGATTCCCCCGAGATCCCGGTGGAGTCCGCCGCCGGGTGGCTGGACGAGATGGAGCGCCGCTACCGGATCGCCGGCTACGGCGAGCGTCCCGTACGCAAGTCGGAGCTGTGGTTCGCCGACGCGATCGGCGACGACGACCGGGCCGAGCGGGCGTACCGGCGCTGGCAGGAGGCCGAACGCGACGACATGAGCGACTGCCACGCCTGCGAGCTCAACGGCCAGGGCCACTACGCGGTCCTGCGCGGTGACGACGCCCGCGCCCTGGAGGTCTGGCAGCCGGTGCTGGCGGGCGAGGAGACCTGCGCCGAGGAACCGCACCGGGTCATGGCGGCCGCGCTGCTGCCGCTGCTGCGGCTCGGGCGCTTCGAGGAGGCCCGCGCCCAGCACCTGCGCGGCTACCGGCTGGCCCGGGGCAAGGAGAGCCTGCTGCCCTCGGTCGGCCGGCACATCGAGTTCTGCGCGCTCACCGGGAACGAGCCGCGCGGCCTGGAGATCCTGGCCGAGCACGCCGCCCTGGTGGCGCCACTGGCCAACGTCGACGACCGGCTGTCCTTCCACGGCGGCATCCTCGTCCTGCTGCGCCGGCTGCGTGAACTGGGGCACGGCCACCTCCCGGCCGTCCCCTACGAGGGCGTGCCGCGCACCGTGTCCGAGCTGTACGAGGTGCTGCGCGCGGGCGCGCTCGACATCGCCCGGCGGTTCGACGCGCGCAACGGCACCACCCGGGTCTCAGAGCGGTTCCTCACCCGCATCGACCGGGCGCCGCTGGTCGGCGCACTTCCGCTCGGGGTACGCAGCGCGGCCCTGCCACAGCCGGTTCCCGCCGCGCCGGTGGCTGCGCCGGTGCCGGTCGCCGCTCCGGACGGGGCCGCGTTCGCCGAGCTGGTGGAGCGCGCCCGGGCGGCGCGTGACGTGGGGCATCCGGCTTCGGACGCGCTCTGGGCCGAGGTGGCCGGGCGTGCGTACGCGCTCGGGGACGCTGTGGATCCGCTGGTCCGTGCCGATGTGGCGGACCAGCGGGCCCTGGCCGCCGCGCGGGGCGGGGCCGCGGACGCGGCGCTGCTGGTGGCGGCGGCCCGTGACGGCTACCGGGCGCTGGGCCGGCAGGAGCGGGCCGCGCTGGCGGAGCTGCGGCTGGCGAGCGTGGCCGCGCAGTCGGGGGCCGCGCCGGGGGAGATCCGGGAGCTGCTGGCGGTGGCCCTGCGGGCCGCCGAGGCGCTGGACGCGGCCGAACCGCTGCGGGTCCGCCGGATCGCGCTCGCGGAACTGTCCGCGATCCGCCTGGAGTCGCACCTGCGCTCGGTCGAGGCCGCCGACGGACACGGGCACGGTCCCGGCCAGGAGCACGGACACGTACACGGGCACGGACAAGACCACGGGCACGGGCGCGGCGAGCTGGCCGCGGAACTCGGCGCCTTCGTCGCCTCCTACGCGCGGACGCTGCCCGATCTGGTGGCGGATGCCGAGGAGATGCTCGGCCGGGTGGCCCTGTCCGAGGGTGACCCGGAGCGGGCCGTGCCGCTGCTGGCCTCCTCCGCCGACCGGGCGGTCGCGGCGGGCCGGCCCTGGCAGGCGGTGGACCCGCTGGTGCTGCGCGCCGGTGTGCTGATGTCGCTCGACCGGCCCGAGGAGGCCGAGGAGGCGGCGCGCTCCGCGCTGGCGCATGCAGGAGAGCTGACCGACGCCGAGCTGCAGGCCGTCGTACGGCTCACCCTGGCGGACATCCTTCTGGGGCGGGCCGACGGGGCCGAGGAGGTGGCCGAGCTCGCGCTCACGGCGTCGCACTGGTTCGACCAGGCCGGCCTCAGTGCCGACGGCGGGGCCCAGGCCCGGCTGCTGCTGGCGCGGGCGTACGCACGCCAGGCCCGCCACGCCGACGCGGCCGAGGTGCTGCGGTCGACGCTGCCGGACCTGCTGGAGCACGGTGAGCAGCAGGCCGTGGCCGTACGGGAGTTCCTCGGGGATCTCCTGCGGGAGTCGCGGGAAGCGCGCGAGGCGGCGGAGCAGTACCTGCTGGCGGCGGAGCTCGTGAAGGACTGGGAGGACCCGCGTCCGCAGGCGGGCTTCGCGCAGGCAGCCGCCGATCAGCTGAGCGAGGCGCGGCTGTCGCGGGAGGCGGTCGCGGCGTACGAGCGGGCCCTGGAGCTGCACCGGCTGGCGGGGGACGCGCCGGTCGCCGAGGTCCGCGTCCTGCGGTCCCTGGCCTGGCTGGCGATCCGCGACGAGGTCAGCGCGGCGGGGGTGGCACGTGCCCGGGCCCTGATGGCCGAGGCGGCCGGGGTGCTGGAGAAGGCGCTGACGGGCGATCCGGACGTACCGGAGCTGCGGTCGGAACTCGCCCAGACCTGGCATCAGCTGGCGCAGGTGCTGGACCGGTGGGTCGGCGTCCACGACCCGCAGGACGGCGACGGCGGGGACCAGAACCAGGACAGCGAGGGCTCCGGCCACGCCGAGCCGCTGAGCGACGCGGAGCTGGAGGCGCTGCGCCAGGAGGAGATCCTGCTGTGGGACCGGGCGGCCGGCGTCTACGCCGGCCTCGGCCCCGAGTACCTGCGCGATCGCTTCCAGTGCCTGAACGGCGCGGCCTGGACGGAGCGGGAACTCGGCCGCCCCGAGGAGGGCGCCGCCCGGATCTCGGCTCTGGTCGAGGAACTCCGCACCTGGCCCGAGGGCGCGGCGGCGGAGTGGATCCTGCCCCACGCGGAGCGGACCGTCGAGCATCTGACGGCCTGATCCGGGGAGACGGGTCCGGCCCCCACCACCGCAGGGGTGGCGGGGGCCGACCGTCAGCCCAGCTGGGCGAGCCCCTCGGTGGCGATCTTCTCGAAGACGTCCTCGTCGGCGGCGAAGTCGGAGTCCGGGATGGGCGCGTGGATTGCCAGCTCGGTGAAGCCGAGCTCGCGGTGCCGTCCCGCGAAGTCGACGAAGGCGTCCACCGAATCCAGCATGGTGTTGCGCTCCGGGGTGAACCCGGTCAGCAGGATCTTCTCGATGGACTCGGAGTTCCGTCCGGCGTCCGCGAGGGCCTTGTCGAGCTTGGCGAGCTGGCCGCGGATGGCTTCCAGGGAATCCGCGGGCGTGCCGTTCTCGAAGACCTTCGGGTCGCCGGTGGTCACCCAGGCCTGGCCGTGCTGGGCGGCGAGCTTGAGCCCGCGCGGTCCGTTGCCGGCGACCGCGAACGGCAGGCGCGGTGTCTGCACGCAGCCGGGGATGGTGCGGGCTTCGTCGGCGGAGTAGAAGGTGCCCTGGTGGGTGACCGCGCCTTCGGTCAGCAGCCGGTCCAGCAGCGGCACGAACTCGGCGAAGCGGTCGGCGCGCTCACGCGGGGTCCACGCCTCCTGGCCCAGCACGGTCGCGTCGAAGCCGTCACCACCGGCACCGATACCGAGGGTGACACGCCCGCCGGAGATGTCGTCGAGGGAGATGAGCTCCTTCGCGAGGGTCACCGGGTGGCGGAAGTTCGGCGAGGTGACCAGCGTGCCCAGGCGCATCCGCTCGGTGGCGGCGGCCGCGGCGGTGAGGGTCGGCAGCGCCCCGAACCACGGGCCGTCACGGAAGGTCCGCCAGGAGAGGTGGTCGTAGGTGTAGGCGGTGTGGAACCCGAGCCGCTCGGCCCGGAGCCACTGGTCGCGGCCCCCTTCGCGCCACGGACGTACCGGGAGGATCACAGTGCTCAGACGCAGACTCATGCCGTCGAGCCTACGGCGCGTCCCGCACGAACCTCGTCTCACACCGGCGATGTTTCACGTGAAACACGCGTCGGGGCAGCGACTGTTTCACGTGAAACATCGGCCGCCGGGAAGGGATCTTCCCGACACTGGTCCGGGTGGTCGGGGGCCATGGGCGAAGATGGAGCCGTGACCTCGGCTCCCCAGCGCCCGGACGGGCAGACCCCCGCGCCCCGGCTCATCGCCACCGACCTCGACGGCACCCTGCTCCGCGACGACAAATCCGTCTCGCCCCGCACGGTCGCCGCGCTCGCCGCAGCCGAGGAGGCCGGGATCGAGGTCTTCTTCGTCACCGGCCGCCCGGCCCGCTGGATGGACGTGGTCGCCGACCATGTGCACGGGCACGGCCTGGCGATCTGCGCGAACGGCGCCGCCGTCGTCGATCTGCACGCCGGCCGGGAATTCGTGCAGGTCCGGGAGCTGCCCCGGGACACCGCGCTGACCGTCGTGGACGCCCTGCGGGCCGCCGCACCCGGTACGTCCTTCGCCGTGGAACGGACCGACGGCATCAACTACGAGCCGACGTATCCGCCCTTCTTCCAGGATCCGGGCGCCACCGTCGCGACCGTCGAAAAGCTGCTGCGCGAGGAGCCCGACGCCTCCGCACCCGTGCTGAAGCTGCTCGCGCACCACGCCGAGCTGTCCCCGGACGAGTTTCTGATCCTGGCCCGGTCCGCCGCCGGCGCGTACGCCTCCATCACCCGGTCCAGCCCGACCGCCCTGCTGGAGATCAGCGGGCTCGGGGTGTCGAAGGCCAGCACCCTGGAGCTGTGCTGCGCCGAGCGCGGTATCTCCCCGGCGGAGGTCGTGGCCTTCGGGGACATGCCGAACGACGTGGAGATGCTCCGCTGGGCGGGCACCTCGTACGCGATGGGCAACGCCCATCCGGATGTGATCGCGGCCGCGTCCGGCCGTACCGTCGCGAACAACGAGGACGGTGTCGCCGTCGTCATCGAGCGCATCATCGCCGAGCGGACCGCGGCCCGGCCGTAACGGCGTCCGCCGCGGGCCTACGGCGACGACAGGGCCTAGAGCGGGGCCTCCCAGACCAGGGTGGTCCCGCCGCCGTCCTCGCCGATGCCGGGGCCGTACGAGCTCGAACCGCCCAGCGATTCCGCCCGGCGGCGCAGGTTCCGCAGTCCGCTGCGCCGGCCGCCCTCCTCGATGCCCACGCCGTCGTCGGCGACCTCCAGCCGCACTCCGGGCCGGCCGTCGGGCAAGGTGACCGTGGAGTCCAGGACCACCTCGATGCGGGACGCCTCGGAGTGCCGGAACGCGTTCGAGAGGGCCTCGCGCAGCGCGGCGATCAGGTTCTTGCCGACCAGCTCGCCGACGGCGGCGTCGATCGGGCCGAGGAACCGGTGCGCGGGCTTGAAGCCCAGCGGCACGGCAGCCATGTTGATCTCCCGTAGCACCCGGGTGCGCAGCCCCGACGGGGCTTCCGCCGGGCCCTGCTGGAGCGCGAAGATCGCCGTTCGGATCTCCTGGATCGTCACGTCCAGCTCGTCCACCGCCTTGCCGACCCCGTCCACCACCTCGGGGACGATGGACCGGCGCTGGGCGCCCTCCAGCATCATCCCGGTGGCGAACAGCCGCTGGATGACCAGGTCGTGCAGGTCGCGGGCGATCCGGTCACGGTCCTCGAACACCGCGAGCCGCTCCCGGTCGCGCTGCGCCTCGGCCATCATCAGCGCGAGCGCCGCCTGCGAGGCGAACTGGGTGGCCAGGGTCCGCTCGGCCTCGCTGAACGGCCGCGCGCCGCGGGCCCGGGGCGTGACGAGCGCACCCAGCACCCGCCCCCCGCTCTGCAGCGGGAGCATCATGCAGGGCCCGTACCGGTGGGTCAGCCGGCCCATCATCCGGGGGTCCGAGGCGGCGTCGTCCACGAAGATCGGCTCGCCCTGGAGCAGCTTCCCCACGACCGGGCTCTCGGCCGGAATCACCACCCCCAGCGAGGTGGCAGGGTCCTCGGAGGAGACGGCCACGATCTCCATCCCGCCCTCTTCAGCGGGCAGCATCACGATCCCGGCGGAGGAATCGGCCAGATGGCGGGCCTGCTCGGCCACGACCGCGAGCGCGTCGTCCGCGTCCCCGCCCGACAGCAGGGCGGTGGTGACGGCCACCGAGCCGTCGATCCAGCGCTCGCGCTGGGTGGCGGCCTCGTACAGCCGGGCGTTGCCGATGGCGATGCCGGCCTCGGTGGCCAGCACCCGCACCATGTGGACGTCGTAGTCGTTGAACTCGCCGCCGCCGTTCTTCTCCGCCAGGTAGAGGTTCCCGAAGATTTCCCCCTGCACCCGGATGGGGACGCCGACGAACGTCTTCATGGGCGGGTGGTGCGCCGGGAAGCCCGCCGAGCGCGGGTCCTTCGTCAGGTCGGCCAGCCGCACCGTGTCGGGGTGGGAGATCAGGGCGCCGAGCAGACCCCGCTTGCCGTCGGGGCGGTGCCCGATCTGGCGGGCCAGCTCGGGGCTGATGCCGTGGGTGACGAAGTCGGAGAGTCCGCGGCCCTCCGTGTCGACGACGCCGATCGCCGCGTAGCGGGCGTCCGCCAGCTCGGCCGCGGTTTCGCAGATGCGGTCCAGGGTGGAGTGCAGTTCGAGGCCGGTGCCGACCGATCGCATGGCCTCCAGCAGCTGGGGCACCCGGGCGGTGAGTTCGGTGGACAGCCCCTGAAGGCTCCGGGTGGCCTGAGTGGCGGCGTCCAGTGCACCCTGCGTCCCCACCACATCCGAAGTGCGCCCCGCCACCAACGCACCCGGCGAATCCGGTGAGCCCGGTGAAGGCTCCGGTGATTCCTGCGACTCCTGCACTGACATGCCCTTGAGCGTAGTTAGTCCCTTTTACAGGGGAAAGTCGGCCAAAGTCCTGTCCGCAGCGCGTTCACGCTCCAGCAGACTCCGCAGCGGCCCCTCGACGGCGGCCAGCTCCTCGTACGCGCCGCGCTGTACGACCTCACCATGATCCAGCACGATCACCTCGTCCACCGCCTCCAAACCAGCCAGCCGGTGCGTGATCAGCACGGTGGTGCGGCCCTCGGTCGCGGCCAGCAGATCCGCCGTCAGGGCGTCGGCGGTGGCCAGGTCCAGGTGCTCGGCCGGCTCGTCCAGGACGAGGACGGGGAAGTCGGCGAGCAGCGCGCGGGCCAGGGCCAGGCGCTGGCGCTGCCCCCCTGAGATCCGCGCACCGTGCTCCCCGACCAGGGTGTCCAGCCCGTCCGACAGCCCGTCGGCCCATTCCAGCAGCCGGGCCGCGGCCAGCGCGTCCCGCAGCTGCTGCTCGCTCGCTCCGGTCCGGGCGAGGCGCAGGTTCTCCCGTACCGAGCTGTCGAAGATGTGCGCGTCCTGGGCACAGAGCCCCACGAACCGGCGTACGTCGTCGCTGTCGAGCCCGCGCGCCTCGGTCCCGCCCAGGCAGTACGAGCCTTCGTGCGGGTCCAGGAAGCGCAGCAGGAGCTGCGCCAGCGTGGTCTTGCCCGAGCCCGAGGGGCCCACGACAGCGATGCGCCGGCCGGCCTCCAGCGTCAGGTCCAGCCCGTGCAGCGCGTCGCGCTCCTGACCGGGGTACCGGACGGCGATTTTGCTCAGCCGCAGCGGGAACGGCGACCCGGGCGTCTCCTGGGCGCGCTCCGGCTCGGCGACGGGCACCGGCGCGTCGATGACCTCGTAGACCCGCTCGGCACTGCGGCGTACCCGCTGCCGGTACTGGACGGCCAGCGGAAGTCCGTTGACGGCTTCGAAGGCGGCGAGCGGAGTCAGCACGACCACCGCCATGGCCACCCCGGAGAGCCGGCCGTCGACCACGGCGCCCGCCCCGGCGGCCGCGGCGAGCACCACGGTCAGCCCGCACACCAGGGCGGTCAGCCCGCTGCCGAGCCCGGTGGCGGCCGCTCCACGCGCGGCGATCGCAGTCAGCGTGCGGTCGCTCTCGCGGGCCCGGCCCTTCCGGTCCTCAAGCGCACCGGCGACGGTGAGCTCGGCGGTGCCGGTGAGCAGGTCGGCCACCCGGGTGGCGAGTTCGCCGCGGGCTGGCGCCAGCCGCCGCTCCGCCCGGCGGGCACAAACCCCGCTGACGAGCGGCACCCCGACCCCGGCGGCGAGCAGCCCGACGGCGAGGGCGGCCCCGGCCTCGGGCAGCAGCCAGGCGGTGAAGGCGACCGAGCCGGTTGCGACGATCAGCGCGGTGCCGACCGGCAGCAGCCAGCGCAGCCAGTAGTCCTGGAGGGCGTCGGCGTCGGCCACCAGCCGGGCCAGCAGGTCTCCGCGCCGCTGTTCGCGCAGCCCGGCGGGGGCGATCCGCTCCAGCCGGCGGAACACCGCGACCCGAAGATCGGCGAGCATCCGCAGCACCGCGTCGTGCGAGACGAACCGCTCGGCGTACCGGAAGACGGCCCGCCCGATCCCGAAGGCCCGCGTGGCGGTGACGGCCATCATCAGGTAGAGCACCGGCGGCTGTTCGGAGGCCCGCGAGATCAGCCACCCGGACACGGCCATCAGTCCGACACTGCTTCCGACGGCCAGCGCCCCGAGCAGCAGCCCAAGCCGGAACCGCCCCTGCCAGGCCCTGGCCACGTCGCGGACCCTGCGGAGCGGATCGCCCGCGCCCGAGGCGCTCCCCGCGGCCCGCTCCGCCTGCTCCGGCGCCGACCCGAGGATCCATTCCCCGGGATCCTGCACAGAGCCCGCAGACGCGGCCCTGAGCGCCCCGCCGGCCGTGGGCAGGGACGCACCCGCCGCAGCCGGGGACGCGCCGACCGGAGATACGGCGGGGGAGTGACCCGCAGGGTCCGCGACCGCCGCCAGACCCACCGTCACCACCCGGTCGGCCACGGCCAGCAGCGCCGGCCGGTGTACGACCAGCAGCACGGTCCGCCCCACGGCCAGCCGCCGGACCGCATCGACGACCCCGGCCTCGGTCTCCCCGTCCAGCGCCGCCGTCGGCTCGTCCAGCAACAGCACGGGCCGGTCCGCGAGGAACGCCCGCGCCAGCGCCAGCCGCTGCCGCTGCCCTGCGGACAGCCCGACACCGCCCTCGCCCAGCGGGGTCTCCATGCCCCGGGGCAGCGCGGCCACGAAGGCCGATGCCCCGGCGTCCTCCAGCGCCTCGGCCACCTCGGCGTCGGACGCCCCGGGCCTGGCCAGTCGTACGTTCTCGGCGATCGTCCCCGCGAACAGGTGCGGCCGCTGCGGAACCCAGGCGATCCGCTCCCGCCACTGCTCCGGCGACAGCTCCGCCAAGTCCACGCCCGCGACCCGGACCAGCCCCGCCGTCGGCGTCACGAACCCGAGCAACACGTGCAGCAGCGTGGACTTGCCCGCCCCGCTCGGCCCGGTGAGCGCCACGCACTCGCCCGGCTCCACGGTCAGCGACACCGGCCCGGGCGATGCCTCGCCGCGCCCGTCGTAGCGGACGGCGACCCCGTCCAGCTCGATCCGCAGCGGCGCCCCGGCCGGCAGGACAGCCGTGCCGCCCGTACCCGCTGCCGGGGTCTCCAGCACCTCGAAGATCTCTTCGGCGGCCGCCAAGCCCTCGGCGGCCGCGTGGTACTGCGCACCGACCTGGCGCAGCGGCAGATACGCCTCGGGCGCCAGGATCAGGATGACGAGCCCGGTGTACAGGTCCAGTTCCCCGTGGACGAGCCGCATGCCGATGGTCACCGCCACCAGCGCGACCGACAGGGTGGCCAGCAGTTCCAGCGCGAACGACGACAGGAACGCGATGCGCAGCGTCCGCATCGTGGCCTGCCGGTAGTCATCGGTGATCTTTCGGATCGACTCGGCCTGCGCCTTCGCCCGCCCGAACACCTTCAGCGTCGGCAGTCCGGCCACCACGTCCAGGAAGTGCCCCGACAGCCGCGACAGCAGCCGCCACTGCCGATCCATCCGGGACTGGGTCGCCATGCCGATCAGGGCCATGAAGAGGGGGATCAGCGGCAGCGTGACCACGATGATGGCCGCCGACACCCAGTCCTCGGTGACGATCCGGGCGAGGACCGCGGCCGGGACGACCACCGCGAGCCCCAGCTGGGGCAGATAGCGGGAGAAGTAGTCGTCGAGCGCGTCCACACCCCGGGTGGCCAGAGCCACCAGGGATCCCGTCCGCTGCCCGCTCAGCCAGCCGGGCCCCAGCTCCGCGGCCCGGTCCAGCAGCCGCCCCCGTAGCTCCGACTTGACCGCGGCGCTCGCCCGGTGGGCGGCCAGCTCGGTCAGCCACGCGACCAGACCCCGCCCGAGCGCCACCACCGCGAGCAGCAGCAGCGGTGTCCGCAGCGCCTGCCCGTCCAGCCCCTCCTCGAAGGCGCCGACCACGATCTCGGCGATGAGCATCGCCTGGCCGACGACCAGCCCCGCCCCGGCCAGCCCGAGGACCACCACCGCCGCCAGGAAGAGGCGGGTGGAGCGGGCGTACCGGAGCAGGCGCGGGTCGATCGGTTTCACGTGAAACATCCCCCGAAGCTGGGTGAGGCAGAAGGGTCAGGCGGTCTCAGTGCGCGTCGGCGATGTGCTGCGTGCCGATCCGCTTGCGGAACACCCAGTACGTCCAGCCCTGGTAGAGCAGGACGACCGGGGTCGCCACGCCCGCGCACCAGGTCATGATCTTCAGGGTGTACGGGCTGGACGAGGCGTTGGTGACGGTGAGGTTCCAGGCGTCGTTCAGCGAGGACGGCATGACGTTCGGGAAGAGCGTCAGGAACAGCATCGCGACGGAGGCCGCGATCGTGAGCCCGGACAGGGCGAACGACCAGCCCTCACGGCCCGCCAGGTTGCAGCCGAGGGCGCCGAGCAGGGCCGCCACGGCGACGATCATCGCGATCAGGCTCCAGCCGTCACCGCGCGAGACCTGGGTCCAGACGAGGAAGCCGAGGGCCAGCACCGCGGTGACCACGCCCAGCCGGGTGGCCAGGGCGCGCGAGCGGTCCCGGATGTCACCGACCGTCTTGAGCGAGGTGAACACCGCGCCGTGGAAGGTGAACAGGGTGAGGGTGACCAGCCCGCCGAGGAGCGCGTACGGGTTCAGCAGGTCGAAGAGACTGCCGACGTACTCCTTGTCCGCGTCGATCTTCACCCCGCGCGTGATGTTGGCGAAGGCCACGCCCCACATG
Source organism: Streptomyces sp. NBC_01551 (assembly GCF_026339935.1). Classification (NCBI taxonomy): domain Bacteria; kingdom Bacillati; phylum Actinomycetota; class Actinomycetes; order Kitasatosporales; family Streptomycetaceae; genus Streptomyces; species Streptomyces sp. NBC_01551. The sequence goes on from NZ_JAPEPX010000001.1 coordinate 3,168,622, forward strand.
AACGCGGGGATCAGGGAGGTCCAGAAGATCGCGTGTTCCCAGTTGGTCTGCCACTTGTCCTCGGGCCTCTTGTGCCGGTACTCGAAGGCGACGCCGCGGATGATCAGGCAGACCAGGATGAGCAGCAGCGGCAGGTAGAAGCCGGAGAAGAGGGTGGCGTACCACTCGGGGAAGGCGGCGAAGGTCGCGCCGCCCGCGGTGAGCAGCCAGACCTCGTTGCCGTCCCACACGGGTCCGATGGTGTTGATCAGGACCCGCTTCTCCTTACGGTCGCGGGCCAGCAGCTTGGTCAGGACGCCGACTCCGAAGTCGAAGCCCTCAAGGAAGAAGTAGCCGGTCCACAGGACGGCGATGAGTACGAACCAGACGTCGTGGAGTTGCATGGTGTGGTCTCCTCAGCCTCAGTACGAGAAGGCCATCGGCCTGTCGGCGGTGTTGTCGTCGCCGCCGATCTTGGTGGGCGGGTTGAGGTCGGCCTCCGTGAGCTCCGGCGGGCCGGCCTTGACGTACTTCACGAGGAGCCGGACCTCGATCACCGCGAGCACGGCGTACAGCAGGGTGAAGACGACCATCGAGGTGATGACCTCGGCCTGGGAGACGCCGGGCGAGACCGCGTCCCGGGTGCGCAGGACCCCGTAGACGACCCACGGCTGGCGGCCCATCTCGGTGAAGATCCAGCCCCAGGAATTGGCGATCAGCGGGAAGCCGAGGGTCCAGATCGCGGTGAGCCAGTACAGCCGGGTCAGACGCGGGCTGAGGGCCTTGCGGAAGGGGACCAGGTGCGGCCGCTCGTCCTCACCGGTGCGCAGCGCCGGCGGCAGCAGGAACTTGCGCCGGGTCAGCCACAGCCCCACGGCCCCGATGGTGAAGGAGGCCATGCCGAAGCCGATCATCCACCGGAAGCCCCAATACGCGACGGGGATGTTGGGCCGGTAGTCGCCGGGGCCGTACTTCTCCTGCTCGGCCTTGTTGACGTCGTTGATGCCGGGCACGAACGAGTCGAAGGTGCTGTCCGCCAGGAAGGACAGCAGACCGGGCACCTCTATGGCGACCTTGTTGTGGCCCTTGTCCACGTCCCCGTAGGCGAAGACCGAGAAGGGCGCGCTCTTCTCGCCGTCCCACAAGGCCTCGGCTGCGGCCATCTTCATCGGCTGCTGCTTGAACATGACCTTGGCGAGGGTGTCGCCGCTGATCGCGGTGAGCAGGCCGCCGATGACCACGGCGACGAGGCCGAGCCGCAGCGAGGTGCGCATCACCGGGATGTGCTTCTTGCGCAGCAGGTGGTAGGAGGCGATGCCGACCATGAAGGCGCCGCCGGTCAGGACGGCCGCGGTCAGGGTGTGGAACACCTGCGCGAGAGCGGTGTTCTGGGTGAGCACGTGCCAGAAGTCGGTCAGCTCGGCGCGTCCGGTCTCCTTGTTGATGCGGTACCCGACGGGGTGCTGCATCCAGGAGTTCGCCGCGAGGATGAAGTACGCGGACAGGACGGTGCCGATGGAGACCATCCAGATGCAGGCCAGGTGGATCTTCTTCGGCAGCTTGTCCCAGCCGAAGATCCACAGCCCGATGAAGGTCGATTCGAAGAAGAACGCGATCAGCGCCTCGAAGGCCAGCGGCGCCCCGAAGATGTCACCGACGAACCGCGAATAGTCGGACCAGTTCATGCCGAACTGGAACTCCTGGACGATGCCGGTGACGACACCCATCGCGATGTTGATCAGGAAAAGCTTGCCCCAGAACTTCGTCGCCTTGAGGTACTTCTCCTTCTCCGTCCGCACCCACGCGGTCTGCAAGATCGCGACCAGCGCGGCGAGCGAGATCGTCAGAGGAACGAAGAGGAAGTGATAGACGGTCGTAATGCCGAACTGCCATCGCGCCAGGGTCTCCGGCGCCAAAGCCAGATCCACGTCGTCGTCTCCTTCAGGTCGCCACGGTCACAGCCGAAGTTTGCCTGTGATGTCCTGCCCGATACGGCACAAAACAGGACACGCTTGTGAACGCGTTCACATTCACAAGCATTATGGCGCACAGCGTTTTCGATCTTTTGGGCGGGGGGGGGTCCCCAAGGGCAGGCCAGGGCCCTCTAGCCAAGAATTTCAACAGATTGTTGAATGAAGCCATGCAGATACGAATCTCCTGGCCCTCCGGCCAGCTCACCGCGACCCTCGACGAGACTCCGACCAGCAAGGCCCTGGCCGCCGTCCTCCCTCTCTCCGCCTCCGCCAATACCTGGGGCGAGGAGGTCTACTTCGACACCGGCGTCTCCGTGGCGCTGGAGCACGACGCCCGCCAGGTCGTCGACCCGGGCACGGTCGCGTTCTGGACCGAAGGGGACGCCCTCGCGCTCCCCTACGGCCCGACGCCCATCTCGCGCGGAGGCGAGAGCCGCCTGGCGAGCCCGTGCAATGTGCTCGGCTCGTTCGACGGCGACCCCCGCCTGCTGGCCACCGTCCGCGACGGCGACCCCATCCGCGTGGAGCTGGCGTAACAACCAGCCCCTGAAAAGCCCCTCCGGGGCCTGGAGCTCCTACAGCTCCTTGAAGAACGCCGCTGCCGTGTGCAGGAAGAGGTCGTTCGCCTCGGTCTCACCGATCGTGACCCGCAGGCCCTCACCCGCGAACGGCCGGACCACCACGCCGGCCTTCTCGCAGGCCGCCGCGAACTCGGCGGTCCGCTCCCCCAGCCGCATCCACACGAAGTTCGCCTGCGTCTCGGGGACCACCGTCCAGCCCTGGGCGAGCAGCGTCGCGTGAACCCGCGCGCGCTCGCCCACCAGCGACCCGACCCGGCCCATCAGCTCGTCCTCGGCACGCAGCGAGGCGACCGCCGCGTCCTGCGCGAGCTGGCTGACGCCGAAGGGCACCGCCGTCTTGCGCAGCGCCGCGGCCACCGGCTCGTGCGCCACCGCGAAGCCGACGCGCAGGCCGGCCAGCCCGTACGCCTTGGAGAACGTGCGCAGCACGCAGACGTTCGGGCGGTCGCGGTAGAGCTCGATGCCGTCCGGCACGTCGGTGTCGCGGACGAACTCGCGGTAGGCCTCGTCCAGCACGACCAGGATGTCCGACGGGACCCGGTCCAGGAACCGCTCCAGCTCGGCCCGGCGGACCGCGGTGCCGGTGGGGTTGTTGGGGTTGCAGACGAAGATCAGCCGGGTCCGGTCGGTGATGGCGGCGGCCATCGCGTCCAGGTCGTGCACATCGCCGTCGGTCAGCGGGACCTGTACGGACGTCGCACCCGAGATCTGCGTGATGATCGGATAAGCCTCGAAAGACCGCCAGGCGTACATGACCTCGTCGCCCGGGCCGGCCGTCGACTGGATCAGCGACTGCGCCACACCCACCGAACCGGTGCCGGTGGCGATGTGCTCGACCGGCACGCCGAACCGCTCGGCGAGCTCGTTCACGAGGCCGGTGCAGGCCATGTCGGGGTAGCGGTTGAACTGGCCGGCCGCGGTGACCGCGGTCTCCAGCACCCCCGGCAGCGGCGGGTAGGGGTTCTCGTTCGAGGACAACTTGTACGCCACGGCCCCGCCCGCGGCCGCGGGCTTGCCCGGCTTGTAGGTGGGGATGCCGTCCAGCTCGGCGCGCAGCTTCGGGCTCTTCTCGCTCACCGCAGGTCCTCCTCGACCGTCCCGTCCGACGTCGCCGTCGACTCAATACTGCTCACCTTATGAGGATTCCGCCGTTCGGAGAATGGAGGGCGCCAGGAATGCGGGGGAGCGCACGCATATATGCGCGCGCCGGTGGCCCGCGCCGTGGCGCGCATCCCTCGTGCAGGTGAGTTGAGACCGGCCCGAAACCGCTCCGTTTTGGCATGCTCGGACCCGCCGACAAGCCCCCCGATCACCCTGGGCAACGAAAAGCCTTTGTTTCCAAGGTCATTGGGGGTGGCGAACCATGCAGAAACGTGCCTGTCAACGCGTGCATATGCACCCGGACCACCCACCCCACCGAGCCCTACTATCGGCTCGCCATGACAGCAGCAGGGAAGCATCAGGTGAGCCGGACCGAGACCACCCGGCGGGCCGCCGGCCGACAGGGCCGGGCAGGCATCAGGGACGTGGCCGCCGCAGCGGGCGTCTCGATCACAACCGTCTCCGACGCGCTCAATGGCAAGGGGCGGCTGCCGGACGCCACCCGCCGCCACGTTCGCGAGGTCGCCGACCGACTGGGCTACCGCCCGTCCGCGGCGGCCCGCACCCTCCGTACCGGCAAGTCCGGCCTCATCGGCCTGACCGTGACCACGTACGGGGATGAACCTTTCACCTTCACCGAATTCGCGTACTTCGCCGAGATGGCCAGGGCGGCCACCTCCGCGGCGCTCGCCCGCGGCTACGCCCTCGTCATCCTCCCCGCCACCTCCCGACACGACGTCTGGTCCAACGTGGCCCTCGACGGCACCGTCGTCATCGACCCCTCCGACCACGATCCCGTCGTCACCGAGCTGGTCCGCCAGGGCCTGCCGGTGGTGTCCGACGGCCGACCGGCCGGCTCCCTCCCCGTCACCGCCTGGGTCGACAACGACCACGAGGCCGCCGTCCTCAACCTGCTCGACCACCTCGCCGCTGCCGGCGCCCGCCGTATCGGGCTGCTGACCGGCACCACCACCGACACCTACACCCGGCTCTCCACCACCGCGTACCTCAGCTGGTGCGAGCGCGTCGGCCAGGACCCCGTGTACGAGTCCTACCCCGCCCACGACCCGTGCGCGGGCGCCGTCGCGGCCGACCGGCTGCTCGCCCGCCCCGACCGGCCCGACGCCGTGTACGGGCTCTTCGACCCCAACGGCACCGATCTGCTCGCCGCCGCCCGGCGCTACGGCCTGCGCGTCCCCGAGGACCTGCTGCTCGTCTGCTGCAGCGAGTCCACCGTGTACGCCAACACCGAACCGCCCATCACCACCCTGTCCCTCAAGCCCCGTCGCATCGGAACCGCCGTCGTGCAGCTGCTGATCGACGCCATCGAGGGAGTCGACACCGGACGGCCCGTCGAACAGGTCGTCCCGACCGAACTGATCATCCGTACCTCCTCCCAGCGCAGGCAGCCCCGTACGACCGTCAGCCCACCGCGCTCCCCGGCGCAGGACTGATCACCCTCACCGACCCGGATTTGGGCACCACAACGGCGGGGCCGACGGCCCCGCCGAGATTTCCGCAGGGCCGATATCGGGAGAAATCGGCAGGAACGATCGGCTCCGGCCAGGATTCACCACCCCTGGTGCGTCACAGAGCGCGAGCCGCATTCCTATGATGGGCGCACGACATCACGGACCCTCCGACCCGGAGGTCAGGAGGGTCCGCAGGTGTACGGCAGCGCGACGGTGGTGGAGGGGTCGATGACTCAGGGGGCCGGTCAGGGACCCGCGATGCGGACGGAGACGCTGCGGGACTTCCGGGTTCCGGTCACCGAACCCGCCCCGTACGCCGTGCCCGTCGGCCTGGACGGGGAGACCCCCGGCTACGGCGAGTACCCCGCGTACTACGAGGAGGGCGCCGTCGTGCCCCCGCGACCCGCCTACGCCGCAGGCGTGGTGCCCCAGCAGCCCGCGCCCGCGCGGGCGGTACCCCCGCAAGCCGTACCCGCGCAGGCCGTGCCCCCGCAGCCCGACCACGCGCCGCCGACGCCCGGTCCGGAGCCCGAGGACGACAACCTCGACCAGGGCTACACCCCCACCCAGCGCGACCTCCCGATCATCGGCCGCGGCGGACCAGGGGACACCGTCCAGGTCCAGTACGTCCCCCAGGAGACCGTCGCCGCCGGCCCCGGGCCGCTCTACGTCGTCGGCGACGTGCACGGCTACCTGGACGAACTCGTCACCGAGCTCCGGGCTCAGAACCTCATCGACGCCGACGGCCACTGGTCGGCCGGCAACGCCCGGCTCTGGTTCCTCGGCGACTTCACCGACCGCGGCCCCGACGGCATCGGCGTCATCGATCTCGTCATGCGGCTGTCCGCCGAGGCCGCCGCCTCGGGCGGCTACTGCAAGGCCCTCATGGGCAACCACGAGCTGCTCCTCATCGGTGCCAAGCGGTTCGGCGACACCCCCGTGGTCTCCGGTGCCGGCACCGCCACGTTCCAGGCCGCCTGGCTCCTCAACGGCGGCCAGCGCACCGACATGGAGCGCCTGGAGGACGTCCACCTCCAGTGGATGTCCCGGCTCGACGCGGCCGTCCTGGAGGACGGGCACCTGCTGCTGCACTCCGACACCACGGCCTACCTCGACTACGGCGACTCCATCGAGGACGTCAACGACACCATCCACGAGCTGCTCAACCGCAACGACGCCGACATCACCTGGGACCTGTTCCGCAAGTTCACCAAGCGGTTCGCCTTCCGCGACGAGGAGAGCGGCCCGCAGGCCGTACGGGAACTCCTCGACACCTACGGCGGCGGCCGTGTCGTGCACGGGCACAGCCCCATCCCCTACCTGCTCGGCGAGGTCGGCACCGAGGACGGCGACGAGCCGCGCGGCCCGGAGGCCGTGGACGGCCCCCACGTGTACGCGCAGGGCCTCGCCATCGCGATGGACGGTGGTGTGACGATGGCCGGGAAGCTGCTCGTCGTACAACTCCCCCTCAACGACTGAGCGTCACCAGAGCGGGCTATTTCCGGAAAGCCCCTGTCACCGCGTGGCAAGGTCGCTCTACCATCGCTCTATCCGTAGCAGGCTCTCCTCCGTTTGTGCCGGTGCCCGGGTTCTACGCGGGAATACCGGCTCGTACGGAGCATCGGGGGATGCACATGACCAGCGCTCCGCACCTGCTGTCCGAAGACCGACCGGAGTTCGATCGGCTCCTCGAAGAGGCGCTGCGCACCGCGCACGACCGGCCCGAGCTCGCCACGCTCGGCGAACGTCTGAACGCCGAACAGCTGCGCACCATGGCCCTGGGGGCCCGCGCCCTGCTGACCGCCGCCGCGGCGGCCGAGTACGACCACTACGTGAAGGTCCGTGAGGACCTGCGCGATGAGGCCCTCTCAGCCCCCCGCACGGCGGGGGACGAGGACAGCGGCCAGGACACGGGCGGTGGAGCGGGCGCCGGCGCCGTCGTCGCGGTCCTCGCACCGGTTCTCGCCGGCACCGCGATGCTGATCTTCCTGCTGATCGGCTACAGCCTGAAGATGATCGAGCCCGAACCCGCCTTCGCCGAGACGATGCTGACGGCGGGTTGGCTCTTCGGCGCGCTCACCGTGGCCGGACTGCTCTTCGCGGTGATCGGGCTGCTGGTGACGGCCGTCCGCAACGGCGCCACCGAGGTGGCGGCGGACGAGACGGTGTCCATACCCGAAGAGCTCTCGCGGGCCCGCGAGGCCTGGCGCAACGCCCTGCTGGAGCGCGGCATCATGCCGTTCCTGCGGGACGCGCTGGCCGACCCGAGCGCGGGGCCGGGCTACCCGGTGCCGCGTACGCCGAGGGCCGGGCGCATCCCCGATCTGGGATACACCCGGCCCGACTTCACCAGTCCGGGATCCGCCTCGCAGGGACCCCGGACCGGCTATACCCCGCCGGACTTCACGAGCCCGGACTTCGGCGGCCCGGAGCACCACCCGGAGTAGGTCCTCGGGTTGTCGGCCGGTCGCCACCGTCCCTGTTTCACGTGAAACATCGAAGCGGCAGCTCCCCAGGAGGGCGCGACCCCTAGGCCGCCGGGCCGGCCGATCGGTCCCCGAGCGGCCTGCGCCTCTGCGCGGGGTCCGTCAGGGACTGCGGCCGCCAGACGCCATCAGGGCGGTAGAGGTTCGTGCCCGGAGGCACGATCTCGTCGATCCGGTCGAGAACCGCGTCGTCGAGGACCAGATCGGCGCCCTTGAGCAGTGATTCCAGCTGCTCCATGGTCCGCGGGCCGATGATCACCGAGGTGACGGCGGGGTGCGCCACCGGGAACGCGACGGCCAGCTCCGGCAGCGTACGGCCGATGGACTCGGCGAGTTCGACCAGCCGCTCCGCCGCTTCCAGCTTCGCGACGTTGCCCGGGATCGCCGGGTCGAAGCGCGCCGGCGTCAACGCTGCCCGCCCCGAGGTCAGGTCAACGGGGCCGCCGAGCCGGTACTTGCCGCTGAGGAACCCGGAGGCGAGCGGACTCCAGGTCATCACGCCCATCCCGTAGCGGCGGGCGACCGGGAGCACGTCGGCTTCGATACCGCGCGCGAGGATCGAGTACGGAGGCTGCTCGGTCCGAAACCGCGCGAGCGCCCGCCGCTCGGCGACGTGGTGCGCCTCGACGATCTCCTCCGCGGGGAACGTCGAGCACCCGAAGGCACGGATCTTCCCGGCCCGCACCAGATCGCCCAGGACGGACAGGGTCTCCTCGACGTCGGTCGAGTGGTCCGGCCGGTGCACCTGGTAGAGGTCGATCCAGTCGGTGTCCAGCCGGCGCAGGCTGTCCTCGACGGCGCGCGTGATCCAACGCCGCGAGTTCCCGCTGCGGTTGCGTCCCTCCCCCATCTGGAAGTGGACCTTGGTCGCGAGGACGACGTCGTCCCGGCGCCCCTTGAGCGCCTTCCCGACGATCTCCTCGGACTCCCCGGCGGAGTACATGTCCGCGGTGTCGACGAAGTTGATGCCCCGGTCGAGCGCGGTGTGGATGATCCGGGCGCACTCCGCATGGTCCGGGTTCCCCACCGCCCCGAACATCATCGTGCCCAGGCAGTGGGCGCTCACCTCTATGCCGGTGCCGCCCAGACTTCTGTATCGCATGGTCATGGGCCCGCACTGTAGGAGTTGGAGCACACTCCAGCGCAAGGGATTACTCGCACCGCGCCGCACCGCACCGCACTGCATCCCGCCGACCCGCGCGCCGCACCCCACCCCCGCGCATGCGGAAGCGCCGCTCTGGGGAACCCCCTCCTCCTCCCCAGAGCGGCGCGACCGCGAGACGGCCGGCCGGGTCAGTCGGCCAGCGGCAGGTACACCCGGTTGCCGCTCGCCGCGAACTCGGCGGACTTCTCCGCCATGCCCGCCTGGATCTCGTCGGCCTTCAGGTCACCACCGTGCTCACGGCGGATGTCCTGGGAGATCTTCATCGAGCAGAACTTCGGGCCGCACATGGAGCAGAAGTGCGCGGTCTTCGCCGGCTCGGCCGGGAGCGTCTCGTCGTGGAACTCGCGGGCCGTGTCCGGGTCGAGGGCCAGGTTGAACTGGTCCTCCCAGCGGAACTCGAACCGCGCGTCCGAGAGGGCGTCGTCCCACTCCTGCGCGCCCGGGTGCCCCTTGGCCAGGTCCGCCGCGTGCGCGGCGATCTTGTACGTGATGACGCCGGTCTTCACGTCGTCGCGGTTCGGCAGGCCCAGGTGCTCCTTGGGCGTGACGTAGCAGAGCATCGCGGTGCCCCACCAGGCGATCATCGCGGCGCCGATGCCCGAGGTGATGTGGTCGTACGCGGGCGCGACGTCCGTGGTCAGCGGGCCGAGCGTGTAGAACGGCGCCTCCTCGCAGATCTCCTGCTGGAGGTCGATGTTCTCCTTGATCTTGTGCATCGGGACGTGGCCCGGGCCCTCGATCATGGTCTGCACGTTGTGGCGCTTGGCGATCGTGTTCAGCTCGCCCAGCGTCTTCAGCTCCGCGAACTGCGCCGCGTCGTTGGCGTCCGCGATGGAGCCGGGGCGCAGGCCGTCGCCCAGCGAGTACGTGACGTCGTACGTCGCGAGGATCTCGCAGAGCTCCTCGAAGTTCGTGTAGAGGAAGTTCTCCTTGTGGTGCGCCAGGCACCACGCGGCCATGATCGAGCCACCGCGCGAGACGATGCCGGTCTTGCGACGGGCGGTCAGCGGCACGTACGGGAGCAGCACGCCGGCGTGGACCGTCATGTAGTCGACGCCCTGCTCGGCCTGCTCGATGACCGTGTCCTTGTAGATCTCCCAGGTCAGCTCCTCGGCCCGGCCGTCGACCTTCTCCAGCGCCTGGTAGAGCGGCACGGTGCCGATCGGCACGGGCGAGTTGCGCAGCACCCACTCGCGGGTGGTGTGGATGTTGCGGCCGGTGGAGAGGTCCATGACCGTGTCGGCGCCCCACTTGGTCGCCCAGGTCATCTTGTCGACCTCCTCCTCGATGGAGGAGGTGACGGCGGAGTTGCCGATGTTCGCGTTGACCTTCACCAGGAACTTCTTGCCGATGATCATCGGCTCGATCTCCGGGTGGTTCACGTTCGCCGGGAGCACCGCGCGGCCGGCGGCGATCTCCTCGCGGACGACCTCGGGGGAGACGTTCTCGCGGATCGCGACGTACTCCATCTCCGGGGTGATCTCACCGCGGCGGGCGTACGCGAGCTGCGTGACGGCGGCGCCGCCGCGGCCCCGGCGGGGCTGGCGGGGGCGGCCCGGGAAGACCGCGTCGAGGTTCTTGAGGCCACCGCGCGGCGAGGTGTGCTTGATGCCGTCGTCCTCGGGGCGCACGGGACGGCCCGCGTACTCCTCGGTGTCGCCGCGGCTGATGATCCAGTTCTCGCGCAGCGGCGCGAGGCCCCGGCGCACGTCGGTCTCGATCTGCGGGTCGGTGTACGGCCCGGACGTGTCGTAGAGCCTCACGTCCTTGCCGTTGGTGAGGTGGACCTGGCGGACCGGCACCCGGATGTCGGGGCGGGAGCCCGCGACGTAGCCCTTGTGCCAGCCCGGCTGGCGCTCGGTCTGGCCGTCGGCGTCCTGGCTGACGGCAGGCGTGCGTGCGTCCTGAATGGTCATGAGACCTATCTCCCTACGCCGGCATTACCCGGTAACAGGTTCGGCGGTCGGCGCAGCCTCTTCCCGTATGCGTCTGTCGACGCGCCTACGGTGATCAGCGCCCTCTCAGCCCGGTGCTCCGAGCTCCCGCGTTGTGCAAAGGTGCCCCCACGCTAGCGTCATCTATGGCGTGCTGAACAGTGGGCCCCCTCATCTCTTGCGATGATCAGGCAGTGACGTCCTCGCCGCAGCCCCCCATCCAGCACGCCGAACCCGCCGACCACTCGGGCCACTCGCACTCCGGTCCGGGGCACGGCCACGGGCATTCCCACAGCCACAGCCACGGCCCGGCGGCCCCTGTCTCGAAGCACCTGCGCAAGGTCATCGCGGCCGTGCTGATCCCCTTCGCCACCGCCGTCGTCGTCGGCCTGGTGGTGCTCTGGCCGGGCGGCGCTCCCGCGCACGAGCGCTCCGGTGTGGGGTTCGACCGGCAGACCCAGCAGGGCAAGGTCGTCTCCCTGGAGCAGGTCGACTGCAAGTCCGTGAACGCCGGGCAGGTGCCCTCCACGCCCAACCCCTCCACCCCCGAGGGGCGTGAGGCCCAGGCCGCGCAGACCGGCGAGTGCAAGAAGGCCACCATCGAGGTGGGCACCGGCCCGGAGAAGGGCCGGACCTTCGTCGAGATCGTCCAGCCCGGCGCACCGCGCCAGTTGGAGGACGGCCAGGGGGTGGTGGTGGCGTACGCGCCGGACGCGCCCCGGGACCTCCAGTACTCCGTGATCGACGTGAACCGCAAGCTCCCGATGGCGGTCCTGGCCGGCATCTTCGCCGTGGCGGTCGTCCTGGTCGGCCGGATGCGCGGCTTGTTCGCGCTGATCGCGCTCGCCGTCAGCTTCGCGGTGCTGACCCTCTTCATCCTCCCGGCGATCCTGCAGGGCTCGAATCCGCTGGTCGTCGCGGTCATCGGGGCCAGTGCCATCATGCTGATCGCGCTCTACATGTGCCACGGGCTGACCGCCCGCACCTCGGTCGCGGTCCTCGGCACGCTCGTCTCGCTGCTGCTCATCGGGCTGCTGGGCTCGGGGTTCATCGACTGGGCGTTCCTCAGCGGGAACACCGACGACAACACCGGGCTGATCCACGGGCTCTACCCGAACATCGACATGAGCGGTCTGCTGCTCGCGGGCGTCATCATCGGATCGCTGGGCGTCCTCGACGATGTGACGGTCACGCAGACGTCGGCGGTCTGGGAACTCCGCCAGGCCGACCCGACGATGGGGCCGCGCGCCCTGTACCGGGCGGGCATCCGGATCGGACGCGACCACATCGCGTCGGTCGTCAACACCCTGGTCCTGGCCTACGCGGGCGCGGCGCTTCCGCTGCTGCTGCTGTTCTCCATCGCCAACAGCAGCATGGGTTCGGTGGCCAACAGCGAGCTCGTCGCGGAGGAGATCGTACGGACGCTCGTGGGTTCGATCGGGCTGGTGGCCTCGGTCCCGGTGACAACGGCGCTGGCCGCGCTGGTGGTTTCCGCCGACCGGCCGGGTCTCCCGGACGCCGCGCCGGCCTCGGGGCCGATCCGCGGCGGCCGGGGCCGGCGGCGCAAGCGCTGAAAGCGGGCCCGGGACGAGCCGGCTCCGGCTCCGGCCAGCCCTGATCAGCCCGGGCCCAGCCAGGTCACCCAAAGGCCCAGCCAGGTCAGCCTGGTCCAGCCGGCCCAGTCCAGGTCCAGTCGGCCCGGCCAGGTCAGCCCGCGTTCTGCTCGTTCTGGCGCGACTCGGCGAGGATCTTGCCGAGCGCCACGTCCAGGGTCTCCTCGAAGTCACCGAGGTTGCGCTCCTGCCCCAGCGGGACCAGCCGGTCGGTGCGGTCGAGGAAAGCGACGAGCGGCGCCGCGCTCGCGCGGAACAGCGCCCTGTCACCGCCGACCTGGAGGCGAATGTGGACATCGGACAGGTCCTCGGGAGTGGTCGGCGCGATGTGCACATCGCCGTCACCGCATGGCTTGTTGATGCCGTCGAGGAGGAGTTCCCGACCGAACGCCCAGGTCACGGGCGCGTCTCCGGGAAGGTGGAAGGTAAGGCGGACCGCGTAGGGGTCACGGGCGTCGTACCCGAGTTCCACGGGAATCCGGAACGCGAGCTCCTCGGAAACGAGGAAGCTCATCATGACCTCTGCCTGTACCGACTCGCGCATTGCCTACCCCGCTGTAGTGGAAGTGGCCAAGATTGATCCCCCCAGGCTCTCTTGACAAGAGTGGTGGAAGCGCGAGCAGATCACAAGGAGTGAGTTTTCAGATACTGATAGAGAACGAGAGGGTGCTCAACAGCGCGCCTACTTCACTCCGTAGTCGATCGACTACATACAGCAATCGCTCTTCCTGGTGCAGGGGTAGAGAAATGGCCATGGTCGCGGCGGTGTCCCCGGCGGTGATCGGGATGGCCGCGCACACCGTGCCGAGTGCGTATTCCTGCCGCTCGACCACGGGCCGCATCCGCCCCATGGCGGCGATCCGGTCCTCCAGGGAGCGCGGGTCCGCCACCGTGTGGGGCGTGATGGCCTCGACCGGATGACGGTCGTAGTGGTCCTTGCGCGCCTTCTCGTCGAGCTGGCCGAGCAGGCACTGCCCGATGGCGTGCGCGTGACCGGTCGCGCGGAAATCGGCCCACTCCTCGCAGGCCGGGCCGGCCGGGGTGTCCGAGACGGCCACGATCTCGATCTCACCCTCGCGGTAGACCGCGAAGTAGACGGGAGCCCCGACCGCGTCCCGGAAGTGCGCGAGCGAGTCGACGATCATGCTGCGACGTTTCTGCTGGAGTCCCCCGTCGGCGAGCCTGCCGGCGGCGGGACCGAGCACGAAGACTCCGCCTTCCCGGCGCAGGTAGCCCTCGTGCGTCAGGGTGCGCAGCAGGTGGTACGCGGTGGGAAGCGGGAGCCCGGCTTCGCGCGCCAGCTGCTTCGCCGGGGCTCCCCCGCTATGGGAACCCGCCGCTTCGAGCAGCCTCAGCGCCCTCTGCACCGAACCGATCAGGGTCGGCACACCGTCATTGTGAACCGCAGCCAAAGCTCACCCCCAGGCGTGGCGGCGGGCCTTGGGGCCCACCCTGCGGGGGCCGCCCCCGCTCATGCCGCGGCTCCTGGGGGGTCGTTCTCGCCAGCTGCTCTGTACAACCGCAGGTCAGGGGCGGTGATACCGACTTCTCGGTGCCCAGGGATCGGCACAGATCGGCACTCTATCCACCGGTTCCCGGCCTGTGAGGCCTTTAGCCCCTCACGTTCCCTCACCTGGGTCAATCCCCGGACCGCCCGGACCGGGCGGGACTACCACTCCCCGGAGGAGGACTTCGTGCCGCCGCCGGTGAACTTCTTCACGATGAAGATCAGACCGCCGACGAGGGCCGCGAGCAGCAGCAGCTTGAAGACGAACCCGATCAGCGCGCCGATGATGCTGGTGATCACACCGCCGAACACGAAGAGCACGAGCAGCGGCACGGCGACCCACTTCACCCACCAGGGCATGCCCGCGAATATCTGCCGGATCCCGTCCATGTCCACTACCTCTTCCTCGTCCGTGACTTCCTGCTCTCGATGCTAGGAGGCCACCGGCTCGAGCGGGGGCCCGCGAGCCCCCGCACTCCCCTGATCCACCCCCTAGGGGGGCCGGGGGCCGACCCTCACTCCCAGGTACTCCCCGGCCCGGGCAGGCTCTTCGCCCGCTCAGCTCTCCGGCGGGGAGAAGACCACCATCACCTTCAGGTTCTCCGTGATGTGGTGGAACTTGTGGGGCACGCCGGCCGGTACGTAGACCACGCTTCCGTTCGCCACCGTCGTCGTCTCCTCCCCGACCGTGATCGAGGCGCGGCCGCTCACGACGAAGTACACCTCGTCCTGGCCGTGCGGCTGCTGGGGGTCGATCTGCCCCGCGTCGAGCGCGTAGAGCCCGACCGACATGTTCCGCTCCCGCAGGAACTGCAGATAGGCGCCGTCGTTGGCGACCCGCTCCGCTTCGAGCTCGTCCAGCCGGAAGGCTTTCATCCTCGTTGTGCCCCTTGTGCTCTCTTGTGCCGCGGCATCCGCTGATCTGCTGATGTCCCGCCGGGATCTTCTCTGCCACGATCAGACACATGACGAATTTCCTAGTCAAGACGCTCGCCAACGCGGCGGCCCTGGCCGTCGCCATCTGGCTGCTCGCGGGTATCACCCTCGACGACGGCAGCAGCATGGGCCGCCGCACCCTGACGCTGATCCTGGTGGCGCTGGTCTTCGGACTGGTCAACGTCATCGTCAAGCCCGTGGTGAAGCTGCTCTCGCTGCCGCTGTTCATCATCACCCTCGGGCTGTTCACGCTGGTCGTGAACGCGCTGATGCTGCTGCTGACCTCGTGGCTGGCCTCGAAGCTCGACCTCAGCTTCCACGTCGACGGCTTCTGGACCGCCGTCGTCGGCGGCCTGATCATCTCCATCGTTTCCTGGGCCGTGAACATGGTCCTGCCCGACAAGAGCTGACCGGCCGCCGTGTACCGCGTCTGTTTCGTCTGCACCGGCAACATATGCCGCTCGCCCATGGCCGAATCCGTCTTCCGCGCCCACGTCACCGAGGCGGGACTCGACGGCCTCGTCGAGGTGGACAGCGCCGGCACCGGCGGGTGGCACGAGGGGGACGGCGCCGACCCGCGCACCATCGCCGTCCTCGAAGCCGCCGGGTACGAGCAGGACCACCGGGCCCGGCAGTTCCGGGCCTCCTGGTTCGACCGCCTCGACCTCGTCATCGCACTCGATGCCGGACATCTGCGGGACCTCCGGGCCCTCGCTCCCACGCCCGAACACGCTTCCAAGGTCCGGCTGCTGCGGTCCTACGATCCGGCCGTCGCGGGCGTCTCAACCCCCTCGGCGCCCTCAGCGCCCTCAGCGCACTCGGCCCGCTCGGCCCCCTCGGCCCCCTCGTGCGCCGAGACCGACGTACCGGATCCGTACTACGGCTCCCTCGACGGGTTCGAGGAATGCCTGGAGCTGGTCGAGGCCGCCAGTCCCGGACTGCTCGAAGCCGTACGCGAGGCCGCGCTGGCAGCCGTGGAGTCCGCCACGCCGTGAAGGAGCACCTCCCCGTGACCGACCACACCCCCGACCCGGCCCCGGCAGACCGGATCGGCGACGGCACCCGCGCCGTGCGCGCCGGACTGCCCGAGCCCGTCAAGAACGAACCACCCCTGCCCGGGCCCGTCTTCGCCGCGCACTTCCACCTCCCGGGCGACGTCGAAGGCCCGTACACCTACGGCCGCGACACCAACCCCACCTGGACCCTGCTGGAGCAGGCCATCGGCGAGTTGGAGGCGCCCGGCCAGGACGGTGCGCAGACCGTCGTCTTCGCCTCCGGGATGGCCGCGATCTCCGCCGTCCTCCTCTCCCAGACGCGTACCGGCGACACCGTCGTCCTTCCCGACGACGGCTACCAGGCACTGCCCCTGCTCCGCGAGCAACTGGAGGCGTACGGGGTCCGCGTACGCACCGCCCCGACCGGCGGCGACGCCCAGCTCGCCGTCCTCGACGGGGCGCGGGTGCTGTGGATCGAGACCCCCTCCAACCCCGGGCTCGATGTCTGCGACGTGCGCCGGCTGGTCGAGGCCGCCCACGCCGGTGGCGCCCTGGTCGCCGTCGACAACACCCTCGCCACCCCGCTCGGACAGCGGCCCCTGGAACTCGGCGCCGACTTCTCCGTGGCCAGCGGCACCAAGGGCCTGACCGGCCACGGCGATCTGCTGCTCGGCTACGTCGTCTGCCGCGACCCGGAGCTCGCCGCCGGCATCCGCCGCTGGCGCAAGATCGTCGGGGCCATCCCGGGGCCGATGGAGGCCTGGCTCGCCCACCGCTCGCTGGCCACCATCCAGCTGCGCGCCCAGCGCCAGTGGGCCAACGCCCTGGCCGTCACGGAAGCGCTGGCCGGCCGCGCCGAGGTCACCGGGCTGCGCTACCCCGGGCTGCCCTCGGACCCCTCGCACAAGACGGCGGCCCTTCAGATGACCGGCTTCGGGTCGATCTTCTCCTTCACCCTGCCCGACCGCGGCCACGCGGAACGGTTCTTGAGCGCCCTGCGCCTGGTGGAGGACGCCACCAGCTTCGGCGGCGTTCGGTCCACCGCGGAGCGCCGCGGGCGGTGGGGCGGCGACGCCGTGTCGGAGGGGTTCATCCGCTTCTCCGCCGGCGCCGAGGACACCGAGGACCTGGTCAGGGACGTACTGCGGGCCCTGGACGCGGCGGGCCCGGCCGCCTGACGGGTGGGCCCGCAGGCGCCGCGGACAAGCGGACGGGCGATCCGAGCCTCCCCCCTAGTGGCTCGGACCGCCCCGGGTTCCGCGCGTGAAGAACCACGCGCACAAGGCTAATTGACTCTCTGTCAGAGTCCAATCACGGTAACGACAGGGGCCTATCGACATATTTATAGTTGTAGGCCCCCACCGAGAGGGGCCGCCATGGACCTGGCCCTGCTGCGCACCTTCGTCGCCGTGCACCGGGCAGGCTCGTTCACCCGGGCCGCGGCGCTGCTCGGGCTGTCCCAGCCCGCCGTCACCTCGCAGATCCGCACCCTCGAACGTCAGATGGGCCGGCCCCTGTTCCACCGCCGGGCGCGCGGCGTCACCCCCACCGCCGTCGGTGACGAGCTCGCCCACAAGGCCGCCCCCCACCTCGACGCGCTGCTGCGCATCACCGAGACCGAGCGGGAGGCCGTGGGCGCGCCCCGGACCCTCCACATCGCCGGACCCCCCGAGTTCCTGTCCCTGCGCGTGCTCCCCGCCCTCGCGCCCCTCGTAGGCCAGGGCCACACCCTGCGCACCGCCCTGCGGGCCGGATCCGAGGAGCTGCTCGACGCACTCGCCGCCGGCCACCACGACCTCATCGTCACCACCGCCCGCCCGCGCCCCGCGCTCTTCACCGCCACCGCCCTGTGCGACGAGGAGCACGTCCTGGTCGCCGCTCCCTACTGGGCCGCCCTCGTCGACCCCGACCGGCTGCGCGACACCGGTCCGACCGCCCTCGACGGCATCCCGCTCGTGGAGGTCCACGAAACGCTGCCGCTGGTCACCCGCTACTGGGCCGCCGTCTTCGACAGCCGGCCCGATACCCGGCCCGACGCCGCCACCGTCGTCGCCCCCGACCTGCGCGCCGTACTGGAATGCGTCCGGGCCGGCGCCGGACTCGCCGTCCTGCCCCGCTACCTGTGCCAGGACGCGCTGGGCCGCGGGGAGATCGTCGCCCTGCTGGAGCCGGCCGTACCGCCGCTGCGCACCTGGTTCCTCGTCGCGCGCGCCGGGAGTCTGGCCCTCGCCCACGTCTCCCGCGCCCACGACCGGCTGCTGCGCGCCGCCGCGCGCTGGTGAGCCCCCGGTTGTGCGGCCCGGCGCGTTTCAGAAGCGGAGTACTGGGCCACTCTTCTCCCATGACCGAACGTCCCGTGGTCAAACGCACCGCCCGCGCGATCCTGCTCGACGGTGACGACCTGATCCTCATCAAGCGCACCAAGCCCGGCGTCGATCCCTACTGGCTCACCCCCGGCGGGGGAGTGGAGGCCTCGGACGCCACCGTCATCGACGCCCTCCACCGGGAGGTCCACGAAGAACTCGGCGCGAAGATCACCGATGTGGTGCCGTGCTTCGTCGACACGGTCGAGCACATCGCCGCCGGCGGGGTGACCGGCGTGAAGGTGCAGCACTTCTTCGTCTGCCACCTCGAATCGATGGACCCCAGCCAACGGCACGGACCCGAGATCGACGAGCCCGAAGGGGAGTACGAGATCGTCCGGGTGCCCTTCAGCCGGGTCGGCATCGCCGCCGTCCATCTCGTCCCGCTGTCCCTGCGCCACTACCTCGACGGCAACATCGAGGGCGTACGCGCCATGCACGCCCCCGACCTGGGCTGATCCCTGTCCCGACCCGGGTACGTCTGAGGCCGGCGGGGGCCGCCGGCCTCAGCCCGCGATGCCCGCCAGCTCCTCCACGGCGTCGTGCCGGATCCGGTCCCCGGGGATCCCGATCCGCTTGAGGGCGTCCACACCGCTGCGGATCATCGCCGCAGGCCCAGAGATGAACGCGTCGTACGAGCTCCACGGCCCGTGCTCCCCGACCGCGTGCGGCAGCTGGCCGGCCAGCCCCCCGCCGATCACCGGCCGCACCGACAGCCACGGGTGCGAGCGCTGCAACCCCAGCAGGGTGTCCTTGTCGTACAGGTCGTTGTCACTGCGCGCTCCGACGAACACCTCCACCGGGCGCCGTTCGCCGTGCTCGGCGACGTCCTCGATCAGGGCCTTGATCGGGGCGATGCCGGTTCCGCCCCCCAGGCAGAGCATTCCGTTGTCGGTGCTGTGGTCCACGACCATCGATCCGGCCGGCGGTCCCAGGCGCAGCACGTCGCCCGGCTGGGCGTGGCGCACCAGGGCGTTGGAGACCCAGCCCGCCGGTACCGCCTTGACGTGGAAGGACAGCAGCCCGTCGGCGCGCGGCGCCGACGCGAAGGAGTAGTGCCGCCACACGCGCGGCCACCACGGGGTCTCCAGGCTCGTGTACTGGCCCGCGAGAAAGCTGTACGGCTGGTCCGGGCGCACCGTCAGCACGGCGATGTCCGGGGTGCGCAGATCGTGGGAGACCACCTCCGCGTGCCACCAGGCCGGGGCCTTCAGCTCGTCCTCCGCGGCGGCATCGATCATGATCTGGGAGATCGCGGTGTACGCGCGGACCCACGCGGCCTGGGTCTCCGGCCCCCAGGTCAGCTCCGAGTACCGCGCCAGCGCTCCGATCAGCGCCTCGCCGACCGCCGGATAGTGACCCGCCATGGTGCCGTACTTGCGGTGGCCGGTGCCCAGCCTGCGCAGATAGGGGATGAGCACGTCCGGGTCGTCGATGTGCTCGGCGGCCGTGAGGAGGGCCTTCAGCAGCCGGTCGCGCTGCACGTCCATGGCCGCGGGAAACATGCCGCGCACTTCCGGGTGCCCACTGAACACCAGGGCGTAGAAGTACGAGGTCACCTTGTCTGCGACGGGTCCGATCTCCGCCAGGGTCCGGCGGATGAGCAAGGCATCCGGGGAAGGCTCGATCTCACCGCCCCGGGAAGGTATCCGGCCCGTCCTCGGTCTTGCCGATCTGGTGGGCGCAGCGTCCATGCGGTGCCTCGCTTCGAGCATCTCGGTCGGGTCTGCACGCGCCACGGCCTCGTATCCGTGGTTCCGGATTTCACAGCGTGCCAGCCGACCGAGAGGCCTGCGGGGGAATGCGGAAATTCCGCGTTTCGAACCTCCTTTCCTCTTAAGATGTCTCAACTTCCGGGCGCGCCAACCCCAGGAGCTGGTATGCCTCCCGAAGGTCCCGCCCCTCATAGACATACGTCGCGCGCTCCGCCAGATACGGCCGCGCGTTGACCGCCACCGACTTCGGCACCGCTTCGAAGAGCACCGAGTCGGTCAGGGAATCCCCGTACGCGACGCAGTCGGCCCGGGTCACCCCGAACCGCGCGCAGAGCCGGTCCGCCACGTCGACCTTGCCCTCGGGCGTCAGGATCCCCGCCACGTCCAGCGGGCCGGTGAACGGCACCGTCGGGTAGACCGACCCATGGGCGGCGTGCGCTCCCCACTCCAGGAGCAGCTCCACGAAGAACGACGGCGACAGCGAGATCACCGCGCAGTAGTCCCCGCGTGCGTGGATCTCCCGCCACACCTCGCGGATCCCCGACAGCCACGGAGCCCCCTCGAACGCCGCCCGGACATGCGCGGGCGTCAGCTCCGCCCACAGCGCGTGTGCCGCGATCGAGAACTCCTGCGGTGTGAGCTCCCGCGCCGCGAACGCGCGCTCCAGCTCGCCGATCTCGGTGCTCACGCCGAGCTGACGGGAAATCTCGACCGGCGCCGCCGAGCCGTACATCAGCGTCCCGTCGAGGTCAAAGAGGTGGAGGAGAGTCATAACAGTGGAGGCTAACCCGTGCCTTTATCGGAGTCACCGCCCGGTCTCGGCTGCGGGAGAAGCAGCGTGTTTCACGTGAAACATCGAGCCCTTACGAACCATTTCGAGCCTTTCCAGGGAGGCGGGTGGATGATTCACGTGAAACATCCACCGCCAAATCCTCTGGACGGCCCCCGACCAATGATCCACTCTGGGGCCGTGACACCACCACACCTCACCGACCTGCCGATCCGCGCGCTGACGCCGGAGGACCTCCGCCACTGCGCCGACCTGTCCCAAGACCGCGGCTGGCCCCGCGAGGAGCACAAGTGGGGACTGCTCATCGCCGCCGGTGACGGGTACGGCATCGACGCCCCCGACGGCCAAGGCCTCGCGGCAGCCTGCGTCGTCACCCGGTACGGGCACGACCACACCGCGCCGGACCTCGCCGCCATCGGCATGGTTCTCGTCGCCGACCGCTACGCCCGCCAAGGCCTCGGGCGCCGCCTGATGACCCATGTCTGTGACGACGTCCTCAAGGGCACTCCGCTGACCCTGCACGCCACCCCGTACGGCCGACCCCTGTACGAGGAACTCGGGTTCGACACCACGGGCCGGGCCGAAATGCTCCAAGGCGCGTTCAGCCCCGATCCCGCGACCACCGGCCCCGCGCGGGATGCCGTCCAGGTCCGGTCGGCCACCGCCGAAGACCTCCCCCGGATCCTGCGCCTGGACGCCGAGGTCTTCGGCTCCGACCGGACCCACATGATCACGCGGCTCCCCGCCTTCGCGGACCGGCTCGTCGTCGCGGAAGACCCGGCCGGTGACCTCATCGGCTACGCCGCCCTCTGGCCCAACATGGAGACCCATGTCCTCGGCCCGCTGATCGCCCGCGACACCGCCGGCGCCCGGGCACTGGTCACGGCCCTCGCCACCACCACCGAACGGCCGCTGCGGACCGACGTCGACGTACGCCACGAGGAGCTCCTCGGCTGGCTCAAGGACCGCGGCCTCGGCTCCGTCGCCTTCAACGCCGTGATGACCCGTGGCATCCCCGGCCTGCCGGGCGACTGGACCCGTCGCTGGGCACCGATCACCGTGGCAGCCGGCTGAGAAAGGACATCCCCGCCATGACCGACACCCCCGAACTGCTCATCCGACCGGCCACCGAGGACGACCTGCCGGCCATCGTCGCCATGCTCGCCGACGACCCCCTCGGCGCCACCCGCGAATCCCCGGACGACCTCACCCCGTACCTGGCGGCGCTGAAGCAGCTGGCGGAAGACCCCCATCAGCACGTGGTCGTCGCCGTCCGCGCGGACCGGGTCGTGGGCACCCTCCAGCTCACCATCGTCCGCGGGCTGTCGCGCAAGGGAGCCACCCGCGCCATCATCGAAGGCGTCCGCGTCCACGCCGACGAACGCGGCAGCGGCCTCGGTACCCGGTTCATCGAATGGGCCATCGACCGGTCCCGCCGCGAGAACTGCCAACTCGTACAGCTCACCTCGGACGCGACCCGGACCGACGCCCACCGCTTCTACGAGCGGCTCGGGTTCACCGCCTCCCACGTCGGCTTCAAACTGCAGCTCTGACAGGTGCCCCGGCAGGCCGGGCCGCCGGCAGCGGCCCGGCCTACGATCCGGAGGATGAGCCCCAGCCTCCCCCTCGTCACCACCGCC
This sequence comes from Streptomyces sp. NBC_01551, assembly GCF_026339935.1. NCBI lineage: Bacteria > Bacillati > Actinomycetota > Actinomycetes > Kitasatosporales > Streptomycetaceae > Streptomyces > Streptomyces sp. NBC_01551. The sequence continues at coordinate 3,190,872 of NZ_JAPEPX010000001.1, forward strand.
GAGCGCCGCCACCGGCTCGGACGTCGACACCGCCTGGCTCCCTCCGCCCGCGCCACCACCGTGGCCCGGGCGGCGGACGCCGTCGTCGCCCTGCACGCCACCGACGCGGCGACGGTCTACCTCTCCGCCCGCGCCCGCCTCACCGAAGGCAGCCCGGCCACCATCGAGCAGGCGTTCTACAAGGACGTCAGCGTCGTCCGACTGCTCAGCATGCGCAACACGCTCTTCGCCGTCTCCGCCGAACTCGCCCCCTACGTGGACGCGTCCACCGCCCGGGGCATCGCCGCCAAGGAACGCCGGGCGTTCCTCAAGCACCTCGACGAGGACGGCCAGAGCCTCGACGCCGACTGGCTCGCCCGGGCAGAAGCCGCCGCGCTCGCGGCCCTCGACCTCCAAGGCGCCTCCACCGGCAGCCAGATCTCCGCCGCCGTACCCGCCCTGCGCCAGAAGATCACCATCGGCCGGGGCAAGAAGTACGAGACCGAGACCGGCGTCGCCACGCGCGTCATCCGCCTCCTCGCCGCCGACGGCAGGATCCGCCGCGACCGGCCCCGCGGCTCGTGGACCTCCAGCCAGTTCCGGTGGGTCCACACCCAGCCCCGGCCCGCCCTGCCCGCTGCCGAGGCCCGCGCCGAGATCGCCCGCCGCTGGCTGCACGCCTACGGTCCGGCCACCGAGGCCGACCTCGCATGGTGGACCGGCTGGACCCTCACCGACGTCCGCAAGGCCCTCGCCGCCGTCGGCCCCGACCAGGTCCGCCTCGACAACGGCAGCACCGCGCTCGTCGGCCCCGGCGACACTGGGCCCGAACCCGCCCCGGAACCCTGGGCCGCCCTCCTGCCCGGCCTCGACCCCAGCGGCATGGGCTGGGCCGACCGCTCCTTCCACCTCGACCCCGCCTACCGGCCCGCCCTCTTCGACTACGCGGGCAACATCGGCCCCACCGTGTGGTGGAACGGCGAGATCGTCGGCGGCTGGGCGCAGCGCCCCGACGGCGAGATCGTCTGGCGCCTGCTCGGGGCCGCCGGGCGGGCCGCCGAGACGGCCATCAGCGCCGAGGCCGCCCGGCTCGCCCAGTGGGTGGGCGACGCCCGCGTCACCCCACGCTTCCGTACCCCGCTCGAACGCGAACTCGTCGTCTGAACGCTCCGGGACGGACCGGCGGAGGCCTAGCCGATGCCCCGCCAGCCCTGCGGGTCGACTCCGCCGGGCACCGGGGCCTGGGCGTCGTACGGCTCCCGGGTGAAGACGAACGAGCCCAGATCGAGGTGGCTCACCGAACCGTCCTGCCGGCGCACGGCCCGCAGCGCCTCCCCCGCGTAGTAGCCGGACAGCCCCGTCCAGGTGCCGTCCGGCTCCGCACGGAACCGGGCGGCCCGGCCCGCCGCGCCCACCGGGCGCAGTTCCAGCAGTCCGTCCGCCGACAGCGTCACCACCTGCGCCGACGTACCCCAGTACCAGGGGCCGCACAGCTCCAGCGCCACCGGATCCGCCTCCCGGAAGGGCCGCCACGGCTCCGGGAACCGCGGCTCCGCGTCCGCGACGATCGCCACCAGGTCCGCGGCCAACGCCGTGGCGGGCAGTCCCGACGTGCAGTTGGCCAGCACCACCGCCGCCACGTCGTCCGCCTCGCTGAGCCACAGCCCCGCGACGAACCCCGGCAGCGAACCGCTGTGCCCCACGAGCCGGCGCCCGTCGCTGTCCATCAGCTGGACGCCGAGCCCGTAGCCGAGTTCGGCGAGGCCCGGCTCCGGCGGAGCGGCCGACGTCCGCATCTCCCGTACCGAATCCGCGTTCAGCACCCGCTCGTCACCACGCGCCAGAAACACCGCGAAGCGCGCCAAGTCCCTGGTCGTGGACCACAGCTGACCGGCCGGAGCCATCAGCCCCAGGTCCTCCAGGGGCTCCGGCATCATCACGTCCGCCCACGGATGCACCGCCCAGCCACCGGCGTGCGGGGCCTGCGGCGACAGGCTCGTACGGTCGAGCCCCAGCGGCTCCAGCACCTCGGCCCGCAGCACCTCGCCCCACGGCTTCCCGCGCACGGCCTCGATGAGCGAACCCAGCAGCGTGTAGCCGGGGTTGGAGTAGTGGAACCGCCGCCCCGGCCCGTGCCGGAACGGCTCTTCCCCCAGGACGTCGGACAGTTCCGGCCGCAGCGCGGCCGCGGACCGCTCCCACCACTGGCCCGGGGTCTCCGCGGCCAACCCGCCGGTGTGGGCCAGCAACTGGGCGACGGTCACCTCTCCGGCGCCCGTCCCCGGCAGGTGCTTCTCCAGCGGATCCCCGAGCGCCAGCAGGCCCTCGTCCCGCAGCCGCATCACCAGAACCGCCGTGAACGTCTTGCTGATCGAACCGATCCGGTACTGCACGTTCCCGTCGGGCCCGTGGCCCTCCACGGAAGTCCGGGAACCCTCCCAGACCACCTCGCCGCCACGCGCCACGGCCGCCACCACCGACGGCGCCCGCCCTTCGCTCTGCGCGACGGCGATCCGGTGCCTCAGCGCCCTCCGGGTCGCGGGCAGCAGTTCAAGATCCTCAGATACGGCATCCATGAGCGGATGCTACGTGTTGGCCATGTCCACGAACCGTGAATAGTGGCCCTGGAAGGCCACCGTGATCGTCGCCGTGGGGCCGTTACGGTGCTTGGCCACGATCAGGTCGGCCTCGCCCGCGCGCGGTGACTCCTTCTCGTACGCGTCCTCGCGGTGCAGCAGGATCACCATGTCGGCGTCCTGCTCGATCGAACCCGACTCACGCAGGTCGGAGACCATCGGCTTCTTGTCGGTGCGCTGCTCGGGACCACGGTTCAGCTGGGACAGCGCGATCACCGGGACCTCCAGCTCCTTCGCCAGCAGCTTGAGGTTTCGGGACATGTCCGAGACCTCCTGCTGGCGGCTCTCGGGACGGCGCGAGCCGCCCGACTGCATCAGCTGGAGGTAGTCGATGACGACGAGCGAGAGGTCGTTGCGCTGCTTGAGCCGGCGGCACTTGGCCCGGATCTCCATCATCGACAGGTTGGGGGAGTCGTCGATGTACAGCGGGGCGGCGGACACGTCGGGCATCCGGCGGGCCAGCCGGGTCCAGTCGTCGTCCGTCATGGTGCCGGAGCGCATGTGGTGCAGCGCCACCCGGGCCTCCGCCGACAGCAGGCGCATCGCGATCTCGTTGCGGCCCATTTCGAGGGAGAAGATGACGCTCGGCAGGTTGCTCTTGATGGAGCAGGCCCGGGCGAAGTCCAGCGCGAGCGTCGACTTGCCCATCGCGGGTCGGGCCGCGATGACGATCATCTGGCCCGGGTGCAGACCGTTGGTGAGGGAGTCGAGGTCGGTGAAGCCGGTCGGGACGCCGGACATCTGGCCGCTGCGCGAGCCGATCGCCTCGATCTCGTCGAGGGCGCCTTCCATGATGTCGCCGAGCGGCAGGTAGTCCTCGGAGGTCCGCTGCTCGGTGACGGCGTAGATCTCGGCCTGGGCGCTGTTGACGATCTCGTCGACGTCGCCGTCGGCCGCGTATCCCATCTGCGTGATCTTCGTGCCGGCCGCGACCAGCCTGCGCAGGACCGCCCGCTCGTGGACGATCTCGGCGTAGTACTCGGCGTTCGCCGCCGTGGGCACCGACTGGACCAGGGTGTGCAGGTACGAGGCCCCGCCGACCTTGCTGATCTCGCCGCGCCGGGTCAGCTCGGCGCCGACCGTGATCGGGTCGGCCGGCTCGCCCTTGGCGTACAGGTCGAGGATGGCCTGGTAGATCGTCTCGTGCGAGGGGCGGTAGAAGTCGTGGCCCTTGAGGACCTCGACCACGTCGGCGATCGCGTCCTTCGACAGCAGCATGCCGCCGAGGACGGACTGCTCGGCGTCGAGATCCTGCGGCGGGACGCGCTCGAAGCCGCCCCCTCCACCGTCCCAGGAGCCGCCCTCGCGGCCCCGGTCCTGCTGGTCGTCCCCGCGGCCGCGGCCTTCGCTGTTACGGCGCGGGCGGGCGGGCAGACGGTCGCCCGGACCGCTGTCGGCCCAAGGGTCGTCCATGGGCTCGGGCATACTCACCGGGCCGCCTCCTCCCGTCCGCAACGCGGACCTCGCCGTGCCACTCTTTCTACGACACGGCTCTGACATTTGGGGCGCCCGAATCGGCTCTCGGCGCGTCGGGCAACGCCCAACGGTAGGGCCGTTGGCGACGTCAGCCAATCTTGTTATCCACAGGGTGTGTGGATGAGATGTGGATGACGGCGCCAATGCTGTGGGTAACTCCTCCGAAGCTGTGCACGGACCAGGGGACGGGGCTGTGGACAAAATCACCTACCCCACCCTCCCACCCATCCTGACCTGCGATTCCTCCTTCCACCGAGTGTGGGGGAGAAAATTCTTGGCCACGGTCTCAAGATCGCCTCCAACGGGGTGCGGAGAACGCCCAAGTCAATGCGTCGGTAAGGATTGAAAGACCCTTGCATCTATTACCTGTGGAAGATTAGATTGAGCGCATGACTCAGGCCCCCGCAGCACCGAAGGCTGCCCCGAGACGGCACGACCGCGAGATACTCGCACTCGCCGTCCCCGCCTTCGGCGCCCTCGTCGCCGAGCCCCTCTTCGTGATGGCCGACAGCGCCATCGTGGGGCACCTCGGCACCCCCCAGCTCGCGGGTCTCGGCATCGCCGCCGCCCTGCTCACCACCGCCGTGAGCGTCTTCGTCTTCCTCGCCTACGCCACCACCGCGGCCGTCGCCCGCCGCGTCGGCGCCGGCGACCTCCAGGCCGCCATCCGGCAGGGCATGGACGGCATCTGGCTCGCTCTGCTGCTCGGCGCGGCCGTCATCGCCGTCGTCATGCCCCTCGCACCCTGGCTCGTCTCCCTCTTCGGGGCCTCCGACACCGTCGCCCCGTACGCGATCACCTACCTGCGGATCTCCGCCCTCGGCATCCCGGCCATGCTGATGGTGCTCGCCGCCACCGGCGTGATCCGCGGCCTCCAGGACACCCGGACCCCGCTCTACGTGGCCATCGGCGGATTCGCCCTCAACGGCGTCCTCAACGTCGCCCTCGTCTACGGCGCGGGCCTCGGCATCGCCGGCTCCGCCTGGGGCACGGTCATCGCCCAGTGCGCCATGGCCGCCGCGTACCTCTTCGTGGTCGTCCGGGGCGCCCGCGAGCACAACGCTTCCCTTCGCCCCGACGCGGCGGGCATACGCGCCTGCGCCCAGGCCGGCGCGCCCCTGCTCGTGCGCACGCTGTCCCTGCGCGCGGTGCTGATGATCGCCACGGCCGTCGCGGCCCGGCTGGGCGACGCCGACATAGCCGCCCACCAGATCGTGCTCGCCCTGTGGAGCCTGCTGGCCTTCGCCCTGGACGCGATCGCCATCGCGGGCCAGGCCATCATCGGCCGCTACCTGGGAGCGGGCGACACCCAGGGCGCCAAGGCGGTCTGCCGGCGCATGGTTCAGTGGGGGATCGTCTCGGGCATCGTGCTCGGCCTGCTGGTCGTCGTGGCCCGCCCGGTGTTCATTCCCCTGTTCACCAGCGATCCCGCCGTCGAGGAAGCCCTGCTGCCCGCCCTGCTGGTCGTGGCGGTCTCCCAGCCGGTCTCCGGCATCGTCTTCGTCCTGGACGGCGTCCTGATGGGCGCCGGTGACGGCCGCTACCTCGCCTGGGCGATGCTGCTGACCCTCGCCGTGTTCACCCCGGCGGCCCTGCTCGTCCCGACCCTGGGCGGCGGCCTGACGACCCTCTGGTGGGCCATGACGCTGATGATGCTGGTCCGGATGGCCACCCTCCAGCTGCGCGCCCGCTCGGGTCGCTGGCTGGTCGCGGGGGCCACTCGCTGAGCCGGCGGCTACCCACCGACCGATGTTTCACGTGAAACACGGCGAGGGGCCCGCTCGTGTTTCACGTGAAACATCGCCCGACAACGACGAAGGGCCGCACCCCATCGGGGTGCGGCCCTTCATGCGCAGCCCTTAGGCGGCGACGACCTCGATGCCCACGTTCGCGGCGACCTCGGCGTGCAGACGCACGGAGACCTGGTACGAACCGAGGGTCTTGATCGGGGAGCCCAGCTCAACGCGGCGCTTGTCGACCTTCGGGCCACCGGAAGCCTCGATCGCCGTGGCGATGTCGGACGGGGTGACGGAACCGAAGAGGCGACCGGCGTCACCCGCGCGGGTGGCCAGACGGACCTTCACGCCCTCGAGCTTGGCCTTGACCTCGTTGGCCTGCTCGATGGTCGCGATCTCGTGGATCTTGCGGGCGCGGCGGATCTGCGCCACGTCCTTCTCGCCACCCTTGGTCCAGCGGATCGCGAAACCACGCGGGACCAGGTAGTTGCGAGCGTAACCGTCCTTGACGTCGACGACATCGCCGGCGGTGCCGAGGCCAGAGACCTCGTGGGTCAGGATGATCTTCATTATTCGGTCACCCTTTCCTTATCGCGCGGTGGACGTGTAGGGCAGCAGCGCCATCTCACGGCTGTTCTTGACGGCCGTGGCGACGTCACGCTGGTGCTGCGTGCAGTTGCCGGTAACGCGGCGGGCACGGATCTTGCCGCGGTCGGAAATGAACTTCCGCAGCATGTTCGTGTCCTTGTAGTCCACGTACGCGGTCTTGTCCTTGCAGAACGCGCAGACCTTCTTCTTAGGCTTGCGCACAGGCGGCTTCGCCATTGTGTCTCTCCTGTGTGATCAAGAAGTTTGGATGCGAGCTGCCCTAGAAGGGCGGCTCGTCCGAGTAGCCACCGCCGGAGCCGCCGGAGCTTCCGCCCCAGCCGCCCCCGCCGCCGCCCTGCTGCTGGCCGCCGGCCGGCGCGCTGGACGCCCACGGGTCGTCGGAGGGAGCTCCGCCGCCCTGCGGGGCGCCGCCGCTGGGGGCTCCGCCCCAGCCGCCGCCACCGCCCTGCTGCTGCTGACCGCCGCCGCCGTATCCACCCTGACCGCCGCGACCGGTGGTCTTGGCGACCTTGGCCGTGGCGTTCTTCAGGCTGGGGCCGACTTCCTCGACGTCCAGCTCGTAGACCGTGCGCTTGACACCCTCACGGTCCTCGTACGACCGCTGCCTCAGCCGGCCCTGCACGATGACGCGCATGCCTCGCTGGAGGGACTCAGCGACGTTCTCCGCCGCCTGCCGCCACACCGAGCAGGTCAGGAACAGGCTCTCGCCGTCCTTCCACTCATTGGTCTGACGGTCGAAGGTGCGGGGGGTGGACGCGACACGGAACTTCGCGACCGCCGCACCCGAGGGGGTGAAGCGCAGCTCGGGGTCGTCGACGAGATTGCCGACGACCGTGATGACGGTCTCGCCTGCCATGGATGAACCTCTCGGCGGGGATTGCTGCTGGGCTGCTGTGCTACTCGATCCCGATTACCGCTGAACCGAAGTTCAGTGGGTCTCGGGGCGAAGGACCTTGGTCCGGAGAACCGACTCGTTCAGGTTCATCTGTCGGTCAAGCTCCTTGACGACCGCAGGCTCGGCCTGAAGGTCGATGACCGAGTAGATGCCCTCGGGCTTCTTCTTGATCTCGTAAGCGAGACGACGACGGCCCCAGGTGTCGACCTTCTCGACCTTTCCGTTGCCCTCACGGACGACGGAGAGGAAGTTCTCGATCAGCGGGGAGACAGCGCGCTCCTCGAGATCGGGGTCGAGGATGACCATCACTTCGTAGTGACGCATGTGGAACCCACCTCCTTTGGACTCAGCGGCCACGGTCGTTCCGTGGCAGGAGGGTCGTGATGCGTGGCACGGCGCCTGAGAACAGACACCGCGCAGACCGTACAGACTACCTGCTCGACTCCTTCCGGTTGAAATCCGGCAGCAGGAGGCCACAATCTGTACTCAACGGGTGTGCTCGGTGCTATGCCCCCGGCCCCTTCCGGAGGCGGCCCGGCTCACCGCTCTGCTTCAGCCAGGAGGTGCCTTCCGATGGCACAGGCAATGCGACGCCAGTCCTCCATCTCGCTCTTCGCGACCGACGGCAAGCCCCACCCCCTGCAGGACACCCTGCTGGCGGCCACGCTGGTCCTCGGGGCCGTGGCGTTCGTCACGGCGTTCTTCCACAATCTGCACCTGCTCAGCTCGTGGACCGGGCTGATCGGGATCCTGACCGGCGCGTACGGACAGTTCATCTCGGAAACGACACGCGAGCGCTTCGCACTGATCATCGGCCTTGGCGCCTCGGCCATCGGCTTCTACCTCGGCATGGCGCACGGCGGACTCTTCGGGGGCTGAGCGGGCTGCCCGGGAGTCTCCGCGACAAGGGCGCCGGCCTCCGCCGGCACGGCACGGCCCGTCCCCCAGATGGGTGGCGCCCTTGTCGCAGTAGGCTTCGCGCCATAGCCAGCGAAGCCGCCGGAGGAGACGCCCCGCATGAGCCTGTCCCTGAGGACCATCAGTCGAGAGCAGCATCTGGATTACCTCCAGAGCCTGCCCTCGGCGAGCCACTGCCAGGTCCCGGCGTGGGCCGACGTGAAGAACGAGTGGCGCTCCGAGAACCTCGGATGGTTCAACGAGTCGCAAGAACTCGTCGGCGCCGCCCTCGTGTTGTACCGCCAGCTGCCCAAGGTGAAGCGCTACCTCGCGTACCTTCCCGAGGGCCCGGTCATCAACTGGTACGCCCCGAATCTGGAGGAGTGGCTCCAGCCGATGCTGGCCCACCTCAAGCACCAGGGCGCCTTCACCGTGAAGATGGGCCCGCCCGTCGTGATCCGCCGCTGGAACTCGGCGGCCATCAAGGCCGGTATCCAGGACCCCGACGTCAAGCGCCTGCGTGACGTGGAGGCCTCGGTCATCGAGCCGCGCGCGTTCGAGGTGTCCGACAAGCTGCGCCGCATGGGCTGGCAGCAGGCCGAGGACGGCGGCGCCGGATTCGGCGACGTGCAGCCCCGCTACGTGTTCCAGGTGCCGCTGGCCAACCGCTCGCTGGACGACGTCCTCAAGGGGTTCAACCAGCTGTGGCGCCGCAACATCAAGAAGGCCGAGAAGGCCGGCGTCGAGGTCGTCCAGGGCGGCTACGACGACCTGCCGACCTGGCAGCACCTGTACGAGATCACGGCCGAGCGCGACAAGTTCCGCCCGCGCCCGCTCAGCTACTTCCAGCGCCAGTGGACGGCCCTCAACTCCGAGGACCCCAACCGGATGCGGCTGTACATCGCCACGCACGAGGGGGAGCCGCTGGCCGCCGCCACAATGCTCACCGTCGGCCAGCACGTCTGGTACTCGTACGGCGCCTCGGCCAACCACAAGCGCGAAGTGCGGCCCTCGAACGCGATGCAGTGGCGCATGCTGCGCGACTCGTACGCGCTCGGCGCGAGCGTGTACGACCTGCGCGGCATCAGTGACACCCTGGACGAGAACGACCACCTGTTCGGCCTCATCCAGTTCAAGGTCGGTACGGGCGGCGAGGCCGTCGAGTACGTCGGCGAGTGGGACTTCCCGCTGAACAAGATGCTGCACAAGGCCCTCGACATCTACATGTCGCGGCGCTGACCCACACCGCCCCACCCCCACACACCGCACCGCTGCACAGGCAGCTGTTTCCAGAGAGGCTCCGGACGGGCATGGCGCTCACGCTCTACGTCGACACCGCGCGCTGGCGTGCGCACCAGAAGCAGATCCAGGACCAGTTCCCCGGGCTGATCCCCGTCTGCAAGGGCAACGGCTACGGCTTCGGCCACGAGCGGCTGTGCGAGGAGGCGACCCGGATGGGCTCCGACATCCTGGCCGTCGGGACCACGTACGAGGCCGCGAACATCAAGGACTGGTTCGGCGGGGACCTGCTGGTCCTCACCCCGTTCCGGCGGGGCGAGGACCCGGTGCCGCTGCCGGACCGGGTCATCCGCTCGGTGTCCTCGGTGGACGGCGTCCGCGGTCTGGTCGGCGCCCGGGTGGTCATCGAGTGCATGAGCTCGATGCGCCGCCACGGCATCTCCGAGCAGGACCTGGGGCAGCTGCACTCGGCGATCGAGGACGTCCGCCTGGAGGGCTTCGCCCTGCACCTGCCCCTCGACCGCCCGGACGGCACGGACGCCGTCGAGGAGGTCATCGGCTGGATGGACCGGCTGCGCGCAGCCCGGCTGCCGCTGCACACCATGTTCGTCAGCCACCTCAAGGCCCAGGAGCTGGCCCGGCTCCAGCAGCAGTTCCCGCAGACCCGCTTCCGGGCCCGGATCGGCACCCGGCTCTGGCTGGGCGACCACGAGGCCACGCAGTACCGCGGCGCGGTCCTCGACGTCACGCGCATCTCGAAGGGCGACCGGTTCGGCTACCGCCAGCAGAAGGCCGCGTCCGACGGCTGGCTCGTCGTTGTCGCCGGCGGCACCTCGCACGGCGTGGGCCTGGAGGCCCCCAAGGCCCTGCACGGGGTCATGCCGCGCGCCAAGGGCGTGGCCCGGGCGGGTCTGGCCACCGTGAACCGCAACCTGTCCCCGTTCGTCTGGGCGGGCAAGCAGCGCTGGTTCGCGGAGCCGCCGCACATGCAGGTGTCGATCCTGTTCGTGCCCTCGGACGCCACCGAGCCGAAGGTCGGGGACGAACTGGTGGCGCACCTGCGGCACACCACCACGCAGTTCGACCGGGTGCTCGACGCCTGATCCACCGGGTGGGCGTGTGGCGGGGGCGGGTCAGTCCCTGAGGTCCGCGCCCCACTCGACCCGCTGACCCTCAGAAGGCGCCGCGTACTGCGGCGCCTTCGTCGTGTGCGCCAGCGTGAACACGTCCTCGGCGCCGTCCAGGACGCCGCCGGAGGGGTCGTCCGAACCGTCCCGGCGCACGACGTCCCGGTCGGGGAGCAGGATGTCGCGGACGACGACGGCGCACAGGTAGAGCGTCGCGATCAGGTGGGCCGCGATCGCCAGCTGGTAGCCCTCGACGGGCAGGCCCTGGTGCTTGTCCCCGCTGGTCGTGTAGGCGAGGTAGAACCAGATCCCGAGGAAGTACGCGATCTCGCCGGCCTGCCAGATCAAGAAGTCCCGCCAGCGCGGCCGGGCGAGCGCCGCGAGGGGGATGAGCCACAGCACGTACTGCGGCGAGTAGACCTTGTTGGCCAGGATGAACGCGGCGACGACGAGGAAGGCCAGCTGCGCGAAACGGGGGCGCCGGGGCGCCATCAGGGTGAGCAGGCCGATGGCCGCGCACAGCAGCAGCGTCAGGACCGTCGCGTACGTGTTCGCGCCGTCGAGGGGGTTCCCGGAGCGCTGGGAAATCAGCAGCCACACGGAGCCGAAGTCGATGGGCCGTTCCTGGCTGAAGACGTAGAACCGCTTCCAGCCGTCCCAGGCGGCGATCATGACGGGCCCGTTGACCAGGAGCCAGGAGCCGGCCGCGCCGAGGACGGCGGCGCCGAACGCCCGCCACTTGCCGGCCCGCCAGCAGAGCACGAACAGCACGCCGAGCAGCAGGACGGGGTAGAGCTTGGCGGCCGTGGCCAGGCCGATGAGCACGCCGAAGACGACCGGGCGGCCGCGGGACCACATCAGCATCGCGGCGGCGGTCAGAGCGACGGCCAGCAGGTCCCAGTTGATCGTCGCGTTGAGGGCGAAGGCGGGTGCGAGGGCGAGGAGCAGCGCGTCCCAGGGCCGGCGGCGGTGGGTGCGGGCGACGCAGTAGGCGATGACCGCGGCGCAGACCATCAGCATGCCCGCGTTGACCATCCAGTACATCTGCTCGCGGTGCTGGATCGAGCCGCTGCCGGGGGTGAGCCAGGACGCGACCTGCATGAAGGCCCCGGTGAGGACCGGGTATTCGACGTACTGCATGTCGCCGTACTTCGGGTCGCCGTCGGGGAACCGGTCGAAGTACGGGACGAGGCCGTCGGCGAAGCCGCGCGCGGAGTACAGGTGCGGGATGTCCGAGTAGCAGGCGTGGGTGTACTGCGAGCCCGCTCCCTGGAACCACGCCCAGTCGTAGCAGGGCAGCTTCTGCACCATGCCGAGGGCGAACATCCCGAGGGCGACGAGGACGACGACGCGCACAGGGCTGAGCCAGTGGCCGCCCAGCCGGGCGTGGCGGCCGAGCGGGCCGCCGATGAGTTCGCTGCCGGCCGCGGCGACCTCGTCCTGCTGGGTGGGCAGTACGGGCCGTTCCTCGTGCACCTTCGTCATGCGCACATCCTGCCGTACGGGGGCCGGGCATGAGGGAGGGCCGTCGCACGGGGTGCGACGGCCCTCCTCGGTGCGGTGCGGGGTGGGTCAGTTCCCCATGCCGGTGTCCGTGCCCGTGTTGGTCCCGGTACCGGTGTTGGTGCCGCCCCAGCCGGTGATCCCGCCCGGGCGGCCGGGCCTGCCGGTCGGGGGCTGCGACGGGCCCCCGGTGGTTCCGCCGTCGGTGGTCCCGCCGTTGACGCCGCCGTTGTCCTGCCCGCTCGTGTTGCCGCCGCTGGTCGTCGGGTCGTAGCACACCCGCCACGGCTTGCAGGAGGGCTTGCCGCCGTTGGACGGGGACGGGGAGACCGACGGCGAGGTGCTCGGCGACGGCGAGGTCGATGGCGACACGGACGGCGACGGGACGATCGAGGGGCTGGGGGACGGGGCGCCGGACGCGTCCGCGGTGACGCCGATGTCGTCGGGCTCGGGGAACTGCTTGAGCGGGGTCCCCTTCAGCGCCTCGCGCATGTACTCGGTCCAGATCGCGGCCGGGATGTCACCACCGTGGATGGAGTCGACACCGCCCACGTGGTTCATGGACATCAGCTTCTTGTCCGCCGAGGTCGGGTCGGTACGGAACAGGGTGACCGCGGTGGACAGCTCCGGGGTGTAGCCGACGAACCAGGCCGACTTGTTCTTGTCGGTGGTGCCGGTCTTGCCCGCGGCGGGCCGGCCGAGCTTCTTGGCCTTGGTTCCTGTGCCGTTCTGGACGACGTTCTGCAGGACCTTGGTGACGTTGTCGGCGATGGCGTTGTCCATGGCGCGCTGCGCCTTGGGCGCCTCGAAGCCGGTCAGCTCCTTGCCGTCCTTCTCGACCTTGGTCACCGAGAACGGCTCGTGGTGGGTACCGGAGGCGGCGAAGGTGGCGTACGAGTCCGCCATCCGGATGGCGCTGGGGGTGGAGGTTCCCAGGGCGAAGGAGGCGGTGTTGTCCGGGTCCATCGACTCGGTGAGGATGCCCGTCGACTTGGCCACCTCGCGGACCTTGCTGTGGCCGACGTCGAAGACGAGCTGCGCGAACGGCACGTTGATGGACTTCTCCATCGCCTCGTTCAGCGTCACGTATCCGTAGGGGGTCGTGCTCTCGTTCTTCTGCCGGAACGGCTTGCCGTCATTGCCGGTCAGCGGCTTGCCCTGCCGGTTGTTGATCACGGTGAGGTCGTTGGCGGGGTACTTGCTGTCGACCGAGATGCCCGAGCCGCTCGAGTTCTGGGTGCCGTACTCCAGCGCCGCCGCCAGCACGTACGGCTTCCAGGTCGAGCCGACCGGGACACCGATGGTGTTGGCGTTGTTGGTGAAGTGCTTCTTGTCCCAGCCCGGACCGCCGTACATGGCCACGATCGCGCCGCTCTTCACGTCCACGGAGGCGGCGCCGAACTGCACGAAGGTGTCGTACTCAGGGCGCTTCTTCTCGTCGAGGAAGTCGTCGCGGGTCTCCTCGACGGCCTTGACCAGGGCGTCCACCTTCGGCTTCTGGAAGGTGGTGTGGATCTGGTAGCCGCCCAGGGCCATCTTCTCGGCGGTGATGTCCTTGGTCTTCATCACGTACTGCTTGGCGGTCTCGACCAGGTAGCCGGTCTGACCGGACATGCCGCGCGCCAGCTCGGAGTCCACCAGCTTGGGGAAGTCCTTGACCTGGTCCCGGTCCGCCTTCTGCATCCGGCCGACCTCGACCTCGCGGTCCAGCACCCAGGCCCAGCGCTTGCGGGCGCGGTCGGTGTTGGCCTGCGGGGTGGCGGCGGTACCGATGCCGCCGTCCGGGTTGTACAGGTTGGGGCCCTTGAGCACGGAGGCGAGGAAGGCGCTCTCGGACGGCGTGAGCTCCTCGCAGTCCTTGCCGAAGTAGGCGCGGGCGGCCGCCTGGATGCCGTAGGCGTCCCGCCCGTAGTAGGCGGTGTTCAGGTAGCCGGCGAGGACGTCGTCCTTCTCCGCGCTCACACCCAGCTTTATCGCGATGAAGAGCTCCGTGACCTTGCGCTTGAGCGTCTGGTCGGAGTCCAGGTACGTGTTCTTCACGTACTGCTGGGTGATCGTCGAGCCGCCCTGGGTGGAACCGCCCTTGGCCATGTTCCACACGGCGCGGGCGATACCCATCGGGTCGACGCCCTTGTCGGTCTCGAAGGACTCGTTCTCCGCCGAGATCACGGCGTCCTGCATCGAGCGGGGGATCTTGGAGATGGGCACGATCTGCCGGTTCATGGAACCGCCGGTCGCGACCATCTGGGTGCCGTCGGCCCAGTAGAAGACGTTGTTCTGGGCCTGGGCCGCCAGGTTCGGGTTCGGCGTGTTCACCATGGCGATGCCGATGCCGGCCCCGGCCGTGATGATCGCGAAGAAGCCCAGGGCGGTGCCGCCGACGAACTTCCAGGACGGCACGAAGCGCTGCCAGCCGTCCTTGTCGGACCGCGGGTAGTTGATGAGCCGCTTGTCCTGGCGTCCCGCGCCCCTGCCCGCCTGGCCCGCGCCCCGGCCTCGGGATCCGGGCCCGCGCTGGGCGGCTCTGCGGGCGTCTGCGCGGCTGCCATGGCCGGGCCTGTCGGTGTAAGGGACGCTCGCGGACGCGGTGGGCACGTCGCGTCCGGCGCCGGGGGCGCCCCGGCCGGGGCGCTGCTGGGCAGCCCGGCGGGCCGCGGCGCGTCCGCCGCCCTGGGGCTCGGGCTCGGGCGGTTTACGGCGGTGCTCGCTCATCGAACGACTACTCCTCGGGCAGGCGAGTGGCCTGGAAGCGGCAGTTGAGTTCCGGTTCCCCCCGGTGTCATGGCGCACAGACTACGCACGCTCAAAACCCAATCAGTGCCGAAGTTCACCCCAAATCAGGCAACTTGCCTCGTACGAATTGGTGATGTGATGCCGGTCACTACGTCACCCCTTGTCGCCGACGGCCGCCCGTTCTATCGTCTGGATGTATCGAGTCGATACATCAGCTCGACATAAAGACTCAGGGGCGGAGGAGAGGCAGGCGGATGAGCAGGCGCTCAGGCATCCTCGAGTTCGCCGTCCTCGGCCTGCTTCGCGAATCCCCCATGCACGGCTATGAGCTGCGCAAGCGGCTCAACACCTCACTGGGGGTGTTCAGGGCGTTCAGCTACGGGACGCTCTATCCCTGCCTCAAGACGCTGGTCGCCAACGGCTGGTTGATCGAGGAACCGGGCAGCGCCCCGGAAGACGCTCTCGCCGCTTCACTCGCAGGGCGCCGCGCCAAGATCGTCTACCGGTTGACGGCCGCGGGTAAGGAGCACTTCGAGGAGCTCCTTTCCCACACAGGGCCGGACACCTGGGAAGACGAGTCCTTCGCCGCCCGCTTCGCCTTCTTCGGCCAGACCGAACGCGAAGTGCGCATGAGGGTGCTGGAGGGCCGCCGCAGCCGGCTGGAAGAGCGCCTCGAGAAGATGCGGGCCTCGCTCGCCCGCACGCGGGAACGCCTCGACGACTACACGCTTGAGCTGCAGCGACACGGAATGGAATCCGTGGAGCGCGAAGTCCGCTGGCTGAACGAGCTGATCGAGAGCGAGCGGGCGGGACGGGACAAGAGAAACCCCGGTCCGCCCGACGAAACTACAAAATGAGGTCTGCATCTCGCAGACCTCGTCCGAGAACAAACAGGGAGCAACCGGAATGGGTTCGGTTCGCGTAGCCATCGTCGGCGTGGGCAACTGCGCCGCCTCGCTGGTGCAGGGCGTCGAGTACTACAAGGACGCCGACCCGGCGGCCAAGGTCCCCGGTCTGATGCACGTCCAGTTCGGCGACTACCACGTGCGTGACATCGAGTTCGTCGCCGCGTTCGACGTCGACGCGAAGAAGGTCGGCCTCGACCTCTCCGACGCCATCGGCGCCAGCGAGAACAACACCATCAAGATCTGCGACGTCCCGAACGCCGGTGTGACCGTTCAGCGCGGCCACACCTACGACGGCCTGGGCAAGTACTACCGCATGACCATCGAGGAGTCCGCCGAGGCTCCGGTCGACGTGGTCCAGGTCCTCAAGGACCGCGAGGTCGACGTCCTGATCTGCTACCTGCCCGTCGGCTCCGAGGACGCGGCGAAGTTCTACGCGCAGTGCGCCATCGACGCCAAGGTCGCGTTCGTCAACGCCCTCCCGGTCTTCATCGCCGGCACCAAGGAGTGGGCGGACAAGTTCACCGAGGCCGGTGTCCCGATCGTCGGCGACGACATCAAGTCGCAGGTCGGCGCGACCATCACGCACCGCGTGATGGCGAAGCTGTTCGAGGACCGCGGTGTCCGTCTTGAGCGCACCATGCAGCTCAACGTCGGCGGCAACATGGACTTCAAGAACATGCTCGAGCGCGACCGCCTCGAGTCGAAGAAGATCTCCAAGACGCAGGCCGTCACCTCGCAGATCCCCGACCGTGAGCTCGGCGAGAAGAACGTCCACATCGGCCCGTCCGACTACGTCGCGTGGCTCGACGACCGCAAGTGGGCCTACGTCCGCCTCGAAGGCCGCGCCTTCGGCGACGTCCCGCTGAACCTCGAGTACAAGCTCGAGGTCTGGGACTCCCCGAACTCCGCCGGTGTCATCATCGACGCCCTGCGCGCCGCGAAGATCGCCAAGGACCGCGGTATCGGCGGCCCGATCCTGTCGGCGTCCAGCTACTTCATGAAGTCCCCGCCGGTGCAGTACTTCGACGACGAGGCCCTGGCCAACGTCGAGAAGTTCATCAAGGGCGAGGTCGAGCGCTAGTCGATCCCCAAGGGTCCGCTCAGGACACCTGGACTTCGACTGTTCTTCCGCGGAGGGTCCCCGGGCAATGCGCCCGGGGACCCTCCGCGTATGTGACCCTTGCCCTCATGCCTGTCGTACGTGATCTGCGCGTACTCCTGCGCTTGAGGGATTTCCGCAACCTGCTCGCCGTACGGCTGCTCTCCCAGGCCGCGGACGGCGTGTACCAGGTCGCGCTCGCCACCTACGTGGTCTTCTCCCCGGAGAAGCAGGCCTCGCCCGCGGCCATCGCCTCGGCCATGGCCGTCCTGCTCCTGCCCTACTCGGTGATCGGCCCCTTCGCCGGCGTGCTCCTGGACCGCTGGCGCCGCCGCCAGGTGTTCCTCTACGGCAACCTGCTGCGCGCGTTCCTCGCCTGCGTCACCGGCATGCTCATCGCCGCGAACGTCCCCGCCTGGCTCTTCTACGCCTCGGCCCTGTCCGTGACCGCCGTCAACCGCTTCGTGCTGGCCGGGCTGGCCGCCTCGCTGCCCCGGGTCGTCGGCCCCGACCAGCTGGTCACCGCCAACGCCCTCTCTCCCACCGCCGGGACCCTCGCGGCGACCGCCGGCGGGGGACTGGCCTTCCTCGTACGGCTAGTGGCCTCCGACTCCAATGCCCTCGTCGTCCTGCTCGGAGCCGGGCTCTACCTCGGCGCCGCCCTGATGTCCCTGCGCCTGGCCATCGGGCTCCTCGGGCCCGACCACCCCCGGGGCCAGTCCCACCCGTCCCTGACCGAAGGGGTCGCCCTCACCGTCCGGGGCATGGCCGAGGGCCTGCGGCACCTGGCCGAACGACGCGAGGCCGCCCAGGCGCTCACCGCGATGACCGCGATGCGGTTCTGCTACGGGGCCCTGACCGTCATGCTGCTCATGCTCTGCCGCTACTCATGGTCGGACAACGAGTCCGACGGCCTGGCCCTGCTGGGCCTCGCGGTGGGCGTATCCGGCGCCGGATTCTTCACCGCCGCCGTCATCACACCCGGGGTCGTGAGCCGCCTGGGCACCCGCGGCTGGATCACCATCTGCTCCGCCGGCGCCGCCGTCCTGGTACCGGCTCTCGGCTTGTTCTTCACCCCCGGCCCGATGCTGGCCGCCGCCTTCGTTCTCGGCCTCGCCACGCAGGGCGCCAAGATCTCCACCGACACCGTGGTGCAGTCCCGGGTGGACGACGACTTTCGGGGCCGCGTCTTCTCCGTCTACGACGTGCTGTTCAACGTCGCGTTCGTCGGCGCCGCCGCGGTCGCCTCCCTCATGCTCCCCACCGACGGACAGTCCGTCGTACTGATCATGAGCGTGTCCGTCGTCTACGCCGTGACCGCGGCGCTCCTGCTGCGGCAAGGACGACGTTTCACGTGAAACATCGCCGGGACCGACCCGCTGCGCGATGTTTCACGTGAAACGGGGTCGATGTTTCACGTGAAACATCGACCCCGCCGACCACCGCGCGCCTGTGTCAGGCCTGGGCGGCCCACCACTCCTTGAGGGCCGCGACTGCGGCGTCATGCCCCATCGGACCGTTCTCCAGGCGCAGGTCCAGCAGGAACGCGTACGCCTTGCCGATCACCGGGCCGGGGCCGACACCCAGCACCTGCTGGATCTCGTTGCCGTCCAGGTCGGGCCGGATCGCGTCCAGCTGCTCCTGCTCCTTGAGCTGGGCGATGCGCTCCTCCAGACCGTCATAGGTCCGGGAGAGCGCGTTGGCCTTGCGCTTGTTGCGGGTGGTGCAGTCCGAGCGGGTCAGCTTGTGCAGCCGCTCCAGCAGCGGACCGGCGTCACGGACGTAGCGCCGCACCGCGGAGTCGGTCCACTCGCCGTCCCCGTAGCCATGGAAGCGCAGGTGCAGCTCCACCAGCCGGGACACGTCCTTGATCATGTCGTTGGAGTACTTCAGCGCGGTCATGCGCTTCTTGGTCATCTTCGCGCCCACCACCTCGTGGTGGTGGAAGGAGACCCGGCCATCGCTCTCGAACCGGCGGGTCCGGGGCTTGCCGATGTCGTGCAGCAGGGCAGCCAGCCGCAACACCAGGTCCGGACCGTCCTCCTCCAGGGCGATCGCCTGCTCCAGCACGATCAGCGAGTGATCGTAGACGTCCTTGTGCCGGTGGTGTTCGTCACTCTCCAGCCGCAGCGCGGGCAGCTCGGGCAGCACATGGTCAGCCAGCCCGCTGTCCACGAGCAGACCCAGACCCTTGCGGGGGTTCTCCGACAGCAGCAGCTTGTTCAGTTCGCCCTGCACCCGTTCCGCGGAGACGATCTCGATCCGGTCGGCCATCGCCGTCATCGCGGCCACGACCTCGGGAGCCACCTCGAAGTCCAGCTGCGCGGCGAACCGGGCCGCGCGCAGCATGCGCAGCGGATCGTCCGAGAACGAGTCCTCGGGCGTGCCGGGGGTCCGCAGGACACCCGCCTCGAGGTCCTCCAGGCCGCCGTGCGGATCCACGAACTCCTTCTCGGGCAGCGCGACGGCCATCGCGTTCACCGTGAAGTCACGGCGGACCAGATCCTCCTCGATCGAGTCGCCGTAGGAGACCTCCGGCTTGCGCGAGGTCCGGTCGTAGGACTCCGAGCGGTAGGTGGTCACCTCGATCTGGAAGTTCCGGTGAGCGTCTCCGCTGCGGGCCACCTTCTGCGCGCCGACGGTGCCGAAGGCGATCCCGACGTCCCACACGGAGTCGGCCCACGGCCGGACGATCTTCAAAACGTCCTCGGGGCGGGCGTCCGTGGTGAAGTCGAGGTCGTTGCCGAGCCGCCCGAGCAGCGCGTCGCGGACGGACCCGCCGACCAGGGCGAGGCGGAATCCGGCCTCCTGGAAACGGCGGCCGAGCTCGTCGGCGACAGGCGCGACCCGCAGCAGTTCACTCACCGCGCGGCGCTGCACCTGACTCAGGGCACTGGGGTTGTCTTCATTGGCGTTCGGCACAACAGAAAAGGGTACGTGCCCGGCCCGGCGAGGGCTCCCTCGTTTGTTACCACCCCGGCACACTTCGGCGGCGGTGTGGCCCCGATCATGTGGAGCAAGGCGCGGCACTCGCGCCCAGCGGGTCTCGTTACCATGCGTGGACGCACAAACGACGACCACTGACACTTCGAGGACGGGCGGGCGCGTGGCCGAGGCGGCAGACAACCAGGGGGCAGTACCGGCCCCTGCCCGGCGTCGCTGGCTGCGGCGCGCGGTCGTCCTGCTCGCCGGGACGCCGGTGCTCGCCGCCCTGGTCTATGCCCCCGCCCCGCCGGCCCAGGCCGCGGACGCCGCCGTCGATGTCCAATTGGACACACTGACCCCTGCGGCTCCGGTCAAGGGCGACACCCTGACGATCTCGGGGACGGTGGTCAACAACACCCGCGAGGCGATCAACGACGCGCACGTGGGCCTGCGGGTCGGATCCCCGCTGGGGGACCGCAGCGCCATCGACGAGGTGGCGGACCGCACGGGCTTCCGGCCCGGCACGGACCCCGCGGAGATCGACTCGGCGTACGCCGTGAAGATCGACTCGCTGCCCGCGAAGGGCGCGCAGGCGTTCACCATCAAGGTTCCGGTGAACAAGCTCCCGCTGGACAAGGACGGCGTCTACCAGCTCGGCGTCTCCCTGTCCGGAGAGAGCGCGAACCGCCCGTACGAGCAGGTCCTGGGCATCGAGCGGACCTTCCTGCCCTGGCAGCCCGAGGCCGCCTCCAAGCGCTCCCACCTGGCCTACGTGTGGCCGCTGATCTCCACGACGCACCTGACGGCGGAGACCGGCTCGGACGAGACCCAGACGCCCGTCTTCCTCGACGACAACCTCGCCGACGAGCTGAAGCCCGGTGGCCGCCTGGAGCAGATGGTCACGCTCGGCAAGGAGCTGCCCATCACGTGGGTCATCGACCCCGACCTGCTCTACACGGTCGACGCGATGACCAAGGGCTACCGGATCCGCACCCCCGACGGCCGGACCGTGCAGGGCAAGAACAAGGCCGTGGCCGAGCAGTGGCTCAGCTCCCTGGAGGCCGCCGTCCAGGGCAAGAAGGTCGTCGCGCTGCCGTTCGCCGACCCCGACATCGCCTCCCTCGCGCACCGCGGCAAGGACGTGTCGGGCACCCTGGGCCAGCTGCGCCCGGCCACCGACAAGGCGAAGCAGGCCGTCGAGACGGTCCTGCACGTGCCCGCCTCCACCGGTTTCTCCTGGCCGGTGGCCGGCGCGATCGACCCGTCGATCGTCAACGTCGCCACCTCGGCCGGCGCCCACAACGTCCTCACCCGCAGCGACAGCCTCCGCGAGACCGGCTCCCTCGGCTACACCCCCTCGGCGGCCCGGCCCATCGGCGCGGGCAGCACCGCCGTCGTGGCCGACGCCGGCCTCTCCACCGCCTTCGAGGGCAACATGCTCAGCGCCGGGAACTCCACGCTCGCCGTGCAGGAGTTCCTGGCCCACAGCCTCGCCCTCAACCTGCAGGACACCGGCGAACAGCGCAGCTTCGTGGTCGCCCCGCAGCGGATGCCGTCGTCCAGCCAGGTGCAGACGATGGCCGCCGCCCTGCGCGGCCTCCAGAGCGGCCGCTGGACGCAGCCCACCGACCTGGAGGCCGCGGCCGCCGCGAAGCCCGACCCGGGCGCGGCCACCCAGGTGCCGGGGGCCGGTCAGTACCCCGAGTCCCTGCGCAAGCAGGAGCTGCCGGTGTCCGCGTTCGAGAACATCCGCACCACACAGAACACCCTCGACCACTTCAAGGTGATCCTCTCCGCGCCGGACCGCGTGGAGATCCCGTTCGGCAACACCATGAACCGCGAGATGTCCTCCACGTGGCGCGGCCGCCCGGAGGAGGCCAAGGTCTACCGGGACCAGGTGCAGCGGTACCTGATCGGCCTCACCGAGAAGGTCAAGGTCATCCCGAAGTCCGACGCCACCCTGTCCGGGCACAGCGCGACCCTTCCGGTGACAGTGCAGAACAGCCTCGTCCAGGACGTCCACGACCTGGTGCTGCGGGTGAAGTCCGCCAACCCCACCCGCCTGATGTTCGACGACAGCGGCACGGCCCAGCAGGAAGTCACCGTCCAGGCCGACCACAGCCAGACGCTGAAGTTCACCGCCAACGCCACGGCGAGCGGTCCGGTCGAGGTCACGGCGCAGCTCTTCACCAAGGACGGCGTGCCCTACGGCAAGGAACGCAAGTTCACCGTCGACGCCACGGAGATCACTCCCACCGTCATGCTGGTGATCGCCGGCGGCGTGCTCCTCCTCGTTCTGGCAGGCGTGAAGATGTACGCCAGCCGCAAGCGCGTAGCGGCCCGTGCGGCCGCCGAGGAGAGCACGCAGCCGAGTGACGAGTCCCCGGACACCGGACCGCAAAGCGCGAGCGGGTCCGGCACGAGTGAGACAGTGGACCGTTGAGCGAGCCGTGGCCGGTCGGGCCTGGGGACGATGAGGTGGGGTTTCGATGAACGCGCCGTACAACGGTGACCGCGCGCAGGGCACTGGCGGGCCCGCGCCCTCCCAGGGCACTGCCCCGGGCACACCGGTGCCCGGGCAGGTTCCCGCGCCTGCGCCCGCGCCGGATCACGACCCTTATGTCCAGGACGCCTACGATCACGACCCGTACCGGTCGCAGGACCTCTCGGCCCAGGACCCGGTGGCGGAGGTGCTCTACGACCGCGCCTCCCACCCCCCGCCGCCGCCCGGCACCTTCCAGGAGCCCGGCCCGCTCTACGCGGCCCCGGCCGCGCCCGTGCACGGCCCCGACCCGCGGGTGTGGGCCCAGACCCCGCCGCCGGAGCCCGACGGCCCGTCCCGCCACCTGCCCTACGGGGACCACGCCACCACCACCCAGTTCGTCGGTGTCGACTCACTCGTGACCAGCGCGGCGGACGAGCGGGCCGAGCCCGACGCGTTCGCGCACCTCTACCGGGACCAGCAGGCGGCGCCCCGCACCCCGGCCGAGGACGCCCCCGTCGCCGCCCCGGCACCGAGCAAGCCCGCCGGGCGCGCCGCCGGCCTGCTCAAGTCCAGCGCCCTCATGGCCGCCGGCACGATCGTCTCCCGCATTACCGGCTTCCTGAGGACCCTGGTCATCGCCGGCGCGATCGGCGTCGCCACCCTCAACGACAGCTACCAGGTCGCCAACACCCTGCCGACGATGATCTACGTCCTGGTCGGCGGCGGCGCCCTGAACTCCGTCTTCATCCCGCAGCTGGTCCGCGCAATGAAGAACGACGAGGACGGCGGCGAGGCCTACGCCAACCGCCTGCTGACCCTCGTCATGGTGCTGCTCGGCGCGGTCACCACGATCTGCGTCCTCGCGGCCCCGCTGTTCATCGGCATGATGTCGCAGAAGATCGCCGACGATCCGCAGCGGATGGACGTCGCCGTCGCCTTCGCCCACTACTGCCTGCCGACCATGTTCTTCATGGGCGTGCACGTGGTACTCGGTCAGATCCTCAACGCCCGCGGCCGGTTCGGCGCGATGATGTGGACCCCCGTCCTCAACAACATCGTCGTCATCGCCACCTTCGGCGCCTTCATCTGGGCCTTCGGCGGCTTCACCGCCACCGGCGTGACCGAGGGGAGCATCACCCCAGAGGGCGTCCGCCTGCTGGGCCTGGGCACCCTGCTCGGCCTCACCGTCCAGTCCCTCGCGATGGTCCCCTACCTGCGCGACGCCGGCTTCAAGCCCCGTCTGCGCTTCGACTGGAAGGGGCACGGCCTCGGCAAGGCGGCCGGCCTGGCCAAGTGGACGTTCTTCTTCGTCCTCGCCAACCAGCTCGGCCTCGTCGTCGTCACCCAGCTCGCCACCTGGGCGGGCCAGGTCGCCGCCAAGCAGGGCCACGGCGGTACCGGCATCACCGGCTACAACTACGCGCTGCTGCTGTGGCAGATGCCGCAGGCCATCATCACCGTCTCCGTCATGACGGCCGTCCTGCCGCGCATCTCCCGCTCCGCCCACGACGGGGACGCCGCCGCCGTCCGCGACGACATCTCCTACGGCCTGCGCACCTCGGCCGTCGCGATCGTGCCCTGCGCCTTCGCGTTCCTCGCGCTGGGCGTCCCGATGTCCACGCTGCTCTACGCCGGCTCCGGCACGCAGAGCGCCCAGAACATCGGCTTCATCCTGATGGCCTTCGGCCTCGGACTGATCCCCTACTCCGTCCAGTACGTGGTCCTGCGCGGCTTCTACGCCTACGAGGACACCCGGACGCCCTTCTACAACACCGTCATCGTCGCCGCCGTCAACGCCGGCGTCTCCGCCCTCGCGTTCTTCGTCCTCCCGGCCCGCTGGGCCGTCGTCGGCATGGCCTTCGCCTACGGCCTCGGCTACGCCGTCGGCGTGGGCGTCGCCTGGCGCCGGCTGCGCACCCGCCTGGGCGGCGACCTCGACGGCGCCCACGTGATGCGCACCTACACGCGCCTCATCGGTGCCTGCGTCCCGGCCGCGGCCGTCGCCGGCGCCGCCGCGTACGGGGTCACCCAGTGGCTGGGCAGCGGAGTCCTCGGTTCCGTCGTCGCCCTGGTGGCCGGACTCATCGCCTTGGCCGCCGTGTTCCTCGCCGCCGCCAAGCGCATGCGCATCGAAGAGCTCAACGCGATGGTCGGAATGGTCCGCGGGCGCATGGGGCGCTGATGCGCACAACCGTTGCCCCTCTTCGCGTGTCGTGCATAGCGCCAGACTGTGGGCACAATTGGCATGGCTTCGCAGACTGGCCGACAGCGCGCAACGGATGGGGAGGCAGGGACGACGGTGGCGGAACGTAGCACGGCTGCCGTCGACGTGGCCGACAACAGCGGCGACGAGCCGCTGGCCGCAGATGCGGCCAAGGCCACGGCCGACGGGGTGGACACCCAGAACCGACAAGCCGCGGACGGACCCATGCCCGAGAAGGACGGCGAACGCGCGAGCGCGGCCTCCTCGGCTGCGCCCGAACTCCACAGCGGCCACAAGCTCGCCAGACGCTACCGGCTCGAGGAGTGCGTCACCCGTCTGGACGGATTCAGCAGCTGGCGCGCGATGGACGAGAAGCTGCGGCGCGCCGTGGGCGTCCACCTGCTGCCCGCCGACCACGCGCGGGCCCGCTCCGTGCTGGCCGCGGCCCGCTCCTCCGCCCTCCTCGGCGACCCCCGGTTCGTCCAGGTCCTCGACGCGGTCGAGGAGAACGACCTCGTCTACGTCGTCCACGAGTGGCTGCCCGACGCCACCGAGCTCACCGCGCTCCTCGCGGCGGCACCCCTGGAACCCCACGAGGCCTACCAGCTCGTCAGCCAGGTCTCCCAGGCCATGGCCGCGGCCCACCGCGAGGGCCTGTCCCACCTGCGCCTGACGCCCAGCGCGATACTGCGCACCTCCACGGGCCAGTACCGCATCCGCGGCCTCGCCGTGAACGCCGCCCTGCGCGGCATCACCAGCGAGACCCCGCAGCGTGCGGACACCGAGGCCATCGGCGCGCTCCTGTATGCCGCCCTCACCCAGCGCTGGCCGTACGAGAGCGACGCCTACGGCCTCACCGGCCTGCCCAAGGGCGTCGGCCTGATCGCACCCGACCAGGTCCGCGCCGGCGTCCACCGGGGCCTGGGCGAGCTCGCCATGCGCGCCCTCGCCAACGACGGGGCCACCGCCTCCCGCCAGGAGCCCGCCTGCACCACCCCCGAGGAACTGGCCAAGGCCGTCGCCGCGATGCCGCGCATCCGGCCGCCGGAGCCCGTCTTCACGGCCCCGCCCGAGTACCAGCACACCACCTACCAGCAGGGCAGCTACGGCCGTCCCACGCCTCCCGGCGTACCCACCGCACAGCGCCTCGCCGTCGCACCCCCGCCGCCCCCGCTGCAGAGCCGTACCGGCCGGGCCCTCAAGTGGAGCGTCGCCGCCCTGCTCATCGCCGCCCTCGGCCTGGGCAGCTGGCAGCTCGCCGACACCCTGCTGGAGCGCACCAACCGGAACAGCGACAACCAGCACCAGCAGACGACGCCGGGCGACGACGCACCGCAGAAGAAGGAACCCGCGCAGATCGCCATCAAGCGGGCCGAGGAGTACTACCCCGACGGCACGCCCCAGGACCTCGACGGCGTCTCCAACACGTACGACGACGACAAGTCGTCCTTCTGGCGCACCCGGACCTTCTACGACGGCCCCGAGGTGAAGGTCAAGGACGGCCTCGGCATCGTCTACGACCTCGGCTCCGAGCGGGACGTCAGCGCCGCCTCGATAGCGCTGAAGTACGCCGGCAACCACACCACCGTCACGCTGTACGCGACCAAGAACATGTCCTCGCAGACACCGGTCTCGTCCATGAAGAAGATCGTCGGGGCCGCCACCTCGGAGAACCAGCTCAAGCTGACCACCGAAAACCCGGTCAAGACGCGCTACGTCCTGCTGTGGATCACCGCCATGCCGCAGGCCGGAGCGGACGACTACACCAAACCCGGCTACAAGCAGGCCATCACGGATGTGCAGTTCGCGGGCTGACTCAGCAGGGGAGGGGCTCACCGTTGGACGACGCCGCAACCGGCGGCCGCAGCGACCAGGAACTCCTGGCCCTGCACGCCGCCGGAGACCCCGACGCGTTCGGTGAGCTCGTCCGCCGCCACCGGGACCGGCTCTGGGCCGTAGCCCTGCGCACCCTCGGTGACCGCGAGGAAGCCGCCGACGCCGTCCAGGACGCCCTCGTCTCCGCCTACCGGGCCGCCCACACCTTCCGCGGCGAATCCGCGGTCACCACCTGGCTGCACCGCATCACCGTCAATGCCTGCCTCGACCGGGCCCGCAAGACGGCCTCCCGCAAGACCTCGCCCCTGGACGACACGGAGCGCCTGGAGCGCCTCCTGGAGCCCCACGAGTCCGCCGAGGCGCCCGCGGAGCGCCAGGACCTCCACCGCCAGCTCCTGGCCGCCCTCGGCACCCTCCCGGCCGAGCAGCGGGCCGCGCTCGTCCTCGTCGACATGCAGGGATACCCGGTCGCCGAGGCCGCCCGCATCCTCGACGTACCCACCGGCACCGTGAAAAGCCGGTGCGCGCGCGGCCGGGCGAAACTCCTCCCGATGCTCACCCATCTACGCACGAATGCCGGGGATAACACCGCCACCGAGCGGGGAAGGAACCGGACGCCGGGGACACCCGTCCCACCAGCGGCAAGCCCCATGCATCCGGCCCCGCATCCGGCCCCGGACCCAGACGCTGTGAAGGGCGGAGGTGGACGAGCGTGACTCCCACAACCGGCACGATCCGGCACCCGGACGTCTCGGAGATCTCCGACCTGACCGAAGGACTCCTCTCCCCGGTCCGTACAGCCGAAGTGCGCCGCCACCTCGGCGACTGCGTCCTGTGCGCCGACGTCCGGGCGTCCCTCGAAGAGATCCGCGCGCTGCTGGGCACCCTCCCGGGCCCGCCCCGCATTCCCGCCGACATCGCGGGACGCATCGACGCGGCCCTCGCCGCCGAGGCACTACTCGACGCCACCACCCCCCGCGACGAGCAGACGCCCGCCGCACGGGACGACCGTTCCGCTGATTCACCGGAGGCGCCCCCAGCGGCAGCCGGGGGAGGCACACCGGCCGCGCCGCCCACCGCGGGCGCCGGATCCGGCGGACAGCGGCCCGCCGGTCACCCGGTCGGCGCAACCGGCCCCGGCCGGCGTCGCGCCCGCCGACGGATCGCCATCGTCACGGGCCTCGCCGGAGCGGCCGCCTTCGCCCTCGCTGTCTTCCTGCTCAACGGACCCACCGGCACGCCCTCCCACGACACCGCCACCCGCGGCAGAACCGAGAGCAGCGCCGCCGCCCAGCCCTCGACCGACACCTACACCTCCGAGGGCCTGCGGAGCAGCGTCCAGCACCTCCTCGCCAACTCGGAGAGCCCCAAGGCCGCGACCAGCGAGGGCAACAGCACCTACGGCCTGGAGAACACCTCGCCGGCTCCCGGAGTCGCCCCGCAGGACCGCCGGGCCGCCTCCGTCCCGCCCTGCGTGCAGGACGCCACCGGCCGGCCGGAGACCCCGCTGGCCACCGAACGCGGCAGCTACCAGGGCGCCCCCGTGTACCTCCTCGTCCTCCCCCACCCCGGCGACCCCGCCCGGGTGGACGCGTATCTCGTCGGCGCCGGCTGTGCGGACACCCCCACGAGGGCCCCCGGAAAACCTCTGCTGACCAGCACCTACCCGCGAAGCTGACGCGTTCGGGACCTCGCGCGGCCAAGTGGGGAATGTGTGCGCCGTAGGATCCGTTGGGTGGGGTGAGAGTCCGCACCGGCCCCCGGTAGGCAGCACGCAGTCCGCAGAGACGAGGAAAGAACCCGTGAGCGACGTACGAAACGTGATCATCATCGGCTCCGGGCCGGCCGGTTACACCGCCGCCCTGTACACCGCACGCGCTTCGCTCAAGCCCCTCGTCTTCGAGGGTGCCGTCACCGCCGGCGGCGCGCTGATGAACACCACCGAGGTCGAGAACTTCCCCGGGTTCCAGGACGGCATCATGGGTCCTGACCTCATGGACAACATGCGTGGCCAGGCCGAGCGCTTCGGCGCCGAGCTCGTCCCCGACGACATCGTCTCCGTGGACCTCACCGGCGACATCAAGACCGTCACCGACACGGCCGGCACCGTGCACCGCGCGAAGGCCGTCATCGTCACCACCGGCTCGCAGCACCGCAAGCTCGGCCTGCCCAACGAGGACACCCTCTCCGGCCGCGGTGTCTCCTGGTGCGCGACCTGCGACGGGTTCTTCTTCAAGGACCAGGACATCGCCGTGGTCGGCGGCGGCGACACCGCGATGGAGGAGGCGACCTTCCTCTCCCGCTTCGCCAAGAGTGTCACCATCGTCCACCGCCGCGACAGCCTCCGCGCCTCCAAGGCCATGCAGGACCGCGCCTTCGCCGACCCGAAGATCAAGTTCGCCTGGGACAGCGAGGTCGCCGAGATCCACGGCGAGCAGAAGCTCTCCGGTCTGACCCTGCGCAACACCAAGACCGGCGAGACCTCCCCGCTCGCCGTGACCGGCCTCTTCATCGCCGTCGGCCACGACCCGCGCACCGAACTCTTCACCGGCCAGCTGGACCTGGACGAGGAGGGCTACCTCAAGGTCGACGCCCCCTCCACCCGCACCAACCTCACCGGTGTCTTCGGCGCCGGCGACGTCGTCGACCACACCTACCGTCAGGCCATCACCGCCGCCGGCACCGGCTGCTCCGCCGCCCTCGACGCGGAGCGTTTCCTCGCCGCCCTCTCGGACGCCGAGCACGCCCACGCGGCTGTCTGACCCCTCAGATCACCCCCACACCACACCCCGCAGGAAGAAGGAGGCCGCTGTGGCCGGCACCCTCAAGAACGTGACCGACGCTGACTTCGACACCGAGGTCCTGGCCAGCGACAAGCCCGTACTGGTGGACTTCTGGGCCGCCTGGTGCGGTCCGTGCCGCCAGATCGCGCCCTCGCTGGAGGCCATCGCGGCCGAGTACGGCGACCAGATCGAGATCGTCAAGCTCAACATCGACGAGAACCCGGCCACGGCTGCCAAGTACGGCGTCATGTCCATCCCGACGCTGAACGTCTACCAGGGCGGCGAGGTCGCCAAGACCATCGTCGGTGCCAAGCCGAAGGCCGCCATCCTGCGCGACCTCGAGGGCTTCGTCCAGGCCAAGGCCGTCTGACGCACCCCCGCTTGTTTCACGTGAAACGGGGCCGCCCCTTGTGGGGGCGGCCCCGTTTCACGTGACTGCTCACAGCGGACGCAGCACCGGTTCCTTCCGCGCCGCACCGAGCAGGCGATCCAACGCCAGCTCCACGTCTTCCTTCCACGACAGCGTCGAGCGCAGCTCCAGGCGCAGGCGAGGATGCACCGGATGCGGCCGCACCGTCTTGAAGCCCACCGACAACAGGTGGTCCGCCGGAAGCAGACAGGCCGGCCCCTCCCAGCGCGCGTCCCCGAACGCCTCGATCGCGCGGAAACCCCGCCGCAGCAGATCCTTCGCCACCGTCTGGACCATCACCCGCCCCAGGCCCTGCCCCTGATAGCCCGGCATGATCCACGCCGTGATCAGCTGCACCGCGTCAGGAGAGACCGGGCTGGTCGGAAACGCCGTCGAACGCGGCACGTACGCGGGCGGCGCGTACAGAACGAACCCCACAGGGACCTCGTCCACATAGACGACCCGGCCGCACGAACCCCATTCCAGAAGGACGGCGGAGATCCACGCTTCCTTCTCCAGCTCCGGAGTTCCCGCCTTCACCGCCGCATCGCCGCTGACGGGATCCAGCTCCCAGAACACACAGGACCGGCAACGCCGGGGCAAGTCCTGGAGGTTGTCCAGCGTGAGGGGTACCAGCCGACGGCCCATGACCGCATCGTATCCAGAGCTCGAATCAGGTGAAACCGCAGCAAGGCAAAGGGGCGGACCGCACCGGCTCGCACCGGCACAGCCCGCCCCCACGGCGGATCCAGGGCATCACTCCCCGGAGAGACCCTGCTCCAGCACCCGGCCCTCGCCCGGCGCCAGCGTCCCCAGGATCCGCTCCAGGTCCTCCATCGAAGCGAACTCGACGGTGATCTTGCCCTTCTTCTGACCCAGGTCCACCTTCACCCGCGTCTCGAACCGGTCCGACAGCCGCGTCGCCAGCTGACTGAGCGCCGGAGCCACGCGGGCACCCGCACGCGGACCCTTCGGCTTCACCGCGCTCTCCGGCTCCGAGGACATCAGCGCCACGATCTCCTCGACCGCGCGCACCGACAGCCCCTCGGCCACGATCCGGTGCGCCAGCTTGTCCTGGGTCTCGGAATCGTCCACCGACAGCAACGCCCGCGCGTGCCCCGCCGACAGCACACCCGCCGCCACCCGGCGCTGCACCGATGCCGACAGCTTCAGCAGCCGCAGCGTGTTCGACACCTGCGGACGCGAACGCCCGATCCGGTCAGCCAGCTGATCGTGCGTGCAGTTGAAGTCCCGCAGCAGCTGGTCGTACGCGGCCGCCTCCTCCAACGGGTTCAGCTGCGCCCGGTGCAGGTTCTCCAAGAGCGCATCCAGCAGCAGCTTCTCGTCGTCCGTCGCCCGGATGATCGCCGGAATGCGCTCCAGCCCGGCCTCCCGGCACGCACGCCACCGGCGCTCGCCCATGATGAGCTCATAGCGGCCCGGCGCCGACTGCCGCACCACCACCGGCTGGAGCAGGCC
This sequence comes from Streptomyces sp. NBC_01551, assembly GCF_026339935.1. Classification (NCBI taxonomy): domain Bacteria; kingdom Bacillati; phylum Actinomycetota; class Actinomycetes; order Kitasatosporales; family Streptomycetaceae; genus Streptomyces; species Streptomyces sp. NBC_01551. The sequence continues at coordinate 3,221,829 of NZ_JAPEPX010000001.1, forward strand.
CACCTCCTGGATGGAGGTCACCAGCTCCGCCAGCGCGTCCTCGTCGAACACCTCACGCGGCTGCCGCGGATTCGGGCTGATCGAGTCCATCGGAAGCTCCGCGAACGTCGCCCCCGCCACCTCGTTCACCGGCGCCGAAGCCACCGGAGCCGTCGCCGGCTCCGACTCGCCCGGCGAAGGAACGGCGCCCAATGTTTCACGTGAAACATCAGCCTGCGCCAGCGAAGCCAGCTTCGCCGCCGCGATCCCCCGCTCCGACGTCAACACCGGCACCGCCGACGGAGACGTCGACCCCGCCCCCGTCGCCTGCGGAGTCTTCTCCTGCGGAGCGGCGGGAATCAGCGCGCCGAGCCCCCGCCCCAGACCCCTACGTCGCTCACTCACTGTGGATCCCCTCCGCCATGCTCTGCGTGCTGTTCATGCCCGCGCCCAGATGGGCCTGCGAGGCGTCGTACGAAATCCCGGCCCCCCGCAGCGCGATCTCCCGCGCGGCTTCGAGGTAGGACAGGGAACCACTGGAACCCGGATCATAGGTGAGCACCGTCTGGCCGTAGCTCGGCGCCTCGGAGATACGCACCGACCGCGGGATGCTCGTGCGCAGCACCTCCTTGCCGAAGTGCGTACGCACCTCCTCCGCCACCTGCGAGGCCAGCCGCGTCCTGCCGTCGTACATCGTCAGCAGGATCGTCGAGACGTGCAGCGTCGGGTTCAGATGCGCCCGCACCAGATCGACGTTGCGCAGCAGCTGGCCCAGGCCCTCCAGCGCGTAGTACTCGCACTGGATCGGGATCAGCACCTCCGCGCCCGCCACCAGAGCGTTAACCGTCAGCAGCCCCAGCGAGGGCGGGCAGTCGATCAGGATGTAGTCCAGCGGCTGCTCGTACGCCTGGATCGCCCGCTGCAGCCGGCTCTCCCGTGCCACGAGCGACACCAGCTCGATCTCGGCACCCGCCAGGTCGATCGTGGCGGGAGCGCAGAACAGGCCCTCCACATCCACCACCGGCTGGACGACCTCCAGCAGCGGACGGCTGTCCACGAGCACGTCGTAGATCGACGGCACATCCGCGTGATGGTCGATGCCCAGCGCCGTGGAGGCGTTGCCCTGCGGGTCGAGGTCGACCACCAGGACCCGCGCCCCGTGCAGGGCCAGAGAGGCCGCCAGGTTCACGGTCGTCGTGGTCTTGCCCACGCCGCCCTTCTGGTTGGCCACCACGATGACCCGGGTCTGCGCCGGGCGCGGCAGGCCCTCGCCGGCACGGCCCAGCGCCTCGACGGCCAGCTGGGCGGCTCGGCCGATGGGGGTGTCGTTGTCTACAAGGGGCGGAGGCGATGTTTCACGTGAAACATCGTCTCCCGCCGTTTCAGAGCGGGGACCGGGGACCGGATCGGCCATCGGCCCCGCGAGGTTGGCGTCGGACCGCACGGTGTCACTCTCCTCGACAGCAGGCTCGCGATGAACAGAGCCTGCCATGTCACCGGGGTCGCGAACCAGCGGGGCCCGTACTCCTGTGGATGAATCCACCGTTGTGGACAACTCCGTCCCCCCTGTTCCCTTGCGAGGACGGGGGGACGCGGCCGCACGGCCGCGACTGATGATTCCGTGCAGCAGAGAGCGACGTTTCACGTGAAACACGATGCCCGGGTCGAGTCATCCGACCCCTACGACACTCCGAAATGCATACCTATAGGGCGCAACAAGCCCTCAATCCCAAGGGAACAACCGAGGGAACAGAGGAACAGAGGTGTCAGCGACGCCGACGCGTGCGGCTCACCCGAGCCGCCTTCGCCCGCTTCGCCGCGAAGCGCACGCCGCCGGGGCTCTCCCCCACCTCGACCCGCACCACCGTCGACAGCGGATCCACGACGCCCTCGCCCACGTGCAGCACCGAGGTCTTCACCACACCGAGCTTCGTCAGCGCGACCTTCGCCGCCACCAGCTCCTCCTCGGCGGTGTCACCCTTCAGGGCCAGCATCTCCCCGTAGGGACGCAGCAGCGGCACACCCCAGCCGGCCAGCCGGTCCAGCGGAGCCACCGCCCGCGCCGTCACCACGTGCACCGGCTGCAGCTTGCCCAGAACCTCCTCGGCCCGCCCGCGCACCACCGTGACGTGATCCAGGCCCAGCAGCTCCACGGCCTCCTGGAGGAAAGTCGTCCGGCGCAGCAGCGGCTCCAGGAGCGTGATCTTCAGATCCCGCCGCACCAAAGCCAGCGGGATACCGGGCAGACCGGCACCCGAGCCCACGTCGCACACGGTGACGCCCTCGGGCACCACCTCCGACAGCACCGCGCAGTTCAGCAGGTGCCGCTCCCACAGCCGCGGAACCTCACGCGGCCCGATCAGGCCCCGCTTGACTCCCGCATCCGCCAGCAGCTCCGCATACCGCACAGCTTCCGGGAAAAACTCACCGAACACCGCGCGCGCCTCTTCAGGCGCCGGGGGAAGCTCCGCTGCCTCCGTCACGGGGACCGTCCTTCCGTACAGAACCGATGGTGTCGTCAACTGTTAGGCTTACAAACATCGGCCCCGCCTGCGATACAGACGGGGCCGACCACACACGCTTCCGGTCAGGCCGGGAGCACAACGACGAAGCGCTGCGGCTCCTCGCCCTCGGACTCGCTCTTGAGGCCGGCGGCCGCCACGGCGTCGTGGACGACCTTCCGCTCGAACGGCGTCATCGGAGCGAGCTTCAGCGGCTCACCCGAGGCCTTCACATCGGCCGCGGCCTGCGCGCCCAGCGCCGCCAGCTCCTCGCGCTTCTTCGCACGGAACCCGGCGATGTCCAGCATCAGACGGCTGCGGTCCCCGGTCTCCCGGTGCACGGCGAGGCGGGTCAGCTCCTGCAGAGCCTCCAGGACCTCACCGTCGCGGCCCACGAGCTTCTGCAGGTCGCGGCCGGCGGAGTCACTGACGATCGACACCGCGGCACGGTCGGCCTCGACGTCCATGTCGATGTCGCCGTCCAGGTCCGCGATGTCCAGCAGACCCTCAAGGTAGTCGGCCGCGATCTCACCCTCCTGCTCGAGGCGGGTCAGGGTGTCGCCACTCTCAGCGGCGGCGGTGGTGGTGCCTTCCGTCACGGGAGGGACTCCTTCTTACTTCTTGGAGGGCTTGCTGGGGGGCGTCTGACGCTGCGACTTCGACTGCCTCTTCGGCTGCTGTCGCTTCGGGGCACCGCCACTCGCCGCATCGGCGTCGGCCGTGGCCTCGGAACTCTTGATCACGGAACCGTCCGCCTGAGCGGCCATGCCCTGCTTCGTCAGCGCCGTGATGAACTTGCGCTCGTTGTCGTTGCGGTCCGGGCCCTTGGCCACGATCGCCGCGACGATCTTCTTCTTGCCCCGGCCCTTGACCTCACCGTGCGAGCTCACGTGCTTCAGCAGACGGGTCAGGTACTGGTCCTGGGCCTTGCTGCCCGGCGTCGGGTTCTGGTTGATCACGTACATCTGCTGGCCCATGGTCCACACGTTCGTGGTCAGCCAGTAGACGAGGACACCGACGGGGAAGTTGATGCCCATGACCGCGAAGATCACCGGGAAGATGTACATCAGCATCTTCTGCTGCTGCATGAACGGCGTCTTGACCGAGAGGTCCACGTTCTTCTGCATCAGCTGGCGCTGCGTGTAGAACTGCGACAGCGACATCAGAACGATCATGATCGCGGTGACGACACGCACATCGGTGATCGAGGCGTTCAGGCTCGCGACCTTCTCGGCGCTGTCCGTGAACTTGGCCGCCAGCGGGGCGCCGAAGATGTGCGCCTGCCGGGCGCTCTCCAGCAGCGACTGGTTGATGACGCCGATGGTCTCGCCGTTGGCAATGCTCGCGAGCACGTGGTAGAGCGCGAAGAAGAACGGGGACTGCGCCAGGATGGGAAGGCACGAGGAGAGCGGGTTGGTACCCGTCTCCTTGTACAGCTTCATCATCTCTTCGGACTGACGCTGCTTGTCGTTCTTGTAGCGCTCCTGGATCGCCTTCATCTTCGGCTGGAGCGCCTGCATACCCCGTGTCGCCTTGATCTGCTTCACGAAGAGCGGGATCAGACAGATACGGATCAAGACCACCAGGGACACGATGGACAGGCCCCAGGCCCACCCACTGTCCGCACCGAAGATCGCACCGTACAGCGAGTGGAACTGGACGATGATCCACGAGACGGGGTAAGTGATAAAGCTGAACAGACTGGCAATCGTGTCCACTAATCAGGCTCCTTGAGCATTGCGAGATCTACGCAACGCACTGCGCAGCTGCTCGTGCCAACGCGGGCGTTTACGGGGTGGGACATGATCCACACCACCCGCGGTCCACGGATTGCACCGAAGGATCCGCCAGGCGGTCAGGACCGTCCCCTTCACCGCACCATGCCGGTCGATGGCCGTGAATCCGTAGTGCGAGCACGACGGGTAATAACGGCACACCGGCCCGAGCAGCGGACTGATCGTCCACTGGTACAGCTTGATCAAAGCGAGCAGCGGGTACTTCATCGAGCCGTGCCTCCCAGCAGCCGCATCAAAGCGGCGTCCAGGTCACGGGCCAGCTCGTCGAGGCCGGCATCACCGGATCCGGGCAGAGCCCGTACCACCACCAGGCTACCGGCGGGCAGCTGAGAGAGCCGCTCCCGTACGAGGTGACGCAAACGGCGCTTCACCCGGTTACGGACGACGGCGTTGCCGACAGCCTTGCTGACGACGAAACCCGCACGCGTCGAGGGATCAATCTCCCCCGGCTCGTGCGGGTCCGTTGCACCGCTTGTACGTAGGTGGACGACGAGGAACGGGCGACCTGCCCGGCGCCCTCGGCGCACCGCGCTCGCGAAGTCCTCGCGCCGCCTCAGCCGATTTTCGGGAGACAGCACGACGTCACGGCCTGCGTGTTGTTACGCGGAAAGGGCGGCGCGGCCCTTGCCACGACGGTTCGCGAGGATCGCGCGACCGGCACGGGTACGCATCCGCAGGCGGAAGCCGTGGGTCTTGGCACGACGGCGGTTGTTCGGCTGGAAGGTGCGCTTGCTCACTCGGGGGCTCCAGAGAATGAATCGTTGTGGCGGGACATCGCCTGGCTGTCACCGTGCGCCCACGAGGAAACTCGCGTGTTCGCCCGAGTGGCACCGCTAAATGATCACAACTCGTGATCTTCGCCCATCGGTAGGCAGGCGGCAGCAGCCATCGACAACTCGACCTCGTTACGGTACGCGCGGCTACGCCATCCGGTCAAACCGAGCCCCGGGTGCCCCACACTGTGCACAGGCTGTGGACAACAACTTGAACCGTACCCACCGGCCTGACTACCGTTGTCTGATCCCGGATTCTTTTGTCCCGACCGTCCCAAAGAACCACACATTCGTGGGACCGGGACCTGTGAGAGAGCGTGCTCTGTGGCTGACGTACCTGCCGATCTTGCCGCAGTGTGGCCACGAGTGCTCGAAAAGCTCCTCGGTGAGGGCCAGCAAGGGATCGAGCCCAAGGACAAGCAGTGGGTCGAACGCTGCCAGCCCCTGGCCCTCGTCGCCGACACCGCACTGCTCGCCGTCCCCAATGAATGGGGCAAGCGCGTCCTCGAAGGCCGCCTGGCCCCCCTCATCAGCGACGCCCTCAGCCGCGAATGCGGCCGCCCCATCCGGATCGCCATCACGGTGGACGACTCCGCCGGCGAACCCTCGCACCCGTCCCAGCCCGCGCCCCCGCAGCGCGACGCCTACGAGCCGTACGGCGGCCAGCGCCCCGGCGGCCCGGGCGGGCACAACGGCGGGCACAACGGCGGCTCCGACGACCAGCTCCCCACCGCCCGCCCCGCCTACCCGGACTACCAGCAGCCGCGCCCCGAGCCCGGCGCCTGGCCCCGAGGCGGACAGCAGGACGACTACGGCTGGCAGCAGCCGCGCCTCGGCGGCTTCCCCGAGCGCGACCCCTACGCCTCCCCGCAGCCCGGCTACCTCCAGCAGCCCGAGCCCTCCGGCTACGACCAGGGCCCCTACGAGCAGCAGAAGTACGAGCAGTCCGGGTACGAATCCCAGCAGTCCCACCAGTACGAGCAGCAGCAGTACGAACAGCCCGCCCCGCGCCCCGCGCCCGGCCGGCCCGCGCCGCCCCCGGCGCCCTCCGGCGGCTCCACCTCGGGCCCGCTGGAGCCGACCGCCCGGCTGAACCCCAAGTACCTGTTCGACACCTTCGTCATCGGCGCCTCCAACCGCTTCGCGCACGCCGCCGCGGTGGCCGTCGCCGAAGCACCGGCGAAGGCGTACAACCCCCTGTTCATCTACGGGGAGTCGGGCCTCGGCAAGACCCACCTGCTGCACGCCATCGGGCACTACGCGCGGAGCCTCTACCCCGGTACCCGCGTGCGCTACGTGAGCTCCGAGGAGTTCACCAACGAGTTCATCAACTCCATCCGCGACGGCAAGGGCGACGCGTTCCGCAAGCGCTACCGCGAGATGGACATCCTGCTCGTCGACGACATCCAGTTCCTCGCGAGCAAGGAGTCGACGCAGGAGGAGTTCTTCCACACCTTCAATACGCTCCACAACGCCAACAAGCAGATCGTGCTCTCCTCCGACCGGCCGCCCAAGCAGCTCGTCACCCTGGAGGACCGGCTCCGCAACCGCTTCGAGTGGGGCCTGATCACCGACGTCCAGCCGCCCGAGCTGGAGACCCGTATCGCGATCCTGCGCAAGAAGGCCGTCCAGGAGCAGCTCAACGCCCCGCCGGAGGTACTGGAGTTCATCGCCTCCCGCATCTCGCGCAACATCCGCGAGCTGGAGGGGGCGCTGATCCGGGTCACGGCCTTCGCGAGCCTGAACCGGCAGCCGGTAGACCTCGGCCTCACCGAGGACGTCCTCAAGAACCTGATTCCCGGCGGCGAGGACAGCGCACCGGAGATCACGGCCACCGACATCATGGCGGCCACCGCCGACTACTTCGGGCTCACCGTGGACGACCTGTGCGGCTCCTCGCGCAGCCGGGTCCTGGTCACCGCCCGTCAGATCGCCATGTACCTCTGCCGGGAGCTCACGGACCTCTCGCTGCCCAAGATCGGGGCCCAGTTCGGCGGCCGCGACCACACCACCGTCATGCACGCGGACCGCAAGATCCGCGCCCTGATGGCGGAACGCCGCTCCATCTACAACCAGGTCACGGAGCTCACCAACCGCATCAAGAACGGCTGACGCGAGCCCCCAGGGGCCGTGCGAGGGTCCGTGAGGGCCTTCCGCGGCCCCTTCAAACGCTTCTACAGGGCGCTCCCGGAGCACTTCGGGGGCGCCCTTGCTCGTCCCCGCGCCCCCAACCTGTTCGAATACGCCCCCGCCGGAGCAAGTCATCCACAGATTCGCGGACTTTCTTCCGTCCACAACCTGGGGACGGCCTCCGTCACCCACAAACTATCCACAGGGGTGCGGGTTGAGGCCCCATCAGCCCTGGTCAGCCACCTGTGGAATTGTGAGCAAGGTTCATCCACAGGCTGTGGACAGAAAAATCATCCACAGGTTCATCCACGCCTCTGTCCACCGCCGACCCACAGGTTGCCGCATCCTGTGCACAGGATCCGATGACTTACCCACACCGTTGTCCACTGTTCGGCAACGAGCCACCCCATCTCACCGCCCCGAGTGAAAGCGGTCACACGGAAGACGACGTTTGGGCTGTGGAGTACTGGGGAAAAGCTGGGGACGCACCTGTGGAGTAGTACGGGTCACCTGGGGACGGCCTGTGCAGAAGTTTTCGTTCTCCACAGCACACCCCTGTTGTCCACCGGTCCCGCCCACAGGGTGTGGGGATAAAAAATGCGGCCTGACCTGCGAGAACGGGCTTATCCACCGTTTCCACAGGCCCTACTACTACCCCCATAGAGAGTTAGGCCGGTTTCGGTTTTCAAGCAGGTCCTGTGCACAACTCGGTGGGCAGCCGTCCCCGACACCTCGCTCCCGACTTGACCGCCGACAGCGACGACTGTCGGCGCCGTACGTCAGACTGGTCCCCGGCACCGAGGCCCCGGTCCGCCGAGACCGGGAGGCAGCGGGCCGACGACGAAGGCCGGCCAGACGAGCGAGCAACAGCAGGAGGCGGTTCCGGTGAAGATCCGGGTGGAGCGCGACGTACTCGCGGAGGCGGTGGCCTGGGCGGCCCGTAGCCTCCCGGCCCGGCCGCCGGTGCCCGTCCTCGCGGGCCTGCTGCTCAAGGCCGAGGACGGCACGCTGAGCCTCTCCGGCTTCGACTACGAGGTCTCGGCCCGCGTCTCCGTCGAGGCGGACGTCGAGGAGGACGGCACCGTCCTCGTCTCCGGCCGGCTGCTCGCCGACATCTGCCGCGCCCTCCCCAACCGGCCCGTGGAGATTTCCACAGACGGTGTACGGGCGACCGTGGTCTGCGGCTCCTCGCGATTCACACTCCACACCCTGCCTGTGGAGGAATACCCGGCGCTGCCGCAGATGCCGACCGCGACCGGCACCGTGCCCGGCGAGGTCTTCGCCTCCGCCGCGGCCCAGGTCGCCATCGCCGCCGGCCGTGACGACACGCTGCCCGTGCTGACCGGTGTCCGCATCGAGATCGAGGGCGACCGAGTCACCCTGGCCTCCACCGACCGCTACCGCTTCGCGGTCCGCGAGTTCCTGTGGAAGCCGGAGAACCCGGAGGCGTCCGCCGTGGCCCTGGTGCCGGCGAAGACGCTGCTGGACACCGCCAAGTCCCTGACCAGCGGTGACACCGTCACCCTGGCGCTGTCGGGCTCCGGTGCGGGCGAGGGCCTCATCGGCTTCGAGGGCGCCGGCCGCCGCACCACCACCCGCCTGCTCGAAGGCGACCTGCCGAAGTACCGCACGCTGTTCCCGACGGAGTTCAACTCCATCGCCGTGATCGAGACCGCCCCGTTCGTCGAGGCCGTCAAGCGCGTGGCCCTGGTCGCCGAGCGCAACACCCCGGTGCGCCTGAGCTTCGAGCAGGGCGTGCTGATCCTGGAGGCCGGTTCCTCCGACGACGCACAGGCTGTGGAGCGCGTCGACGCGGTCCTGGAGGGCGACGACATCTCGATCGCCTTCAACCCGACCTTCCTGCTGGACGGCCTGAGCGCGATCGACTCTCCCGCCGCGCAGCTCAGCTTCACGACGTCCACCAAGCCGGCGCTGCTCAGCGGCCGCCCGGCGGTCGACGCCGAGGCGAACGAGGCGTACAAGTACCTGATCATGCCGGTGCGCCTGTCCGGCTGACGCCTTCGTACGTCGGGCCCGGTCTCGCAGGCTGCGGGGCCGGGCCCGACGTCGTTCGCCGCCGCCGCGCGCGGCGCGCGGATCCTCGTACGACCGGCTCTGGAGCGCCCGTGGGGCCGGGCGGGGCAGCCGGGCGTAGGCTCGGGGCCGGGGGTGTCCCCGGGTAGCAGGGGAACCCCGGCACAGACGGCCACAACGCTTAAGGAACCACCTGATGGAGCTTGGTCTCGTCGGTCTCGGCAAGATGGGCGGCAACATGCGCGAGCGCATCCGCCGCGCCGGCCACACCGTCATCGGATACGACCGCAACCCGGACCTCGCCGACGTCCACAGCCTGGCGGAACTTGTGGACAGCCTGCAGGCCCCCCGCGTGGTGTGGGTGATGGTCCCCGCGGGCGCGGCGACGCAGTCCACCGTCGACGAGCTCGCGGAGCTGCTGTCCCCGGGCGACATCGTCGTCGACGGCGGCAACTCGCGCTGGACCGACGACGAGAAGCACGCCGAGGAGCTGAAGGCCAAGGGCATCGGCTTCGTCGACTGCGGTGTCTCCGGCGGCGTGTGGGGTCTGGAGAACGGCTACGCGCTGATGTACGGCGGCGACAAGGAGCACGTCGCGACCGTCCAGCCGATCTTCGACGCCCTCAAGCCCGAGGGTGAGTTCGGCGCCGTGCACGCGGGCAAGGTCGGCGCGGGCCACTTCGCGAAGATGGTCCACAACGGCATCGAGTACGCCATGATGCAGGCCTACGCCGAGGGCTGGGAGCTCCTGGAGAAGGTGGACTCGGTCACCGACGTCCGCGAGGTGTTCCGGTCCTGGCAGGAGGGCACGGTCATCCGCTCCTGGCTGCTGGACCTCGCGGTCAACGCGCTGGACGAGGACGAACACCTGGAGCAGCTGCGGGGCTTCGCGCAGGACTCGGGCGAGGGCCGCTGGACGGTGGAGGCGGCGATCGACAACGCCGTGCCGCTGCCCGCGATCACCGCTTCGCTGTTCGCGCGGTTCGCCTCGCGCCAGGACGACTCGCCGCAGATGAAGATGATCGCCGCGCTGCGCAACCAGTTCGGCGGCCACGCGGTGGAGAAGAAGCAGTAGGAACGGCGGCGCCGTCCACAGGCCGGACCGCACCCGCGGCCACACGGCCACAGCGGTAACACCGTAGGAAAAGAGCAGCAGGAAGCCGGGGGAGGTCGGCGCCGTATGCACGTTTCGCATCTCTCACTGGCCGACTTCCGCTCGTACGCCCGGGCCGAGGTTCCCCTCGACCCGGGCGTCACGGCTTTCGTGGGCCCCAACGGCCAGGGCAAGACGAACCTGGTCGAGGCGATCGGCTACCTCGCGACGCTGGGCAGTCACCGGGTCTCCTCGGACGCCCCGCTGGTACGGATGGGCGCGGACCGGGCGATCATCCGCGCGGCCGTCACGCAGGGCGAGCGCCAGCAGCTGGTGGAGCTGGAGCTGAACCCGGGGCGGGCGAACCGGGCCCGGATCAACCGGTCGTCGCAGGTCAGGCCCCGGGACGTGCTGGGGATCGTACGGACGGTGCTGTTCGCGCCGGAGGACCTGGCCCTGGTGAAGGGGGATCCGGGCGAGCGGCGGCGGTTCCTCGACGAGCTGGTGACGGCGCGTTCGCCGCGGATGGCGGCGGTGCGCTCGGACTACGAGCGGGTGCTCAAGCAGCGGAACACGCTGCTGAAGTCGGCGGCGATGGCGCGCCGGCACGGTGGCCGGTCCATGGACCTGTCCACCCTCGACGTGTGGGACCAGCACCTCGCGCGCGCGGGCGCGGAGCTGCTGGCGCAGCGCCTCGACCTGATCGCGACGCTGCTGCCGCTGGCGGACAAGGCGTACGAGCAGCTCGCGCCCGGTGGTGGCCCGCTGGGGCTGGCGTACAAGTCGTCCGCGGGCGAGGCGGGCGAGGCCAGTGAGGCCGGCGAGGCAGTGGACAGCGGCCGGGCGCGCACCCGCGAGGCGCTGTACGAGGTGCTGCTGGCCGCGCTGTCGGACGTACGCAAACAGGAGATCGAGCGGGGCGTGACCCTGGTGGGTCCGCACCGCGACGACGTGCTGCTGCGCCTGGGCGAGCTGCCGGCGAAGGGGTACGCGAGTCACGGCGAGTCCTGGTCGTACGCGCTGGCGCTGCGGCTGGCCTCGTACGAGCTGCTGCGCTCGGAGGGCGCGGAGCCGGTGCTGATCCTGGACGACGTGTTCGCGGAGCTGGACGCGCGGCGCCGGGAGCGGCTGGCGGAGCTGGTGGCTCCGGGTGAGCAGGTGTTGGTGACGGCGGCGGTGGACGATGACGTTCCGGGTGTGTTGACGGGGGCCCGGTTCGGGGTCTCCGGCGGTGAGGTGACCCGGCTGTGAGCGAGCAGGAACGGGAGCCGCGCAAGGCCCCGGAGCCGTCCGGGGTGGATCTGGCACGGCAGGCGCTGGCGGCGGCGCGCGAGCAGGCGCGGGCGCGGGGCAACGCGGTGAGCGGGAAGAAGCGGCAGCAGCATCCGGGGCTGCGGTCGGGCGCGCGGGCGGACGGCCGGGATCCGATGCCGTTGATGGCGGCGCTGGACCGGTTGCGGACGGAGCGCGGCTGGGAGATGCCGATGGCGGTGGCGGGCGTGATGGAGCGCTGGCCGCAGATCGTCGGGCCGGAGATCGCGGCGCACTGTGAACCGGAGCGCTACGAGGACCGTGAGTTGGTCGTGCGGTGCGATTCCTCGGCGTGGGCGGCGCAGCTGAAGCTGCTGGCCCCGCAACTGGTGGCGCGGCTGAACGCGGATCTGGGTCAGGGCACGGTGCGGCTGATCAAGGTGCAGGGCCCGGGCGGGCGGCCGAAGCGGTACGGGCCGTGGCGGGCGCCGGGGAGTACGGGTTCCGGGGACACGTACGCCTGAGCCGGGGCCGCCGCGGGCGCTGCGGAAGGCCGCCGGCGGGCCCCTGCGGTGGGTTGTCATGCCTCTGTCGTGGGCCGGCGCCGGGTGGCGTCCCTCACGGTAGCCGGAGGTTGACAGGCCGAAGCGCTGGATGCCCGCGTGAGCCTCTTTGAGCCCCTTCCCGGATATGGGGAGTCGGAGAGAGGAGGTTCAGGGCGGCACATGCGGACTCAGGTACCGGCAAACCCCCATTCATGTCCGTGGTACCGGTAGACTGAAGCGAATCCCGCCCGCTTGCGGGATCTAGCTGATACACGCTGACAACGCAGATCGACGCAGCCGCTCCTGCTTGCATGCCTGCTGGCCCGGAGTACGGCCTGTGCTGTGCCAGAAAGGGCGCTTCGTGGCCGATTCCGGCAACCCCAACGACAACCAGTCCACAGCCGGCGAGAACGGCGAGATCACCGCCTCGTACGACGCCAGCGCGATCCAGGTCCTCGAGGGCCTGGACGCGGTCCGCAAGCGGCCAGGCATGTACATCGGCTCGACCGGTGAGCGCGGGCTGCACCACCTCGTGTACGAGGTGGTGGACAACTCGGTCGACGAGGCCCTGGCCGGGCACGCGGACACCATCGACGTGACGATCCTCGCCGACGGCGGTGTGCGGGTCATCGACAACGGCCGAGGCATCCCGGTCGACATCGTGCCGTCCGAGGGCAAGCCGGCCGTGGAGGTCGTGCTGACGGTCCTGCACGCGGGCGGCAAGTTCGGCGGTGGCGGTTACGCCGTCTCCGGCGGTCTGCACGGCGTGGGCGTGTCCGTCGTGAACGCCCTGTCGACGAAGGTCGCGGTGGAGGTCAAGCGCGACGGCTACCGCTGGACGCAGGACTACAAGCTCGGCGCTCCGACGGCGGCCCTCGCGAAGAACGAGGAGACCGACGAGCACGGCACGTCGGTGACGTTCTGGGCCGACGGCGACATCTTCGAGACGACCGAGTACTCCTTCGAGACGCTGTCGCGGCGCTTCCAGGAGATGGCCTTCCTCAACAAGGGCCTGACCCTGTCGCTGACCGACGAGCGCGAGTCGGCCAAGGCCACCGTCGGTGCGGACGACCCCGACGCGGACACGGCCGAGCCCACCGCGCGCACGGTCAAGTACTACTACGAGGGCGGCATCGTCGACTTCGTGAAGTACCTGAACTCGCGCAAGGGCGAGCTCATCCACCCGACCGTCATCGACGTCGAGGCCGAGGACAAGGAGCGCATGCTCTCGGTCGAGATCGCGATGCAGTGGAACTCGCAGTACACGGAGGGCGTCTACTCCTTCGCGAACACGATCCACACCCACGAGGGCGGTACCCACGAGGAGGGCTTCCGCGCGGCGCTGACGGGTCTGGTGAACCGTTACGCGCGCGACAAGAAGCTGCTCCGCGAGAAGGACGACAACCTCGCCGGCGAGGACATCCGCGAGGGTCTGACCGCGATCATCTCGGTCAAGCTGGGCGAGCCGCAGTTCGAGGGCCAGACGAAGACCAAGCTGGGCAACACGGAGGCCAAGACCTTCGTGCAGAAGGTCGTCCACGAGCACCTCAACGACTGGTTCGACCGCAACCCGGTCGAGGCCGCGGACATCATCCGCAAGTCGATCCAGGCGGCCACGGCGCGCGTCGCGGCCCGCAAGGCCCGTGACCTCACCCGTCGCAAGGGTCTGCTGGAGAGCGCCTCGCTGCCGGGCAAGCTGTCGGACTGCCAGTCGAACGACCCGACCAAGTGCGAGATCTTCATCGTCGAGGGCGACTCGGCCGGTGGCTCCGCGAAGTCCGGCCGCAACCCGATGTACCAGGCCATCCTGCCGATCCGCGGCAAGATCCTGAACGTCGAGAAGGCCCGTATCGACAAGATCCTCCAGAACACCGAGGTCCAGGCGCTGATCAGCGCCTTCGGCACCGGTGTGCACGAGGACTTCGACATCGAGAAGCTCCGCTATCACAAGATCATCCTGATGGCGGACGCCGACGTCGACGGCCAGCACATCAACACCCTGCTGCTGACCTTCCTGTTCCGCTTCATGCGCCCGCTGGTCGAGGCCGGTCACGTGTACCTGTCGCGCCCGCCGCTCTACAAGATCAAGTGGGGCCGGGACGACTTCGAGTACGCGTACTCGGACCGCGAGCGCGACGCGCTGGTCGAACTGGGCAAGCAGAACGGCAAGCGGATCAAGGAAGACTCGATCCAGCGCTTCAAGGGTCTGGGCGAGATGAACGCCGAGGAGCTGCGCGTCACCACCATGGACGTCGACCACCGCGTGCTCGGCCAGGTCACCCTGGACGACGCGGCCCAGGCCGACGACCTGTTCTCGGTGCTGATGGGTGAGGACGTCGAGGCGCGGCGCTCCTTCATCCAGCGCAACGCCAAGGACGTTCGGTTCCTCGACATCTGAGTCGGCCTCCGCTGACCGCCGCCTGAAAGGACTTCTGACCAGCAATGGCCGACGAAACCACCCCCACCGCCGAGAACCCCGCGGAGGAGCAGCCGGTGCTGCGCATCGAGCCCGTCGGGCTCGAGACGGAGATGCAGCGCTCCTACCTCGACTACGCGATGTCCGTCATCGTCTCCCGCGCGCTGCCCGACGTACGGGACGGCCTCAAGCCGGTCCACCGTCGTGTGCTGTACGCGATGTACGACGGCGGCTACCGGCCCGAGAAGGGCTTCTACAAGTGCGCCCGCGTCGTCGGCGACGTCATGGGTACGTACCACCCGCACGGCGACAGCTCCATCTACGACGCCCTGGTCCGCCTGGCCCAGCCGTGGTCGATGCGGATGCCGCTGGTGGACAGCAACGGCAACTTCGGCTCCCCGGGCAACGACCCGGCGGCCGCGATGCGCTACACCGAGTGCAAGCTGATGCCGCTGGCCATGGAGATGCTCCGGGACATCGACGAGGAGACCGTCGACTTCACGGACAACTACGACGGCCGCAACCAGGAGCCGACGGTCCTGCCGGCCCGTTTCCCGAACCTGCTGGTGAACGGCTCCGCCGGTATCGCCGTCGGTATGGCCACCAACATCCCGCCGCACAACCTGCGCGAGGTCGCGGCCGGCGCCCAGTGGGCGCTGGAGCACCCGGAGGCCTCGCACGAGGAGCTGCTCGACGCGCTCCTGGAGCGCATCAAGGGACCTGACTTCCCGTCGGGCGCCCTGGTCGTGGGCCGCAAGGGCATCGAGGAGGCGTACCGGACCGGGCGCGGCTCCATCACGATGCGCGCGGTGGTCGAGGTCGAGGAGATCCAGAACCGCCAGTGCCTGGTGGTCACGGAGCTTCCGTACCAGACCAACCCGGACAACCTGGCGCAGAAGATTGCCGACCTGGTCAAGGACGGCAAGATCGGCGGCATCGCCGACGTGCGCGACGAGACCTCGTCGCGGACGGGCCAGCGTCTGGTGATCGTGCTCAAGCGCGACGCGGTCGCGAAGGTCGTGCTGAACAACCTGTACAAGCACACCGACCTCCAGACGAACTTCGGCGCGAACATGCTGGCGCTGGTGGACGGCGTGCCGCGCACGCTGTCGATCGACGCGTTCATCCGCCACTGGGTCACGCACCAGATCGAGGTCATCGTCCGGCGGACGAAGTTCCGTCTGCGCAAGGCGGAGGAGCGGGCGCACATCCTGCGCGGCCTGCTCAAGGCGCTGGACGCGATCGACGAGGTCATCGCCCTCATCCGGCGCAGCAACACCGTCGAGATCGCGCGCGAGGGCCTGATGGGCCTCCTGGAGATCGACGAGATCCAGGCGAACGCGATCCTCGAGATGCAGCTGCGGCGCCTGGCGGCCCTGGAGCGGCAGAAGATCGTCGCCGAGCACGACGAGCTCCAGGCCAAGATCAACGAGTACAACGAGATCCTGCGCTCCGAGGCGAAGCAGCGCTCGATCGTCAGCGAGGAACTGGCGGCGATCGTCGAGAAGTTCGGCGACGACCGGCGCTCCAAGCTGGTGCCCTTCGACGGCGACATGTCCATGGAGGACCTGATCGCCGAAGAGGACATCGTCGTCACGATCACGCACGGCGGCTACGTCAAGCGCACCAAGACCGAGGACTACCGCTCGCAGAAGCGCGGCGGCAAGGGCGTGCGCGGCACGAAGCTGAAGCAGGACGACCTGGTCGACCACTTCTTCGTCTCGACCACGC
Organism: Streptomyces sp. NBC_01551; assembly: GCF_026339935.1. Taxonomy (NCBI): domain Bacteria; kingdom Bacillati; phylum Actinomycetota; class Actinomycetes; order Kitasatosporales; family Streptomycetaceae; genus Streptomyces; species Streptomyces sp. NBC_01551. The sequence continues at coordinate 3,238,078 of NZ_JAPEPX010000001.1, forward strand.
ACCACTGGCTGCTGTTCTTCACGAACAAGGGCCGGGTCTACCGCTCCAAGGCGTACGAGCTGCCGGACGCGGGCCGTGACGCGCGCGGGCAGCACGTGGCGAACCTGCTGGCCTTCCAGCCGGACGAGAAGATCGCGCAGATCCTCGCGATCCGCGACTACGAGGCCGCGCCGTACCTGATCCTGGCCACCAAGGGCGGCCTGGTGAAGAAGACGGCGCTCAAGGACTACGACTCGCCCCGTTCGGGTGGCGTCATCGCGATCAACCTCCGGGAGACGGAGGAGGGCAGCGACGACGAGCTGATCGGCGCCGAGCTGGTGTCCGCCGAGGACGACCTGCTGCTGATCAGCAAGAAGGCGCAGTCGATCCGCTTTACGGCGACCGACGAGGCGCTGCGTCCGATGGGCCGCGCGACCTCGGGCGTGAAGGGCATGAGCTTCCGCGAAGGCGACGAGCTGCTGTCCATGAGCGTGGTGCGGCCGGGTACGTTCGTCTTCACCGCGACCGACGGCGGCTACGCCAAGCGGACGCCGGTGGACGAGTACCGCGTCCAGGGCCGTGGCGGCCTGGGCATCAAGGCCGCGAAGATCGTGGAGGACCGCGGTTCGCTCGTCGGGGCCCTGGTTGTGGACGAAACGGACGAGATTCTCGCCATCACGCTCGGCGGTGGTGTGATTCGCACGCGAGTCAACGAAGTCAGGGAGACCGGCCGTGACACCATGGGCGTCCAGCTGATCAATCTGGGCAAGCGGGATGCCGTGGTGGGTATCGCGCGTAACGCCGAGGCCGGTCAGGATGCTGACGAGGTCGACGAGAACGACATCGACATCGATACCGAGACGACCGAGGCGGCAGTCGAAGGACAGCCTGCCGAGGCCGCCGAGGGCACGTCGCCTTCGGCAGGGGAGCACGAGGAGTAAGCGTGAGTGGAGCCACGGGCGCCGGACCGGCCAAGACTGGAGCGGACGGTGCCCGTGGCCCCGCCGCAGACTCCCAGGGTGGGGACAGCACCGCCGATGGCAGGGGGACAACCGTGACGGATACCCGAGGACCGCAGCCGAAGCCGAAGACCGGCTCGAAGGCGGGCGCGGGCAAGAGCTCGGACGCGGGCAAGGGCTCGGGCACGGCGGCCGCCAGCGCCGGCTCCGGGGCCGGCGCAGCCGCGAGTGCGGGCGGCGCGCAGCCGTACCAGCCGCCGCAGGCCTACCAGGCGCCCTCGGGCCCGGGTGCGCCGCGCGTCGGCGCTGAGGGCCCGGCGGCCGCCGGGGGGCAGAAGAAGGCCCGTCCGGCGGTCCGTACGGCGCCCAGGACGCGCAAGGCGCGGCTGCGGGTGGCGAAGGCCGACCCGTGGTCGGTGATGAAGGTCAGCTTCCTGCTGTCCATCGCGCTGGGCGTGTGCACCATCGTGGCGTCGGCGGTGCTGTGGATGGTCATGGACGCCATGGGCGTCTTCTCGACCGTCGGCGGCACCATCAGCGAGGCCACCGGGTCGAACGAGGGCAACGGCTTCGACCTGCAGTCGTTCCTGTCGCTGCCGCGCGTCCTCATCTTCACGTCGGTGATCGCGGTCATCGACGTGGTGCTGGCGACGGCACTGGCGACGCTGGGCGCGTTCATCTACAACCTGTCGGCAGGGTTCGTCGGCGGTGTGGAGCTGACGCTCGCCGAGGACGAGTGACCCGCTGATTGACCTGCGCGGACGCCCGGCAGGAACGGATTTTGGCGGGACCGCGTCTGTGCGCTAATCTTCAGGAGTCAGCGCGCAGCGCGGATGGGGCTATAGCTCAGTTGGTTAGAGCGCATCCCTGATAAGGATGAGGCCACAGGTTCAAATCCTGTTAGCCCCACAGTGTCGAAGACCCCCAGGCCCACCGGCCCGGGGGTCTTTGTCGTTGGGTCAGTTGACGGCCGGCGGTGCTCGGCCGAGGGCCGGTCGGTGGGCGCGGTGGCGGACCCGGTGGTGTGCCCGGCGGAGGCTTCCCAGGTAACCGATCGGTATCGGTCGGTGTGTATTGTTGGCCGCCAGAAGTCCCCAACGTCAACGAAAGACGAGGTCGCGCGGTGAAGAAGCTGCTCCTGGTCGCACTGGCCGCCATCGGCGGGCTCCTCGTGTACCGCCAGATCCAGGCGGACCGCGCCGAGCAGGACCTGTGGACGGAGGCAACCGACTCCGTGCCTTCTGGTTCCGGTGTGTGAGACCCGAGATTGATCTCATGGAGCCCCGGTTGCCGCTGCGGCCGGGGCTTTGTGCTGTTCTGTGACGAAAAATTGCGGTATGCAAAGATTTGGCTTGCGCTAGCAAATGCGGGGTGGCGTGATGGGTCGGGTACGGGGAACAGCGCTGGCCGGGGCGATGGCCCTGGCACTGGCCGTGATCGGTCCGCCCGGAGCCGCGTACGCCGCGACGCCGTCCCCGCAGGCGGGCCCGGCCTACCGTCCGGCCGAGGACGCCAGGAAGGTCGAGGGAAAGCCCACCACCGCGGACGCCCCGCTGCTGGACGTGGGGGCGGTCTACGCGGACACCCTCGGGCCCGAGGAGCGTCTCTACCGGCTCAATCTCGACGACAAGTCCAGCGTGTACGTCTCCGCCGTCGTCCAGCCGCCGCAAGGCGCCAAGGTCGGCTACGGCGACGGCATCGAGGTGGAGATCATCACCACCGAGGGGCGGCGCTGCCAGAACAACGCCGGCCGGGCCGGTTTCGGTTACGACCCCGTCCCCATCAGCGCCGTGGCCGTACGGCGGCTGGAGGAGGACGCCGAATGCCAGGGCCAGGGCACCTACTTCGCGCGCGTCACCCGTACCGCCGCCAAGGACTCCGACCGGCGGGCGTGGCCCGTCGAGCTGAAGATCCAGCGCGAACCCGGCCTCGGCACCGGCAGCGCCCCGACCACCGCGCCCAGCGTCTGGCCCTCCGCCTCCCCCGCGCTGCCCGGCACCGACCCGGTGGCCCGCACCGGCGGCACCGGCTTCAACGACGCCCGGGCCCTGGACAGCGGGGTGTGGCGCGACGAGCTGCGGCCCGGGCAGACCCGCTACTACCGGGTCCCCCTCGACTGGGGCCAGCAGCTCGGGCTCAGCGCGGAGATCGCCAAGGCCAGGATGACCAAGGAGTACGGCTCCGCCTCCAACGGGCTCTCCGTCACGCTCTACAGCCCCTACCGCGCGCTGGTCGACTCCAAGGACACCTCCTACGACGGCAAGCAGGCGGGCGTGACCCTGCCGAAGACGGCGCCCGTCGCCTACGAGAACCGCTTCTCGGACGACGCCGAGGTGCGCGGGACGCGGCTGGCCGGCTGGTACTACGTGGCCGTGACCCTGGGCGGAAAGGTCGCGGAGTTCACCGAGGACGCGACGCCCGTTCCGCTGACGCTGCGCCTCCAGGTCAGCGGAGGCCCGGCCAAGGCGCCCGCGTACAAGGAGAGCCTGGGCGCGGCCGGGTTCGGGGTCGGCGCCGACGAGCGGTCCGCCGCCAAGGACGGGCTCACCGCGCCGGAGGCCGCAGAGGCCGCCGAGAACCTCTCGGTGATGCGGGTCGTGGCCGGGGCCGGGTTCGGCGCCGGGACGCTGCTGCTGCTCGTGCTGGGCGGGTGGATCCTGCTGGCACGGCGGGGGCGCGGGACCGCGTGACCGCATCTGCGTGACCTCGTCCGCGTGACCGCATCTGCGTGACCGCATCCGCGTGGCGTGACTACATCTGCGTGAGGGCCCAGACGCCGACGGCGAAGCAGAGCAGCGCCGCCGCGAGGATCCCGGCGGTGACCGGGCGCGGGGGCGGGGCGATCCCGCCGCGGCGGGGTGCCGGGGCCACCGGCGGTACGGGCAGGGGCGTCGTCGGGGTTGTCGGCGTCGGCGTCGGCGGCGGGAGGTGGAAGCTGCCCGTCAGGGACGGCTCGTACGCCGCCGCGGGCGGCGGCCCGAACCCGGCGGGCGGGATGGTGGGAGGCGCCGTGGGCGGTGCGGCGGGCGGTGCGGCGTAGGCCGTGGCGGCCGTGGCGCGCGGATCGGTCCGGGTCGGCTCGGCGGCGGCGGTGGTGGTGCCCGCCGGTGCCGGGACCGTGGCGGCCGTCGTCGCCTCCGGGGTCGGGGCGGCCGTGCTCGACGGCCCTTGGGGGCCGAATCCGGCCGGGAGCGGGCCGAGTTGGTCGAACACCTCCACCGGGAACTCGTCCGGCGAGGACGCGGGCAACAGCTCGGCGGCCTCGGCAAGGGCCTTGCGGGCCCCTGTGGCGGTCCGGAAGCGGCTGTGGGGCTCCGGCTGCAAGAGGTTCGCGATGACGTCCCACAGGGGCGCGGGGACGCCCTCGGGGGCGCCGGGGGTGCCATGGGCGAGGTAGTGCTCCACCAGGGCCTGGGAATCGGGCTTGCTGCCCGTCAGGAGGTAGAGCGCGACCAGCCCGACGGCGAAGAGGTCGGCGGGGAAGTCGGGCTCGGCGCCCAGCATTTGCTCGGGGGCGAAATAACCGGGAGTGCCCACCACGTAGTTGGTCTCGGTGAGCCGGGGCTCGCCCTTGCGCATCGAGATACCGAAGTCGGACAGCCGCAGGTGCGGCCGTCCGGTTCCGGTGGCCTCCATCAGGATGTTGGCCGGTTTGATGTCGCGGTGGACGACCCCCTCCGCGTGCACCGCGGACAGCCCGGACAGGAGCTGGTCGAGCAGCGTGCAGACGAACCGGGGAGGCAGCGGCCCGTAGTCCCCGATCACGTGGGCGAGGGATCCGCCGGCGACGAGGTCCATCGTGAACAGGACCTTGTCGTCGTCCGCGGCCCAGCTGGCGGGGGCCAGTACGTGCGGGTGGTCGATGCGCAGCGCCTGCTCGCGGACGAACCGCAGCAGGGTGTGGGCGTCGCTCTGCAGCAGCACCTTCGCGGCGACGTACCGGCGGCGCCGGTGGTCCCAGGCGCGCCACACGGCGCCGGCACCGCCGCGCCCGATCGGATCGACCAACTCGTACCGACCGGCGAAGACCTCACCCATCGCTGCGCCCGTCCCCCGTCACCCTCGTCGTCCGCGTCAGTTCTGGTGTGCCTCGTAGTGGGCCACCGCGTCGGCGGTGCGGCCCGCGCCGTACACCCGGAGGAACTCTGCCAGTTCCGGGTGGCTGGGAGCGAGGGTGTCCGCCGCGTCGATGATGTCGCCGGCCGCCGAGACCGAGCGGAGCAGCGACTGGATCTCCCGGACGACCCGCTTGACGGTCGGTGCGCCGGAGTTGGTGGCGGTCTGGCCGCTGTTGCTGAGGACGGAGCCCCCCTGGGTCTTCTTGATCTCGTCCATCCGGTCGGTGGCCTCCACCGCGCTGACGCTCCCGTCGGCCACCTGACCCGCGAGGTCCTGGAGGGCCTGGACCCGCTGGACCACGGCCGGGTTCCCGATCTTGGCGCGCTGGCCGCTCATCAGCTGGGACAGCATCGGCGCCGACAGCCCGAGGACGGCAGCGAGGCGAGCCTGGTTCAGGCCGAGGTCATCTATGAGCCGGCGGAAGAGCGCCCCCAGCGGCTCCCCGTACCAACTGCGCTGAAGCTCCCTGGCTCTGGCCGTGGCCTCTTGCTGTACTGCGTCCACTCTTACTACTCCCCTTCGCTGGTGCGAACCTCGCGAGCATCTTACGGAGAGTGGTCGCGCGTGGGGAGTCCCTATCATTTTGCGGGATGAGGGGGTACACCCGGTACTCTGTTCTGCGGAACGACCAATCCCTCCCGGGGGACGGTCGCGTCCGGTTCCACGGGGCTTTAGCTCAGTTGGTAGAGCGCTGCCTTTGCAAGGCAGATGTCAGGAGTTCGAATCTCCTAAGCTCCACAACGATAAAGGTCCCCTGACCTGCGGAAACGCGGTCAGGGGACCTTTCGTGTTTCACGTGAAACATCCGCCGCGGCGGGGGCCGGGTGAGCGGGTGGGCGCCGCCGGGCCAGGGCCAAGTGATGCCCGGCGCCGAGGGATTCGGTCGGGAGGCGACCGACGGAGGCCAGGGGCTGCGGAGCGCGCTGAGGCCCGGCCCCCCGAAGGCCCCCGGCGCCCTCGGCGGGCTCGTGCGGGGATCCCCCGGATGGGTCAGTCGTGGGGACGGGTGGGGTGGTGTGGCCGACAGTGGGGGGAGGCGCTCAGCCCAGGGGGCCACACCACGCCGGAGGCGTATACGCATGGGAATCTTCGACTTCCTGAAATCCGACAAGAAGAAGGCGCACGAGGCCGCCGACAAGACGAAGGAGCAGCTGGAGCAGCAGGCCGCCGCGACGTCGGCTCCCGCGGCGGGCTCACCCTCCGCCATGGGCGGGAAGTACGTGGACGCCGCCGAGGCCACCAAGGCCGCCGCCGAGCGCATGGCCGCGTCGGCGCCGCCGAAGCCCGTGACGCACACGCCCACCCCCGGGTCGGCCGCGCACAAGTCCGTCCCGGCGGCCCCCGAACCCCCCGCCACGCACTCCAGGCCGGCGCCGCCGCAGGCCATGCACGCGCCGCACACGCCCACGCCCGGGTCGGCGGCGCACAAGTCGGTCCCGGCGGCCCCCACGAAGCCCGCGCCCGCCGCCAAGAAGCGCACGTACACCGTCAAGTCCGGTGACTCGCTCTCCGCGATCGCCCGCCGCGAGCTCGGCAACGAGGCGCGCTGGCGCGAGCTCTACGCCATGAACCGGGGCGTCGTCGGTTCCAACCCCGACCTCATCCGGCCGGGCATGGTCCTCACCCTCCCGAATTGACCTTCCCCGCCCACGCCAAAGGGGCCCGGATGCGTTCGGGCCCCTGGCGTGGAGGTGCGGGAAGAGGTGCGGGGAGGGCTACTTGTCGTCCGTGGACGTGCGCGCCTCGCGTTCCTTCTCCGCCAGTTCGTCGTCGAAGCTCGCCGGCTCCGCGTCCTGCGCCGACAGCTCCGTCGCCGCGGGCGGCTCGACCAGCCAGTCCGGGTTCGACTGCTGGTCCCACCACCGCCACGCGAGGTAGGCGCCGCCCGCCACCAGGCCGATCACGGCCACGCCCTTGCAGAGCCGGCCCAGGCGCGCCCGCCGTTCCTGGCGCCGCACCAGCCGTCGTACCTCTTCGGCCGACACCTGGCCGCGCAGCGCCGCCATGGCCGCCACCGACCGCGACGCGGCCTCCTCGGCCATCGGCTGGGCCGCGGCGATCGCGCTCTCGATGCGCGGCTGGGTGTACTCGGCCGCCTGCCTGGCAGCCCGGCGGGTCTCGTGGACCGCCTTCGTCGCCGCCCGGTCCACGTGCGGCGGCACGTGCGCGCGGGCGGCCTGCATCCGGGGGTGCAGATGGGTGTCGTACGTCGTACGCGCGTGTCGCGAGGCTTCCGCGGCCGCGTGCGACACCAGCGGCGCCAGCCGCTCGTTCGCCTCCTGCGCGTACTGCACAGCCGCGCCCCTGGCGCTTTCCGCGTACGGCGCCACCACTTCCGCGGCGTGTTTCACGGTGTCCCTGGCGCTTTCGGCGGCCAGGCGCGCGCTGTCCTTGCGGGTCACGGGATCCTCCTCCTCGGTGGCGGACACAGTTCACCTTTCCACCCTTTGTCGGATCATGCCTGCCATATCGCTGAGAGGCATGCGCGACAGGGCATACGGGTGGACGAATTTCTGTGCCGGGATGCGCTCCGTGGGAGTATCTGAAACCGACAGTGCTGACTATGGAAGGCAGATCCGTGGCCGAGAAGCTCTACGCCACCCTGAAGACCAATCACGGCGACATCGAGATCGAGCTGCTGGAGAACTTCGCGCCGAAGACGGTCCGCAATTTCGTGGAGCTGGCCACCGGCGCCCGGGAGTGGACGCGTCCCACCGACGGCCAGAAGACCACGGATCCGCTGTACGACGGCACCGTCTTCCACCGGGTCATCTCCGGGTTCATGATCCAGGGCGGCGACCCGCTCGGGAACGGCACCGGCGGCCCGGGCTACCAGTTCGCCGACGAGTTCCACCCCGACCTGGCGTTCACCAAGCCGTACCTGCTCGCGATGGCCAACGCCGGCCCGGGCACCAACGGCTCGCAGTTCTTCATCACCGTCGCGCCGACCGCCTGGCTGACCCGCAAGCACACCATCTTCGGCGAGGTCACCGACAAGGCCAGCCAGAAGATCGTCGACGAGATCGCCGGCGGCCGGACGAACCCGCGCACCGAGCGGCCCCTGGACGACGTGATCATCCAGTCCGTCGTCATCGAGAAGCGCGGCGCCTAGGACGGTCGGCACCTAGGACGGTCGGCACCTAGGACGGTCGGCACCTAGGACGGTCGGCACCTAGGAGGGCCGGCGCCGCGCACCGGGCGGCCGCGCCACGCCCGTCCGCTCCACCTCCGCCCGGGAACCTTTCCGCCCCGCCCGTCCGTCCTGGATACATGGACCGGCGGGGCATCCGTGTATCCCGCCACTGATCGAGGGGACCGATGGACACCGACCGCCTCCCGGGCTGTTATCGCCACCCGGACCGCGATACGGGGATTCGCTGCACCCGCTGCGAGCGCCCCATCTGCCCGGAGTGCATGATCAGCGCCTCGGTCGGCTTCCAGTGCCCCGAATGCGTCCGCGAGGGTTCCGGCACGGGCCACCGGCCGGACGCCAACCGCCCGCGCACCCTCGCGGGCGGGGCGGTCGCCGCCGACCCCCACCTCGTCACCAAGATCCTGATCGGGATCAATGTCGCGGTGTTCGTGCTGGGCTTCCTCGCGCCGCCGCTGGTCGTGCAGGCGGAGTTGCTCGGCCGTTACGTGGAATTCCTCGGCGGGCCCGTCCAGGGGGTCTCGACCGGCGAGTACTACCGGCTGCTGACCTCGGTGTTCCTGCACGTGGAGTGGTGGCACATCGCGAGCAACATGCTCGGGCTGTGGGTGATCGGCGGCCCGCTGGAGGCGGCCCTGGGCCGGTCCCGCTACCTCGCCGTCTACCTGCTGTCGGGCCTGGGCGCCAGCGCCTTCGTCTACCTGCTGACTCCGCCGTACGTTCCGACGGTCGGCGCGTCGGGCGCCATCTTCGGCCTGCTCGGCGCCACCGTCGTGCTGGTGCGCCGGCTGCGGTACGAGATGCGGCCCGTGATCACGATGGTCGTGCTCATGCTGGTGCTGACCTTCGTGCCGTTCGGCGGTCTGAGCGTGTCGTGGCAGGCCCACGTGGGCGGTCTGATCACGGGCGCGCTGGTCGCCGTGGGCCTGCTGCGGCCCGCGACGGGCCGCAGCCGCACCCTCATCCAGTGGGGCACCTGTGCGGCGGTGTTCCTGCTGGCAGTCGCCCTGGTCCTGGTCCGGACGGCCGAACTCACCTGATCACACCGGCGTCAACTCTCCACAGAGTTATCCACAGATCTTCTGTCTTTTCCTCAGGTGTGGATGACGCTGTGGATAACTCATGGGGAGAGCTTTCGCGGGGGCCCCGGCTGCGCTACGGCGGCGGGCTTACTTCCACTGCGTGGAGACGCCGAATCCCGCTGCGATGAATCCGAAACCGACCACGATGTTCCAATTGCCCAGCGCCTCGATCGGCAGCTGGGTGTCGGTCACGTAAAAGACGACAATCCAGGCCAGACCGATCAGGAAGAAGGCCAGCATCACCGGGGCGACCCAGCTGCGGTTGGTCAGCCTGATGGTCTGCGCCTGCTTCGCCGGCGGCGGCGTGTAGTCGTCCTTCTTGCGGATACGTGACTTCGGCACGAGGGGCTCTCCTGTCGATGCGCTGGGGACCTTGCCTGCCCCGGGCGTCCGTTAGCGTAGTGGACCTGTGGCGTTGAAGGAGAAGGGTACGTTGAGCAATTCCGACGACTCCTCCGCGGGTCCCCGTCGCCGGCTGCGACCGGTCCGGTTGCTGACGGCCGCCGTTTTCGCCCTGGCAGGCCTGATTTTCGTCACCAGCTTCAACACGTCCAAGGGTACGAACATCCGGACGGACGCGTCGCTGCTGAAGCTTTCCGACCTGATCCACGAGCGCAGCCAGAACAACGCCCAGCTGGAGCAGAGCACCGCGGTCGCGCGCGGCCGGGTGGACGCCCTCGCCGACCGCGGCGACAGCAGCACCAAGGCCGAGGACGCCAAGCTGGCCGCCCTGCGCACCGCGTCCGGCACCGAGGAGCTCACCGGCAAGGGCCTGACCGTCACCCTCAACGACGCGCCGCCGGGCGCCACCGCCCGCATCCCCAACGTGCCCGAGCCGCAGCCCAACGACCTGGTGATCCACCAGCAGGACCTGCAGGCCGTGGTGAACGCCCTCTGGCAGGGCGGCGCCGAGGGCATCCAGGTCATGGACCAGCGCCTCATCGCCACCAGCGCGGTGCGCTGCGTCGGCAACACCCTGATCCTCCAGGGCCGCGTGTACTCGCCTCCGTACAAGGTGTCGGCGGTCGGCGACCCGGCGGCGCTGCGCAAGGCCCTGGCGGCCTCTCCGGCGCTCCAGAACTACCAGCTGTACGTGAACGCCTACGGGCTCGGCTGGAAAGTGGACGAGCACAAGACGCTGACACTGCCGGGCTACTCCGGCACAGTGGACCTCCACTATGCGAAGCCGGTTGGCCCCTCGTCCGCGACGAGTACGCCCTGACGCCGTACTGCGCCTGGTGGTACGGACGTTCAGCGAGGCGTGCCTGACCGTCGGCACGGTGATCGTGCTGTTCGTGGCCTACGTACTGCTGTGGACCGGGGTCAAGGCCGACCGGGCCATGGCCGGGGAGATGGCCGGGCTGCGCGACAGCTGGTCGGCGGTGGAGCGCGCAGGGAACCCCGCACCGGCGCCTGAGGCACCCGCCGGGTATCCGGCGGGGCGGGCCTTCGCCGAGATGTACATCCCGCGCTTCGGCCCCGACTGGAACAAGCCGGTGCTGGAGGGCACGGGCACCGAGCTGCTGAAGAAGGGCCTCGGCCACTACGCGGGCACGGCCCGCCTGGGCGGCACCGGGAACTTCTCCGTGGCGGGCCACCGCCGGACGTACGGGGACCCCTTCAAGGACTTCCCCGAGCTGCGCCCGGGGGACGCCGTGATCCTCAAGGACGCGACGAGCTGGTACACGTACACCGTCCGCGCCGCCCCGCTGCGCGTGCTGCCGACCGAGACCGCGGTGGTCGACCCCGTCCCGCGCCGGTCGCCGTTCACGGGCCCCGGCCGGTACCTGACGCTGACGACCTGCGAACCGGAATGGGGGCACAGCCACCGGCTCGTCGTCTGGGCGGAGCTGACCGCGACCCGGCCCGTCTCCCAGGGCGGACCGGAGGGATTGCGCAGCTGACCCCCCGGGCAGGGCCGCTGCCTTTAGTCTGTTGCGGTACCGCCTCCGCGGCGGTACGTGGGACGAACGTGGAACGGAAGGCAAGCAGACGGCATGTACGGCTGGATCTGGCGGCATCTGCCGGGCAACGCGTGGTTCCGCGCGCTGATCTCCCTCGTACTGGTCCTCGCGGTGGTGTACGTGCTCTTCCAGTACGTCTTCCCGTGGGCGGAGCCGCTGCTTCCGTTCAACGACGTGACGGTGGACGAGGGATCGGGAGCCACTCCGTGAGCGCGCGCATTCTGGTGGTCGACAACTACGACAGCTTTGTCTTCAACCTGGTCCAGTACCTCTACCAGCTCGGCGCCGAATGCGAGGTGCTGCGCAACGACCAGGTCGCGCTCTCGCACGCCCAGGACGGTTTCGACGGGGTTCTGCTGTCGCCCGGGCCGGGCACCCCGGAAGAGGCCGGGGTCTGCGTCGACATGGTGCGGCACTGCGCGGACACGGGCGTTCCGGTCTTCGGCGTCTGCCTCGGCATGCAGTCGATGGCCGTCGCCTACGGAGGGGTCGTGGGCCGGGCGCCCGAGCTGCTGCACGGCAAGACCTCGCCGGTGGTCCACGAGGGCCAGGGCGTCTTCGCGGGGCTGCCCTCGCCGTTCACCGCGACCCGCTACCACTCCCTCGCCGCCGAGCCGGGGACCCTGCCCGACGCGCTGGAGGTCACGGCGCGCACCGAGGACGGGATCATCATGGGGCTGCGGCACCGGGAGCACGACGTGGAGGGTGTGCAGTTCCACCCCGAGTCGGTGCTGACCGAGTGGGGGCACCGGATGCTCGCGAACTGGCTGGTGCGGTGCGGTGACGCGGGCGCGGTGGAGCGGTCGGTGGGGCTGGCCCCGGTGGTGGGCAAGGCCGTCGCGTGACCACGCTCGCGCCGTCCGCGCCCGCAGAGGGCCGGGCCGCGCGGCGCAGGGCGGCGCAGGAGGCCGCGAAGCGCGCCCGGAGGCGGGGCGGTGGCGGGCGGCGGCGGCGCCGTCCGCGCTCGGGCGGGCCGGTGGTGGTCGCCAGCCGGCTGGCCGGGGAGCTGTTCATCACGCTGGGCCTGGTGATGCTGCTGTTCGTGGCCTACCAGCTCTGGTACACGAACGTGCTGGCGGAGCGGACGGCGAACGGGGCCGCGGGCTCGCTGCGCAAGGACTGGGAGCAGGCGCCCGCGGACGGGTCCGGGGCGCCGCCGGTGACGGCGTTCGAGCCGGGGCAGGGCTTCGCGATCCTGTACATCCCGAAGCTGGACGTGAAGGTGCCGGTGGCGGAGGGGATCAGCAAGGCGAAGGTGCTCGACAAGGGGATGGTCGGGCACTACGGCGAGGGCGCGCTGAAGACGGCGATGCCGGCGGACAAGCAGGGCAATTTCGCGGTGGCCGGGCATCGGAACACGCACGGCGAACCGTTCCGCTTCATCAACCGGCTGGTGCCGGGCGACCCGATCGTGGTCGAGACGCGGGACGCGTACTACACGTACGAGATGACCTCGGCGCTGCCGCAGACGCCGCCGACGAACGTGTCGGTGCTGAAGCCGGTGCCGGTGGGTTCGGGGTTCACCTCGGCGGGGCGGTACATCACGCTGACGACCTGCACGCCGGAGTTCACGAGCACCTTCCGGATGATCGTATGGGGCAGGATGATCGACGAACGCCCCCGCAGCGAGGGTGCCCCACCCGCGCTGACCAGCCCGTAAGGACGGATCCGCAGTGTCTCGTTCCCGCCGCCGCGCCGCGGCACCGACGACCGGCAACCGCAGCGTGCTCGCGGGGTTCCTGAGCCTGCTGGGCGAGTTCCTGATCACCGTCGGCCTGGTGCTGGGCCTGTTCGTGGCGTACTCGCTGTGGTGGACGAACGTCCTGGCGGACCGGCAGGCGGCGGCGCGGGGCGACGAGATCCGCCAGGCGTGGACGCAGTCGCCGCCGGCGGGCGCGGCCGCGGGGCCGGGGGCGCTGGACACGCAGGGCGGGGTCGGGTTCCTGCACGTCCCGGCGATGAAGAACGGCGAGGTGCTGGTCAAGCGGGGCACGGCGCCGGACGTCCTGAACGACGGTGTCGCGGGGTACTACACGGAGCCGGTGAAGTCGGGGCTGCCGTGGGACGCGTCGGGGAACTTCTCGCTGGCGGCGCACCGGGACGGGCACGGGGCGAAGTTCCACAACATCGACAAGGTGAAGAACGGCGACGCGGTCGTCTTCGAGACGCGGGACACCTGGTACGTCTACAAGGTGTTCGCGGAGCTGCGGCAGACGTCGAAGTACAACGTGGACGTGATCTCCGCCGTGCCGAAGGAGTCGGGCAAGACGGCTCCGGGCCGGTACATCACGCTGACGACCTGCACGCCGGTGTACACCTCGAAGTACCGCTACATCGTGTGGGGCGAGCTGGTGCGGACGGAAAAGGTCGATGCGAAGCGCACGCCGCCGGCAGAACTGCGCTGACGAGCCTCCAGAAGGCCCCTGTGGGCGGCTGTGACACCCCTCGGGCAGCCGATGGCCAAGGCCTCACGCGCACACCCGCAGGCGGCCGCTCAGGGGGCCGCGTAGCCGGGAAGCGGAAAGCCCGGCTCCTCCCGTGGGAGGGGCCGGGCTTCTCGTGGGGTGGCTAGCGGCGGCCGCCGCCGGTGAGGCCGCCGAAGAAGCCGTTGCCGCCGCCGTCCTGCTGGCCGTTGCCGGCGATGGTGGTCACGTTGATCACCGTGCCCGGCGGGACCTGCTGGCCGGCCGGCGGGTCGGAGAGGACGACCCTGGCGTTCTCGTCGCCAGGGCCCCCGACGACCGCGCCGAAGGTCAGGCCCTTGCCGGCCAGGATGCCCCGCGCCTGGGCCACCGTCTTGCCGGCCAGGTTCGGGACGTCGGTCGTCGTCGCCGCGGCCTTGGCGACCGTGATGTTGACCGAGCTGCCCGGCTTGAGCTGCTCGCCGGGCGGGAACTGCTGCTGGAAGACCGTCTTCGGCGCCGTTCCGGCGGGCGCGTCGGCCTCGGTGGTGCTGCCGAGCTTCAGGTTCACCGCCTGGAGCGCCTTGGCGGCGTCCTCCTTGGTCTTGCCGGTGAGGTCGGGCACCTGGGTCTTGGAGACCTCCTTGGCGACGGTCAGCGTGATCACCGAGTTCTTCTCGGCCTCGCTGCCCGCCTTGGGGTCCTGGTCGAGGACCGTACCCGCAGAGCGCTCGGACTCCTGGGTCTTGCGATCGACCTGGAAGCCCTTCTCCTTGAGGGCCTTCTCGGCGTTCTCGTACGTCATGTTCAGGACGTCGATCACCGACACCTTGGGGGCGCCCGAGGAGACCTTCACCTTGATCGTGGAGCCCTTGTCGACCTTGGTGTCCGGCGCCTGGTCCTGCGAGCAGATCTTGCCCTTGGGCTGGTCGTCGCAGGGTGCGTCGGCTTCCTTCACCACCTTGAGGCCGACGTTGTTGGCGTCCCTCTGAGCGTTCTCCAGCGTCTCGCCGACCAGCTTGGGCACGGCGGGCCGGTTGTCGGCCTTCTCGTTGAAGAGGGAGCGGCCGATCAGGATGGCGCCGACCAGGACGAGCACGCCGGCGAGGACCAGCAGGATCGTCGAGGCGCGGCTCTTCTTCTGGCGGCGGCCGTGGCCCTGGTCGTAGCCGCCGTGACCGCCCTGGTCGCCGTAGCCGTAGCCGCCGTCACCCGGGGACATCGGCGGGAGCATGGACGTCTGGCCGCCGGAGTCGGCGGTGCGCAGGGCGGTGGTGGGCTGGTCGTAACCCTGGTGCCCGTAGCCGCTGTTCTGGTCGGGGTAGCCGTATCCGGCGGCGCCCATGGAGGCGGTGGCGGCGACGGGCTGGCCGTCGAGGCAGGCCTCGATGTCGGCGCGCATCTCGTCGGCGGACTGGTAGCGGTAGTCGGGGTCCTTGACCAGTGCCTTCAACACGATCGCGTCCATCTCGGGCGTGATCTCGGGGTCGAAGTTCGACGGGGGCTGCGGTTCTTCCCGTACGTGCTGGTAGGCCACGGCCACCGGGGAGTCGCCGACGAACGGCGGCCGGACGCTGAGGAGCTCGTAGAGCAGGCAGCCGGCGGAGTAGAGGTCGGACCGCGCGTCGACCTGCTCGCCCTTGGCCTGCTCCGGGGAGAGGTACTGGGCGGTGCCGATGACGGCGGCGGTCTGGGTCATGGTCATGCCGGAGTCGCCCATCGCGCGGGCGATGCCGAAGTCCATGACCTTGACCTGGCCGGTGCGGGTGAGCATCACGTTCGCCGGCTTGATGTCACGGTGGACGATGCCGGCGCGGTGCGAGTACTCCAGGGCCTGGAGGATGCCGATGGTCATCTCCAGGGTGCGCTCGGGCAGCAGCTTGCGGCCCGAGTGCAGGAGTTCACGCAGGGTGGAGCCGTCGACGTACTCCATCACGATGTACGGGATGGAGATGTTGTCGACGTAGTCCTCGCCGGTGTCGTAGACCGCGACGATCGCCGGGTGGTTGAGCGACGCGGCCGACTGGGCCTCGCGCCGGAACCGGGCCTGGAAGGACGGATCGCGGGCGAGATCGGCGCGCAGGGTCTTGACGGCGACGGTACGGCCGAGCCGGGTGTCGTGACCGAGGTAGACCTCGGCCATGCCACCGCGGCCGAGCACGTGGCTCAGCTCGTACCGGCCGCCGAGGCGACGCGGCTCTTCCATAACGTTGCAGCCCTCTCCGTCAGTCCCGACCGCACCCTCGTGTGGTCCGGCGGTGTGCTGTTCGCGCAAAGGCTACCGGCCGATCGTCGGTGATCGGTTCGCGGCCACAGGCTGATACCGGACCGGTACAGTACGCTCCGATCCGGCCGGGTTCAGTGGTCTGCGTCACGTCGGTGGGGCGGTTCAGCCGTTGCTCCGGTCAGCCTTTGTTCTTGAGTACGGCTTCCATGACCGCCTTGGCGACGGGGGCGGCGAGGCCGCCGCCGCTGATGTCCTCGCGGCTGGCGTCGCTGTCCTCGATGACGACGGCGACGGCGACGGGGGACGTGCCGTCGGAGTTCTCGGCGTAGGAGATGAACCAGGCGTACGGGCGCTTGGCGTTCTTCTCGCCGTGCTGGGCGGTGCCGGTCTTGCCGCCGACGGTGACGCCGTTGATCTTGGCCTTTCCGCCGGTGCCGTTCTCGACGACGTTGACCATCATCTGCTGGACCTTCTGAGCGTTGGCCGCGGTGAGGGGCCGGCTCATTTCCTGCGGCTCGTGCTTCTCGATGACGTCGAGGTTGGGCGCGGTGAGCGTGTCGACCATGTACGGCTTCATCAGCTTGCCGTCGTTGGCGATGGCGGCGGTGACCATGGCCATCTGGAGCGGGGTGGCGGCGGTGTTGAACTGGCCGATGGCGCTCTGGGCGTTGCCGTCCCTGCCCATGGTCTTGTCGTAGACGCTGGCGAAGGCGCGTACGGGGGTGTCGATCTTGTCGTTGTTGAAGCCGAACTTCTGGGCGGTCGCGACCATCTTGTCGCGGCCGACCTTGTCGCCGAGGTTCGCGAAGACGGAGTTGCAGGACACCCGCAGCGCGTTGTTCAGGCTGGCCTTCTCGCAGCCGCTGGCGTGGTTGACCATCGGGGTCTTGGTGCCGGGCAGGATGTACGGCTCGGGGGTGTCGGTCGGCGCGTCGATGTCGGTGACGACGCTGTTCTCCAGGGCCGCGGCCGCGGTGACGACCTTGAAGGTGGAGCCGGGCGGGTAGGTCTCGCGCAGGGCGCGGTTGACGAGCCTCTTGTCCTCGCTGTCCTTGAGGGACACCCAGGCCTTCTCGTCGTTCTTGGAGTTGCCCGCGAAGCTGGAGGGGTCGTACGACGGGGTGCTGACCAGCGCCAGGATCGCCCCGGTGCGCGGGTCGATGGCGGCGACGGCGCCGACCTTGTCGCCGAGCTTGTCGAAGGCGGCCTTCTGGGCGGCCGGGTTGAGGGTGGTGACGACGTTGCCACCCTGCTTCTTCTCCCCGGTGAACATGCCGACGGTGCGGTCGAAGAAGAGCCGGTCGTCGTTGCCGGTGAGGATGCCGTCTTCGAGGGATTCGAGCTGGGTGGAGCCGAAGGCCTGCGAGGCGTAGCCGGTGACGGGGGCCCACAGGGGGCCGTCGACGTAGGTGCGCTTGTACTTGTAGTCGCTGCCGTCGGTGGTGGCGGAGCCGGTGATGGGGTCGCCCCCGACGACGATGATGTTGCCGCGCTCGGTGGCGTACTGGGCGATCTGGACCCGGCGGTTTTCCTTGCGGGTGCTGAGTTCCTCGGCCTGGACGTACTGCAGCCAGTTGGTCCGGATCAGCAGCGCGAGGACGAGCAGCCCGCAGAACAGCGAGATGCGGCGCAGGGGCTTGTTCATGACGGGCGGACCACCTGGGTCATCTCGGAGTCGGGGGACGGGGCGGGGGCCGGGGCGGGGCGGCGTGCGGTGTCGCTGATCCGGATGAGGATGGCGATGAGCACCCAGTTCGCGAGGACGGAGGAACCGCCGGAGGCGAGGAAGGGCATGGTCATGCCGGTGAGGGGGATGAGGCCCATGACTCCGCCGGCCACGACGAAGATCTGGAGCGCGAAGGCGCCGGAGAGGCCGATGGCGAAGAGCTTGCCGAAGGGGTCCCGGGCGGCCAGGGCGGTGCGGACGCCGCGCTCGATGATCAGGCCGTAGAGCAGCAGGAAGGCCATGACCCCGGCGAGGCCGAGTTCTTCGCCGACGGTGGAGAAGATGAAGTCGGAGTTGGCGGCGAAGCCGATGAGGTCGGAGTTGCCCTGTCCCCAGCCTGCGCCGAGGACGCCGCCGGAGCCGAAGCTCATGATCGACTGGCCGACCTGCTCGCAGGCGCCGGAGGTGGTGTAGCAGGCGAAGGGGTCGAGCCAGGCGGTGACGCGGGCCTTGACGTGGCTGGCGGTGGCGCCGACGACGACGGCGCCGCCGATGCTCATGAGGAGGCCGATGACGATCCAGCTGGTGCGCTCGGTGGCGACGTACAGCATGATCACGAACATGCCGAAGAAGAGCAGCGAGGTGCCGAGGTCGTTCTCGAAGACGAGGACGAGCAGGCTCATCGCCCAGATCATCAGGATCGGGCCGAGGTCGCGGCCGCGCGGCAGGTAGAGGCCCATGAAGCGGCGGCTGGCCAGGGCCAGGGCGTCGCGCTTCACCATCAGGTAGCCGGCGAAGAAGATCGCGATGACGATCTTGGCGAACTCGCCGGGCTGGATGGAGAAGCCGCCGACGCTGATCCAGATCTTGGCGCCGAAGACGTCGGCGCCGAGGCCCGGGACGACGGGCAGGATCAGCAGGACGAGCGCGGCGGCCATGGAGATGTACGTGAACCGCTGGAGCACGCGGTGGTCCTTGAGGACCAGCAGCACGGCGGAGAACAGGGCGATGGCGACCGCCGTGTACATCATCTGCCGGGGGGCGGACTCGGAGAAGGTGCCGAAGCTGCGCTTGGCGAGGTTCTGGAGCCGCTCGGACTGGTCGAGGCGGTAGATCAGGACCAGGCCGAGGCCGTTGAGCAGGGTGGCGATCGGGAGCAGCAGCGGGTCGGCGTACTTCGCGTAGCGGCGCACCACGAGGTGGGCGATGCCGGCGAGTGCGCCCAGGCCGAGTCCGTAGACGAACATGCCGGGCGGCAGCTTGCCGTCGATCGCGAGGCCCACGTTGGCGTAGGCGAAGATCGGGATGACCACGGCGAAGCCGAGCAGCAGGAGCTCGGTGTTCCGCCGGCTCGGCAGCTCGATGGCTCCGATGGTGGTCGTGTTGGTGACAACGCTCATGGTGTGGCAGGCCCCCTGTGCCCGCGGGTTTCTACTTGCCGCAGAGGCCGACCAGCGCTTGCTCCGCGGGAGTCAGGCTGGGGCTGGGTGTCTGGGCGTTCTGCGATTCGGCGTTGCGGCGTTCTTCGTCCTTCTTGCAGGCGGAGACCTGCACGCCGAGTTCGTCGATCTTCTGACGGGCCCCGTCGAGGCTGCTTTCGGTGATGGTGGCCTCGACCTGCTTGCGCTTGAAGGGCGGCAGGTACTTCAGCTCGATCTCGGGGTGGTCCTTCTCGACCTGGTTGAGGTGGATCCAGCCGAGATTCTGGCTGATGCCGCGGTAGAGCGCGACGTGTTCGCCCTTGACGCCGACGTAGTACTGGGTCTGGGTCCAGCGGTGGGCGGCGTAGAGGCCGCCTCCGATGGCTCCGGCGATGATCAGCAGGAGCAGCGTACGCGTCGTCCACTTGCGCCCTTTTCCGCGGCGCCTGCGGGGGTGGTCGTACGTGTCGTCGTAGCGCGCGTCGGCGTCGTAGCCGGCGGTGTCGGGTTCGCCGAAGCTGCCGTACGCGCCGCCGCCCTGGTTCTGGTCGGGGTATCCGTACCCGGGGTTCTCGCCGCTGCCGGGGGGGCCGAAGGCGCCGGCGGGCGGGGGGGCCTGGCGGCCGAGGCCCGAGGCGCGGCCGGCCGGGGTCTGCATGGCGCCCGCGTCGAAGAGCTGGTGCTGGTTCTCGGCGACCGCTCCGACGACGACCGGGGTGTCGTTGAGCTGGGCGGCGAGGGTGTCGCCGCTGTCGGTGTCGAGGACGTCGGCGACGATGCAGGTGATGTTGTCGGGTCCGCCGCCGCGCAGGGCGAGCTGGATGAGGGCCTGCACGGTCTCGTGGGGGCCGTGGTAGTCGGCGAGGGTCTCTTCCAGGGTCTGGTGGGAGACGACGCCGGAGAGCCCGTCGGAGCAGATCAGGTAGCGGTCGCCGGCCCGGACCTCGCGGATGGAGAGGTCGGGTTCGACGGTGTCGCCGCTGCCGAGCGCCCGCATGAGCAGGGAGCGCTGGGGGTGGGTGGTGGCTTCCTCTTCGGTGATGCGGCCCTCGTCGACGAGGCGCTGCACCCAGGTGTGGTCCTGGGTGATCTGGGTGAGGAGGCCGTCGCGCAGCAGGTAGGCGCGGGAGTCGCCGACGTGGACGAGCCCGAGGCGCTGGCCGGTCCACAGGAGGGCGGTGAGCGTGGTGCCCATGCCTTCGAGCTGGGGGTCTTCCTCGACCATGACGCGCAGCTGGTCGTTCGCGCGCTGCACGGCGGTGGCGAGGGAGGTGAGGATGTCGGAGCCCGGGACGTCGTCGTCGAGCTGCACGAGGGTGGAGATCACCTCGGAGCTGGCGACTTCGCCGGCGGCCTGGCCGCCCATGCCGTCGGCGATCGCGAGGAGACGGGGGCCGGCGTAGCCGGAGTCCTCGTTCCCCTCGCGGATCATGCCTTTGTGCGATCCGGCGGCGAACCGCAGGGACAGACTCATGCGCACCTCGCCGGTCGGCTCCGGGTACAACCGGTCTCGAGCCACACTGCCCACCCTCCGGTCGGGAGCGCGCGCGGGTCCGTGTCCTGGGGGGGACGGACCGTCGCGGCTCGCTCGCTCCGCTCGCTCATTCTCGTACTACTTCCGCAGCTCGATGACGGTCTTGCCGATGCGGATCGGTGCGCCCGGCGGAATGGGCGTCGGGGTGGTCAGCCGGGTCCGGTCGAGATACGTGCCGTTGGTGGACCCGAGATCCTCGACGATCCACTGGCCGTCACGGTCGGGGTAGATCCTGGCATGGCGGCTGGAGGCGTAGTCGTCATCCAGCACGATCGTTGAGTCATGTGCCCGGCCGAGCGTGATCGTCTGCCCCGCGAGGGCGACGGTGGTGCCCGTGAGGGTGCCCTCCGAGACGACGAGCTTGGTGGGCGCTCCGCGGCGCTGGCGCTGCTGTGGCGGCGCGCTCTGCCGGGCGCCCCCCTGCTGCGGGGCGCTCGCGGCCCCGCCGCTGCGGCGGGAGCCGCGTTGCGTGACGCGCGTACCGAAGAGGTCGCTGCGGATGACCTGGACGGCCACGATGACGAACAGCCACAGAACGGCCAGGAAACCCAACCGCATGACCGTCAGGGTCAGCTCTGACATTGCCCCCGCTTCACCCTTCGGCTTGCCGGTAAATGATGGTGGTGCTGCCCACGACGATCCGCGAGCCGTCGCGGAGCGTAGCGCGGGTGGTGTGCTGCCCGTCCACCACGATGCCGTTGGTGGACCCGAGATCCTGGATCGTCGGAGGCGTTCCGGTCCGGATCTCACAGTGCCGGCGGGATACGCCGGGGTCGTCGATCCGCACGTCGGCTTCGGTGCTTCGGCCGAGTACGAGCGTGGGGCGCGAGATCTGGTGGCGGGTGCCGTTGATCTCGATCCAGCGCCGCGTGGTGCCGGGGGCGCCGGGTGGTACGGGTGCGGGTCCGCCGGGGGCGGGCCTGCGGGCGGCGCCGCCGGGGGGCGGTGCCGCGGGCATGGGGGGAGCGGCGGCCGGGGGGTAGCCGTAGCCGCCGGGCTGCTGCTGCTGGCCCTGGGGGGCCTGCGGCTGCGCCTGGGAGGTGCTGGAGGCGAGCGTGCGGCTGCGGACCCGGTAGAGACCGGTGTCGAGGTCGTCGGCCTTCTCCAGGTGGACCTTGATGGGGCCCATGAAGCTGTAGCGCTGCTGCTTGGCGTAGTCGCGGACGAGGCCCGCGAGCTCGTCGCCGAGCTGGCCGGAGTAGGGGCTCAGGCGCTCGTAGTCGCCGGCGCTGAGCTCCACGATGAAGTCGTTCGGGACGACGGTCCGCTCGCGGTTCCAGATGGTGGCGTTGTTGTCGCACTCCCGCTGGAGGGCGCCGGCGATCTCCACCGGCTGGACCTCGGACTTGAAGACCTTGGCGAAGGTGCCGTTCACCAGACCTTCGAGTCGCTGCTCGAACCGCTTCAGGACTCCCATGGGGCACCTCCTCCGTCGTTGTCGCCCTGTACTGCTTACTGATCGTATCCACGCGTGGCGGATTCGGCTGGTTCCCCATCGGTCCTGTGGCGAGGAGTGTTGGTCCTCACAAGGGATCGTAGGGGCGCTCCGGGGACAGTGTCCCGCACCGGGAGCGGAGTGCGGGAGGGGCCCGTCGTGGCGGGTGCGGGGGGTGCACGGAAAGCGATGTGAATCCACCCCGTCCGACGTGCTAATGTTCCGATGTCGCCAGGGGAACGGCCCGCAAGGGAAGAGCCACTGGGACGCTGCTCGGGCGAGTGGCGGAACGGCAGACGCGCTGGCTTCAGGTGCCAGTGTCCTTCGGGACGTGGGGGTTCAAATCCCCCCTCGCCCACATCGACGAGACGGTCGTCACCACGAAAGTGGTGGCGGCCGTTTCGTGTTTCCCGCCCGGGAGTTCGGGCTCCGGGTCCCCGGCGTCGCACGGGTGGTGCTCCGCTCGGTTTTTCGAGTCGTACGAGAAGTGGTGCGCGGGATGCGAGGGGCCGGGCCCCCGCCCGCCGGCCCGGTGGCGGCGTGTCCGGGGCGGGTTGGGGAGTGATCCCGGCCACATCCGGTCGGGCGGGGGCTGTTGACGGGGTGTCGGCTGTCCGACTTTCGTCGTGCGGGGCGCGACGAAAGAGGGCGGCGGCGGGCCGTCGCGGGTGTCTAGGGTCGGCGCGTGGACGTGACGGCGAGGGTGCGGGCGGGCTGGGACTGGCTGAAGGGGCCCGAGCCCTGGACCCGGCGGATGGTGGCGGGTGATCTGGCGCTGGCGACGGTGCTGGCGGTGCTGGGGCTCGGCGTCGAGGAGCTCGACCGGGGTTCGGGGCGGCGGATGCTGGCCAGCGTCGTGCTCGTCGTGGCGCTGACGCTGCTGCGGCGCCGGCTGCCGGCGGCCACGCTGGTGGCGGGCTCGGCGCTGAGCGCGGTCTTCCCCGGGGCGCTGTTCGTCACGAGCCTGCTCGGCTGGTCGGCGGGGCGCCGGATCGAGGGCGTGGGCCGGGCGATCGCCGCCTTCAGCCTGGCGTTCGTCGCGGCGGTCGGCTTCGGTGTGGTGAACGAGTGGTCGCAGATGCGGCCGCTGCTGGTGATCGTGTTCACCACGCTGATGTTCCTGGTGACGACCGTCATGCCGGGTCTGGCGAGCAGGTACTGGTCGCAGCGCCGGACGCTGCTGCGCGCGCTCCAGGAGCGCAACGCGCAGCTGATGCGGGAGCGGGCGATGATCGTCGGTCAGGCGAGGCTGGTGGAGCGGCAGCGCATCGCCCAGGACATGCACGACAGCCTGGGCCACCAGCTGGCGTTGATCTCGGTGCACACCGGGGCGCTGGAGGTGGATCCGAAGCTCACCGACCGGCAGCGGGAGGCGGTCGGCGTGCTGCGGCAGGCGTCGGTGGCGGCGATGCACGAGCTGCGCGAGGTCGTGGGGATCCTGCGGGACGGGGTGGCCGCCCCGGTCCCGGTGGAGGAGGCGGCGCAGCCGGCGGCGCGCGGGGTGGCCGGGATCGCGGGGGTCGTGGAGGCCGCGCGGGGGGCGGGGACCGACGTACGGCTGGCCACGACGGGGCAGCCGCGGCCGCTGGTCGCCGCCTGCGACCACGCCGCGTACCGGATCGTGCAGGAGGCGCTGACCAACGCCTACAAGCACGCCCCGGGCGCCGCGATCGCGGTCGAGCTGCGGTACGAGGACGACTCGCTGGTGGTGGAGATCGCCAACGGGCCGGCGGCCGGGCCGGGCGCGGGAGAGGTGGTCTCGGGCGGGCAGGGGCTGACGGGGCTGCGCGAGCGGGCCCGGCTGGTCGGCGGGATGGTGCACGCGGGCCCGACCGAGGGCGGCGGGTTCCGGGTGGCCGGGGTGCTGCCGTACGGCGCGGAGCCGGCCGGGGTGGTGGAATCGGCCGACGACTTCGGGCAGCAGCTGCCGGAGGGCGTGCTGGGCGGTACGCCGCCGATGGACTGGGCTGCGGTGAACCGGGAGTTGATCGTCCCCACGCGCAGCAGGCTCGGCGGGGTCGCGATGGGCTGCGGGATCGCGTTCGCGGCGGGGGTGGTGCTGCTGGTCGTGCTCGGGGTCGGGGTGGCGCTGATGGTGGGCTCGTTCAGTGATGCGATGGTCGACCAGGATCAGTACGACACGATCCGGGTGGGCACCGCCGAGCAGGAGGTCCGCGACCGGTTGCCGAGCGGGGACTCCATGCTGACGGCGGGGCTGGACCGCAAGGGGCCGGCCCGGCCGGAGGGCACGGAGTGCCTGGCGTACCTGGCCACGGACCAGCCGTCGGGGCTGACCACCGATCTGGTGTTCCGGTTCTGCTTCAAGGACGGCAAGCTCGTCGAGAAGCAGGCGTACGAGGTCAAGCAGTAGGAGCGCGGGTGACAGCCAAGGTGATCCGAGTGGTGATCGCTGACGATGAGCCACTGATCCGGGCCGGGATCAGGATGATCCTGACCTCGGCCCCGGACATCGAGGTGGTCGCGGAGGCGGCGAACGGTCGGGAGGCGGTGGAGCTCGCGCGGGCGCACACGCCGGACGTGATGCTGCTGGACATCCAGATGCCGGTGATGGACGGGCTGACGGCACTGGGTGAGCTGGGCCGGGCGGCGCCGGAGGTGCGCGCGCTGATCCTGACCACCTTCGGGGAGAAGGAGAACGTGCTGCGGGCGCTCGGCGAGGGCGGCGCGGGGTTCCTGCTGAAGGACTCGGCGCCCGGCGAGCTGATCGGCGCGGTGCGGGCGGCGGCCGCCGGGGACGCCTACCTGTCGCCGGCGGCGACCCGGCACGTGGTGGACCAGCTGGCCTCGGGGCAGGCCGCGGGGCGCGGCGAGGCGGCCCGGCGGCGGGTGGCGGAGCTGAGCGAGCGGGAGCGAGGGGTGCTGGCCCTGCTGGGCGAGGGCCTGTCGAACGCGGACGCGGGCCGGCGGCTGCACATGAGCGAGGCGACGGTGAAGACGTACGTGAGCCGGATCCTGTCGAAGCTGGGGTGCGAGAACCGGGTACAGGCGGCCCTGCTGGCCAGGGACGCCGGGCTCTAGATACGGTCAGGCCGCATCGGATGATGTTGGCCGGGACAGTACGACGGGTACGGGTGGGGGCGGCGCGGATGGTGGCGGTACCGGAGCAGCGTGTGGCGGAGCCGGACGTGGCGGTGGGCGGGACGACGGGTCCGGCCGGTCCGGCCGGTCCGGCGGGCGCGACGGTCCTGACGGCCGCCGCCCTGGGTCTGACGCCGGGCGGGACGGCCCCGGCGGCCGCCGCGGCGGTGGCCCCGGCGGTGGCCCCGGCGCCGGCCGGCGGGCGGATACCCGCCGTTGCCGGGTTCGCCCCCCGGGCCGTCTCGGGCTCGCCGCGGGCCGCCGGCAAGGCCCTGCGCGACCGCGTACCGCGCGCGGTACACGCGCGCTTCGAGGCGCCCGCCGGGCGCCCGGACGCCGTGCGGGCGGTCGAGGAGTCCAACGTCGGCCGGGTTCCCGAGCTGGCGCCGATCCGGGTGGGCCGGATGGCCGCGAACCCGTTCGCGTTCCTGCGCGGGGCGGCCGGGCTGATGGCGCACGACCTGTCCGGCGGGCCGGTGACCGGGGTGGGCGCGCAGATCTGCGGTGACGCGCACGCGGCGAACTTCGGCCTGTACGGGGACGCGCGCGGCCGACTCGTCATCGACCTGAACGACTTCGACGAGACCGTCTTCGGCCCGTGGGAATGGGACGTGAAGCGGCTGGCGACCTCGCTGGTGCTGGCCGGGCGGGTGGCGGGCGCGGACGAGGACACCTGCCGGGCGGCGGCGCTGGACGCGGTCGGCGCCTACCGGCGCACCATGCGGCTGCTGGCCAAGCTGCCGGCGCTCGACGCGTGGAACGCGATCGCGGACGAGGAGCTCGTCTCGCACACCGATGCCCGGGACCTGCTGGGCACGCTGGAGCGGGTCTCGGAGAAGGCCCGCAACAACACCTCCGCCCGGTTCGCCGCCAAGTCCACCGAGGCGGGCGACGACGGTGTACGGCGGTTCGTGGACGCCCTGCCGGTGCTGCGCCGGGTCGGCGACGGCGAGGCGGCGGCCGTGGCGGCCTCGCTGGGCCCGTACCTGGAGACCCTGCAGGGGGACCGGCTGCCGCTGCTGGCCCGGTACGCGATCCACGACGTGGCCTTCCGGGTGGTGGGCACCGGGAGCGTGGGCACCCGCTCGTACGTCGTGCTGCTGCTGGACCACCGGGGCGAGCCGCTGGTCCTCCAGGTGAAGGAGGCGCGGCCCTCGGTGCTGCTGCCGTACCTGCCGGCGCTGGGCTTCACGTCCGCTCCGGAGGAGCACGAGGGGCGGCGGGTGGTGGCCGGCCAGAAGCGGATGCAGGTCGTCTCGGACATCCTGCTGGGCTGGACCACGGTGGAGGGGCGGCCGTACCAGGTCCGCCAGTTCCGCAACCGCAAGGGCAGTGTGGACCCGGCGGCGCTGGCCCCCGACCAGATCGACGACTACGGGCGGATGACCGGCGCGCTGCTGGCGCGGGCGCACGCGCACAGCGCCGATCCGCGGGTGCTGGCCGGGTACTGCGGCAAGAACGACGAGCTGGACGAGGCGATGGCCACGTTCGCCGTGGCCTACGCGGATCGCAGCGAGGCCGACCACGCGGATCTGGTGGCGGCGGTGCGCAGCGGGCGGATCGCGGCGGAGGCCGGGGTCTGAGCAGGTCTCGGTCTCGGGTCGATGTTTCACGTGAAACATCGACCCGGGCGGGACCGGCCTTAGGCTGGCCGGGTGAGCGAGCAGCAGACTGAGCAGACAGTCCCCGGCGAGTCCGGCGAGCCGGGGGATTCCGGCGCCGAGCGCCCCGAGGCGCGCCTGGAGCGGGCCGTGCGGGCCGCGGAGCAGGCGCTGATCGAGTTCGAGATCGCGGTGGAGACCTTCCGGGTGGAGGTGGAGAACTTCTCCCGGCTGCACCACCAGAAGCTCGGCCCGATGTACTCGCGGCTCGACGAGCTGGACGCGCTGATCGCGGAGGCGAAGGCGGCGCGCAGCGGTGATCCGGAGGATCTGCGGCGGGCCCGTGAGGCGCGCTCGCTGGTGATGCCGATGCCGGGGGTGGACGAGCTGTTCCACGACTGGCTCGACTCCGACGGGATCTCCGACGACGCGGGCGCGATGCTCACGGAGCGGCCCGTGCGGCCGCCGGAGCGGGTGCGGCCGTCGGAAGAGGTGCGCAGGCTCTTCCGCGAGCTGGTCCGCCAGGCGCACCCGGACCTCGCCCAGGACGAGGCGGAGCGGACGCGGCGCGACGCGTTCATCGCGCGGGTCAACGCGGCGTACGGGCGGGGTGACGAGGGGCTGCTGCGCGAGCTGGCGGAGGAGTGGGCGGCCGGTCCCGCGCCGGAGGCGGCGGGGCCGAGCGAGAGCGAGGAGCTGTACGCGCGGCTGGAGTGGCTCTCGCGGCGCAAGGAGCTGCTGGCGATGGTCGCCAAGGAGCTGGAGGACAGCGCGATCGGGTCGATGCTGCGGATGGCGCCGGAGGATCCGGACCGGCTGCTGGAGGAGATCGCGGAGGAGTTGCTGGCGCGGGTCTCCGAGCGGGAAGCCGAGCTGGCGGGGTTGGGCGGGGCCTGACCCTGCCGGGGGCTGTGCGGGGTGTCCGTGCGGCGCCGCCGCGCCGGCGGCCCGGGCTGCGCCCGGCTTTCCGGGACTCCGCCCCGGACTCCGCGCCTCAAACGCCGGCGCGGCTGGATTTGGCCCGGGGCTGGATTCGGTCGGGTTCGGTGGGGGTGCGGTTCGGATAGGTTGGGGGTCTGATCTGCGATGAGAGAAGGCGACGTATGAACTTCGGACCGCTTCCCTCGGTGGACGCCGCCGCGGTGCCCTCCGAAGGCTTTGTCCTGGACGTCCGTGAGGATGACGAATGGGCGGCCGGGCACGTGGAGGGTGCGCTGCACATCCCGATGAGCGACTTCGTGGCCCGCTTCGGCGAGCTGACGGAGGCCATCGAGGACGGCCGCCGGGTCCACGTCATGTGCCGGGTCGGCGGGCGTTCCGCGCAGGTGACCCAGTACCTGGTGCGCCAGGAGATCGACGCCGTCAACATCGACGGCGGGATGCAGGCGTGGGCGGGCGTCGGGCGCCCGATGGTGACCGACAGCGGGAACCCGGCCTTCGTGCTGTAGGACCCGTTACGCGAGGGGGTGGGCGGCCAGGAGGTCGCCCAGGGCCTCCTCGTGTGCCGCGGCGGGGCCGAGCTGGAGCTCCAGTTGCTTGGCCCAGGCGTGGTAGCGGTGCAGCGGGTAGTCGGTGTCGGCGCCGAAGCCGCCGTGCAGGTGCTGGGCGGTCTGCACGACCCGGCGTACCCCCTCCGAGGCCCAGATCTTGGCGACCGCGACGTCGCCCGCGCTCGGCAGCGGTCCGCCGGCGCCGCCCGTCGCGGCGTCCAGCCGCCACGCGGCCTGCCAGAGGGTGACCTCCATGGCGCGCAGGTCGATGTAGCGGTCGGCGGCCTGGACGGCGACGGCCTGGAAGGTGGCCACGGGGAAGCCGAACTGCTCGCGCTTGCCGGTGTATTGGCTCGTCATGGCGAGCACGCTCTCGCCGAGGCCCAGGGCCAGGGCGCAGGTCCCGGTGGCGAGAACCTGGCGGAGCCGGTCCCAGGCGCCGGGGGTGTCGATGAGGTGGGTGGCGGGCACCCGTACGCCGTCCAGGGTGAGTTCGGCGAGCCGCTCCCCGCTGGTGGAGTACTGGTCGGCGAGGGAGAGCCCCGCCGCGGTCCGCGGGATCAGCGCGAGGACGGCGTCCCCTTCGCCGGTGTGGGCGGGTACGGCGATCCAGTCGGCGCTGTGGGCCCAGGGGACGGAGGTCTGGACGCCGTCCAGGGTCCAGTGCGCTTCGTCGCGGCGGGCGACGACGGCGAGTTCGGCCGGGTCGTGGCCGGTGCGGCCGTGGGCGGCGGCGGTGAGGACGAGGGCGCCGCGCCCGGCGCCGGGCAGCAGGGCGGTGGCCAGCTCGGGGCTGCCGTGGGCCTGGACGGACATGGCGGTGGCGCAGTGCTCCAGCAGCGGCACCCGGGCCAGTACCTTCGCGGCCTCGCGCAGGACCAGGCACAGGGCGATGGCGTCGAGCCCGGCCCCGCCGTGTTCCTCGGCGAGGACCAGGCTCAGCAGGTCGGAGCCGGCCAGCTTGGCCCACAGGGGCCGGTCGAACTCGTCGGCGACGGCCCCCGGACTGAGCGCGGGGCTGGGCACGCTGTCGGGCGCGACATCCGCGAAGACGGCCTTGGCCGCCTCGACGGCGGCCTGCTGTTCCTCGGTGAAGGTGAAGTCCACTGCCTGTCCTCCCGCGTGCACCGGATCCCGGATCCCGTTCGGATGTCCGCTCACATCTGACGGAGCGTCAAGATAGAGCAGGTTCCCGGAATTGCCCAGTGCGCGGGGCCCGCGGGCAGCGGACGGCGGGGCTCAGCGGTCGAAGTCGATCTCCACTTCCTCCGTCACCGGGTGCGACTGGCAGGCCAGCACGAACCCGGCCTCCGTCTCCTCGGTCTCCAGCGCGAAGTTGCGGTCCATCCGGACCTCGCCCGTGACCACGAACGCCCGGCAGGTGCCGCACACCCCGCCCTTGCAGGCGTACGGGGCGTCCGCGCGGTTGCGCAGCACGGCGTCCAGCAGGGACTCCCCCTCGCGCACCGGCCAGGTGCCCGAGCGGCCGTCGAGCCTGGCGGTGACCCGCGCGCGGGCGCTGGCGTCCGAGTCGGCGGCGGGGGCCGGCGGCGCGGTGTCCTCGACGTGGAAGATCTCCTCGTGGACCCGGGACCGGACGACGCCGAGGGCGCCCAGGGCCCGCTCGGCGCCCTGCACCAGCCCGTACGGGCCGCACAGGAACCAGCCGGTCACCTCCTCGACCGGCACCAGCGCGGGCAGCAGCGCCGTCAGCCGGGCCTCGTCGAGGCGCCCGGACGGCAGCCCGGCCTCCTGCTCCTCGCGGGAGAGCACCGTGACGAGCTGGAAGCGGTCCGGGTAGCGGTCCTTGAGGTCGGCGACCTCCTCCAGGAACATCGTCGAGGCCGCGCTGCGGTCGCTGCGCACCAGGCAGAACCGGGCCTCGGGCCGGGCCCGCAGCAAGGTGGCGGCGATGGACAGCACCGGGGTGATCCCGCTGCCGCCGACGATCGCCGCGTAGTGCCCGGTGGCCGGGGCGGCGGCCGGGTCCAGTACGAACCGCCCGGCCGGGACCATCACGTCCAGCACGTCCCCGGCGGCGATCTCCTTGTGCGCGAACGTGGAGAACTCGCCGCCCTCCACCAGCCGCACGCCGACCCGCAGCAGGGCCGGGCCCGGGCCGAACGGGTCCGGGGCGGGCGAGCAGATCGAGTAGGTGCGGCGGATCTCCTGGCCCCCGGGGGCGGTCCGGCGCAGGGTGAGGTGCTGGCCGGGCGCGTGCAGGTACTCGGCGCGCAGCTTCTCGGGGACGTCCAGGGTCAGGGCCACCGAGTCGTCGGTGAGGCGGTCGACCGCCGCCACGGTGAGCGGGTGGAACGCGCCGTGGCGTGCGGGGCGGGGGTTCACCAGCGCGGCTGACGGCGCGGACGGCGAGGTCGCAGCCATCTACAGCTCCTTGAAGTGGTCGAACGGTTCGCGGCAGGCGACGCAGCGGCGCAGCGCCTTGCAGGCGGTGGAGGAGAACCGGCTGAGCAGCTCGGTGTCGGTCGATCCGCAGTGGGGGCAGCGGACCGACAGGGTCAGTGAGACCGGTCCGCCGGCCGTGTGCGGGCGCGGCGGGGCGATGCCGAACTCGGCTAGTTTGCGGCGGCCTTCGGCGCTGATGTCGTCGGTGGACCAGGCGGGCGAGAGCACGGTGGTGACCCGCACCTCGGGTATGCCGTGCGCGGTCAGCGCCCGCTCGATGTCGGCGGACATGGCCTCGATGGCCGGGCAGCCCGTGTACGTGGGGGTGAGGGTGACCTCGGCGTGCCCGTCCTCGTGCATCCTCACTCCGCGCATCACGCCGAGCTCGGCGAGGGTGAGCACGGGCAGCTCCGGGTCGGGGACGGAGCCGGCGATCGCGGCCAGCTCCGCCTCCAGGCGGGTCATGCCCGTGTCGGCGGCGGTCACCATGACGCCCCCGGGTGGCTGCGGTGCAGGTGCTGCATCTCGGCGAGCATCCGCCCGAACGGCTCGGTGTGCAGGCCCTGGCGGCCCGCGCCGGCCGCCCAGGCCCCGGTGCGGGGCCCCTCGGGCAGCGTGAGCCCGGCCCGGTCCAGTACGCCGGTCAGCGAGGCCAGCCAGCGCTGCTCCAGGGCGGCCCAGTCCACCTCGACCCCGTCCACGGGCTGGAACATCTCGCCGGTGAACTTCCACAGCGCGTCCAGGGCGGCGCGCATCCGGCGCCGGCTCTCCTGCGTGCCGTCGCCGAGCCGCAGGGTCCACTGCTCGGCGTGGTCGCGGTGGTACGCGGTCTCCTTGACGGCCTTCGCGGCGAGCGGGGCGAACGGACCGTCCCCGGAGGCGAGTTCCGCGTAGAGCTCGTGCTGGTAGAAGGAGAAGTACAGCTGGCGCGCGATGGTGTGCGCGAAGTCGCCGCCGGGCTGCTCGACCAGCTGGAGGTTGCGGAAGGCGCGCTCCTCGCGCAGGAACGCCAGCTCGTCCTCGTCACCCACGAGGGAGAGCAGGACGCGGGCCTGGCCGAGCAGGTCGAGCGCGATGTTGGCGAGCGCGACCTCCTCCTCCAGGACGGGCGCGTGCCCGGCCCACTCGCCGAGGCGGTGGGACAGGATCAGGGCGTCGTCCCCGAGGGCGAGGGCGGCCGCCGTACGGACGACATCGGTGCCGGAGGTGCTGGTCACAGGTGGCTCACCCCCTCCGGGATGTCGTAGAAGGTGGGGTGCCGGTACGGCTTGTCGGCGGACGGGGCGAAGAACGGGTCCCGCTCGTCGGGCGAGGACGCGGTGATCTCGGTGGAGGGCACGACCCAGATCGAGACGCCCTCGTTGCGCCGGGTGTAGAGATCGCGGGCGTTGCGCAGGGCCATCTCCGCGTCGGGGGCGTGCAGGCTTCCCGCGTGCGTGTGCGAGAGGCCGCGCCGCGAGCGCACGAACACCTCCCACAGGGGCCAGTTCTGCGTCATACCCGTGCCTCACTTTCGGTTCGTTCGTGCTTGCGCGCATAGGCCGTGGCGGCGTCCCGCACCCAGGCGCCTTCCTCATGGGCGGTGCGCCGCTGGTTGATGCGCTGTTCGTTGCACGGGCCGTTGCCCTTGAGGACGTTCCAGAACTCGGCCCAGTCGATGGCGCCGAAGTCGTGGTGCCCGCGCTCCTCGTTCCACTTCAGGTCGGGGTCGGGCAGGGTCAGGCCCAGTGCCTCGGCCTGCGGGACGGCGATGTCCACGAAGCGCTGGCGCAGCTCGTCGTTGGAGTGCCGCTTGATCCGCCAGGCCATCGACTGCGCCGAGTGCGCCGATTCGTCGTCCGGCGGGCCGAACATCATCAGCGAGGGCCACCACCAGCGGTCGACCGCGTCCTGCGCCATGGCGTGCTGCGCCTCGGTGCCCTTGGAGAGGGCCATGAGGAGCTCGAAGCCCTGGCGCTGGTGGAAGGACTCCTCCTTGCAGATCCGGACCATGGCGCGGGCGTACGGGCCGTAGGAGCAGCGGCAGATCGGCACCTGGTTGGTGATCGCCGCGCCGTCCACGAGCCAGCCGATCGCGCCGACGTCGGCCCAGGTCAGCGTGGGGTAGTTGAAGATCGAGGAGTACTTCTGCTTACCGGAGTGGAGCTTGTCGAGCAGCTCGTCACGGCTGGTGCCGAGGGTTTCGGCGGCACTGTAGAGGTAGAGGCCGTGGCCGGCCTCGTCCTGCACCTTGGCCATCAGGATCGCCTTGCGGCGCAGCGAGGGCGCGCGCGTGATCCAGTTGGCCTCGGGCTGCATGCCGATGATCTCGGAGTGGGCGTGCTGGGCCATCTGCCGGACCAGCGAGGCCCGGTACTCGTCCGGCATCCAGTCACGCGGTTCCACGCGCTCGTCGGCCGCCACGGCCGCGTCGAAGGCCGCGGCGAGCTGGGCGCCGAGGTCCTGTCCGGCGGCCTCGGGCATGCCGAGGTCCTGCACGCCGGACTGCCCGGCGCCTGTCCCGGGGGCCGCGTTCGGCCCCGTCTCCGGGGTCACTGCCACCATCACGGCCCCCTGTCAGAGCGTGTCGTCCGTCCGCCGGTCCAGCCGACCGACCGATCGTTCGGTTCATCCTCTTCAATGGTGAGACGGCGGCCCGTAGGGTGTCAACCTCTGTGGTCAACCCTGTGGACACCGGATGATCGGGGCAGGATGGATTCGAACGAGCGCGAGCGTGCGGAAGGGGCCCCTCCGGCGGATGTCGCGCCGTCGCCCCGGGCGCCCGGGATCGCTGGTCTGTCCACCCCGTACCGGGTCGTCACCGCGCTGGCACTGGGCGCCGTGGCGGTCGCCGCCTGCTGGCACCTGGCGCTGGTGTTCCTGCACGTCGCCCCGTCGAACACGCTGAGCAAGCGGCACGCCGGGATGATCGACGGCTGGGTCTACCCCGAATTCGAACAGAACTGGAAGCTCTTCGCCCCCAACCCGCTCCAGCAGAACATCGCCGTCGAGGCCCGCGCCCAGGTACGGACGGAGGCCGGAAAGCTGGTCACCGGCACCTGGCGCGACCTGTCCGCCGAGGACGGCGCGGCGATCCGGCACAGCCTGCTGCCGAGCCACACGGAGCAGAACGAGCTCCGGCGGGCCTGGGACTTCTACACCGGCTCCCACGACGAGGACGAGAAGCCGGGCGGCGAGCGCGGCGAGCTGTCGGAGCAGTACCTGCGGCGGATCGCGGTGGACCGGCTGGCCCCCGTGCACACGGAGGGCCGGATCGTACGGATCCAGCTGCGCTCGGCGACCCGGGCGGTGCCCGCTCCGTCGTGGTCGACGGAGCGGACCGACACGCAGACCTATTACCGGGAGCTGCCGTGGTGGACGGTGTGACACGGCTGCGGGCCGCGGCGGGGCGCGGGCTGGCGAAGGCCACCGGGCAGGCGCTGGGGCCGTACCAGAGCGCGGTCGTGCGGATCGGGTTCTCCGCGACGTGGTTGTTCTTCCTGCTGCGGGAGTTCCCGAACCGCGGCGAGCTGTACGGGCCGGACGGGCCGTGGAGCTGGGAGCTGGCGCGGCGGCTGACGGACTCGAACGAGGCGTTCAGCGTGCTGATGTGGTCCGGCTCCGCGCTGTGGTTCGAGTGCGTGTACGCCGTGTCCGTGCTGGCGAGTGCGGCGCTGATGCTGGGCTGGCGGACGCGGACGATGTCCGTGGTGTTCATGGTCGGGGTGCTGTCGCTCCAGAACCGCAGCGTGTTCATGGGGGACGGCGGGGACAACGTCATCCACCTGATGGCGATCTACCTGGTGCTGACGCGGTGCGGGCAGGTGTGGTCGCTGGATGCGCGGGCCCGCCGGGGGGTGGCGCGGGGCTCGCGGGGTTCGCGGGACGTGGCCGGGCCGGTGCTGTGGGGGGTGCTGGGGGTCGTCGTCGGCTACGGGGCGGTGGCGGGGCGGCTCACGGCCGGGTGGCTGGTGGCCTTCGCGGCGGTGTGGGTGGTGCTGGGCCTGTGGTGGACGGTCGAGCGGTACGAGCCGGAGGGTGAGGGCCGGGCGGTCTTGGACGTCCTGGCGAACCTGCTGCACAACGCGGGGATGCTGGTGATCATGGCGGAGGTCTGCCTGATCTACGCGACGGCGGGCTGGTACAAGATCCAGGGCTCGCGGTGGCAGGACGGGACGGCGCTGTACTACCCGTTGCGGCTGGACTACTTCACGCCGTGGCCGGCGCTGTCGGGGGTGCTGGCGGGGAGCGGGGTGCTGGTGATGCTGCTGTCTTACGGGACGGTGGCGGTGCAGGTGGCGTTTCCGTTCACGCTGTTCAATCGGCGGATCAAGAACGTGCTGCTGGCGGTGATGATGCTGGAGCATGCGGGGATCGCGGTGTTGTTGGGGTTGCCGTTCTTTTCGATGGCGATGATCGCCGCCGATGCGGTGTTTTTGCCGACCGGGTTTTTGGTGTGGCTGGGGGTCATGGCCTCTGGGCGCGGGCGCGGGCGCGGGTGGGGGCGGCGGTCGGTGGCCGTGCCGGGGCCTGCGGATGGTGAGGCGGTCGGGGTGCCGGTGGAAGTGGGGCCGGGCGGGCGCTGACCGTCTGAGGGGGTGCCGGGTCCGCTGCGCGGAGCTGCTCCCCGCCCCGCCCTTTCTCCGTCTTCCCGGGCTCCGCCCGGACCCGGTTCGGGTGCGGCGCCGCTGTCGGGGGCCAGCCCCCGAACCCCCGCGCCTCAAACGCCGGCGGGGCTGGATGGGGCCGGCAGGGCCGGGTGGGGCGGCGGGCCGGATGCGTCGGCGGGGCCGTGGGGCTACCGGGATTCGATGGAGCGGCCGGGCTGGATGGGCCTACGGGCCACCGGGGCCACCGGGGCCACCGGGGCTACCGGGGCTACCGGGGCCACCAGGGCCGGTGGGGCCGGTGGGGCCGGTGGGGCGGCGGAGCCGGACGGGGCCGGCGGGGCTGTGGGGCCACTGGGGCTGGGTGGAGTGGCGGGGCTGGGTAGGGCGGTGGGGATCGGTGCGTCGGTGGGGATCGGTCGGGAACGTAGGGTCGGCGGTATGAGTGAGTGGCAGGGGTGTGAGGAGACCGCGCGGCGGTGGCGGGAGGACGTGGAGCGGGGGGATCTTGTTCTGCTCGACGGGTTTCACGCGCTGAAGCACGCCCTGCGGTTCGGGGCGGACGTGCGGGCGGTCGTCGCCGATGATCCGGATGCCGTGCGGGCGCTGGCCGAGGAGCTGGCTCCCGACGTGGCGGCGGAGGTGGGGCGGCTCGTGTGCGCGGCGGAGCTGCGGGCGCTCGTGACCCGGGTGCATCCCACCGGGGTGGCGGCGCTGGCCGTGCGGCCCGATCGGGAGGAAGGGCGGGCCCGGCTCGACCGGCGGCCGCGGAGCGCGCCCGTCGTGGTGCTCGACAATCCCCGGAATCTCGGCAATGTGGGGGCCGTCGTCCGGCTCGCCGCCGGGTTCGGGGCTACCGGCGTGGTGACGCGGGGCGACCTCGACCCCTGGCACCCGAACGTGGTCCGGGCCGGGGCCGGGCTGCACTACGCCACCACCGTGGACCGGGTGGAGATCGACACCCTGCCCTCCGGGCCGCTGTACGCGCTCGACCCGGAGGGCGAGGACATCCGTGCCCTCACCCTCCCGGACGACGCCCTGCTCGCCTTCGGCTCGGAGCGCCACGGGATCTCGCCCGAGCTGCGGGGGCGAGCCGATCATCTGGTGTCCCTGCCGATGCGGCCCCAGGTGTCCAGCTACAACCTGGCCACGAGCGTGGCCATGACGCTCTTCCACTGGGGCGGACCCCACGGCGGACCCCACGCCGGTTAGGCCTGGCGGCGGACCTCCACCACGCGGAAGCGGTTCGCGACGAAGGCGCCGTCGCACAGGGCGGCGTTCGCGGCCGGGTTGCCGCCCGAGCCGTG
Source organism: Streptomyces sp. NBC_01551 (assembly GCF_026339935.1). Lineage (NCBI taxonomy): Bacteria > Bacillati > Actinomycetota > Actinomycetes > Kitasatosporales > Streptomycetaceae > Streptomyces > Streptomyces sp. NBC_01551. The sequence continues at coordinate 3,274,506 of NZ_JAPEPX010000001.1, forward strand.
GAAGTCGGAGAAGGCCGCGGTCTGGTTGACGTAGACCCCGCCGGTCAGGTTGAGGGAGAGCTGCGCGGACTCCTCCAGGCAGACCTCCTCGATGGCCCGCTCGGTGTCCGGGGAGGTGGTGTAGGCGCCCACCGTCATCGCGCCCTTCTCGCGCACCGTGCGGCGCAGGAGGTCCAGGGCGTGCGCCGTGGAGTCCACCGCTACCGCGAAGGAGACCGGGCCGAAGCACTCCGAGAGGTACGGCGCCGAGTCGTCGGGCTTGGCGGCGTCCAGCTTCACCATCACCGGGGTGCGGACCACCGCGTCCGGGAACTCCGGGTTCGCCACCTCGCGGGAGGCCAGCGCGACCTCGCCGAGGCCGGCCGCCGCCTCCAGACGGGTCTTCACGTCCGGGTTGACCAGCGCGCCCAGCAGCGCGTTGGCGCGGGCGTCGTCGCCCAGCAGGCCCCCGACCGAGGCGGCGAGGTCGGCGACGACCTCGTCGTACGTCTTGTGGCCGGCGTCCGTCTCGATGCCGTCGCGCGGGATCAGCAGGTTCTGCGGGGTGGTGCACATCTGGCCGCTGTACAGGGAGAGGGAGAAGGCCAGGTTGGACAGCATGCCCTTGTAGTCGGAGGTCGAGTCGACGACGACCGTGTTGACGCCGGCCTTCTCCGTGTAGACCTGCGCCTGGCGGGCGTTGGCCTCCAGCCAGTCGCCGAACTCGGTGGACCCGGTGTAGTCGATCAGCTTGATCTCGGGGCGGACGGCGAGGGACTTGGCGATGCCCTCGCCCGGACGCTCGACGGCCAGCGCCACCAGGTTCGGGTCGAAGCCGGCCTCTGCGAGGACCTCGCGGGCCACCTTCACCGTCAGCGCGAGCGGGAGCACGGCGCGCGGGTGCGGCTTGACCAGCACCGCGTTGCCCGTGGCCAGCGAGGCGAACAGGCCCGGGTAGCCGTTCCAGGTCGGGAAGGTGTTGCAGCCGATCATCAGCGAGATGCCGCGCGGGACCGCCGTGAAGCTCTTGCCGAGCTCCAGCGGGTCCCTCTTGCCCTGCGGCTTGGACCAGTCGGCCTGGCCCGGGACGCGGGTCTGCTCCTCGTACGCGTAGGCCACGGCCTCCAGGCCGCGGTCCTGCGCGTGCGGGCCGCCGGCCTGGAACGCCATCATGAACGCCTGGCCGCTGGTGTGCATGACCGCGTGCGCGAACTCGTGCGTGCGCGCGCCGATGCGGGCCAGGATCTCGATGCAGACCAGGGCGCGGGCCTCGGGACCGGCGTCGCGCCAGGCGCCCATGCCGGCCTTCATCGCGGGCAGCAGCACGTCCGGGTCGACGTGCGGGTACTCGACGCCCAGCTTCGGGCCGAACGGGGACACCTCGGCGCCGGCCCAGCCGTCCGTACCGGGCTGGCCGAGGTCGAAGCGGGTGCCGCGCACGGCTTCGAAGGCGGCGAGGCCGTCGGCCGGGGCGGTCTCCCCGTACGCCTTGGGGTGCTCGGGGTGCGGGGACCAGTAGGCGCGGCTGCGGATGGCGGCCAGCGCCTGTTCCAGGGTGGGCCGGTGCTTGGCGGACAGCTGGGGGACGGTGAGCGCGGCGGCCATCAGGGACCAACTCCTCGTTGAGCCGGGCAAGATCAGGCTGGTTCGCAGACTGAGATCAGGCAAGGGCGGGTGAAGAAGAGCAGACTGGAGCTAGAGTAACCGAACGATCGGTCGGGACAAGAGGGCCCGGCAGACCTGTGGATAAGTCGGTGCGGGAGGATCGGGTCATGACAGCAATCGAGCGGTCCCGCACAGTGGCGGTCGTCGGCGCCGGCACTATGGGACAGGGCATCGCCCAGGTCGCCCTCCTCGCGGGTCACCGCGTGCTGATCTACGACATCAGCCCCGCGCTCGCCGTCGACGGCGTCGCAGCCGTGCGGGACCGGGTCGAGCGGATGGCCGCCAAGGGCCGCCTGGACCGCGCCGAGGCCGAGGACGCGGCCGGCCGAATCGGTTCGGCGGGCGAACTGGAGGAGCTCGCGGACGCCGCCCTCGTCATCGAGGCCGTCGTCGAGGACGTCACCGTCAAGCGCGCGCTCTTCGCCGCACTCGAAGAGGTGGTTTCGCCGGACGCGCTGCTGGCCACCAACACCTCCTCCCTCTCCGTCACCGAGCTCGCCGCCGGTCTCGCGCACCCCGGCCGCTTCCTCGGCCTGCACTTCTTCAACCCGGCCCCGCTGCTCCCGCTCGTCGAGGTGGTCAGCGGTTTCGCGACCGACGCGGCCGCCGCCGAGCGTGCGTACCGCACCGTGCTGGGCTGGGGGAAGACGCCGGTCCGCTGCGCCGACACCCCCGGCTTCATCGTCAACCGGATCGCCCGCCCCTTCTACGCCGAGGCCTTCTCGGTGTACGAGGAGCAGGGCGCCGACCCCGCCACCATCGACGCCGTGCTGCGCGAGAGCGGCGGCTTCAAGATGGGCCCGTTCCAGCTGACCGACCTGATCGGGCAGGACGTCAACGAGGCGGTCACCCGCTCGGTCTGGGACTCGTTCTTCCGGAGCCCGAAGTTCACGCCCTCCCTCGCGCAGCGCCGGCTGGTCCAGTCGGGCCGCCTCGGCCGCAAGTCGGGGCACGGCTGGTTCCCGTACGGCCCGGACGCGCAGGTGCCCGCCCCGCACACAGCCGGCCCCGAGGAAGCCCCGGCCAAGGTCACCGTCGTCGGCGATCTCGGCCCGGCGGCGGACCTGGCCGACCTCCTGGAGGAGGCGGGGATCGCGGTGACCGCGACCGAGCACGGCGGCCCGTACATCCAGCTGCCGGGCGAGGGCCAGCTCGTCCTCGCGGACGGCAAGACCTCGGTCGAGTTCGCGGACGTCGTCTACTTCGACCTCGCGTTCGACTACCGCGGCGCCACCCGGATCGCGCTCTCGGCCAGCGAGGACACCAGCGAGCGGACCCTCGCCGAGGCGATCGGCCTGTTCCAGAAGCTCGGCAAGAGCGTCTCCGTCATCGGCGACGTCCCCGGCATGATCGTCGCCCGGACCGTCGCGATGCTGATCGACCTCACGGCCGACGCCGTCGCGCGCGGCGTCGCCACCGCCGAGGACATCGACACGGCGATGCGGCTCGGCGTGAACTACCCGCTGGGCCCGTCCGAATGGCACGAGCGCCTCGGCCAGGACTGGGCGTACGACCTGCTGCACCACCTGGACGAACGCTGCCCGGGCGGCCGATACGCGCCCTCGCTGGCGCTGTTCCGGCTCGGCTACGCGGCCGGGGACGAGGGGGAGGAAACGGAATGACCACCGTCAGGCGGGACACGTACACCCCGGAGACGCTGCTGACCGTGGCGGTCCAGGTCTTCAACGAGCGCGGCTACGACGGCACCTCGATGGAGCACCTCTCCAAGGCGGCCGGGATCTCCAAGTCCTCGATCTACCACCACGTGGCCGGCAAGGAAGAGCTGCTGCGGCGCGCGGTCAGCCGGGCGCTCGACGGGCTCTTCGCCGTCCTGGAGGAGCCCGGCGCCGTCCGCGGCCGGGCGGTCGAGCGGGTCGAGTACGTCACGCGGCGCACGGTGGAGGTGCTCCTCGCGGAGCTCCCGTACGTGACGCTGCTGCTGCGCGTGCGCGGCAACACCCGCACCGAGCGCTGGGCCCTGGAGCGGCGGCGCGAGTTCGACCACCAGGTGGCGGACCTCCTGAAGGCCGCCGCGGCCGACGGGGACCTGCGGGCGGACGTGGACATCCGGCTCGCCACCCGCCTGCTGTTCGGCATGGTGAACTCCCTGGTCGAGTGGTACCGCCCGCACCCGGGCGCCGACCACGGCCAGCTCGCCGACGCGGTGGTCCACATGGCCTTCGACGGCCTGCGCACGGCGCCGTAGCAGCCCCAATGGCCTAGTCCTCCGTGATCGGCGGGCCCGCCGGCGTGCCCGGGGCCAGGAGGTCCGTTTCCTCGAACACCAGCAGGGTGCGCGTGGAGAGCACCTCCGGGATGGACTGGAGGCGGGTCAGGACCAGCTCGCGCAGGGTGCGGTTGTCCGGCGTGTGCACCAGCAGGAGGACGTCGAAGTCCCCGCTGACCAGCGCGATGTGCGCCGCGCCCGGCAGTTCGCGGAGCTTTTCGCGGACCGTCCGCCAGGAATTCTGGACGATCTTGAGGGTGATGTACGCCGACGCGCCCTGACCCGCGCGTTCATGGTTGACCCGGGCCGTGAAGCCCCGGATGACCCCGTCGTCGATCAGCCGGTTGATCCGGGCGTAGGCGTTCGCCCGCGACACGTGCACCTGCTCCGCGACCGACCGTATGGACGCGCGGCCGTCCGCCTGGAGCAGTCGCATGATCGACCGGTCGATCGAGTCCAGTGGGCGCGGTGGGACCTGAGGGCCCCCGGGGGCTCCCCCCGGTGGGACCGGTGCGGAACCCGTTCCGGCCATTTGTTCATCCGGCATTGCCCACTGCCTCCCTCTCTTGGACGTCCTGCATCCATCCCAGGGCCCCGGCGCCACTTTGTCCACAGCCTGGAGCCGCCTGTAGCCAAATTGCGTGGACAACCGAACAATCGGTTGGTGAGGCGCCTCACATCCGGGGTGCTCCCTGCCCGCTTCCCATGAGGAGGTGTACGCCGCCATGACGGTCCAAGAGCTGCCCGGTGCCGGTGCGTCCCACCGTTCGACCCCGCCGCCCGCCTGGAGTCCGCGTACGGATGCCGCCCCGCTGCTCCCGGACCCGGAGCCGTACCGGGTGCTGGGCACCGCCGCGGCCGACAAGCTCGACCCCGAGCTGATGCGCCGGTGCTACACCGAGCTGGTCCGCGGCCGCCGCTACAACGCCCAGGCCACCGCGCTGACCCGGCAGGGCCGTCTCGCCGTGTACCCCTCGACGGTCGGCCAGGAGGCCTGCGAGATCGCGGCCGCGCTGGTCCTGGAGGAGCAGGACTGGCTCTTCCCGTCCTACCGCGACACCCTCGCGGCCGTGGCGCGCGGGCTGGACCCCGTACAGGCCCTGACGCTGCTGCGCGGCGACTGGCACACCGGGTACGACCCGCGCGAGCACCGGATAGCCCCGCTGTCCACCCCGCTCGCCACCCAGCTGCCGCACGCGGTGGGCCTGGCGCACGCCGCCCGGCTGCGCGGGGACGACGTGGTCGCCCTCGCCATGGTCGGCGACGGCGGCACCAGCGAGGGCGACTTCCACGAGGCGCTGAACTTCGCGGCCGTCTGGCAGGCCCCGGTGGTCTTCCTGGTCCAGAACAACGGCTTCGCCATCTCCGTCCCGCTCGCCAAGCAGACCGCCGCCCCGACGCTGGCCCACAAGGCCGTGGGGTACGGGATGCCGGGCCGGCTGGTCGACGGCAACGACGTGGCCGCCATGCACGAGGTGCTGGCCGAGGCGGTCCAGCGGGCCCGCTCGGGCGGCGGTCCGACCCTGATCGAGGCGGTCACGTACCGGATCGAGGCCCACACCAACGCCGACGACGCGACCCGCTACCGGGGTGACGCCGAGGTCGAGGCGTGGAAGGCGCACGACCCGGTGGACCTGCTGGAGCGCGAGCTCACGGCGCGCGGCCTGCTGGACGAGGCCGGCATCCAGGAGGCCAAGGCCGCGGCCGAGGTGATGGCGGCGTCGCTGCGCGAGCGGATGAACGCCGAGCCCGTCCTGAACCCGATGGACCTGTTCGAGAACGTCTACGCGCGGCAGACCGGCCGGCTGCGCGAGCAGGCGGAGATGCTGCGCGCCGAGCTCGAAGCGGAGGAGCAGTGAGCACGGTGGCACAGAAGCGGGTCGCCAAGCCGGCGACGATGGCGCAGGCGCTGGGCCGCGCGATGCGCGACGCGATGGCGGAGGACCCGACGGTCCACGTCATGGGCGAGGACGTCGGCGCCCTGGGCGGCGTCTTCCGGATCACGGACGGCCTCGCGAAGGAATTCGGCGAGGACCGCTGTACGGACACCCCGCTCGCGGAGGCTGGCATCCTCGGCGCCGCGGTCGGCATGGCCATGTACGGACTGCGGCCGGTCGTCGAGATGCAGTTCGACGCGTTCGCGTACCCGGCCTTCGAGCAGCTGATCTCGCACGTGGCGAAGATGCGCAACCGCACGCGCGGCGCGATGCCGCTGCCGATCACCATCCGGGTGCCGTACGGCGGCGGGATCGGCGGTGTGGAGCACCACAGCGACTCCTCCGAGGCGTACTACGTGGCCACCCCCGGGCTGCACGTGGTCACCCCGGCGACGGTGGAGGACGCGTACGGGCTGCTGCGCGAGTCGATCGCGAGCGACGACCCGGTGGTGTTCCTGGAACCGAAGCGGCTGTACTGGTCGAAGGCCGACTGGAACCCGGACAGCCCCGCGGCCGTGCCGGGCATCGGCAACGCGCTGGTCCGCAAGGCGGGCACGAGCGCGACGCTGATCACGTACGGGCCCTCGCTGCCGGTGTGCCTGGAGGCCGCCGAGGCGGCGCGCGAGGAGGGCTGGGACCTGGAGGTCGTGGACCTGCGCTCGCTGGTCCCGTTCGACGAGGACACGGTCGTGGCGTCCGTACGCCGCACCGGCCGGGCGGTCGTGGTCCACGAGGCGAACGGCTTCGGCGGACCGGGCGCGGAGCTCGTCGCCCGCATCCAGGAGAAGTGCTTCCACCACCTGGAGGCGCCGGTGCTGCGCGTGACGGGCTTCGATATCCCGTACCCGCCGCCGATGCTGGAGAAGCACCACCTGCCCGGTGTGGACCGGATCCTGGACACCGTGGCCCGCCTGCAGTGGGAGAACTGATGCCGCAGGTCATGGAATTCAAGCTGCCGGACCTCGGGGAAGGACTGACCGAGGCCGAGATCGTCCGCTGGCTGGTGGCGGTGGGCGATGTGGTCGAGGTGGACCAGCCGGTCGTCGAGGTCGAGACGGCCAAGGCGATGGTGGAGGTTCCGTGCCCCTACGGCGGTGTCGTCACCGCCCGTTTCGGGGAGGAGGGCACGGAACTTCCCGTCGGCTCCCCGCTGATCACCGTGGCGGTGGGAGCGGGCACGGAGGCGGTACAAGCCGACGCCGACGAGCCCTCGGGCTCGGGGAACGTGCTGGTCGGTTACGGTACGGACCACTCCCGGCCGACGCGCCGCAAGCGGGTCGCCCGGCCCGTGGCCGCGGCCGTGACGCCCGCGCCGGCGGCCGCTCCTGCTCCGGCTCCCGTACGGGTCTCCGGGCCGGTCCCGGTGATCTCGCCGCTGGTGCGCAAGCTGGCCCGGGACAACGGGCTGGACCTGCGCGCGCTGAACGGGTCGGGGCCCGAGGGGCTGATCCTGCGGGCGGACGTGGAGGCGGCGCTGCGGGCGCCGGCCGCGCCCGCTCCGGTCGCCACCCCGGCCGCCGCCCCCGTCGCCGCGCCGGAGGGTGCGGTGCGGATCCCGCTCAAGGGCCTTCGCGGGGCCGTGGCGGAGAAGCTGTCGCGCAGCCGGCGGGAGATCCCGGAGGCCACCTGCTGGGTCGACGCGGACGCCACGGAGCTGATGGCGGCCCGGGCGGCGATGAACGCCGCGGGCGGCCCCAAGATCTCCGTACTCGCGCTGCTCGCGCGGATCTGCACGGCCGCGCTCGCCCGCTACCCGGAGCTGAACTCCACGGTGGACCTGGCGGCGAACGAGATCGTCCGGCTCCCGTCGGTGCACCTGGGCTTCGCCGCGCAGACCGAGCGGGGCCTGGTGGTCCCGGTCGTCCGGGACGCCCAGTCACGCAACCCCGAGTCCCTGTCGGCGGAGTTCGGGCGGCTGACGGAGCTGGCCCGGACCGGCAAGCTGGCGCCGGCCGACCTGACCGGCGGCACCTTCACCCTGAACAACTACGGGGTGTTCGGGGTGGACGGCTCCACGCCGATCATCAACCACCCCGAGGCGGCCATGCTCGGCGTGGGCCGGATCGTCGACAAGCCGTGGGTCCACGAGGGTCAGCTGGCGGTCCGCAAGGTCGTCCAGCTGTCGCTGACCTTCGACCACCGGGTGTGTGACGGCGGCGCGGCGGGCGGCTTCCTGCGCTACGTCGCCGACTGCGTCGAATCCCCGGCGGTGCTGCTCCGCACCCTCTGACCGGACCCCGTCCCGCCGCTGGGCCCCCGACCGCCACGGACGGTACGGGGGCCCGGCGGTGCCCGGCCCGCCCGGTCAGACCTTCAGCAGCAGCTTGCCCACGTGGGCGCTGGATTCCATGACGCGGTGGGCCTCCGCGGCGTCGGCCATCGAGAACGTGGCGTGCACGACCGGGGCGACGCGGCCCGCCGAGACCAGCGGCCACACGTGTTCCCGTACCGAGGCCACGATGGCGGCCTTCTCCTCCAGCGGCCGCGCCCGCAGCGAGGTGGCGGTGACCGCCGCCCGCTTCGCCAGCAGCGCGCCCAGGTCGAGCTCGCCCTTCACCCCGCCCTGGAGGCCGATCACCGCCAGCCGGCCGTTCACGGCCAGCGCGTCCAGGTTCCGGCCCAGGTACTTCGCGCCCATGATGTCCAGGATCACGTCCGCCCCGGCCCCGTCCGTCGCGGCCCGAAGTTCCTCGACGAAGTCCTGCTCGCGGTAGTCGATCAGGATGTCCGCGCCCAGCTCCCGGCAGCGCGCCAGCTTCTCGGGGCCGCCCGCCGTGACCGCGACCGTCGCGCCGACCGCCTTGGCGAGCTGGATCGCCATGGTGCCGATGCCGCTGGAGCCGCCGTGCACCAGCAGGGTCTCGGCGGGGCGCAGGTGCGCGACCATGAACACGTTCGACCAGACGGTGCACGCCACCTCCGGCAGCGCGGCCGCCGTCACCAGGTCCACGCCGTCCGGCACCGGCAGCAGCTGGCCCGCCGGGACGGCCACCCGCTCCGCGTACCCGCCGCCGGCCAGCAGCGCGCAGACCTCGTCGCCGACCGCCCAGCCGGACACGCCGGGGCCGATCGCGACGATCCGGCCGGAGCACTCCAGCCCGGGATGGGGCGAGGCGCCCGGTGGCGGATCGTAGAACCCCCGCCGCTGAAGGATGTCGGCGCGGTTCACGGCGCTCGCCACGACCTCGACGAGCACCTCCCCCTCGCCCGCCACCGGATCGGGTGCCTCGGCCCAGACGAGGGCCTCGGGACCGCCGGGCTCTTCGATGGTGATCGCATGCATGGCCCGGAGGGTACGCCAACTCCGACCGCTATTCGGCCGATCCCAGCGTCACCGGCGGCGAGGTGGGCGGCTTCGCGCGGACGATCGTGATCAGCCGGTCCGTCGACTGGATGGGGCTCGCGTGCGGATCGTCGTACGCCAGCAGCCGGTGGCCGCGCAGCACGCTGACCACCAGGTCGCCGGTGTCCCGCACCGACTTGCCGACCTCGGCCTTCTTGACGGGCCGTTCGACCATGTCGAGGCCCGTGCCCTGATGGATGAGGTCCTCCATCACGGTGCCCGCGCTCGGGCTGAGCACCGACAGGCCCAGCAGCCGGCCGGCGGCGCTCGCGCTCGTGATGACCGCGTCGGCCCCGGACTGCTTGATCAGTGGCGCGTTCTCCTCCTCGCGGACCGCCGCGACGATCTTCGCCCCCCGGTTGAGCTGGCGCGCCGTCAGCGTGACGAGGACCGCCGTGTCGTCGCGCTGGGTGGCGATGATGATCTGACGGGCCTTCTGGAGCTCGGCGCGCAGCAGGACGTCGGAGCGGGTGGCATCGCCGACGACACCCGTGAAGCCCTCCGAGTTGGCGATGTCGATCACCTTGGCACTCGGGTCCACGATGACGACCTGCTCCCTCCGGAGCCCGGTGGCCAGCAGCGTCTGCAGGGCCGAGCGGCCCTTGGTGCCGAAGCCGACCACGACCGTGTGGTCACGCAAGTTCTTCCTCCAGCGGTTCAGCCGCCACTCTTCCCGGGTCCGCTCCGTGAGCACTTCCAGGGTGGTGCCGACCAGGATGATCAGGAACAGCACGCGCAGCGGCGTGATCAGCAGGATGTTGACCAGCCGCGCGCTGTCGCTGTACGGGACGATGTCGCCGTAGCCCGTCGTCGACAGGGTCACGGTGGCGTAGTAGACGCAGTCGAGGAAGTCCACCTGTTCGTTGGCGTTGTCGTGGTAGCCGTCGCGGTCCACCCATACGAGCAGCACCGTCAGGAACATCACGAACAGGGCCATCAGCAGACGCCGGGTCACCTGCCGCAGTGGCTTCTCCACCACGCGGGTGGGCAGTTTGATGCGCCGCGAGACGAGCTTCTCGTCCGCGCCCCGCGCCATCGCGTCCGAGCCCTCAAGTTTCACGTGAAACATCCCCCCGCTGCCCACGGCAGATCGAGCATCTCCAGGTCCTGTCCGGCCCGCGCTCCGTGCGGCGGTACGACGGCCAGCGCGTCGGCGGTGGCCACCCCGCGCAGCATCGCAGGGCCGTGGTAGCGCAGCGGCACCGCGTGCTCGTCGCTCAGCACGACCGGGACGAGCCGGGTGTCGTACGGGTGGCCGGGCACGTCGTCCCGCACGGGCGCGGTGTACCGGGGGCGCCGGGCGCGGCCGGCGAGGGCGCGCAGCAGCGGTTCGGCGAGGGTCAGCAGCCCGGAGACGGCGGCGAGCGGATTGCCGGGCAGGCCGACCAGGTGGCGGCCGTCGGCGCGGTCCCCGAGCCGGGCGAGCAGCATCGGGTGCCCGGGCCGGACGGCGACCCCGTCGACGAGCAGCTCGGCGCCGGCCCGCTCCAGCACGGGGTGGACGTGGTCGACGGGGCCGGAGGCGGTGCCGCCGGTGGTGATGACCACGTCGGCCTCGGAGGTGGTGACGGCCTTGAGCAGGGCCTCGGCTCCGGCGGGATCGTCGCCGAGCCGCCGGGTGGCGGTGACCTCTGTGCCGATGCGGGTGAGCCAGGGGCCGAGCATCGGGCTGAGGGCGTCGCGGATCAGGCCGTCGTGCGGGAGGCCCTCGGTGAGCAGCTCGTCACCGAGCACCAGGATCTCCACGCGGGGGCGGCGCCGGGTGGGCAGCTCGTCGTAGCCGGCGGCGGCGGCGAGGCCGAGCACGGCCGGGGTGACGAGGGAGCCGGCGGGCAGCAGCAGGTCGCCGGAGCGGCATTCCTGGCCGCGCGGGCGGATGTCCTGGCCGGTGCCGACGGGGCGCGTGGCGAACAGCTGGGAGCCGGCCTCGCGGCAGTGCTCGCTGCGGATCACGGCGGTGGTGTCGGAGGGGATCCGGGCGCCGGTGGCGATCCGTACCGCCTGGCCGTCGGCGAGGGGCGCGGGGCGCTCGCGGCCGGCGAGCACCCCGTCGCCGGGACGGACGGTCCAGGGGCCGGGGCCGGCGACGGCCCAGCCGTCCATGGCGGAGGTGTCGAAGGACGGCAGGTCGGTGAGGGCGTCGAGGGGAGCGGCCAGGACGTCGCCGAGGGCGTCGGCGAGGGGCACCCGGTGGGTGCGGGGGCGGACGCCGGAGCCGGCGTACGCGGCGATCTCCCGGGCGCGGGGCCAGGGGGAGGCGCGGTGGCCCTCGGGGGCGGCGGGTCCTGTGGGGCCCGCGGAGCCTGTGTGGGGCGCGGCGGTGCCGGGTCCGCCGGGGGCGCGGCTGACCAGGGCGAGGGCCTCGTCGAGGGCCTGCTCGGCGGAGGTCTTCGGCGGGGTCGGGGCCGTCGTGGGGTCGGCGCCGGCGTCGGTGGGGGTCATCCGGAGCCGCTCTCCTGGGCATCGGCCTCGGCCTCGGCGGCCCAGCGCAGCGCCAGGTCGGCGGCCTTGCGGGAGGCGTCGGCGACGGCCTGGGCGGGGTCGGCGCCGGTGGCCGCCGCCTGGGCGGCCGCGTAGCCGACCAGGAAGGTGGTCAGCGGGGCGGCGGGGCGGGCGACGCCGTGGGCGGCGTCACGGGCGAGGTCGAGGAGGGTCTTGGTGTCGACGGCGACGTCGATGCCCAGCTCGTTCTTGACTGCGGTCATCCATTCGTCCAGCACGTTCCCATGCTCCCTGATCCGGGCGCGGGCGGCGGCGAGATCCTCCCAGGTGTCGCAGTCGAAGGAGGCGAGGGGCGCGGTGGCCGTGATGCTGACCGGGGTCAGGTCCAGCTCGGCGGTGAGGGCGCGCAGGGGGAGGTTGGCCAGGGTGCCGTGTTCGGTGGCGAGGAGGGCGATCTCGCGGCGCAGGGGTTCCGCGCGGTAGGCGGCGACGAGGGGCTGGTCGTGGCCGGTGGGGTCGCGCAGGGTGGCGCCGTCCGCGGAGGGGGTGTTCAGGAGAGCCTGGACCGTCGCCCGGTCGAGGAAGGGGAGGTCGGCGGAGAGGACGAGGACCAGGGGGGCGGTGGTCGCGCGGAGGCCTGCGTCGAGGGCGGCGAGGGGGCCGCCGCCGGGCGGGGTCTCACGGGTCCAGTGGACCGGGCGGGCGGTGGGGCGGCGGCTGCCGACGACGACGGTGGTGCGGGCGTCGGGGCAGGTGGCGAGGACGCGGTCGAGGAGGGTGCGGGTGCCGACGGGGAGGGCGGGTTTGTCCGCGCCTCCGAGGCGGGTGGCTGCGCCGCCGGCCAGGACGATCGCGTCGTAGGTCATACCCCGAGTATGAGGCGGCCATGTCCCCTGCGGGGTTGCGGACTTACGAGCCGCTTACGTGGGATGGGTGGGCGCTGCGCGGGCTTCTCCCCGCCCCGCCCTTCCTCCGTTCCCGGGGCTCCGCCCTGACCCGGTCCTCAAGCGCCGGACGGGCTGGGTGGACCGGCGGGGCCGGAAGCTCCCCGGGGCTCCGCCCCTGCCCCGCGCCTCAAGCGTCGGCGGGGCCGGGTGGGGCGGGGCCGGGTGTGGCCGTGCGGCGCCTTTGCGTGGGCCGGCCCCGGGCCCCGGTACTCAAACGCCGGACGGGCTGGGTGGGGCGGCGGGGCCGGGTGTGGAGAGGCCCGGAGCGCTTGGGCGGTCCGGGCCTGGGGTGGGGTTAGAGGTACGGGCCCGAGCGGATGGCGCCGTGGGGGCCGTCTTCGTCGTCGGTGGGGGCGCCGGGCGGGAGGGCGCGGCGCATCTGTTCGAGTTGGGCCCGCGCCGCCATCTGCTGCGCGAACAGGGCCGTCTGGATGCCGTGGAAGAGCCCCTCCAGCCACCCCACCAACTGGGCCTGCGCGATGCGCAGTTCCGCCTCGGAGGGAATGGCTTCCTCCGTGAACGGGAGGGAAAGGCGTTCCAGTTCTTCGACCAACTCCGGTGCCAGGCCGTCCTCCAGCTCCTTCACCGACGCGGCGTGGATGTCCTTGAGCCGGACCCTGCTCGCCTCGTCGAGAGGAGCGGCACGTACCTCTTCCAGGAGTTGCTTGATCATGCTGCCGATCCGCATGACCTTGGCGGGCTGTTCGACCATCTCCGTCACCGGGACCTCGCGCGACTCGTCATCGGCGCCGCCGACCGCCATCCCGTCCTGTCCCACGATCAGGACGTGCGGGGGACTGTCCTGCGACCGTTCACTCCTCGGCATCTCCATGCCGCCATTCTCTCGCACACCTTCGCTCTCACACGGTGTGCCCCCGTACGGGCGTGATCCACCCTGTACGGGGGCCCGGGGATTACCCCGCCGCGCGCCGGGCCAGGGCGCCGCTGGACTTCGTGACCAGCGCGGCCAGCAGCGCCGCGCCCAGCGGGACCAGGATCAGCAGCGCGCCCAGGGTTTCCCACGGCACCGCGATCGGCACGTACGGCGCGAGCTCCGACTTCCCGACGTACCCCTGCGCGATCCCGGTCTCGTACAGGGAGGTCGATTCCCGCCGCTCGGTGAGCCGCAGGCCGACCGCCGGCAGGATTCCGGCCGCCGAGCCCAGGACGACGCCCATCAGGGCCACCACGCCGCACTGGAAGCCGCTCAGGGCCCGCCGCACCCGCGGGGGCGCTCCGACCGCCGCCAGGGTCTTCAGGTCGGCCTCGGCGTCCGCCTGGGCCAGCCCGGTGGCGATGCCGGCCGCGCCGATGGTGACCAGGCCCGCGAAGACGGTGAGGGCGAGCAGGACCAGCGAGTTGTCGCCCTGGTAGCCCTTCTCGACGGTGACGTCGGTCTCCACGCCCATCGCGTCGAGCGCCCCGTCCAGCTTCTGCCGCTGCTCGGAGGTGGCCTCGCCGTCGAGGGTGAAGTACGAGCCGAACGGCGCGGTGGTCAGCCCCGCCGCCTTGGCGGCGGCGGGCGGCAGCACCAGCCGCAGGCCGTAGCCGTCGCTCCCGGCGGGTGCCTGGTAGGCGGCTATGACCTTGTTCTCGCCGGGCGGGTCCTCCCCGCGCCCCGAGAAGACCGAGGCGGCCTTGGAGTCGGCGATCAGCCGGACGTTGACCTTGCCGTCCTTCACGATCCGCTTGTCGAAGGAGACGGCCTTGCCGGACTTCAGCGCGGCGGCCGCGCCCGGGTCGGTGACGGCGAGGACGGTCAGCAGCTTCTCGTCGGCGACGACCGTGTCCTCGGCGACGCCGTGCCGGCCCTCCTGGCACCGCCAGTCGTCGCGCAGGGCCCGCTGCTGCTCGGTGGTGAAGGCTGCCGGCCCGCTCCCCTCGAAGAGCGGGCAGCGCTGGTCCTTCGGGGTGATGATCTCGGCCCGGCCGCAGCCGGGCTCTTCCGACCAGGAGTCGCAGCCCGGCTTGCCGACGACGAGCCTGTCCACGTCGGCCCGTACGGCGAGCGGGAGTTCCCTGGCCAGCGCCTGCCGTACGGCGGGCACCTCCTTGTGGCCGGAGTTCTCGGTGACCTGGGCCATCCCGCTGCCGTACGGCAGGGAGGCGACGTACTCGTGCCGGCGCTGGAGGTCGCCGCTGTGCTGGAACACGGCGATCGCGACGGTCCCGGCGACGGCGGCCAGCACGGCGGCCACGGCGGGGGCCGTACGTCCCCGGTTGCGCACGGCGTCGCGCAGCGCGAGCCGCGGCGACAGCGGCAGCCACCGCCCGATCCGCCCGAACAGGCCGACCAGCACCGGGGTGAGGGCGACGATGCCGAGCTCGGCGAGGGCGCTGCCGCCCGCGACGACCACGGAGCCCATGTCGGAGACGCTGCCGAACAGGGCGATGGCGGTGCCCCCGCAGATGGCGACGACGCCCATGACGGGCAGCACCCGGTTGGCCCGGCGGACGCCGCGGCGGCCGGTGAGCGAGGCCAGGACGGTCTGCCGGGAGGCGGTGACCGCCGGGGCGACGGCGGCCAGCAGCCCGGTGAGGACGGCGAGCAGCCCGATCCCGAGGAGTTCCAGGGGGCGGACGTCGAAGCTGCCGAAGCGGCTGCCGATCCGGCCTTCCAGCACCGGCCGGAGCCCGAAGGTGAGGGCCACGCCGACGACGGTGCCGATGACGGCGGACGCGGCGCCGATGACCAGGCCGCCCGACAGGACGATGGCCCGGATGTGGCGCCGGTCGCCGCCGTTGGCGCCGACGAGCCCGAGCTGGCGGCGCGAGCGGCGGGCGCCCACCGCGAAGGCGGGTCCGGCCAGCAGGCAGATCTCCAGCATGGCCAGGCCCACCACGGTGGCCAGGACGGCCAGTTCGGTGGCCCGCATCGCGGCGCTGCCGCCCCACTGGTCCTTCGGCTGCTGCTTGTACAGCGGCACGTCGGAGTCGGCGGGCGGGTCGAGCATCACGGCGCGGGAGGTGACGAGGACGCCCTTGGCGTTGGTCTCCTTCACCATGTTCCACGTGAAACCATCACCGCCGACCGTCACCAGGTAGCTGTGCTGGGCCCGCAGCCCCGGGTTGCCGGCGGCGACGAGCATCTTCTCCAGCGGGTCGATCAGGCTGCCGGGCGGCGCGATGAGCTGCGCCCGCCCCAGGGCGTCGGGGAGTTCGTACGCGCCCACGATCTTGTACGAGGTCGTCGAGCCGCGCGGGGTCACCGCGGACCCGACGAAGTACCCGGAGTCCTCCAGGAAGGCCTGGGTGGCGATGACCTCGCCCGGCGCCTGCGGCAGTCGGCCGCGGTCCAGCGTCAGGATGCCCTTGACCATCGGGCTGCGCGTGTCCAGTTCGCGTAGCTCGGTGTCGAGCAGCCCGTGCGTGGTGCGGACCTTGGTTCTGCCCACGCTGTCCTTCACGGACCGGCTCCCCGCCGGGAGGGCGGTGCCCAGCCGGTTCGGATCGTCCGGCTCCTGGGAGGACTGGTACTTGTCGTACCCGCCGACCGGCGCGTAGTTCTCGCCGTCGGGCTGCTGGTAGACGGGGCCCGTGACGTGGGGGAGGGTCAGTTTGGCGTCGGCCGCGCCGAGGACCCGCTCCATCTTCTGCTCGGTGGAGAGTTCGGCGCTGCGCAGGGTGAGGTCGGCCGCGCTCACGCCGACGATCGGCAGGGCGATCATGGCGAGGACGAGGGCGCTGCGGCCCTTGGAGCGCCAGGCGTCGCGGCGGGCGATCCGGATCGCCGCGACCCAGGAGTGGTACCAGCCTTGGGGCGAGGAGGTCACAGGCCGGCCGCCTGCCCCGAGAGCAGCGAGTCGGCGTGGCTGCGCAGGGTCTCGTCGACGACGCTGCCGTCGCGCAGGAAGACGACCCGGTCGGCCCAGGCGGCGAACCGCGGCTCGTGCGTGACGAGGACGCCGGCGGCGCCCGCGTCGCAGCGGGAGCGCAGCAGCGCGAGGACGGATTCACCGGTCTCGGAGTCGAGGGCTCCGGTGGGTTCGTCGGCGAGCACCAGCCGGCGGTCGCCGACCAGGGCGCGGGCGATGGCCACGCGCTGCTGCTGGCCGCCGGACATCTCGTCGGGGAACCGGTCCGCGAGGTGGCCGAGGCCCATCTCCTCCAGGGCGGCGAGCGCGGACACCCGGGCCTTGCGGGCGGATATCCCGTCGAGTTCGCGGGGCAGGGCCACGTTCTCGGCGGCGGTGAGGGCCGGGATCAGGTTGTAGTCCTGGAAGACGTAGCCGATGCTGCGGCGGCGCAGCGCGGCCAGCTCCTTGCGGCTCGCGACGGTGATGTCGGTGCCTTCGACGATCACCCGGCCGCTGCTGGGGGTGTCGAGGCCCCCGGCGAGGGTGAGCAGCGTGGACTTGCCGGACCCGGAGGGGCCCATGACGGCGACGAGTTCGCCGGGGTGGACGGACAGGTCGATACCGCGCAGGGCGTGCACCTCGGTGGCTCCGCTGCCATGGGTGCGGACGAGCTTGTCCAACTGCAATACGGGCTGGTCGGGCATGAAGGGTCCCCCTGGGACGGTGGTTCAGCCCCGCCGCGTGCGGGCGGTGCGGGGCCGGTCGGTGGCGGTGGCCGCGGGAGCCGCGGCGGCGGTGGCCGGGGTGGCGGTGGCCGGGGTGGCGGTGGCCGGGGTGGCGGTCGTGGCCCGGGTCGGTTCGGCTTCGGCTCTCCGGTCGGCCGGCTGGGAGAGCCGGACGAGCCGGGACTCGCAGTGATCGAGCCAGCGGGCCTCGGCCTCGGTCTGGAAGATGAGCTGTTCCACGACGAGCAGCCAGGCCAGGTCGTCGCGTTCGCCGGACCGGCCGCTCTCGATCTCGGTGAGTGCCTGGGCCTTGAGCCGGGTGTAGTCCTGCATCGCCTTGATCGTGGCGTGCCGCTGGGACTGGATGACGGCGCGGATGTCCACGCCAGGGGCGCCCACGGCCATGGCGAGCTTGATCGACAGCTCGTCACGGGGCGGGTTGGTGCGGTCGACGGGGCGCTCGTACCACTGCCGCAGTTCGGCGCGTCCGGTGTCGGTGATGGCGTAGAGGGTGTGCCCGGCGTCGTCCTCGCCGCCGGGGGCGACGAGTCCGTCGCGCTCCAGGCGGGAGAGGGTGGTGTACACCTGCCCGACGTTGAGCGGCCAGGTGGAGCCGGTGCGGGATTCGAACTCGGTACGCAGCTGGGAGCCGTACCGAGGACCCCGTTCCAGCAGGGCGAGAAGGCCGTGGCGGATCGACATACTCAGTATGTATACCGGGTATGCAGGCCCCCGCAACCATCCTGCGGCGTACATCCACAGGGGGACGCGCGCTTCCCCCTCCGCCTCAAGAGCCCTTCCGAGGCCGCCCGTTCGCCCCTACGGCCCGCGCCGCAGCCGCATCCCCATGAAGCCGAGACCGAGCCCCATCAGGGCGAATCCGGTGCCGAGGGGCAGCATGTGGGCGGCCAGGTCGGCGGCCCGGTCGTTCGGCTCGGTGCCGAGGGCGGCGGCCGGCCGGGACGGCTCCTGCGACACGCCGGGCGGGGTCTGCGGCCGTGGCGGGTCCGGCGGGCTCGACGGCTTCGACACGCTGGGCGGGTTCGGCCGGCCCGGGGGGCTCGGCGCGACGGGCCGCGCGGCCGGCGGCTCGGCGGGTTCCTGGAGCGGCCGCAGCCGCAGCGGCCGGGAGGCCAGCAGGGTCTCGGGGTTGGCGGGCTCGGCCGCCGGCCGCCCGGGCCGCTCCCGACCGGCCCCGGCGAGAGTGCCGGCGAGTCCCCCGTGAGCCGTGTCCGGTACGTCGCCCAGGGGCCCGGCGTCGTCGGGCGCGGCCGCACGGCTCGCCGGGGCGAACGCCGCCGTGCCGAACGGGGTCAAGGGAGTCAGGGCGATCCGCCCGGGGGCGCCGGGTGCCACGGCGCAGGCGGTCGCGGGCGCGAGCACCGCGGCGGCCAGCACGGCCCCGGCCAGCCAGTGCGGCGCGCGCGGGCGTCGAGTCACGGGATGCCCCTCCCGTCCCTGAGGGCCTCCCCGGACTCGGGGTCCCGGTGGAGGCCGTGCTGTTTCGCTCAGGTTCACATGGTGGGGCAAAACCGGCATCCCGGGCGGCCCATCAGAGCGGCCCGCCCGTTCGGGAGTGTCGCGGCCGGGCGTGTCGCGGCCACGACGTCACGCCGTCGACGGCGCGGCCGCGACGTCACGACCAGGACGTCACGACCGGGACGTCACGACCGCGACCGGCTCCTACTCCGGGTTGCCGGTGGACACCGTCAGCGTGAACTCGGTGCCCTCCTTGTCGACCTTGTCCGACGGCGCCGGGTTCTGCTCCACGACGATGTCCTCGCCGTAGACGGCCTCGTCCTTCTCCACGACCTTGTACTTCCAGCCGGCGGCCTGGATGCAGGCCTTCACCGAGAGGATGTCCTTGTAGCGGAAGTCAGGCGCCGTGTACTTGGTGGCGTCGTTGTAGTACTTCGTCGGGTTCTTGCACTTCGTGTCCTCGATCGTGCGCGACCGGTCCGGCCCCTTGTGGCCGGCCTTCGCCGACGCGGACGCCGAGGAGGAGCTCGAGGGACCGGCCTCGGTGCCGCCCTTGTCGTCGCCGTTGTTCGCGATCGCCCAGATCAGGCCGCCGATGGCGATCAGGGCCACCGCGATCGCGCCCACGACCACCGGGGTGTTCCGCTTGTCGCCACCGCCGCCGGAGTTCCCGGCCGGGACCTGGGGCGCGGCCGGGGAGATCGTGTACGGCGGCGGGGTCTGCGCGACGAACTGCTGCTGGTGGTGCTGTGCGGCCGGCGGCGGCGTGTGCTGCTGCTGCGGGTAGGCGTATCCGCCCTGCGCGTGCTGCTGCTGCGGCGCGTACGGGGACGGCGCCGGGGTGTGCGGCGCCTGGTACGGCTGCTGGAGCGACTGCGGCGGCGCCTGGAAGCCGGAGTCCACCGGCGGGAACACGGCCGAGCTCACACCGGCGCCGCTGCTCACGGGACCGACACCCGGGACGATCATCGGAGCACCGGTCTGACCGGCGGACATGACCCGAGCGATCTCGTCCCGCATGGCCGCGGCCGTCGGGAAGCGCTCGTTCGGGTTCTTCTTCAGGGCCCGCGCCACCAGCGCGTCCATCGCCGGGCTCACCGACCGGTTGATGGAGGACGGGGCGACCGGCTCCTCCTGGACGTGCGCGTACGCGATGGCCAGCGGCGAGTCCGCCTCGAACGGCAGCCGCCCGGTCAGCAACTGGAACAGCATGATGCCGACCGAGTACAGGTCGGAGCGGGCGTCCACCGCGCGCCCCAGCGCCTGCTCGGGCGACAGGTACTGCGGGGTGCCGACGACCATGCCGGTCTGCGTCATCGAGGTGACGCCGGACTGCATCGCCCGGGCGATGCCGAAGTCCATCACCTTGACGACGCCGCGCTTCGTCATCATCACGTTGCCGGGCTTGATGTCGCGGTGGACCAGGCCCATCTCGTGGCTGGTCTCCAGCGCGGCCAGCACGTCGGCCGTCACCTTCAGGGCCTTGTCGGCCGGCATCGCCCCGTACTGGTTGACGTCCGCCTGCAGGACGGAGCCGAGCGGCTTGCCCTCGACGTACTCCATGACGATGTACGGCATGAGGGCGCCGTCGAGGTCGCCTTCGCCCGTATCGAATACCGAGACGATGTTCGTGTGCGACAGTTTCGCAACAGCCTGCGCCTCACGGCGGAAACGCTCGCGGAAGGAAGCTTCCCGGCCGAGCTCGCTGTGCAGGGTCTTGATGGCGACCTGTCGGTCCAGTGCGGAGTCGTACGCGAGGTAGACGGACGCCATGCCGCCCTCGCCGAGCAAATCCCTTAGCTGGTAACGGCCACCGGCCAGGGAGCCGCCTGCGTACCGGCCCTGAGTGCCGTCCTGGCTCATGACTGTTGCTTCCCCTCGGGGTGTGTCCCTACGCCTCTGGCTGAGCGCATGTCGCGCCCAGTCTGCCGGAGGGCAAGCACACGTCAAGCCAGGTACCCGTTCCGTGACCACAAGGCCACCGCGCGCCATTGTCCGAACGGTGAGCGGTTCGGAGGCTGTAGCGTTCACCGGAGAACCCCGAAAAGGCCCTTGATGGGGGCCCACCGCACGTGCGGACGAGAGAGACGACGGCGAGGACTGATGGCACCCGAACCCGAGGGAAACGGCGCCGGGATGGCTGATGGTCCTGAGCACTGGGGCGCGGGCGGCCTGGTGGGCGACGGCCGTTACCGGCTGACCCACAGGCTCGGCCGAGGCGGCATGGCCGAGGTGTTCGCCGCGGAGGACGTCCGGCTCGGCCGGACCGTCGCGGTGAAGCTGCTGCGCGCGGACCTGGCCGAGGACCCGGTCTCCAAGGCCCGCTTCACCCGTGAGGCACAGTCGGTCGCCGGCCTGAACCACCACGCCGTCGTCGCCGTGTACGACTCGGGCGAGGACCGGGTCGGCCCGAACGTCGTCCCGTACATCGTGATGGAACTCGTCGAGGGCCTGACCATCCGCGAGCTGCTGCTCAGCGCGGAGGCGCCGGGGCCCGAGCAGGCGCTCATCATCGTGTCGGGCGTGCTCGAAGCCCTCGCCTATTCGCACCAGCACGGCATCGTCCACCGCGACATCAAGCCCGCCAACGTCATCATCACCAACACCGGCGCGGTGAAGGTGATGGACTTCGGCATCGCGCGTGCCCTGCACGGCGCGCAGTCGACGATGACTCAGACCGGCATGGTCATGGGCACTCCCCAGTACCTGTCGCCCGAGCAGGCCCTCGGCAAGGCCGTGGACCACCGCAGCGACCTGTACGCGACGGGCTGCCTGCTCTACGAACTGCTCGCGCTGCGGCCTCCCTTCACGGGTGAGACCCCGCTGTCGGTGGTCTACCAGCACGTCCAGGACGCCCCGGTGCCGCCCTCGCAGCTGCCGGAGGGCGGCGGGATCCCGGCGGAACTCGACGGCCTGGTGATGCGTTCGCTGGCCAAGGACCCGGACGACCGGTTCCAGAGCGCGGAGGAGATGCGCGGGCTCGTCCAGTACGCGCTCCAGATGCTCCAGGAGCAGGGGTCGAACACCGGTACCTGGAACACCGGTCCGGTCACCATGGCGCTGCCGCACGGTCGCGGCGCGGCCCCGACCTCGGCGATGCCGGTGGGCGGGACGGGCGGCCAGCAGCAGTACCCCTCGCACGCGACGACCTCGCAGTTCCAGGCGCCGATGGTGCCGCCGCTGAACCCGGACGACGGCTCGGCCTTCCCCGGCGGCGGGGGCGGCCCCGGCGGCGGTCCGGGCGGGAACGGCGGGCGCGGCGGGCACGGTGGTTACGACGGCTACGACGACCGCCGGGACGGCAACGGCCGCTGGAAGATGTGGCTGTTCGCGGTCCTCGCGGTCGTCGCGATCGCGGGCGGCGTCGCGTACGCCGTGAGCAACGTGGGCTCGAACAACGAGAAGGGCGGCAGCGGCGGCACGTCCGTGACGCCGCCCAAGAAGAGCAGCCAGGGCAGCGAGGAGAGCGCCCCGAGCGCGCCCGAGACCGAGGGGCAGCACAAGACGCCGGAGAACTCGCGCTCGTACGAGGGCAGCTACACGCCGTCCCCGAGCCGCAAGTACTCGCCGAGCTCCACCCCGTCGACCTCGCCGTCGGGGTCCCCTTCAGCATCCAAGTCGACGTCGCCGAAGCCCTCGTCGAGCTCGATCACGCCGCCGACCAAGCCTCCCGTCGACCCGCCGACCGGTGGCGGTACGGGTGGTCCCGGCGGCGGCGCCGGCGGTGCCGGCGGCGCGGGTGGTGCCGGGGGCACCGGCACCGTCGCCGGCGTGGCCGGCGGTGGCGGCGGAGGAACCGAGACCGAGTAGCGCGCTCGTGTGAAAAGGGCCCGGAGGGAGTAATTCCGCCGGGCCCTTTTTCGTATGCGTACAGTGATATCGGCTGATCAGAGTGCGTGCTGATACGGGCGGCCGCGCGCGGCCGCGGCATTACCGCCCAGCGTGTGGGCGGTCACCAACTGTGGCTCGATTCGCATGTGGACGGGGTCGAAGACCGCGCCGTCCACGAAATGCGGGCCCGGCCCGAATAGTTCCAGTTCGGCAGTGGTCGGTTCGACGATCCGCGCCGTGCCGGTGAACTGGACCGACCACAGGTGCGGGTCCCCGGAATTGAAGTTGTCGGCCCCGTAGGACACCACGCTTCCGTTGCAGGCGTGGTGGTGGCCGAAACCCGCGTGCATCCGCAGCACCACCCTGTCCTCCACCACGATGTGGCGGGCCAGGGCGAGGAAGGGCAGCGCGCGCACGCTGGTGGCGACCCGGCCGTACGGCACTCGCCGCAGCAGTTCGATCGCGTGGCGTTCCTCTGGGGACAGGCGGGACAGGTGGGACAGGCGGGACATGCCGTCCACTCTCCGTGACCGGCCGAGGCCGCGGAAGGGGATCACGCCCCGATGATCGAGGACGTTGGTCCCGATTCGCCCGGAACGTCGCCGGGTACGTCGCCCGGAACGTCAGCCGCGCTTCTCGGCCTGGAGGCGGGCCACGTACGCGGCGGCCTGGGAGCGGCGCTCCATGCCCAGCTTGGACAGCAGGCTGGAGACGTAGTTCTTGATGGTCTTCTCGGCCAGGTGCAGCCGCTCGCCGATGACGCGGTTCGTCAGGCCCTCGCCGATCAGGTCGAGGATCTTGCGCTCCTGCTCGGTCAGGTTGGCCAGCCGGTCGTCGCCCTTGCCGTTCTTGCCGTCGCGCAGCCGCTCCAGCACCCGGGCGGTGGCGACGGGGTCGAGCAGGGACCTGCCGGCCGCCACGTCCCGTACGGCGCTCAGGAGTTCATTCCCGCGGATCGCCTTGAGCACGTAGCCCGAGGCCCCGGCCATGATGGCGTCGAACAGCGCTTCGTCGTCCGCGAAGGAGGTCAGCATCAGGCACTTGACGTCCTCGTCCTGGGAACGGACCTCGCGGCACACCTCCACCCCGCTGCCGTCGGGCAGGCGCACGTCCAGGACGGCCACATCGGGGCGCGTGGCGGGGATTCGGACCAGTGCGTCGGCCGCCGTGCCCGCCTCGCCGACGATCTCGATGTCGTCCTCCACCGACAGGAGCTCGTAGACGCCGCGACGGACCACTTCGTGGTCGTCCAGGAGGAATACCTTGATTTTTCCGTTTTCGCGCACGGGGTCAGTTTCACACACTCACCCCTTCCCTGCCGGAGTTACCCGGGATAACGTGCCGTTGTTCCGGCCCCCTGCAAGGCTGTGACCAGTGGTTGTTCCCGCTTCCCCGGATTTACTTGGAAATCCAAGCAAAAACCCAGGTCAAGTGAGGTTTCGCAGTCATGCGAAGCACTGGGTAACGTGCATTGCGCAGGGCACTCGCCGGGGCACCTGTCACGCCTGAATCCCGTACGAGCCGCGCACCCACCCCGTGGGCGGGTACGGATACAGGTGAGCCGCACTGGACCCCGGAGAACCCGGGTGCCGGACCGACGGAGGAGCACACGTGACCGTGGAGAGCACTGCCGCGCGCAAGCCGCGACGCAGCAGCGGCACCAAGCGGGCGGCAGGCGCGGCCAGCGCCGCCAAGGCCGCCGCCGCCACCGCGCAGAACGCCGAGCCCCAGCTCGTACAGCTGCTGACGCCAGAGGGGGAGCGGGTCGAATCCGCCGAGAACGCGGAGTTCGCCCCCTTCGTCGCCGACATCACCACCGAGGACCTGCGCGGGCTCTACCGCGACATGGTCCTGACCCGCCGCTTCGACGGCGAGGCGACCGCCCTGCAGCGCCAGGGCGAGCTGGGCCTGTGGGCCTCGCTCCTGGGCCAGGAGGCCGCGCAGATCGGCTCCGGCCGGGCGCTGCGCGACGACGACTACGTCTTCCCGACCTACCGTGAGCACGGTGTGGCCTGGTGCCGTGGTGTCGACCCGACCAACCTGCTCGGCATGTTCCGCGGTGTGAACCACGGTGGCTGGGACCCCACGATCAACAACTTCCACCTGTACACGATCGTCATCGGCTCGCAGACGCTGCACGCGACCGGTTACGCGATGGGTGTGGCCAAGGACGGCGCCGACTCGGCGGTCATCGCCTACTTCGGCGACGGTGCCTCCAGCCAGGGCGACGTGGCCGAGGCGTTCACCTTCTCGGCCGTCTACAACTCCCCCGTGGTGTTCTTCTGCCAGAACAACCAGTGGGCGATCTCCGAGCCGACCGAGCGCCAGATGCGCGTGCCGCTCTACCAGCGCGCGCAGGGCTTCGGCTTCCCGGGCGTCCGTGTCGACGGCAACGACGTGCTGGCCTGCCTGGCCGTGACCCGCTGGGCGCTGGAGCGCGCCCGCCGCGGCGAGGGCCCGACCCTGGTCGAGGCGTTCACGTACCGCATGGGCGCGCACACCACCTCCGACGACCCGACGAAGTACCGGCGGGACGAGGAGACGGCGGCGTGGGAGGCGAAGGACCCGATCCTGCGCCTGAAGGCCCACCTGCTGGCCACCGGAGGCGCCGACGAGGCCTTCTTCGAGGGCCTGGAGGCGGAGAGCGAGACGCTGGGCAAGCGGGTGCGCGAGGTCGTGCGCGCCATGCCCGACCCGGACACCATGGCGATCTTCGAGAACGTCTACGCGGACGGGCACGCGCTCGTCGACGAGGAGCGCGCCCAGTTCGCCGCCTACCTCGCGTCCTTCGAGGAGGGTCACTGATGGCTGTCGAGAAGATGTCGATCGCGAAGGCGCTCAACGAGTCGCTGCGCAAGGCCCTGGAGACGGACCCGAAGGTCCTGATCATGGGTGAGGACGTCGGCAAGCTGGGTGGTGTCTTCCGCATCACCGACGGTCTGCAGAAGGACTTCGGCGAGGAGCGGGTCATCGACACCCCGCTCGCCGAGTCGGGCATCGTGGGTACGGCCATCGGCCTCGCGCTGCGCGGCTACCGGCCGGTCGTGGAGATCCAGTTCGACGGGTTCGTCTTCCCCGCCTACGACCAGATCGTCACGCAGCTGGCGAAGATGCACGCGCGGGCCCTGGGCAAGATCAAGATGCCCGTCGTCGTCCGCATCCCCTACGCCGGCGGCATCGGCGCGGTCGAGCACCACTCGGAGTCGCCCGAGGCGCTGTTCGCGCACGTCCCGGGCCTCAAGGTGGTCTCGCCGTCGAACGCGAGCGACGCGTACTGGATGCTCCAGCAGGCGATCCTCAGCGACGACCCGGTGATCTTCTTCGAGCCGAAGCGGCGCTACTGGGACAAGGGCGAGGTCGACGTCGACGCCATCCCGGACGCCCTGCACGCGGCGCGGGTGGCCCGTGAGGGCACGGACATCACCCTGGCCGCGTACGGCCCGATGGTGAAGGTCTGCCTGGAGGCGGCGGCCGCGGCGGCCGAGGAGGGCAAGTCGGTGGAGGTCGTGGACCTGCGCTCGATGTCCCCGATCGACTTCGACGGGCTCCAGGTGTCGGTGGAGAAGACCCGCCGGCTCGTGGTCGTCCACGAGGCCCCGGTGTTCCTGGGCACGGGCGCGGAGATCGCAGCCCGCATCACGGAGCGGTGCTTCTACCACCTGGAGGCGCCGGTGCTGCGCGTGGGCGGATTCCACGCCCCGTACCCGCCCGCCCGCCTGGAGGACGAGTACCTGCCGGGCCTGGACAGGGTGCTCGACGCCGTCGACCGCTCGCTGGCGTACTGAGGAGCCACGTTCATGACCATCCGCGAATTCAAGATGCCCGACGTGGGCGAGGGCCTCACCGAGGCCGAGATCCTCAAGTGGTACGTCCAGCCGGGTGACACCGTCACCGACGGGCAGGTCGTGTGCGAGGTCGAGACGGCGAAGGCGGCCGTGGAGCTGCCGATCCCGTTCGACGGCGTCGTGCACGCGCTGCGCTTCGAGGAGGGCACCACGGTCGACGTCGGCCAGGTGATCATCTCCGTCCAGACGGACGCCGGTGCGGCCGAGGCCGAGGCCGTGGCCCCGGTGGCGGCTCCGGTGGCTGCCGCCCCGGCCCCGGCGCAGGCCGAGGAGCCCGCCGCCGCGGCACGCCAGCCCGTGCTGGTCGGCTACGGCGTGTCCCAGGCCTCCACGAAGCGCCGTCCGCGCAAGGCGGCGGGCGGCGTGGCCACGCAGAACGGCACGTCGGCCCCGGCCGCCGTTCCGGCGCAGCCCCAGGCCGCCGCCGCGGTCCCGGCCGCGGTGAACGGCAACGGGCACGTGGCGGTCGAGCGCCCGCTGGCGAAGCCGCCGGTGCGCAAGCTCGCCAAGGACCTCGGCATCGACCTGGCCACCGTGGTTCCCACCGGGGACGGCGGCGTCGTGACCCGCGAGGACGTGCACGCCGCGGCCGCCGCGGCGATCGCCCCGCAGGTGGCGGCCCCGGTCGCGGCGGCCCCCGCGCCGGCCGCGGCCCCGGCTCCGGCTCCGGCCGGGGTTCCGGTCCAGGTCGCCGCCGCGGCGGCGACCGAGCGGGAGACCCGGATCCCGGTCAAGGGCGTCCGCAAGATGACCGCCCAGGCCATGGTCGGCTCCGCCTTCACCGCCCCGCACGTCACCGAGTTCATCACCTTCGACGTGACCCGGACGATGAAGCTCGTCCAAGAGCTCAAGGACGACCCGGACCTCGCCGGTCTGCGGATCAACCCGCTGCTCCTGATCGCCAAGGCCGTCCTGGTGGCCATCCGCCGCAACCCGGACGTCAACGCGTCCTGGGACGAGGCCGCCCAGGAGATCGTGCTCAAGCACTACGTCAACCTCGGCATCGCCGCGGCAACCCCGCGCGGCCTGATCGTCCCGAACATCAAGGACGCCCACGCCAAGACGCTGCGCGAGCTGTCCGAGGCCCTGTCGGGTCTGGTCGCCACCGCCCGTGACGGCAAGACGTCCCCGTCGGACATGCAGAACGGCACGATCACCCTCACCAACGTCGGCGTCTTCGGCGTCGACACCGGTACGCCGATCCTGAACCCCGGCGAGTCCGCGATCCTGGCGATCGGTGCGATCAAGCTCCAGCCGTGGGTCCACAAGGGCAAGGTCAAGCCGCGCCACGTCACCACGCTGGCGCTGTCCTTCGACCACCGCCTGATCGACGGCGAGCTCGGCTCCCGCTTCCTGGCCGACATCGCGGCGGTCCTGGAACACCCGCGCCGCCTGGTCACCTGGGCCTAGCCCGGTACGCCCCGCGCCGATGGCCGGTCTCCCTCCCGGGAGCCCGGCCATCGGCCGTTACCGGGCGAAACCCGCGCGCGGGATACGAGGTCACGCGGATCCGCCCGGTCCTGGAACAGCCGTCGCAGGCCTGGCGCGAGCGCGGTAGCCTCCTGCCCGGAGAGAGGGGGCTCCCGTTGCCGATCGCCGAGTTGCAGGTGTGCTCCGTCGAGGAGGCCGACGTCACGGGCGGGGTGTGCGTCGTCCGCGTCATCGGCGGGATCGCGCGCGCCGGGCAGGTGTACACCGCCGGCGGGGTGCGGCTCGGCCTGACCCGGATAGAGGCCTGGGGCCGCACCGCGGAGTTCGTCGACCCCCCGCACGCGGCGCGCGCCCACCTCACGGGGCCGATGGTCGCGCTGCTCGCCCGGGGGCAGGTGCTGACGGCCGTGCCGCCCGCCGGGCACACCCTGGAGGACCTGGAGGCCTGGCTGGCCACTGGTCCCCCGCTGCTGGACGAGCCGCATCCGGACACCCTGCGCAGCCTCGCCGTCGGGCGGATGCAGGACGACGGCCTGCCGGACGGGGTACGGCTGCGCTGGGGCCGGGTGGCGCTGGCCGCGGCCCGGCGCGCCGCCGAGTGGAGGGGCGCGGACCCGCTGGTGCGGGGCGCGGAGTTGGCCGCCGTACGGGGCTACCTGATCGAACGGTTCGGCCCGGGCCCCGCCCCCGACGGGGGCGGGGATCCGGCCGCGCTGTGCCGGGACCTGCTGGCCCTGATCGACCTGACCCCGCAGGAGGCAGCCGCGGCGGCCCGCACCTGGCGGGACCTGCCGCGGGAGCGCATCCTGCACCTGCGGCGCGTCAAGAACCTGCTGCCCTGGATGGCCCGGGTCCGGCCGCACCTGGCGGATACCGACCCGCTGGCCCGGGCGGTCGACGCCTGGACGGCGATCCGCCCGCAGCTTCCCTAGCCCGCTTCCCTAGCCCGCCCTCGAGGCGTTGCCGAGCACCTTGTCCGGGGTGATGCGCACGACCACCCGCACGTCCTCCGGCTGCGCCTCGGCGAACTCCTTGCCGCCGTCCGGGCCCAGGTACTCCTGGGCGATGCGCGTGGTCACCGCCCGGCCGGTGTCCTCGGAGAGGGTGGCGGTGCCGCGGATCTCGACGTAGAGGAAGGGGTTGGCCAGGTCGAAGACGGTCAGGCCGACCCGCCCGTCCCGCAGGAGGTTGCGTTCCTTGCGGCGGCCGCGCTCGGTGGACACCAGCAGGTCGGTGCCGTCGCGGGTCACCCAGACCACCGAACTCTGCGGTCCGCCGTCGGGGTTGAGGGTCGTGAGGACCGCCGGGTGCGGGGCGTCCAGGAGCTTGCGTACGGTGTCGTTCAGCTCAACAGTCATGACAGGCAGGCTAGTTCGCGCATCCGGCCGGGAGCGGGCGTTTTCCGCGTCCGGCCCGACTACGCGAGGTCCGGGGACAACTCCGTCAGGTCCGGGGCGGCGGCCGCTACGCCGCCTTCCAGGGGAGGTTCAGCCACGGGCTGGCGGGGTCGGTCGTCAGAGCCCGGTGCGTGGTGACCATCTCCTCGTACCAGTGCCCGAACTCCTCCTCGTCGAAGTGCAGGCAGCGCCCCAGGACGTAGGCGGCGGACAGGTCCTCCCACGACCGGTACGCCAGCCGGCACGCCTCGCCGGCGCGGACGACGGCGTCCTCGGTCTCCGCGAGCGTGCCGAGCCGGACGCCCAGGCCCCAGCGGGCCATCTGGGAGGCCCGCCCGTAGTCCCAGGCCTCCACGGAGCGGATGAACTTGCCCTCGCCGAGCAGTCCGTCGGCCCGGAAGCGCTGTTCGTAGCGGGCGATCCGGCCGATCAGGCGCTGCACGCCCGCGATCTCCCCCTCGACCTCGGCGTTCGGCCGGGGCGTGGCCAGCGTGACGCCCTCGGGGGTGAGCTGCGGTTCGGCGGCCTTCCTGGCGTTCGCGCGCAGGCTGTACTCGGCCGCGTGCCGCCAGTGCTCGACGTCGACCGGGCCCGCGAAGTCCTGGGCGAGGGCGCGGCGCACGCGCAGCGCGTACTCCCACACCGGGCTGACCAGGTCGGCCGCGAGCAGCTGTCGGGTGGTGTCCAGCCAGTCCTCGCGGGTGGTGACGCCCCACCACTTGTCGAGCTTCTCCCGCTCCTTGGTGTAGCCGTCGCCGTGGTACGCGAGGGCGTTCCAGAACATCCCGTTGTGGACGGACAGGTGCGCGCCGCAGGCCAGCCCGAACGCGACGGGGCCGTGCAGTGGGCCGCCGACGTGGAGCGCGTGGACCTTGCCCTGCTCCAGACCGGCGTAGCGCGGCTTGCGGCGGTAGTGGAAGTCCCAGGTGGCGCGGTGGGCGGGGGAGGCGGGCAGGAACACCTCGTAGGGGGTCCCGGGATTGACGGCCAGGTGCGTCGCCCCGCCGTCCGGGAAGTGGTCGACGAACCAGCCCAGGTTCTGGCCCTCGAAGACCAGATCGGGGGTGGGGACGGGCAGCATCCCGGAGGTGAACACGACGTACGCGAGCCCGCGGATCTGCGGGAAGTACGCGGGGTCCAGGCGCACGCGGGTGGGGTGCGCGTCCTGGTACGCGCGGGATTGCGGGACGTAGAGCAGGGCGAGGGAGAGCGCGTCGAGGTAGGCGGGCCAGTTCCCGGCCGCCTTCGCCTCGTCCAGCTCTCGTTCTACGGCGCTCGGCGCGGTCCAGGTCCCCATGCGCCACACCCTAACCGGGGCCCCGGACGGGCCGTTCGGGCCGGGGTGCGCACGCGCGGCGCCCGGCCGGGGAGGGGCCGGCCGGGCATCGGCGTTTGTCGGCGTGCGGTCAGGCGGTGACGCCGCCGTCGGCGACCAGGTCGTGGCC
This sequence comes from Streptomyces sp. NBC_01551, assembly GCF_026339935.1. Lineage (NCBI taxonomy): Bacteria > Bacillati > Actinomycetota > Actinomycetes > Kitasatosporales > Streptomycetaceae > Streptomyces > Streptomyces sp. NBC_01551. Next base: position 3,304,996 of record NZ_JAPEPX010000001.1, read on the forward strand.
GACGACGAAGCTCGCCTCGTCCGAGGCCAGCCACAGCACCGCGGCCACGACCTCGTCCGTACCGCCGACGCGTCCGAGCGGGACGGCGCCCGCGAGGCGCTCGGCGCGGTCGGCCTCGCTCTCGCCCGGGCGGAAGGACATGGAGGTGTCGGTGGCGCCGGGGCTCACCGAGTTGATGCGGATGCCGTCCTTGATGTGGTCCAGCGCGGCGACCCGGGTCAGGGTGCTGACGGCGGCCTTCGAGGTGGCGTAGGCGGCCAGGCCCGGACGGCGGCCGTGGTAGCCGATGTTGGAGGACGTGTTGACGATGACGCCGCCGCCGTTGGCCCGCATGTGGACGATCTCCTGCTGCATGGCGTGGAGCGTGCCGTTCAGGTTCACGTCGAAGGTCTTCTTCCAGGTGTCCAGGTCGATGTCGCCGACCGGGCTGGGCTTGGTGAAGATGCCGGCGTTGTTGTGCGCGATGTGCAGCGCGCCGTGCTCGCGCACCACGGTCTCCACGAGGCGGGCCATGTCCTCGGGGACGCTGACGTCGGCGGTGACGGCGCTCGCCTTGCCGCCCTCCTCCTCGATGAGGCGGACGGTCTCGGCGATGGACTCGGCGCGGACGCCGGAGGCCACCACGGTGGCGCCCTCACGGGCGAAGGCCAGGGCGCTGGCCCGGCCGATGCCGGCGCCGGCTCCGGTGACCAGTACGACCTTGTCCGCGAAACGGTTCGTCATGACGGGAACTCCTCAGGCAATCGAGTGGTGTGGCGAGGGGAAAGCGGTACGGAGGGAAGCGCGCGCCCTCAGGCGCGGCGCGACCGGAACAGCAGGGTGGCCAGCAGCGCCGTCAGGGCGAACGCCCCGGCGGCCAGCGCGAAGGCGAAGCCGTAGCCCGACGCGAGGTCGGCGGCGCCGGACTCCCCGAGGGAACGGGTCCGGGCGGCGGCCAGGGTGACCAGCACCGAGAGGCCGAGCGCGGGGCCCGCCTCCAGCGCGGTGTTGGTGACGGCCCCGGCCATGCCGGCCTGTCCCGGGGCCACGTCCGCCATCGCGGAGACGGTGGATCCGGCGAAGACCATCGCGACCCCGGCGGCGAAGAACAGCAGCCCGGCCAGGATGAGGCCCGCGTAGGCGGTGTCCGGGCCGATCCCGCTGAGCAGGGCCAGGCCGACGGCCGACAGCCCGAGGCCGGTCAGCATCACGGTGCGCGGTCCGAAGCGCTGCACCAGGCGGCCGACCACGGAGCCGGTGGCGACCAGGGCCAGCCCGAAGGGCAGGAAGGCGGCGGCGGCCTCGGACCCCGAATAGCCCCGCACCTGCTGGAAGTACAGCGACAGCATGAAGAAGATCGCGGTGATGCCCGCCGATCCGAGGAACACCGCGGCCAGGGCGACGCCCCGGCGCGGCGACGCCAGGAAGGACAGCGGCAGGATCGGCCGGGCGGCCCGCATCTCGACCCTGACGAACAGCGCCAGCAGGACGATCCCGCACACCAGCGGTCCCAGGGCGCCCGGCGAGGTCCAGCCCCGCTCGGGGGCCTCCACCAGGCCGTAGCTCAGCAGCGAGATGCCGGCGGTGACCAGGACGGTGCCCGGCACGTCGAGCTGGCCCCGGCGCTCCGTGGGCTCTCCGGCGGGCAGCAGCCGGCCGGCGGACCCGGCCGCGACGGCCGCCACGAGGACGGGGACGACGAAGGCCCAGCGCCACGAGTCCGTGGCGGCGACGACCCCGGACAGCAGCATGCCCGCGGTCCCGCCGAAGGCGGCCAGGCCACCCCAGAGGGCCATCAGCCGCGCCTGCCGGGCCGGTTCCGGGTAGGTGATCCCCACCAGCGCGACCGCCGCCGGAACGGCGAGCGCCGCGCCCGCGCCCTGGGCGAACCGGGCCACCAGCAGGGTCCAGACCTCGGGGGCCAGGCCCGCCGCGGCCGAGGCCACGCCGAACACGGCCGTACCGGTGACGAAGGCCCGGCGGGCGCCGTAGAGGTCGGACAGCCGGCCGCCGAGGAGCAGCAGGCCGCTGAAGGACACCCCGTACGCGGCGTTGATCATGGCCAGCTGGGCCGAGTCCAGCCCGAGGTCGCGCTGGACCTCGGGGAGCACCACGTTGAGCACGCTCATCGCGAGGATCAGGGTGAACTGGACCGAGGCCAGGACGGCGAAGGCCAGGGACCGGCGGGGCGGGCGGCCCGGGTCCGGGGAGCCCGGGTCCGGGGAGCCCGGCTCCGGGGCGTCCGGGAGGAGGTCCTCCCGGGGGGCGGCAGCGACCGCTGCGTCCGACTGCATGTGACTGCCTTTCCTGCGGGGCGGGGGCGGGGCGGGGGCGGGGCGGGTGGCCTACTGGGGCAGGCCGATGGACTGGGAGTGCCGGAACACGTTGAGCGGGTCGTAGGCGGCCTTCACACGCTGGAGCCGCGGGTAGTTGCCCTTGTAATAGAGCGTCTGCCACGGCACCCCGGAGCGGTTCTGCGCCGGGTCGGCGATGTCGGCGTCCGGATAGTTGATGTAGCAGCCGTCCGTCTGGGCGCCCGGTACCGGATAGCCGCCGGTGCCGGCGAAGACCTCGCTGTAGACGTCGCGGGTCCAGGCGATGTTCTCGGCGTCGTCGGCCTTGTCGGGCCAGAAGCTCTGGAACAGCCCCTTGAAGATCGAGTCCCGCTGGGCCGAGGCGGTGGCGTCGGAGGGAACCGTGTTGATCTTTCCGCCGAAGGAGAGCAGCACCACCATCGACGCGGCGTTCTCGTGGTCGGTCCGCGTCAGGTGGCGGTACATCGAGCCGATCTGCGCGTCCGTGAACCCCTTGCGCAGGTACGCCGACTTGTGGTGGCCGCGCAGGACCGGGCTGGTCAGGGTGGGGTTGGACGTCCCCAGCAGCTTCGCGGCGGTCAGCCAGGGCAGCCGCTGCGGGGTGAACAGCTGCGGCATCGGGCCGTGTTCGCCCGCCGACTCCGTCATCGGGCGGGCCGCGTCCGTGCCCAGCGCGGCCGTGATCTCCTTCAGGTAGTCGGCGATCAGCCGCTCCGCGTCCGGCACGGTCGCGTCGATCTGCGTGAGCAGGCCGATGCTGCCGTTGGACTTGTGGTTCATCATCAGGAAGCTGCACAGGTTGGCGTACGGGGAGTCCGCCGAGGCGTTCTTCTGGTGCCAGTCGCCGAAGGCGCGCACCATCGCCGTGAACTTGTCCTTGCTGAGCGAGCTCCACGGCAGGCCGACCGCGCTGACCAGGACTTCCTTGGGCGGCTTGACGAGCTGCTCGGCGGGCGGCCGGTTCTCGGTCCCGGGGGTGCGGAACCAGTAGCGGGTGACGACGCCGAAGTTGCCGCCGCCGCCTCCCGTGTGCGCCCACCACAGCTCGCGGTGCGGGTCGTTCTTCTCGCGGGTGGCCACCACGGCCTTCGCCTTGCCGGACGCGTCGACGGTGACGACCTCGACGGCGTACAGGTGGTCGATGGAGAGGCCGTGCTTGCGCGAGAGCATGCCGTAGCCGCCGCCACTGAAGTGGCCGCCGGCGCCCACCGAGTAGCACATGCCGCCGGGGATGGTCACGCCCCAGCCCTTGAAGAGGGACTCGTACATGTGCAGCAGGGTCGCGCCCGCCTCGACGGCGAACGCCTTGCGCTGGGCGTCGTAGGAGACGGTGTTCAGCGCGGAGGTGTCGATGACGACGCGGACGTCGGGGTTGAACACGAAGTCGCAGTAGCAGTGGCCGCCGCTCTTGACCGACAGCCGCTTCTTGCCGTCCACCGCCTCCTGGACAGCCCGCACCACCTCGGCCGTGCTGCGCACGACACGGACGGAGTCCGGCCGGCCGACCCAGCGGGTGTTGTTGCCCACCACCAGGTCGGCGTAGCGCGGGTCGTCGGGGGTGACGACGATCGGCGCGGTGCCGGGCAGGGCCGCCGGGGGCTGGACGGGGGAAGTTTCCGCGGCGGCCGCGGCGGGAGCCAGGGCGCCCGCCTCCAGGGCGGTGGCGCCGGCGATGACCGCTGCCGTCGAGGCCAGCACGCTACGCCTGTTCATCGAGGTCATGATCTGCTTTCGGTCTTCCGGGAGAGTGGGGGTCGGCCGGCGGGTGCCGGGTCGGGTCAGCCTGACCGGGTCAGCCGGACCAGGTCAGTCCGAGTCCGAGCCGTTCGGCGAAGTCCTGGGTGCGGTCCACGGACCACTTGTCACCGACGGGAGCGTTCTCGCCCAGGCTCACGGGGTATCCGGCGAGGCTGAAGAACCGCTCGAAGCCGCCGGGCGTGGTGATGACGCGGAAGTCTGCGGTCGCGCTCTCCACCAGGTACGAGTGCGGGATTCCGCGGGGGAGGAAGAGGGCGCCCGATCCGGAGACCTCGAAGGTCTGGTCTCCGAGGGTCATCACCAGTTCCCCGCTGTTGACCAGGAAGACCTCGTCCTCCAGGGAGTGGGTGTGGCGTGGGCCGCGCTCGCCCTTGAGCGCCTGGAACCGGGTGACTCCCAGAACGCCGCCGGTCTGTTCGGCGGTGAGTTCGGTGGTCACGACCGAGCCCTTGCCCCAGAGCCTGGACCGGTCCTCGTGTGCTGTGGTCATGCTTCCCTTCGGCGAACGAATGGATGTCTCGTTGCCTTCTGTCCGGGGAGCGATCGGATGTCCCGCTCCCGTTTTCGCAGCCTCACACGGCGCGCGCGGACCCCGCGAAGCCCGCCCGGGGACTTCGTCAGGTGCGGGGCGGCCGGGGGCGGGCGTACTCCCCCCGTGCCACCGCGCGACCGGACGGACCCCCTTGACGGGCCGTCGCGGCAGGTGGACGCTCCCGGGTCTCGCTCGCATCCGTACGGGCGACAGCGCCTTGGGGGGCCAATGCCGCAGGAGTACGTCCAGACCGCGGGGGAGCTGCGGGCACGGCTCGCGGAGCTGGGGGCGAGGTGGTCGGTCAGCGAGCACGTCGCGGACGACGACCCCGTTCCGCGCCCGTCGCTCGGCCTGGAACCGGGGGCGAACCTGACGCTCGCCGAGGAGGTGGGGCCGGTCGATCTGCGGGGGCTGATCGGGCGGGCGAGCGGCAATGCGCACCTGACCCGGCGCAGGGCGGCGCACGGGCTGCTGCCCGGCACCCCGGGCGTGGCGGGGGCGGCGCGGCCGGCCGCCGTGGACTGGCGCAGCCGCTGGGGATGGCCGTGGATCACCCGGGTGAAGGACCAGAACCCCTGCGGCTCCTGCTGGGCCTTCGGGGCGGCCGCCCTGGTGGAGTCCATGGCCCGCATCGAGCACTGCGCCTGGGCCGAGCGCTCCGAGGGGGACGTCCACGACGGCCTGCGGTTCAGCTGCGGCCAGGGCAGCAACCCCGAGACCGCCCTCGACTGGATCCGGACCAACGGCGGTCTCGCCGACCCGGACTGCTGGCCGTACAGCACCCCGCCCGCGGGCCTGCCCGCCGACCGGCGCGACGCCTGGCGCGCCGAGTACACCCCGAGCTGGGACCGGTCCGGGCGGACCGTGCGGATCACCGATTACGTCCGGCTCGGCGACGTGGAGCAGCAGAAGGTGTGGCTGGACACGGTCGGCCCGCTGACGGCCTGCTTCGACGTGTACGACGACTTCTTCGGCCTGGGCTCGGGCGTGTACCACCGCACCAGCGACCGGCTCGCGGGCGGCCACTGCGTGCTGATCGTCGGCTACGACGACGCGGCGGGCTGCTGGCTGTTCAAGAACTCCTGGGGGACGGGCTTCCACGTCGGCGGCTACGGCCGGATCGCGTACGGCGAGGCCCGCATCGACCACTGGGCCAAGTGCGGGCTGCGCGGCACCAACATCGACCCGTGGACCAAGCGCCGGCTGCACGCGGGCAGCGTCTACGAGAGCGGCAACGGCCGCGCGCACCGCAACTTCGAGATGTCCGCGACCGCGGGCGGGGGCCGGCTCCAGCACTGGTGGCGCGAGGGCGACGCGCCCTTCGCGTGGGCCCGCGCCGCCACCTACGCGACCGACGCGTCCGGGCAGCCCGCCTTCACCGGCACCACGTACAACCGGAACATGGAGTCCCTGCACGTCACCACGGGCGGGCGGCTGCGGCACTGGTACTACGAGCAGTCCGGCGGCGCGTGGCGCGACGGCGGGGTCTTCGGCCCGGGCGACGCGGCGGTCGGCTCGACCCCGGCGTTCATCCAGAGCGACTACGGCAAGCCGGGCAACTTCGAGGTGGTCGTCCGCACCGCCGACGGCCGCCTGAACCACTGGTGGCGGATCAACGGCGCGCCCTGGACGTGGAACGACGGCGGCCGCTTCGCCTCGGGCATCGCCCACTACGGGCCCGCGCTCGTCCAGACCCGCTCCCGCCACCTCGACCTGGTCGCCACCCGCGCGGACGGGCGGATGCAGCTGTGGTGGCGGGACGACCCGAACGGCTTCGCCTGGCGCGCCGGGGAGATCTTCGGCAGCGGCATCACCTCCGCGCCCTGCCTGATCGAGGGCCAGTACGGGGCCGCCGACGAGGACACCGCCGGGAACTACGAGCTGTGCGCGGTCGCCGCCGGTGGGCGGCTCGAGCACTGGTGGCGCGCGAACGCGGGCGGCTCGTCCTGGCGGCGCGGCGCGGTCTTCGGGCACGACGCGCTCGCCGTCACCGGGATGCTCCAGGGCAGTTTCGGGTTCAACCTGGAGGTCATCGCCCTGCGCACGGACCGCCGGCTCCAGCACTACTGGCGCGACGGCGCGGGCTGGCACGAGGGGCCGGTGATCGGCCCCGCCTGAGGGAAGGGGCCGCACGGGTGGAGATACGGGAGGTCGCGCTGAGGGCCGGTGAGTCGTACGAGCTGCGGCTCACCGGGCGCGGCGCGCGCGGGTACGTGTGGACCTGGCAGGTGACGGGCGACACCGACGCGGTCGCGGTGGCCGAGGGCGGGGCGGCGCCCGGCGGGACCGTGCCGGGCGGGTCGGTGGAGCAGACGTACCTGGTCCGGGGCCGCTGTCCGGGCGGGCGGGCCCGGATCCGCTTCGCGCAGATCCGGCCGCCCTACCCGGACGAGGCCCCTTACGACGAGTTCGTCCTGGACGTGGAGGTCACGCCGTAGGAGCTCCGGGAATCAGAGGCCGTCGGTGAACAGGAGCTTGTTCGTGGTGTTCTTGCTGATGTTGCGCAGGACGTCCTTGGTGGACGCGGCCTCCAGGGCCTGGGCGACCTCGGCCGGGATCGCGGTGGGGTGGACGGCCTTGTAGAGGGCGGCGGTCCCGGTCACGTGCGGGGCCGACATGGAGGTGCCGTTCATGGCGACGCTGCCGCCGCCGAGGCGGGCGGAGTCGATGGCCTGGCCGGGCGCGTAGAGGGACACGCAGGGGCCGTAGTTCGAGAAGGCGGTCTCGTCGTCGAAGACGTTGGACGCCGCGACGGTCAGCACCCGGGCCGCCGAGGCGGGCGAGTACTCACAGGCGTCCTTCGCGTCGTTGCCCGCCGCGACGACGGGCAGCACGCCCCGGTCCGAGAGCGCGGTCGCCGCGTTGTTGAGCGCCAGCGAGCGGGGGCCGCCCAGCGAGGCGTTCAGCACGGCGGGCTGCCTCGCGTTCCTGGCCACCCAGTCGAGGCCGGCGATGATGCCCGAGAAGTCGCCGCTGCCGTTGCAGCCGAGGACGCGGACGCTGATCAGGTTGACCTTGCGGGCCACGCCGTAGGTCTTGCCGCCGACGGTGCCCGCCACGTGGGTGCCGTGCCCCTGGCAGTCCGCCCCGTTGCGGCCGTCCGCGATGGCGTCGAAGCCGGGCACGGCGCGGCCGCCGAACTCCGAGTGGCTGTAGTCGATACCGGTGTCGAGGATGTAGGCGTTGACGCCGGCGCCGCTTCCGAAGGTGGTGAAGGACTGGTCGAGCGGCAGGTTCCGCTGGTCGATCCGGTCCAGCCCCCAGGTCGAGGCGGGCGTGCGGGCGCCGGCGGCGGGAGTCCCGGTCGGGATCTGCGGGACGGTGACCTTGGCGTCCTCCTCCACCGACAGCACCCCGGGCGCGGTGCGGGCCTGCTGGAGCTGGGTGGCGTTCAGGGTCGCCGCGAACCCGCGCATGGCGGAGGTGTACGTGTGGTGCGGCTTGACCCCCACCTTCGTCGCGAGCGCCGCCGGGTCCGCGTTCCGGTCGAGGGTGACGATGTAGCGGCCCGGGATGGCGTTGACGGAGGTGAGCAGCGGGGCCGGGGTGGGCTCCGGTGCCTTGGCGGAGGCCGTGCCCGCGGCCATCGGGGCCAAGGGGGCCATCGCGAGGAGAACGGCGGTCGAGAGGCGCGCCAGCATGCGCATGAGGGGGACTCCCTGGGGTGTGTCGTCGGACGTCACGAGGGCGCCGTCCCGACTAGCCGGCGGCCGGCGGCTGGTGGCGGCCGGGCGGCGGGTGGGCGGCCCCTTCCTCCATCGGACGCGCCTCGCGCGCGGCTTGAGCGGGCCGCCTCCGCTTGGCCCAAGAACGCGCGGCGCCGGCGGGGTGGGCGCCGGGGCGTTCGCGGGGGCTTTTCCGGGCGGGCTGCGGAAAGGATTTTTCCGTGTGCCGGGGCGGAGTCCGGGGCGCGGGGCGGCCGGCGCCCGCGGCGGGGTCCGGCCGCCGGGCGAATTCACCCGTATGGCGGGAGCCTCAGGTATCACTCGCCGCGCCGGGGGCGGTCGTTGACTCGCCGGGCCCCGCGTGATGGCCTCCCGATCATGCGAAACCGAGAGTGGTTTGTCGGGTTTGTCCTGCCGGTCGTGGTCCTCGCGGCCGCCCTGACGGCCGGGGCGCCGCCCGCCGCGGCCGCCGTCACCCCTTCCGTTCCGGCCGGCCTCGCGGTGCCCCTGCCGCCGGGCGACGACGACCCGGCCGAGACCCGGCGGTACATCGTCACCGTCCGGCCGGACGCCGACCCGGCCGAGGTGGCCGCCATGGTCGAGGGCGTGCGGCCGCTGTACGTGTTCCGCTCCACGATCAACGGCTTCGCGGCGCGCCTCACCCCGGAGCAGCGCGACGCGCTGGCCGCGCTGCGGGAGGTCGAGGCGGTCGAGGAGGACGGGGTGGCCGGCGTACCGACGTAGGGCCGCGCAGGGAGGCGAGCGCCCGCCGTCCGGATGCTGGACGGCCGCTCAAGTTGTACCCCTCATGTATCTATCCTGTGCGCATGCCAGCTCCCGCCACCGCGCCGGCCGGCGCCACCACGCCCGCCACCGCGGCCGACCGCGTCTACGTCCACGTCAAGCAGGGCGTGCTCGACCGCCGCTACGAAGGCGGGGTCCTGCTCACCGAGGGCGAACTCGCCGACGCCGTCGGGGTGTCCCGCACACCGGTGCGCGAGGCGCTGCTGCGCCTGGAGACCGAGGGGCTGCTGAAGCTGTACCCGAAGAAGGGCGCGCTGGTCCTGCCGGTCTCCGCGCAGGAGATCGCCGACGTGATCGAAACCCGGCTGCTGGTCGAGGAGTTCACCGTCCGCAAGGCCGTGCCGGCGCCGCCCGGACTGCTGGAGCGGCTCGCCGCCCTGGTCGAGGAGCAGCGCCGGCACGCCGCCGGGGGCGACCTCGCGGCCGTGATGGCCGCCGACCGGGGCTTCCACGCGGAGATCGTGCGCAGCGCCGGGAACCAGATCCTGTGCCGCCTCTACGACCAGCTCCGCGACCGGCAGCTGCGGATGGGCGTGGCGCTGCTGCACGCCCACCCCGACCGGATCGAGCGGTCGCTGACCGAGCACACCGAGATCCTGGACGCGCTGCGCGCCGGGGACGCGCAGACGGCGGCCGCGGCGGTCCGGGCGCACGTGGGCCGCGTCGAGGCGCTGGTGCGGGGGTCGGCCCGATGAGCGCGGGGGCGGTGTTGAAAGACCCTCCGGGCGGACGCGGGGCGGTCGCCGTCTGGGGGATCGGCGTCGCCGTCTACTTCGTCGCGGTGATCTTCCGTACCAGCCTGGGCGTGGCCGGACTGGAGGCGGCCGACCGCTTCCACGTGAACGCCTCGGCGCTCTCCACGTTCTCGCTGCTCCAGCTGCTGGTCTACGCCGGGATGCAGATACCGGTGGGGCTGATGGTGGACCGGCTCGGCACCAAGAAGGTGCTGACGCTGGGCGCGGTGCTGTTCACCGCCGGGCAGATCGGCTTCGCGCTGGCCCCCTCGTACGGGATGGCCCTGGCGGCCCGCGCCCTGCTGGGCTGCGGTGACGCGATGACCTTCATCTCCGTGCTCCGGCTGGGCACCCGGTGGTTCCCGGCGCGCCGCGGCCCGCTGATGGCGCAGCTGGCCGGGCTGGTGGGGATGGCGGGCAACCTGGTCTCGACGCTCGTGCTGGCGCCCGTCCTGCACGGCGTCGGCTGGGTGCCGGCGTTCGCGGGGAGCGCGGTGGCGGGGCTGGTGGTGCTGGTGCCCCTGACGCTGTTCCTGCGCGACCACCCGCAGGGCCACGAGCCGGCGCCCCAGCCGCGCGGCGCGGGAGGTTTCGTGCGGCGTCAGATCGCGGAGTCCTGGCGCGAGCCGGGCACCCGGCTGGGGCTGTGGGTGCACTTCACGACGCAGTTCCCCGCGATGGTGTTCCTGCTGCTGTGGGGCATGCCGTTCCTGGTCGAGGCACAGGGGCTGTCGCGGACCACGGCGGGCGGGCTGCTGACGCTGGTGGTGGCCTCGAACATGGGGTTCGGCCTGGTCTACGGGCAGCTCGTCGGCCGCCGGCAGACGGCGCGGATCCCGCTGGCCCTGGGCACGGTCGGGCTGACGGCCCTGCTGTGGGCCTCGGTCCTCCTCTACCCGGGGGACCGGGCCCCGATGTGGCTGCTGGTCGCGCTGTGCGTGGTGCTGGGCACCTGTGGACCGGCGTCGATGATCGGCTTCGACTTCGCCCGCCCCGCGAACCCGGCGGAGCGTCAGGGGACGGCCTCGGGCATCACCAACATGGGCGGTTTCATCGCCTCGATGACGACGCTGCTGGCGGTCGGCCTGCTGCTGGACGCGACCGGCGACGACTACCGGGTGGCGTTCTCCTCGGTGTTCGTCCTGGAGGCGGTGGGCATCGCCCAGATCCTCCGGCTGCGGGGCCGCGCCCTCGCCCGCGAACGGGACCGCCTGACCCCGCACAGGGTCCCCGGCCTGCCGGGTCAGGCCCCGGCCCCGGCTCCGAGTCCGTCGCGGACGTAGCCGGGGTGCTCCCGCCGCCGGTGCCTACGGGGTCACGGGGTCACGGCGAAGTGCGCGAGGATGGCAGCGGCCAGCGCGGTGTCACCCTCCACCTTCACCCGGTCGGCGACGACGTGCGGCCGCACCCGGCCCGCCGCCAGCCGGACGTACGTCTCCCAGTCCATGGCCAGCGACACCGCCGGGCCCAGGGACGGCGCGTTGTCCAGGCTCCCGCGCCCGTTCGCGTCGACCCGTATCGTCCGCATGAACTCCACCGGCCCGTGCACGTCCAGGACGACCGCCGAGTTCGCCGGGGCGCCCGCCCGCTTGGCGACCGCCTTCGGCAGCTCCTCCAGCAGCACGTCCCGCGCGACGAAGGCCCCCGGCGAGTCCCAGTTCCCGGGCGCGCCCAGCGCGGCGCGCAGGTCCTGCTCGTGGATCCACATGTCCGACGCCCGCACCCGCATCGCGTCCTCCAGCGTCACCTGGTCGCCCAGCGGTCCGCGCACGATCGTCGACGGGTCCCGCTTCTCGTTGCGCAGCTGCCGCGAGCGCCGGATGACCGTGTACTCCAGCTCCGAGGTCATCTCGGGCGCGGTGTGGTGCCGGCGGACGTCAACCTGCACCTCCATGTACCGGGTGAACTCGTCCACCACGTGTCGCAGATCACGCGGCAGGGTGTGGATCGGGCGCGGGTCGCCGAGCTGCTCGCAGTCGATGCCGATGATGTGTGACACCACGTCACGGACCGACCAGCCGGGGCAGGGGGTCGCCCGGTTCCACTCGCCCTCGGTGAGGGGAAGGACCAGCTCCGATATCGCCTCGGCGGAGTGGGTCCACGCGTCGGCATAGGGCTGAAGGCTGGGATGGACGGTCAACGGGACCCCTCGCGTGCTGTTCAGTGGCTCGTTGTGGACTATTCCCAAAACTACGCTGCCGGTGAGCACCCCGGCAGTGCTTTCGTGTGACGATCGTAGGCCCGAGTTGACGACTCTCATGCCAGGACGGTGGTAGTGTGCGCGCCTCTCTGATCCAAATCGCGGTGAACGAAGGGGAGTCGGTGGCCTCCCGGCGCTCCCGCGCCGCCGAGCTGGTGCGGGAGCAGTCCGGATCCGACCTCGTCGTGCTGCCCGAACTGTGGACCGTCGGCGCCTTCGCCTACGAGCAGTTCGAGACCGAGGCCGAGCCGCTGGACGGCCCGACCTACCAGGAGATGGCCAAGGCCGCGAGCGACGCCGCGGTGTGGCTGCACGCAGGCTCCTTCGTGGAGCGCGCGGGCGACGGCTCCCTCTACAACACCGCCCTCGTGCTCTCCCCGGCGGGCGAGCTGGCGGCGACGTACCGCAAGATCCACCGGTTCGGCTTCGACCAGGGCGAGGCGGTGCTGATGTCGGCCGGCGAGACCCTGACGACGGTGGAGCTGCCGGAACAGACCCTGGGCCTGGCCACCTGCTACGACCTGCGCTTCCCGGAGCTGTTCCGGGGCCTGGTGGACGCCGGGGCCACCACGATGGTGGTGGCCGCGGGCTGGCCCGCCCGACGGCGCGCCCACTGGACCCTGCTCAGCCGGGCGCGGGCGGTCGAGGACCAGTCGTACGTCCTGTCCTGCGGGCTGGCCGGCACCCACGCGGGCGTCGAGCAGGCCGGGCACAGCCTGGTCGTGGACCCGTGGGGCGAGATCCTGGCGGAGGCGGGCCCGGGCGAGGACGTTCTCACGGTGGACCTGGACCCGGCCAAGGTCGCCGAGACCCGGGAACAGTTCCCGGCCCTGAAGGACCGCCGCCTGCGCTGAACACGGCGACGGCGCCGCCGGCCGGGCCGACGTCGGTCGCCGTGCCTCCCGGGCGCCGACGTCGGTCGGGGGGCCGCCGGTTGAAGTCGGGGCGCCTGGGTATGCGCGGTGGCGGCCGCCGGGGCCGTGACGAGGAGGCGTACGCGTGACCGAGGACACCGAGGCCGCGGTGGCGGCCGCCCTGGAGCCGCACGAGCCCTCCGCCGGGGAGATCGCGGCCCGCGAGCGGGTCCGGGCCGACGCCGCCGGCCTGACCCATGCCGGGGCCGAGGACGCCCTGGAGGCGGCGGTGGCGGCCGCCGGGGACCTGGCGTCAGCCGACGCGTCCACCCGGGCCGCGGTCGCGGAGTGGCAGCGCATCACCGACCTCCTCTTCGACCACGGCGGCCCGTACGCCCCCGACGCGGACGCCTACGTCCAAGGCCAGCTCAGGGCCCGGGAACACCACCGGAGGTGACCGGCACCTCCCGCCCCTCCTGCTCTTCCCGCCCCTCCCGTTCCTTCTCGGCCATCCGGATCACGCACACGGCGACGGCGATCAGCAGCGCCGCGTCCGAGTCCTCCCGGACCACGTCCACGGCGTACGTCTCCCGGATCCGGTACCACTGCCTGGAGACCAGCGCCAGCAGCTCCCCGTCGTACTCGACCTTGAACTCGCGGTCCAGGATCCGCCCGCTGACGTCGAGCTCCGTCCCCTCGACCAGCGTCACGCGGAAGTGGTTGCGCAGCAGCGACAGCCGCTTGCGCCGGATCACCGCGAGCCGGAGCTCGTCCCGCTCCAGCGTCATCGCGTCGCGCAGCGCGAACAGCTTCTCCCGCAGGGTGATCAGGATCCGCCCGTCGGGATCCTTCAGCTCCAGGGTGTCCCGGATCCGCAGGGCCTTCCCGTCGACCAGGAAGGCGTGCCGGCCCGCCTCGTCCTCGATCCGGTAGTCGTCGCCGATGGCCAGCATTTTGTCCTGTACGAGGTATTTCATGCGCTGATCGCTGCCCGCGATAGGTTGCGGCCATGCCTCTTCTCTACGTGACCGACCTGGCCTACCCGGCGCGCGGCCGCCGCTACTGCGACGAGGACATATTCCTCACGTCCCGGCTGCGCGAGCACTTCGACCTGGCCCTGTGCCACCCGAAGGACGCGCGGGCCATGCTGGCGCTCGGCTTCGACGCCGTCGTCGTCCGCAACAGCGGCCCCGTCCTGCACTACCAGCAGGCCTACGACGCGTTCCGCGCCGCCGCGCTCGCCGCCGGGACCCGCGTCTACAACCCGCTCACCGGCCGCGCCGACATGGCGGGCAAGCAGTACCTGCTCGACCTGACCGCCGCCGGCTACCCGGTGATCCCGACGGTCGACGACCCGGCCGACCTCGGGCAGCTCCCCTCGGTCCCCACGTACGCGGTCAAGCCGAAGCAGGGCGCGGACTCCATCGGCCTCACCTTCACCGACCGCCCGGAGGGACCGGCGGGCGAGGTCCTGATCCAGCCGCGCATCGACTTCGCGTACGAGGTGTCCTTCTACTTCGTCGACGACGCCTTCCAGTACGCGCTGTACGCCCCGGACCCGGCCCGCCGCTGGGAGCTGACGCCGTACGAGCCGACCGCGGCGGACCTGGACTTCGCCCGCGCCTTCATCGGGTGGAACACCCTCTCGCACGGCATCCAGCGCGTGGACGCCTGCCGGGCGCCGTCGGGCGAGCTGCTGCTGGTGGAGCTGGAGGACCTGAACCCGTACCTGTCGCTGGACCTGGTCGCGCCGGAGGTCCAGGCCGCTTTCATCACATCCCTCACGCAGTCCCTCCACTCCTTCCTGAAGGACTGATGTCAGACCGGGATGCGAGGCTCTGTCCCCATGGACAAGCAGACGTTCTGGAAGCTGATCGAGACGGCGCGGGCGGACGCGGCACCGGATGAGGTGGCGGCGCGGGCGTCGCAACTCCTCGCGCTGCACCCGGCGCAGGAGATAGCCGCGGCCCAGCAGGTGCTGTGGGACCTGCTCGCGGAGTCGTACCGCGCCCCCCTCTGGGCCGCGGCCTACGTGATCAACGGCGGCTGCTCCGACGACGGCTTCGACTACTTCCGCGGCTGGCTCCTGACCCAGGGCGAGGCGGCCTTCACCGCCGCCCTGAGCGACCCGGACTCCCTCGCGGACCACCCGGCGGTCCGCGAGGCGGCCACCGAGGGCGTGGAGCTGTGGGACGAGTCGGCCCTCTCGATCGCCTGGACGGCCCACGAGTCCGCGACGGGCAGCGCCCTCCCCGCGGACTCCTTCACGATCAGCTACCCGGACCTGGACCCCTCCTGGTCCTTCGACTTCGACGACAACGCCGAAACCGCCACCCGCCTCCCCCGCCTGACCGCCCTCTTCGCCACCTAGACCCCGCAGCGGCCCCGAGCTCCACCCCTGCGGGCGGGGGCGGGGCGGGGGTGGCTTGATGCACCCTCGCTGACCTGCGAGGGCGGATTGCCATTCTCGATTTCTGGATTTCCTGAACCAATGTGAGCACTTCTCGCTAGCGTTGGGAAGGTGCACCAACACGCCACTGCTGACCTGTACTTGCGCCTGTCCCTGGACCGGGAGGGCAAGACGGCGATCGACCGCCAGGAAGCCGACTGCCGCGCATGGGCGGAGCGCAACGGACTGACCGTCCGCAAGGTCCACATCGACCGTGGACGTTCCGGTTACAAGAACGTCAGCCGCAAGGGGTTCGATGCGGCGATCACAGCAGCCACGGCCGGCGTCGTGGGCGTCCTGATCGTCTGGAAGCTCGACCGCCTGTCCCGCAAGGGCATCGGTGAGGTCGGCAAGGCCCTGGACGACATAGGCCGGGTCGGCGGACGGCTGGTCTCCGTCATGGACGGCCTCGACACGAAGAACGACAGCGCCCGGGTCACCATCGAGATGCTGGCGGAACTGGCGCGCAACGAGTCCCACAACCTTGGGATGCGCGTCGGCAATGCCAAGCGGTACCTACGCCGGCGGGGCCAGTGGATCGGCGGACAGCCGCCTTACGGGCTGCTGGTGGACCCGGAGGCGAAGAAGCTCGTCCACGACCCCGAGACCGCCGTCTACGCCCGCCTGCTCGCCGACGAGGCGCTGTCCGGGAAGGCCCTCGTCCACATCGCCCGGCTGCTGAACGAGCACGGGGTGGAGTCCGCCCGTGGAGGCGAGTGGAACTCGTCCAGCGTCATGCAACTCCTTCGCTCACCGGCCTTCGCCGGTCTCATGCCGCAGACCGAGTACGAGGAGCAGCCGGACGGGACACGCAAGTACATGAACCGGGTCTCTCCTTACCGAGACCCGGAGACGCTCGAAACCGTGAGTATTGGCGAGGGGATCATCACCGTCGGGGAGCGCGAACTCATCCTCCGCCAGCTTGAAGCGCGTACGTTTCCTCTGGCCGGGAAGCGGCACGGCCACAAGCAAGGGAAGTCATTGCTCACCGGCATAGCGCGTTGTGGGCTCTGTGGCGCCCGGATGAGTAAGGCCGGCACGTCGTACCAGTGCTCCAGCCACCGCATGGGGCGAGGATGCTCCGGCGTCTCGGCTCGGGTGGAGAGCATCGACGACTACGTGACCCGGGCGTTCCTCTCACGCCTGCCTTCCCTGGAGCCTCAGGACCCGCTGCTCGCCGTGATCGCCGATCGCTGGGTACAGAGGGAGGCCCCGGAGGTTTTCGCGAAGCGGGACGCGATCGAGGCTGAGATCGCGGACGAGGGGGCTCGTCTGGCGGACCTGGAGGAGGCCAGGTACGTCCGTGGCGAGTTCACCGGCGCAGACGCGATCGACCGGTACAACCGGCTCGCAGGACGACTTCGTACCCGGATCGAGGGGCTGCGCGCGGACCTACTGCGGATGCCGACCCCTTCTGTGGACATCTCTCCTCTCCTGGATGCGGGCCTGCTACGTGAAGCTTGGGAAGCCGACGATGCGGCCGGAAGACGTGAACGCCTTGGCCTCGCAATCGATCGGGTGGAAGTCCGGCGAGGCAGGGTGGGCGTGAGGTTCGATGGCGACGAGCGCTGCCGGATCGTCTGGGCGACGAGAGACGGTGCTGGGTAGGAGTCAGCGGGTGACGAAGCTGCCACTGCGAACAGATCCGGAGCCAATAGCTGCTGCGCAGGCAGCCGCGTCGTACGGCTGTGATCCGGTGTTCATGGGCCAATGGCAAGCTTGAAACATGAACGATGCTGCCCCGGCGCCCACCCCCGCGCCCCGCCGTGCCCGTGTCCGTGCCCCCGAGCTGATCGGCAAGGGCGGCTGGATCAATACCGGCGGGAAGGACCTGAAGCTCGCCGACTTCCGAGGTCGCACATTGATTCTCGATTTTTGGACCTTCTGCTGCATTAACTGCCTGCACGTTCTCGACGAGCTGCGCGAGCTGGAGGAGAAGCACCGCGACACCGTCGTGATCATCGGGGTGCACTCCCCGAAGTTCGTGCACGAGGCCGAGCACGCGGCCGTCGTCGATGCCGTCGAGCGGTACGAGGTGCACCACCCGGTGCTGGACGATCCCGAGCTGGCGACCTGGAAGCAGTACGCCGTCCGGGCCTGGCCGACGCTCGTCGTGATCGACCCCGAGGGGTACATCGTCGCGCAGCACGCCGGTGAGGGGCATGCGCACGCCATCGCGCGGCTCGTCGAGGAGCTGGAGGCCGAGCACGAGGCCAAGGGGACGCTGCGGCGCGGGGACGGGCCGTACGTGGCGCCCGAGCCGGTCGCGACCGATCTGCGGTTCCCCGGCAAGGCGCTCATGCTGCCCTCCGGGAACCTGCTGGTCTCGGACTCGACGCGGCACCAGCTGGTGGAGCTCGCCGCCGACGGCGAGAGCGTCGTGCGCCGCATCGGCAGCGGGGAGCGCGGCTTCGGCGGCGACAGCTTCAGCGAGCCGCAGGGGCTGGCGCTGCTGCCCGACGGGTCCGTGGTCGTCGCCGACACCGTCAATCACGCGCTGCGCCGGTTCGATCCCGTCACCGGGGCCGTCGAGACCGTCGCCGGGACCGGGCGCCAGTGGTGGCAGGGCTCGCCGACCTCCGGCCCCGCGCTGGAGGTGGACCTGTCCTCCCCGTGGGACGTCGCCTGGTGGCAGGGCAAGGTGTGGATCGCCATGGCCGGCGTGCACCAGCTGTGGACCTGGGACCCCGCGACGCGGACGGTGGAGGTCGCCGCCGGCACCACCAACGAAGGTCTGGTGGACGGGCCCGCCGCCGAGGCCTGGTTCGCGCAGCCGTCCGGGCTCGCGGCCACCGAGGAGCGGCTGTGGGTCGCCGACTCCGAGACCAGCGCGCTGCGCTACGTCCACGCGACGCCCGACGGGTACGCCGTGGCCTCCGCCGTCGGGACCGGGCTGTTCGACTTCGGGCACCGCGACGGTGACGCCGGCCAGGCGCTGCTCCAGCACCCGCTCGGGGTGACCGCCCTGCCGGACGGCTCGGTCGCGGTGTGCGACACGTACAACCACGCCCTGCGCCGCTACGACCCGGCGACCGGCCAGGTCACCACCCTCGCCACCGATCTGCGCGAGCCCAGCGACGCGGTGCTCGCCGGGAGCGACATCGTGGTCGTCGAGTCCGCCCGGCACCGGCTGACCCGGCTGCGGCTGCCCGAGGAGGCGGTCCGGGTCGACGCGGTCGCCCACCGGACGCAGCGCGCCGCCACCGAGGTCGCCCCGGGCACGCTCCGGCTCGACGTGGTGTTCCAGGCGCCGAGCGGCCAGAAGCTCGACACCCGGTACGGGCCTTCGACGCGCCTGCTGGTGTCGTCCACGCCGCCCGAGCTGCTGTTGGGCGGGGAGGGCGCCGGGACGGACCTGTTCCGCGAGCTGGCGCTCAACCCGGAGGTCACCGAGGGCGTGCTGCACGTCTCCGCGATGGCGGCGTCCTGCGACGACGACCCGGAGAACGAGTACCCGGCCTGCCACGTCCACCAGCAGGACTGGGGTGTTCCGGTGACGGTGACCGCCGCCGGCGCGACCCGCCTCCCGCTGGTCCTCGCCGGGATGGACTCCTAGTACCGGAGCGCGCTACGGCGCCGACAGTACGCCGATCAGCCGGTCCGCGAACGCGGCCGGCTGTTCGGCGCACCCCAGGTGCCCGCCGGGGAAGTCGGTGACGGCGCTCCCGAGACGCTCCGCCAGGGCCTCGGCCGGGCGGCGCAGGAGCAGTCCGTACGAGTCCTCCCCGGCGGCCGGGACCAGCCGGTCGGCGTACGGGGCGAGGGCGTCGAGGTCCGGCATGTGGCCGGTGAACTGGAGCAGTTCGCGTTCCAGGAAGGACGGCAGGTTGGCGAGGACGCGGGCCATGACGTCGGCCGGCGGCGGGTTGTGCTCCCCGCCCGCCCCGCCCGCCCCGCGGCCGTCGTCCGTACCGGCCGCCATGACGGCCATGGCCGCCTCCAGGCCCTGCGCGCGGTACGTCTCCACGACGGAGGCGAAGAAGCGGTGTTGCTGCGCCGCGTCGGGCAACAGGCCCACCAGCGGCGGCTCGTGGGCCACGACCCGCCGGACCAGCTCCGGGTGGCGCTGGAGCAGGTCCAGCGCGACGACGGCGCCGGCGCTCGTGCCCGCGACGTACGCCGGTTCGTCGGTGAGGGCCGCGAGCAGCAGTGCCGCGTCCTGGCTCTGCCCCTGCGGGCTCTGGTCCTCGGGGGGACCGTCGAGCGGGCTGCGCGTGCGGCCGCGGGGGTCGTACGCGACGACCGTGAAGTGCCGGGCGAGGGCGTCGGCGACGCCGTCGAAGAGGGCCGCGTCGGCGCCGCCGCCGGGCACGAGCAGCAGGACGGGGCCAAAGCCCCGGGTCTCGTAGCGGAGCGTGGCACCGGGGACCTTGAGCGTCCGGACCGTCGTCGTCGCCTTCGGCATCGTCTTCGCACATCCATTTCCTAGGGGCTCTAGGTAAGACCCTAGAAGATCTAGGTTGCATTCGCACGTCAAAAACCCCGCCCCGGTGGTCCGGGACGGGGTTCGGGTGGAGCGGGCGCGCGCCGCGTGCGTCTCAGCCTTGCAGGAACGCCACCAGCGCGTTCGCCAGCAGGTACGGGTCATCCGCCCCGCACAGCTCGCGGGCGCTGTGCATCGACAGGATCGCCACGCCGATGTCCACGGTGTGGATGCCGTGCCGGGCCGCCGTGATCGGGCCGATGGTCGTGCCGCACGGCATCGAGTTGTTGGAGACGAACGTCTGCCACGGCACCCCGGCCCGCTCGCAGGCGGCCGAGAACACCGCGCGCCCGGTGCCGTCCGTCGCGTACCGCTGGTTGACGTTGACCTTGAGGATCGGGCCGGCGTTGACGCGCGGGTGGTGCGTCGGGTCGTGCCGTTCCGGGTAGTTGGGGTGCACCGCGTGCCCGGTGTCCGAGGACAGGCAGATCGTGCCCGCGAAGGCCCGCGCGCGGTCCTCGTAGGAGCCCCCGCGTGCGAAGACTGAACGTTCCAGCACGTTCCCCAGCAGCGGCCCGTCCGCGCCGGTGTCCGACTGCGAGCCGTTCTCCTCGTGGTCGAACGCGGCGAGCACCGGGATGTACTCCAGGCCCTCGGAGGCCGAGACGGCCGCCAGCGCCGCGACGCCCGCGTGCACCGACACCAGGTTGTCCATCCGCGGGCCCGCCACCAGCTCGCGGTCGCGCCCCAGGTACGACGGCGGTTCGATGGAGTGGACCATCAGGTCCCAGCCGGCCACCGAGCCCTGCGGCAAACCCTCTTCCTCCTCCAGGAACGCGATCAGGTCGCCCTCCTGGACCTCGCCCAGACCCCAGATCGGCTGCATGTGCCGCTGCTTGTCCAGCTTCAGGCCCTCGGAGTTCACCGACCGGTCCAGGTGCACGGCGAGTTGGGGCACGCGCAGCAGCGCGCGGTCCACGTTCACCAGCCGCTCGGTGCCGTCGCGCAGCGTCAGGCGGCCGGCCAGGCCCAGGTCCCGGTCCAGCCAGGTGTTGAGCAGGGTGCCGCCGTAGATCTCGACGGCGATCTGCCGCCAGCCCTGCGAGCCCGTGTCGGGAAGCGGCTTCACACGCAGGTTGGGGGAGTCGGTGTGCGCGCCGACGATGCGGAACGGGGTGTGCGCGGTGGCGCCTTCCGGCACGTACCACGCGATGAGCGCGCCCCCGCGGAGGACGAACTTGCCACCGGTTCCCGCGTCCCAGGCGTCCGTTTCCGACAACTGCCTGAAGCCTGCCTTCTCCAGCCGCTCGGCCGCATTGGCCACGGCGTGGTACGGCGACGGACTGGCCGCCAGAAAGGTCATCAGATCGTCGGTGTGGCCGCGGTCGAAGCGGGCGGGAGAGCTCATGTGGTTCACCTTAACGACGGTCGTGTTCGCCATGGCCGGACTGCGGCGGATAGCCCAAGGTCGGGGGCGCGTAGGGGGTGTGGCCCCGCGATCCCGGCGGTCTCAGCCCGGCGGACGCTCGAATCTGCGCTGCAACTGCCGGCGCTCGCCCCGCCGGATGCGCGGGAGCATCTCGGGGGTCTGCGCCGAGCGCTGCGCGCGCCTTTTGCGTCCGGCGCAGAAGATACAGGCCTCACCGGGGGGCGCGTCCGGGTCGATGGGGGCGCCGGGGTGTTCGGAGCATCCGGAGGCGTTGCGCGGCCGGGACAGTTCGCGGGCCACGATGAAGGCCCGGTGCAGGTCGTCCGCGATCCGTACGAAGTCCTCGGCGGGGGAGGAGATGCTCAGGTGGAAGCGGCGGTCCTCGACCGCTCGGAGCTCCGCGCGCAGCACGTCGTGCGTGTACGGGGGCTCGGGCACGGGGTATCCCAGCCGGCGCTGCTCCCCGGCGGGCGGGGCCGCGGCGGCCGGGCGGCGGCCGCCCTGGGAGCGCAGGCCGAGGCGGCGCCGGTCGTTGCAGATCAGGCAGCGTCCCCAGCCGTCGGGCGCCTCGGGGTCCAGGGCGCCGTTGGGGTGCTCGGAGCAGCCGGTGTAGCTCTTGGCGGGAGCGAGCCCGGCGGCGGTCTGGAACGCGGTGTAGAGGGCGTCGGCGATGCCCTCGTACTCGGCGGGGTGGGAGCCGTCGTACAGCTCCCGCAGGTGGTCGCCGAGGCTGCCCAGGCTCGCCTGCAGCTCCTTGAGGGCGTACGGCCGCCCGGTGGGGACGGAGTACCCCCTGCTGCCGTGCTGATCCTGTGGACTCATGCCACGAGCGTCCCATGAACGACTGACAAGGCGGGAAAGCGGCTGCTCAGGAGGTTCCGGAACCCCCTGGTCCGGAGCCCCGGGTCCGGAGCCCCCCGGTCCGGACCCCGGGTCCGGAGCCCGCTGAGCGGGGCACGCCGACGGCCGGGTACGCCGACGGCCGGACCCCCCGTACGGAGGTCCGGCCGTCGGCGTGTGTGACCGGGCGGGCGGTGTCGCCCGGAACCCGGCCGGAACGTGCCTAGAACGCGGCTTCGTCGAGCTCCATGAGGGAGTTGTCGACGGACTCGGCGAGCGAGCGCGCGACCGAGACGTTCGGCAGGATCTGCGACGCGAAGAACTTCGCGGCGGCGATCTTGCCGGTGTAGAAGGGGACGTCCTTCGCGGAGGCGCCGGCGGCCAGCTTCTCGGCGGCCACGGCCGCGCCCTTGAGCAGCAGGTAGCCGACGACCACGTCACCGGACGCCATCAGCAGGCGGGTGGTGTTCTGGCCGACCTTGTAGATGTTCTTGACGTCCTCGCCGGTGGCGGTGAGGTCGACGATCATCTGGCCGACGATGGCCTCCAGGTCCACGGCGGCCTTGGCGAGCGCGTCGCGGGCGCCGGCCAGCTCCTCGCCGCCGACGGCCTCGGCCAGGAACTTCTTGATCGTCTCGGAGAGGACGTTCAGGGAGGCACCCTGGTCGCGGACGATCTTCCGGAAGAAGAAGTCCTGGCCCTGGATCGCCGTGGTGCCCTCGTAGAGGGTGTCGATCTTGGCGTCCCGGATGTACTGCTCGATCGGGTATTCCTGGAGGTAACCGGAACCGCCGAAGGTCTGCAGCGACTGGGCGAGCTGCTCGTACGAGCGCTCCGAGCCGTAGCCCTTCACGATCGGCAGGAGCAGGTCGTTCAGGCCGATCTCGGCGGAGGCGTCCTCGCCCGCGGCCTGCTTGAGCTGGATCGCGTCCTGGACGGAGGCGGTGTACAGCACGAGGGCGCGCATGCCCTCGGCGTACGCCTTCTGCGTCATGAGCGAGCGGCGCACGTCGGGGTGGTGCGTGATGGTGACCTTGGGGGCGCTCTTGTCCATGAAGTTCGCCAGGTCCGGGCCCTGCACGCGCTCCTTGGCGTACTCCAGCGCGTTCAGGTAGCCGGTGGAGAGCGTGGCGATGGCCTTCGTGCCGACCATCATGCGGGCGAACTCGATGATCATGAACATCTGGCGGATGCCGTCGTGCTTGTCACCGATCAGCCAGCCCTTGGCGGGGTGCTGGTCGCCGAAGGTCATCTCGCACGTGTTGGAGGCCTTGAGGCCCATCTTGTGCTCGACGTTCGTCGCGTAGACCCCGTTGCGCTCGCCCAGCTCGCCGGTCTCCCAGTCGAAGTGGAACTTCGGGACGAGGAAGAGGGACAGGCCCTTGGTGCCCGGGCCGTGGCCCTCGGGGCGCGCGAGGACGTAGTGGAGGATGTTCTCCTCCATGTCGTGCTCACCGGACGTGATGAAGCGCTTCACGCCCTCGATGTGCCAGGAGCCGTCCTCCTGCTGGATGGCCTTGGTGCGGCCGGCGCCGACGTCCGAGCCGGCGTCCGGCTCGGTGAGGACCATGGTGGAGCCCCAGCGCTTCTCGACCGCTATCTGCGCGACCTTCTTCTGCGCCTCGTTGCCCTCTTCGAAGAGGATGCCGGCGAACGCCGGGCCGGAGGAGTACATCCAGATGGCCGGGTTCGAGCCGAGCAGCAGTTCCGCGTAGCCCCAGATCAGGGAGCGGGGCGAGGTGGTGCCGCCGATCTCCTCCGGCAGGCCGAGGCGCCAGTACTCCGAGTCCATGAAGGCCTCGTAGCTCTTCTTGAACGAGGCCGGGACCGGCGCGGTGTTGGTGGCCGGGTCGAAGACCGGCGGGTTGCGGTCGGCGTCCGCGAAGGACTCGGCCAGCTCGTTCTCGGCCAGGCGGGCCAGCTCGGAGAGGACGCTCTTGGCGGTGTCGGTGTCCATCTCCTCGAACGGACCGGTGCCGTACAGCTTGTCGCGGCCGAGCACCTCGAAGAGGTTGAACTCGATGTCGCGGAGATTCGACTTGTAGTGCCCCATGGCGACGGCTCCGTTAAGGCTCGGGGAGACAGGTTCCTCGTACATACCAATCGGTAATGTCATGATGCTACCCGCCGGTAATAAGACGCAACCCCTATCGGTCGACTGTGACCAGGGTCAAGCGCGCCGGGAAGTGGCCGGAACGCGTGCCCGGGGGGCCGCGGCCGCTCGGTAGGCTTCGCCCCATGTACGGCTACGACCAGAACGTGAGCGCGGGGCAGCAGCAGTACGCCGCCCCGCAGCAGATGGCCGGCGGGTACGGCGAGCAGCCGCTCTATCCCGAGCCCTCGCCGCCCTCGCTCGCCGACGCGGTGCGGGCCTTCACGACCGGGTCGCTGTCCGCCGAGGACTTCCAGCAGATCTTCGCGACGTCGAAGGTCTACTGCCCGCGCGGCGAGACGCCGGGGTTCCTGGCGCTGCACAACACGCAGCAGCCGGTGATCCCGATGTTCACCACGCTGAAGGAGCTCCGCCGGTACGCCGGCAAGGAGTCCAAGTACTTCGTGATCACGGGCGCCGAGGTGATCGACCTGCTCCCGACCGGGTACGGCTTCGTCCTCGACATGGAGGGCGACCACCGGATGGTGTTCGACGCGAAGGCGGTCGAGCAGATGGTCGACTACGCGATGCGCCGGATGTACGGCTAGCGGGCGCACGCGCGCGCCGCTCGACACCACCTTGAAGCCCGTCCCCGCCGCTCCCCGCGGCGGTGGCGGGCTTCTTCGCGAGCGGCGGGAATGACATCGCGGGGCGCGCTGTTCTGAGGGGTGGCAGAAAGTTCGAGTTTCAACTAAACTCGGCGCAGAAGGAGGTTCCGACCATGCCTGCAGTGACTGTGGAGAACCCGTTGACGCTCCCCCGCGTCGCGGAACCGGCCCCGGAGACCGCCGCCCGCAAGGTGCTGGCCGTCACGACCGCCCCCGGTGGTTTCGAGGGTGAGGGATTCCCGGTGCGCCGCGCGTTCGCCGGGATCAACTACCAGTACCTCGACCCGTTCATCATGATGGACCAGATGGGCGAGGTGGAGTACGCGCCGGGTGAGCCCAAGGGCACCCCGTGGCACCCGCACCGCGGCTTCGAGACCGTCACGTACCTGATCGACGGAACCTTCGTCCACCAGGACAGCAACGGCGGCGGCGGCGTCATCAACGGCGGCGACACCCAGTGGATGACCGCCGGCTCGGGCCTCCTGCACATCGAGGCCCCGCCGGAGTCGCTCGTCGTCAGCGGCGGGCTCTTCCACGGCCTCCAGCTGTGGGTGAACCTCCCCGCGTCCGACAAGATGATGCCCCCGCGCTACCAGGACATCGGCGGCGGCAAGGTCCAGCTGCTCTCCACCCCCGACGGCGGCGCCCTGCTCCGGGTCATCGCCGGCGAGCTGGACGGGCACGAGGGCCCGGGCATCACCCACACGCCGATCACGATGATCCACGCGACCGTCACCCCGGGCGCGCAGGTCACCCTCCCGTGGCGCGAGGACTTCAACGCCCTCGTCTACGTGATGGCCGGGCGCGGCAGCGTCGGCACCGACCGGCGGCCGGTCCACACCGGCCAGACGGCGGTGTTCGGCGAGGGCGGCTCGCTGACCGTCCGCGCCGACGAGTCCCAGGACTCCAACGCCCCCGACCTGGAGGTCATCCTGCTCGGCGGCCGCCCGATCCGGGAGCCGATGGCGCACTACGGGCCGTTCGTGATGAACAGCCGGCACGAGCTCCAGCAGGCCTTCGACGACTTCCAGGCCGGCAAGCTCGGGACCATCCCGACGACGGAGCGCAAGAAGTAGGCCGCACGGCCCCCGGGCCAGTGCTCAGCTCACGGGCCCGGCGGGCGCCTCGTCAGGCGTCCCGTACCGGGCCCGCAGCTCTGAGACCACCCCGAACGCCGCCGCGGTCATCGGTACGGCGAGCAGCATGCCCAGGATCCCGGCGACGCTCGCCCCCACCGTGATCGCCAGCATCACCACGGCCGGATGCATCTGCACGGTCCGGCTCTGGATCATCGGCTGGAGGACGTACCCCTCCAGTATCTGCACGGCCAGCACCACGCCCAGCACCCACAGCCCGATGACCAGGCCCCGGTCGGCGAGCGCGACGAGCACCGCGATCGCGCCCGACAGGATGGCGCCGAGGTAGGGGATGTAGGCGGTGATGAACACCAGCGCGCCCAGCCCGAGCGCGCCGGGTACGCGCAGCACCAGCAGGGCGGCCGTGATGAACACGGCGTCGATCAGGGCCACGAAGGTGGTCCCGCGCATGAAGCCCTCGACGGCCAGGAACGCCCGCCGGGCCATCGCCTCGACGGTGTCGGCGGTGGCGCGCGGGCCGAGCGCGCGCAGGGCGCCGGAGGCCCGGTCGGAGTCGCGCAGGAAGAAGAAGATCAGCACCAGCGCCAGGACGGCGGTCGCGATCAGCTCCCCGACCGCGCTGATGCCGGTGATGACGCCGGAGGCGGCCGTGCCGCCGAACCGGGCCAGCAGCTCCTTGGCGTTGGAGGCCAGGTCCTGCAGCGAGGTCCCGGCGGCCCCGAAGTGCTCGGCGAGGTCCTGGCCGGCCCTGATCAGGGAGTCGATGATCTGGTCGCCGGTGTCGATCAGCGCGCCCACCACGACGTACATGGCCCCGCCGACGACGGCCACGACCGCGAGGCAGGTCAGCGCGGCGGCGAGGGAGCGGTTCACGCCCATCCGGGTCAGCCGCCGGTGCATCGGGCCGAGCAGGGCCGCGCCGAGCAGCGCGAGCAGCGCGGGCGTGACGGCGGCCTGGAAGGTGATGCACAGCCACACGGCGACGGCGGCGACGCCGGTCACCAGCAGGCCGACGACACACCAGGCGGCGAGGCGGCGGACGGGTTCGGGGAGCAGGGTGAACATCCGGTCATCCAACCACGGCCCACGTCCCGCCGAACGTGCCCGGCCCGGCGGCGCGTTGTGCGCCGTCGCAGGTCAACGCCGGTTACGCGCGGACGTCGTTGTCGTCGGCGTTGTCGCTGCCCTCGCTGTCGTCGCCGGCGTCGTTGTCCTCGTTGGTTTCGGGCTGCGGCTTCGAGCGCTCGTACAGCTCGAACCAGGTCGACTTGCCCTCGCCGCGCGGGTCCACGCCCCAGTCGTCGGCGAGCATTTCCATCAGCAGGACCCCGCGTCCGCTCGACGCCATCTCGCCGGGGTGCCGCTTGTGCGGGAGCTCGTCGCTGGCGTCCGCGACCTCGATGCGCAGCCGCCGGGAGCCAGGTTCGCCCACCGCCTCGGCGACGAGCGCGGCGTCCCCGTCCGTGTGCATGAGGACGTTCGTCACCATCTCGGAGACCATCAGCACCGCCGAGTCCACCTGGTCCTCGTCCGCCCAGTCGTGCAGCAGCTCCCGGACCTGGCGCCGGGCGCCCGCGATGCGCTCGGGCTCCGCCTGGGCGACGGTCAGCATGGTGCGCCGGGCCGGGCGCGCCGGCGCGGCGCCGAGGCCGCGGTCCGCGCTCTCACGGCACAGCAGGACGACGGCTATGTCGTCCTCGCGCCGGTCGGCCAGCGGGCCGGTGGTGTGGTGCGAGGAGGGCCCGTGCACCGCCTGCACCAGCAGGTCGGCCAGCTTCTCCAGGCTCTCGGCGTCGTGCGTCTCGGACTCCAGGACGGCGCGCAGCCGCGCCCAGCCGGTGTCGAGGTCGTGGCCGCCGGTCTCGATGAGCCCGTCGGTGCACAGCATCATCGTCTCGCCGGGTTCGAGGATGAACCGGGTGGTGGGGTAGTCGGTGTCCGGGACGATGCCGAGCGGGAGGCCGCCCGCGGTGGGGCGCATCAAGACCGTGCCGTCCGTCATGCGGACGGCGGGGTCGGGGTGGCCGGCGCGGGCCACCTCCAGCACGCCGGTCTCCGGGTCGCACTCCACGTAGAGGCAGGTGGCGAAGCGGGGGCTCTGGAAGTCCGCGTCCATCTCGTCGAAGGCGTCGGGGTCCTCCAGGTCCCGTTCCCGCTCGCGCTCCTGGGAGGAGCAGAGTCCGGCGAGGAAGCGGGAGGCGCGGGACAGCACGGCGTCGGGCCGGTGGCCCTCGGAGGCGTACGCGCGGACCGCGATCCGGAGCTGGCCCATCAGGCCGGCCGCCCGGACGTCGTGGCCCTGGACGTCCCCGATGACCAGCGCGAACCGGCCCGACGGCAGCGGGATCATGTCGTACCAGTCGCCGCCGACCTGGAGGCCGCCGCCGGTCGGGACGTAGCGCGCGGCGATCGTCATGCCCGGGATCTCGGGGCCGAGCTGCGGCATCATCGACCGCTGGAGGCCGGTGGTGAGTTCCCGCTCGGATTCGGCCACCCCGGCGCGCTGGAGGGCCTGGGCCAGCATCCGGGCCACCGTGGTCAGCACGGAGCGCTCGTCGGGGGAGAAGGTCACCGGGTGCTTGAACGCGGCCATCCAGGCGCCCATGGTGCGCCCGGCCACGATCAGCGGGAGGAACGCCCAGGAGACCCGGCCGAAGCGCTGGGCGAGCGGCCAGGTGGCCGGGAAGCGCCGTTTGTACTCCTCGGGGCTGGGGAGGTAGATCGCCCGCCCGGTACGGACGACCTCGGCGGCCGGGTAGTCCGTGTCGAGCCGCATCTGCGCGAAGGGGCCGTCGTCGCCGGCGTCGTGCCCGTGGTGCCCGATGATCGACAGCCGGTCGCCGGCCATCCCGAAGACGGCCAGCCCGTCCGGACTGAAGCCGGGCATGGACAGGGACGCCGCCACCCGCAGCACCTCGGCGGTGGAGCGGGCCTCGGCGAGCGCGCGCCCCGCGTCGAGCAGGAAGGCCTCGCGGGAGCGCCGCCAGTCGCCGGTGATCGGGGTGTGCACGGCGGTGGTGCCGGGCTGGGGCTCGGCGATCTCCTGGATGGTGCCGATCAGCTCGTAGTCCACGCGGCCGTCGGCGCCGCGGTTCTCCATCGGTTTCGAGCGGCTGCGCACGGTGCGCAGCACCCGGCCGTCCTCGTCCATGATCCGCAGGCGGGCCTCGGCGAGGGTGTCCTCGGCGACCGCGAGGGTGACGATGCCGTTGATCTCGTTCCAGTCGACCGGGTGGAACCGGGACCGTACGGCGACCTCCGGGAGGGTGACCGGCTCCGCGGGCAGCCCGAGGAGCCGGGCGGCCACGCTGTCGAGGGTGACCGTTCCGGAGGCGTTGTCCCATCGCCACAGGCCCGTCGCGATGGCGGCCAGGACGTCCTCGGTGCGCACCCGGTCATCTTTACAGGTCCCTCCCGGGTCGTGCCTGCCGTGGTGGCGGGTGCGCGCCCCGTGCGGTCCGGCCGGGTGCCCGGCCGGGTCCCGTTCGGGGGGCGTCGCGGGCGTGCCCGCCCCGCCCCCGGCTCGGGCGGTAACCTTGGGAGGGTTGAATCCACCCTGGTATCGCGAAGAACTGGATGACTGATGCATCGGTACAGGTCCCACACGTGCGGCGAGCTCCGAGCCTCTGACGTCGGCGCCGACGTCCGGCTGAGCGGCTGGCTGCACAATCGTCGAGACCTGGGCGGCATCCTCTTCATCGATCTCCGTGACCACTACGGCATCACGCAGCTCGTCGCCCGCCCCGGCACCGCCGCCGCCGACGTCCTGGACAAGCTGTCCAAGGAGACCGTCGTCCGCGTCGACGGCAAGGTCGTCTCGCGCGGCACCGACAACGTGAACCCCGACCTGCCGACCGGCGAGATCGAGATCGAGGCCGCCGAGGTCGAGGTGCTCGGCGCGGCCGCCCCGCTGCCCTTCACGATCAACACCGACGACGGTGTGAACGAGGAGCGGCGCCTGGAGTACCGCTTCCTCGACCTGCGCCGCGAGCGCATGCACCGCAACATCATGCTGCGCTCGGCCGTCATCGCCTCGATCCGCTCGAAGATGGTGGCCCTCGGTTTCAACGAGATGGCGACCCCGATCCTCACCGCGACCTCCCCCGAGGGCGCCCGTGACTTCGTCGTCCCGTCCCGCCTGAACCCGGGCAAGTTCTACGCCCTGCCGCAGGCGCCGCAGCAGTTCAAGCAGCTGCTGATGATCTCGGGCTTCGACCGCTACTTCCAGATCGCGCCGTGCTTCCGCGACGAGGACGCCCGCGCCGACCGTTCGCCGGGCGAGTTCTACCAGCTCGACGTGGAGATGTCGTTCGTCGAGCAGGAGGACGTCTTCCAGCCGATCGAGCGCCTGATGACCGAGCTCTTCACCGAGTTCGGCAACGGTCGCGAGGTCACCTCGCCGTTCCCGCGGATCCCGTTCCGCGAGTCGATGCTGAAGTACGGCAACGACAAGCCCGACCTGCGCGCCAAGCTGGAGCTCGTCGACATCACCGACGTCTTCGAGGGCTCGGAGTTCAAGGCGTTCGCCGGCAAGCACGTGCGCGCGCTGGCCGTCCCGGACACCGCCGCGCAGCCGCGCAAGTTCTTCGACGGCCTGGGCGAGTACGCGATCTCGCTGGGCGCCAAGGGCCTGGCCTGGGTGCGCGTGGGCGAGGACGGTTCGCTGACCGGCCCGATCGCCAAGTTCCTCACCGAGGAGAACGTCAAGGTCCTGACCGAGCGTCTGGGCCTGGTCCCCGGTCACGCGGTGTTCTTCGGCGCGGGCGAGTTCGACGAGGTCTCCAAGATCATGGGCCCGGTGCGGGTCGAGGCTGCCAAGCGCGCGGGCCAGTTCGAGGAGAACGTCTTCCGGTTCTGCTGGATCGTCGACTTCCCGATGTACGAGAAGGACGAGGAGACGGGCAAGATCGACTTCTCGCACAACCCCTTCTCCATGCCGCAGGGCGGCATGAAGGACCTGGAGGAGAAGGACCCGCTCGACATCCTGGCGTGGCAGTACGACATCGTCTGCAACGGCATCGAGCTGTCCTCCGGCGCCATCCGCAACCACGAGCCCGAGGTCATGCTGAAGGCCTTCGCGATTGCGGGCTACGAGGCGGAGACCGTCGAGCGCGAGTTCGCGGGCATGCTGCGCGCGTTCCGCCTGGGCGCGCCGCCGCACGGTGGCATCGCCCCGGGTGTGGACCGCATCGTGATGCTGCTGGCCGACGAGCCGAACATCCGCGAGACCATCGCGTTCCCGCTGAACGGCAACGCGCAGGACCTGATGATGGGTGCGCCCACGGTCCTGGAGGAGTCGCGGCTGCGCGAGCTGAACATCGCGCTGCGCAAGCCGGTCGAGACGAAGTCGGCGGAGGCGAAGCCGGTCACCGAGGCCGTCCACCCGGACGCCGGGTCGCCGCGCGGCTGATCCCCGCTCGTACGGCAACGCCGAAGGCGGCGCCCCCTCCCGGGCAGGGAGGGGGCGCCGCCTTCTTCGTGTGCGCTGCGCTGCCGCCTGTCAGTACTCCTGGAGCAGGCCCTTGAGGAGGGCGGCCGGGGTCAGCTCGGTGGGCGCGGGGCCGGCGTGGAAGAAGCCGGCGTTGTCGGCGTCCAGCTTGCGCAGGAAGTCGAACGCCTTGTTGTCGTGGTCGCCGAAGGCGACGAACTGCCAGTGCACCTCCGGTGCGGTGGTGGCGGCGTCGGTGATCGCCTGGCGGGCGGGCTGGCGGTTGTCGGGCGCGCCGTCCGTCTGGAACACGACCAGGGCGGGGCCGGTGCCGCCGTCCTTCTGGTAGCGCTCCAGGACGGCCTCCACGGCCACGTGGTAGCTGGTGCGGCCCATGCGGCCGAGTTCGGCGTGGCGGGCCTCGACCCAGGTGTCCTCGTGGGAGTCGAGGGTCAGCTCGGCGGTGCCGTCCAGCTCCGTGGAGAAGAACACGGTGTGCACGGTCGCGTCGGCGTCGAGGTGCGCGGCGAGGGCCAGGGTGTGGTCGGCGAGGTGCTGGGCGCTGCCGTCCTTGTAGAACGGCCGCATCGACCCGGAGCGGTCCAGCACGAGGTACACCTTGGCCCGCGCCCCGGCCTTCCCCTTGCCCCGCAGCACCTGCCCCGCCGCCTTGTACGCGGCGGCGAGCCCGGGCGCCTGGCGCCGCACGGCGGCGAGCGCGTTGGCGGGCCCGTCGGCTTCCGCCGCGACCGGGGCGTCCGCCTCCGCCTCGGGCGCGGGTGCGTCGGCCTCGGCGGCCACCGCCTCCGCCTGGGCGGTGGTGTCCTGGTCGTCGGCCGGGGCCTCGGCCTGCGGCGCGGTGGCGGGTTCCGCCTGCGGCGTGGCGGCCTGGGCCAGCGGCTCCGCTGCTGCCTCGTCCTGCGCCTGCGGCGCGGCAACCTCGGCTGATGCGTCGGCCTCGGCGGCCACTGTCTCCGCCTCGGCGTCCGCCTCCTGCGCCTGCGGCGCGGCGGCCTCGTCGGCTACCGGCTCTGCCTCGGCGGTGGTGTCCTGGTCGTCGGCCGGGGCCTCGGCCTGCGGCGCGGTGGCGGGTTCCGCCTGCGGCGTTGTGGCCTCGGCGGGCGGCTGCGCCGCTGCCTCGTCCTGCGCCTGCGGCGCGGCAACCTCGGCTGATGCGTCGGCCTCGGCGGCCACTGTCTCCGCCTCGGCGTCCGCCTCCTGCGCCTGCGGCGCGGCGGCCTCCTCGGCTACCGGCTCTGCCTCGGCGGCGGTGTCCTGGTCGTCGGCCGGGGCCTCGGCGTCTGCCTCCTGCGCCTGCGGCGCGGCGGCCTCGTCGGCTACCGGCGCCGCTTCGGCGGTGGTGTCCTGGTCGTCGGCCGGGGCGTCGGCGTCCGGCGCGGTGGCGGGTTCCGCCTGGGCGGTGGTGTCCGCCTGCGGCGTTGTGGCCTCGTCCTGCGCCTGCGGCGCGGCAACCTCGGCTGATGCGTCGGCCTCGGCGGCCACTGTCTCCGCCTCGGCGTCCGCCTCCTGCGCCTGCGGCGCGGCGGCCTCAGCGGCTACCGGCTCCGCCTGGGCGGCGGTGTCCGCCTGCGGCGTTGCTGCCTCGGCCTGTGCCTGCGGCGGCGCGGGATCGGCCGGGGTGGGGGTAGGGAGCGGCGCCGCAGGCGAAGGGCGGCGGGCTTCCGGGACCGTGGGGTCCGGGGCGGGGGCGGTCAGGAGGGTGCCCGGTTCACGGTCGCGCGGAGCGGACTGTGGCGGGACCGTCGGGTTGTCGAAGGACGCAGCCACCAGTTCGTGGGCCGCCTCCATTGGGGTGCGTTCCGCCTGGCTCGGGACAGCCGCCGAAGTGGCGTCCGTAGTCTCCGGTACTGGCTCCGCAGACCGTCCGAACACCTTGCGCAACAAGCTCCGAATACCCATGGGCCAGGCCTTTCGCATGAGTGCGTGCGTCAATTTGTCCGTACTGCGCGGTAGATCCCTGCCCAGAGTGGACACGTAAGGTTATCGGCCCCGTGGCTGGATCTTCGGCAGGGTCGGCTTTCGTGGCGCCCAGCGCCCAAACACGCACAACCCCGGCCCGAACTTCCGCACCGACGTGCCGGGTTCACCGGTCGTTCATCCCAGCGCCGCCGCATCGGCGCAACCCCCGCCTACCGTCACGGCTGGATTTGTACCGACACGTTGTCGGCGCCCACGCAGCTACTCGGAGGACTCTCGTGCGCAAGCTCCTGCCGTTCATCGGCAACCAGCATGGTGGCGGCCGTTCCGCCCTCACCTGCCGCTACCGCTGCGGTGACGCCTGCTTCCACGAGGTGCCCAACACCAGCGACAACGAGTACGCCGGCGATGTCATAGCCCGCGCCTACTCCCGCCGCTCCATGCTGCGCTCCGCCGCCGTCGTGACGGTCGCCTCCGCCGCCGGTACCGCGATCACCCTCGGTGGTGACAGTACCTCCGCCAACGCCACTCCCGCCACCGCCGCGAAGGGTTCCGGTTCCGGCTCCGACGGCGCCCGCGGCCTGCGCTTCAAGCCGGTCGCGCCGAACACCGCCGACCAGGTCACCATCCCCGAGGGCTACGAGCAGAACGTGGTCATCCGCTGGGGCGAGCCGATCGTCAAGGGCGCCCCCGCGTTCAACGCCGACAAGCAGACCGCCGCCGCCCAGGCCGGTCAGTTCGGCTACAACAACGACTTCCTGAGCCTCCTCCCGTACGGCGACGACTACGAGCGCCGCCAGATCCTCGTGGCCAACCACGAGTACACGGACGAGAACCTCATGTTCAAGGCCTACGACCCGGCCAACCCCACCCGCGAGCAGGTCGAGATCGCCTGGGCCGCGCACGGCCTGTCCGTGGTCGTCGTCCAGGAGGACCACCGCAGCGGCAAGCTGACCGCGGTCTCCCGCCACCAGCTCAACCGCCGTCTGACCGCGACCAGCGTGTTCAAGATGACCGGCCCGGCCGCCGGCAGCGCGCTGCTGAAGACCTCGGTCGACTCCACCGGCACCAAGGTGCTCGGCACCCTGAACAACTGCGCCGGCGGCACCACCCCGTGGGGCACCACCCTCCACGGCGAGGAGAACTTCAACCAGTACTTCGGCAACGCCGCCCAGGTCACCGACCCGGCCCAGGCTGCCCGCCTGAAGCGCTACGGCGTGACCACCGGCGCCACCGAGCGCAAGTGGGAGCGGTTCGACAAGCGCTTCGACGTGGCGCAGGAGCCCAACGAGTCGCACCGCTTCGGCTGGGTCGTCGAGCTCGACCCGTACGACCCGAACTCCACCCCGCGCAAGCGCACCGCGCTCGGCCGCTTCAAGCACGAGGCCGCGCAGCCCCGCCTGACCGAGGACGGCCGCCCGGTCGTCTACATGGGCGACGACGAGCGCTTCGACTACTTCTACAAGTTCGTCTCGTCGAAGCAGATGAAGAAGGGCGACTCGCGCGCCGCGAAGGAGCACAACCTCACGCTGCTCGACGAGGGCACCCTCTACGTCGCCAAGCTCACCGGTGACTCCCCGGCCGCCGAGATCGACGGCTCGGGCAAGCTGCCCTCCGACGGCCAGTTCGACGGCTCCGGCGTCTGGATCAAGCTCGCCACCGGCAACGTCTCGCACGTCGAGGGCATGACCGCCGAGGAGGTGTACGTCTTCACGCGCATGGCCGCCGACAAGGTGGGCGCCACGAAGATGGACCGCCCCGAGGACGTCGAGCCGTCCCCGCGCACGGGCCGCGTCTACATCGCGCTGACCAACAACACCGACCGCGGCAAGGCCGGCAAGGAAGGCGCGACCGAGCCCAACCCGCGCAACCTGAACAAGCACGGCCAGATCCTGGAGCTCGCCGAGAACTTCGACGACCCGGCGGGCGACGGCTTCGCCTGGCGGCTCTTCCTGGTCGCCGGTGACCCGGGCGACCCGGCCACCTTCTTCGCGGGCTTCCCGAAGGACAAGGTCAGCCCGATCTCCTGCCCCGACAACGTGGCCTTCGACCCGCACGGCAACCTGTGGATCTCCACCGACGGCAACCAGCTCGGCTCGCACGACGGCCTGTTCGGCGTCGCGACCGCCGGTGACCGCCGCGGTGAGCTGAAGCAGTTCCTGACCGTGCCGCGCGGCGCCGAGACCTGTGGCCCGCTGATCCAGGACAAGCGCGTCCTGGTGTCGGTCCAGCACCCGGGTGAGATCGACGGCGCGTCCGTCGAGAAGCCGCAGTCGGTGTGGCCCGACGGTCCGGGCAAGATCGTCCGCCCGGCGGTCGTGTCCGTGTGGCGCAAGGACGGCAAGAACATCGGTGTCTGAGCAGTCGAGTTGACCGCTTGAACCACGGCCGCGGGCCATGTTCCACGTGGATGTTTCACGTGAAACATGGCCCGTCGGCGTTCAACTGCCGTCCGTCAGACGGCCGACGGGGAGGCCGAGAGTGGTCAGCGCGCCCCCGTCCGGGGCGTTGGCGAAGGTCAGGGTGATGTCCAGGACCGCCGCCTGCCCGACGACGATGGTCAGGCCCAGTCCGTGGCCGCGCCCGCGCCCCGGGTCCCCGGTACGGAAGCGCTGCGGTCCCTGCTCGATCAGCTCGGGCGGGTAGCCGGGGCCGTGGTCGCGGACCACCACGACCGGGCCCTGAACCGTCACCTCGATCGGCGGCCGGCCGTGCTTGTCGGCGTTGACCAGCAGGTTGGCCAGGATGCGGTCCAGGCGGCGCCGGTCGGTGAGCACCACCGCGTCCCGCAGCACCTCGACGGATGCGGGCAGCCGGGTGCCCTCGACGGCTCGCCGCACCGCCCGGCCGAGTTCCACGCGGGCCAGGTCGGCCCGCTCGACCCCGGACTCCAGCCGGGAGATCTCCAACAGGTCCTCGGTCAGCAGGTGCAGCGCCTTGAGCCGGTCGTTGATCATCTCCTTGGGGCGGCCCTCCGGCAGCAGGGCCGCCGCGGCCAGGGATCCCGTGAGCGGGGTCCGCAGCTCGTGCGCCACGTCCGCCGTGAAGCGCTTCTCGGCCTCCAGCCGCCCCTGGAGCGAGGCGGCCATCGAGTCGAGGGCCTGTGCCACGTCCCGCACCTCGTCCCGGGAGGGCGGGCGGCGCGGGTCCTGGCCCTCTTCCGGCAGGCCCACGCGCGCGTCGAGGTCGCCGGTGCTGATCCGGCGGGCCACGGCGGCCGTCCTGGCGAGGCGGCGGCTGATCTGGTTGGCGAGGAACAGGCCGGCCAGTGCCACCACACCGGCGGCGAGCACCGACGACGCCAGGATGGCGGTGTCGATGTCGCGCAGCCGGGCGCGGGTGCTCTCGTAGGGGAGCCAGACGGCGAGGGCCCGGTCGTCGGCGGGCCCGGCGGCCCACATCACGGGTTTGCCCGCCCGCTCGCCGACCATGCTGCCGGTCAGTCCCTTCGCGACGAGGGCGCTCAGCGGCTCCGGGAGGTCGGGCGGGTTCAGGGAGGAGTTCACGTCGCCGTGGGTGGTGCCGTACTGGTAGTGGCCGAGGGCGTGGTCCAGTTCGCGGTCGGCGTCCTTGCGGACCTCCCCGACGATCTGCCGGGCCACCACGTTGTGCACCAGGATCCCGAGCACGGCCGCGACCGCGCAGCACACCGCCGTGGTGGTCAGGGCGATCTTCCAGCGCAGACTGCTGATCACCCGCATCCGCCGCCGCCTCCTCAGACCGTGCTCGGGGCGCAGGAGTCGGGGCCGTCGGTGTGGCACGCGTCGAGGGTGAGCTGGGAGAGGTTCATGACTCCGGCCGCGGGGTCCCAGACGTAGTCGGAGACGGCGACCTGCTCCGGGTTCGAGGTCGGCTCGCGCACCGCGAGGTGCTCGGCGGCGACCTCCACGCCTTCCAGTACGGCCCGCCGGGACAGGATCCGGGCGATCACCCCGTCGTCGCGGACGGTGTAGACGCGCAGCTCGCTCAGCCGCCCGTCGAGGTCCAGGGCGGTGATCAGCTCCTCCTTGCCGTTGCCCGTCACGTCCCGCAGGACGGCGGGGCGCACCGGGCAGTCGGGACCGCCGTCCACAGTCTGTGTACAGAGCGAGAGCCGCTGGACCGCCCGGGGGTCCACCAGCCGCCCGGTGCCGCCGTCCTGCTCGGCGGAGGAGGTGATGTCGGCCCGTACGACCTCCAGGGCGTTCGCGTCCCGCATGCTGCCGCCGGCCACCTTGTCCAGGCCCGGCACCACGGCGGCGGTGCCCGGTTGCTGGCCGGCGGGCGGCGGGTCGGGGTGAATGTCCTTCCACAGGGTCTGCGGGGCGCGCACCGTGCCCAGGTCGCCCTCGCTGTGCAGCCCCTCGACGTCGGCGCAGCCGGCCGCCGCCGCGAGGGCGGCGGCGAGGGCCGGTACGGCCAGGACGCGGGGCAGGGGGTGCCGCATGTACCGATGCTCTCCCGCCCCGGGCCGGCGGGCCCGGGCTCAGGGCCGTTCGGGGGAAGGGGCGGCGATCGCGCGGGCCGCCGCGATCTCCTGGCGCACCGGGGCCAGCACCGAGGCGGGGTCCTCGTCCCCGCCGCCCGCGGGCGGGGTGCGGACGGCTGCCGGGGTCCGGCTGCTGCGCACGCCTTCCGCCAGGCCGTGCAGCTCGGTGACGGCGGCGCTCACCTCGCCGGGGCCGGGTGCCTCGGCCCCGTGGTTGACCCGGACCCGGGCGGCCGTCGTCGCGTCCACGATCCGCTCGACGGCCACCACCAGCGGCCACCACGCGGCGGCCCGCGCCCCCGTCGGGGGCGGTTCGGTCAGGGCCCGCTGGAACTCGCTCCGTACGCCCGACAGGTCCCGGTAGATCCGGCGCCGGGCCTGGAGCCGCGCCGTCCGCGCCGCCTGCCGTCCGCCCTCCGTGTCGGGGGTCACCCCGCCGAACGCCCGCTCCACGTACCGGGCGGCGTCGTCCACGGTGTCGGCGAGCCGGTCCCCGATCCGGGTGCGCCAGCTTTCCGGCCACAGCAGGTAGCCCGCGATCAGGGTGATGGCGCAGCCGATCAGACTGTCCAGCAGCCGGGGCCGGATCAGGTCGAAGCCCTGGTGGTTGAGCTGGTCCGAGAGCAGCAGGATCACCGGGGTGATCGCGGCGGTCTGGAAGGCGTACCCCTTCACGGAGAACACGGGGATCAGCGCGCCGAGCACCACCATCACCGGGACGTCCCACCAGCCGCGCGGCACCTCGGCGAGGACGGCGGCCGCGACGACCAGCCCGCCCGCCGTGCCCAGCGCACGCAGCAGGGCCCGCGAGAACACCGAGCCGAAGTCGGGCTTGAGGACGAAGGTGACCGTCAGCGCCACCCAGTAGGACCGTTCGAGCTCCACCACCGAGACCAGGATCTGCGCCAGCCCGATGCACAGCGCGAGCCGCAGCCCGTACCGCCAGGACGCCCCGGACAGCATCATGTCGCGCACGGCCCGCCGGGCCCGCACCCCCAGCGCGGCGGGCCGGCCGAGCCGGTCGTCCACGTTGTGCAGGTCCGGCTCGGGCAGCAGCACGATGGTCGCGGCGTGCCGCAGCGCGGCGTCGATGGCGCGCTCGGACGGGCTGTGCGCCGGGGGCAGCGACAGCGCGGGCGTCCCGGTGCGGCCCTCCTCCACGGCCACCGCCAGCTCCCGCACCGCGGCCGGGATCTGCGGCGGCAGCGGCCGGCCCCGCAGGTGCGCGGCGGGCGCGGCCTCCACCAGCGGGATCACCACGTTGAGCTGGGCCAGCATCCGCACCAGGGACGGGCTGCGGCCGTGCACCCGGGCGCGGCGGCCGAGCACCAGGTCGTAGGCCTGGTTGAGGGCGTGGGTGACCTGTTGGCGACACTCCTCGTACCCGGGGCCGCCGGCGGCCGCCAGGGTGTCGGCGAGTGCCCGGTAGGTGGCGGCGACGGCGGCCCGCTCGGGCTGTCTGCCGCGCAGCGGCCAGCCCAGCAGGCTCAGCGCGAGGACGAACAGGCCGCCCGCGCCGAGCAGCAGCGGCGCGGTCCACCAGGGCCGCGGCAGCGGCAGCCCGGCGCCGACGACGGCGTTGAGCAGGAGCAGCAGCCCGGACACGGAGGCGACCGTGCCGATCGAGGAGATCATCCCGGAGACGAGGGCGACCAGGGTGAGGACACCGACGGCGACCCAGCCGTGGCCGAACACCAGGGTGCCGAGGGCGACGCCGACCGCGCCGAAGAGCTGCGGCACGGCGATGTTCAGGACCCGCATCCGGTAGGCGTCGGCGGTGTCGCCGATCACCCCGGACAGGGCGCCCATGGAGACGAGCGCCCCGTACTCGGGCTCGTCCAGGGCGAAGCCGACGGCCAGCGGGGCGGCCAGCGCGATGCCGGCCCGCGCCGCGGCCGCCCACGGGACCGGGGCACTGCTCGGCCGCAGTCCTTTGAGGAGCCAGGCGGGCGGGGCGAGTGCGGGGTGCCGGGGTCGCCCGGACGGTATGTGCTCGGTGCGTCGTTCGGTGGTCATTCCCGTTTCCGTGCCGCCGCTCGCGAATCGGTTCTTCTGGGGTGTAGTGCGGAGTTCTCGGTACGTTCCGAGCTTATGGGGTGCGGCGCACCCGGCCGACAACCCATGCGGCAAGGGCGGCCGCGAGGCCGATGGCGAGGATCACCCAGGCGGTGGTGCGCAGGAACGCGGTCAGGGCGTCGTACACCGCCTCGGCCGCCCGCGGATCGATGTCGGCCGGCAGGTCGTCGAGGGTGAGCCGGCGGCACACGTACACCGCGATCCACAGCAGGACGGCGCCGGCGGCGACGCCGAGCCCGGTGGCGATCACGGCCCGGCGGCGCCGGACGGCGACGGCGATCGCCGCCGCGGCCAGCACCACGGTCAGCGCGGGAAGCCAGACACCGGAGACCTGGAGCATGCGGAAACCCTTCCGGAGCGCGCCGAGGTCGTCGTACTCCATGACCTTGACCGAGAGGTGGCTCACCGGGATGCGGTCGGCGAAGGGCACCTCGTCGGCGACGAGCTCCCCCTTGACCTGGGCTATGACGGGCGCGAGGTCGATGCTGACGGCGTCCCCGTGGCCGGTGGTGAGCGCGTTGAGGAACGCGGCGTGCGCGGCGCGGTTGGCCGCGTCCCAGGCGGTGCGGTAGGCGGGCGTCCCGGCGAAGGAGCGCAGGGCCTCGCCGAGCAGGGCGTCCACCCCGCCCTGGAAGGGGCCCGCGTCGATCTGCCCGGAGAGCCCGCGGGTGACCTGGGTGACGACGACGCCCTGCACGGCCGGGTTCCCGGCGAGCGGGGCCATGGCGGCGGTGTAGCGGTCGGCGTTTCCCAGCTCACGGTCGGCCCAGTACGCGACGGCGCTCGCGGGCACGAGGAGGGCCACGAGCGTGATGAGTACCGCCGACAGGAAGGTGCGCACGTCACCAGGGAAAGGCGGCCGGGCGCCGGGCGCGAGCGGTGTTGCTGCGGGCGGGTGGCGCCCCGGCGCGCCCCCGCCTCGCCCAATCCCGCCCCCGCCTCGCTCCGTCCCGCCCCCGCGTCGCCCCCGGACCCGGCGGGCCAGGGGGATGATCCAGTTGCCGGTCGGGGGCGACGGGTGTGCTCTTGAGGCTGGGAGAGAGGAGCCCGTCATGGCACATGCGGCACCCACCGCCTCGCAGCGGTACCGGCAGTCGTTGACGGACAACGCGAAGCACGTGAACGTCTTCTCCTTCGCGGGCCCGCTGGTCCTCGGACTCTTCTACGGGCTCTGGGCCGCCTTCCTCGAGCGCGACAAGGGTCCGGTCACCGTGGCCAACGTCTTCTACGGC
Source organism: Streptomyces sp. NBC_01551 (assembly GCF_026339935.1). Taxonomy (NCBI): domain Bacteria; kingdom Bacillati; phylum Actinomycetota; class Actinomycetes; order Kitasatosporales; family Streptomycetaceae; genus Streptomyces; species Streptomyces sp. NBC_01551. Next base: position 3,345,977 of record NZ_JAPEPX010000001.1, read on the forward strand.
ATCCTGTGCGGCGTGCTCTTCGCCGCCTGCCTGTTCGGCCTCGACCGGATGGGCACCAAAATGCTCGCGGAGCTGCGCGCCGCCGCGTACGGAGCCTTCGGAGGCGTCGCCATGGGCTACCTGTACAGCCTCACCGGGCAGTCCATCCTCCGCTCCGTCACGATGGGCCTCGTGGTCGGCGCCGCCGTCGGAGCGGGAGCCTTTTACCGGTTCCACACGCGCGAGCCCTGACCGGGCCCGCTCCGTACCGCCGGCGGGCGGGAACCGGCGTACGCCCGAGGCGTGCGGCCGGTTCCCGCCCCGGTGTGCGGTTACGCGGCCGAGTCGGCGGGGGCGGTCTGGCGGCGTTCGCTCGTCTCGGACGAGCCGGACTCGGCGTTGGAGTCGGCACCCGGCTCGCACTCGCGGGCGGCCGGGGTGTTCGCCGCCGGGGCTTCGGCCTTGCGGACCTGCGGGGTGAAGCGGGCGGCCTCGGCGCGGATCATCGCGTTCAGGGCGGCGTACGGGTCGATGGGCATGGCGGAACCTCACGTGTTCGAGGGGGGTGTGGGGGGTGCGCGCTGCTGCTCGGCCCGCTCAGCAGCGCAGGACCACACTCCGCACCGTCCGCCCGGACAGCGCCGGTTCGGCCGTCCCGAACGAGGCCACCCGCGTGGGCCCGTTCGGGTGTTTCACGTGAAACACCGCCCGCGGCAGTTGCCGCGCACCCGGAAGCACCCGCGCGACCGTCCGTACGGCGGCCCGCACTTCGGGGTCCGCGGCGGGATCGGAGGGGCTCTCGGTGGGCTCGGCCGGGGCGGTGGAGGAGGCCGGACGGGAGTCCGCGACCGTCGTGGCGGCGGGTCCGGCACCGAAGACGCAGAGCAGCACGACACAGGCCACCGTCAGGGCCTTCGCCATCACCGCCCGGGTCTGCCGGGCATACCGCGCGCCGCTCATGCCCGCTCTGTGCCCCGCCGCGCCGCAGGACTTGCCGCCCGGGCCGTGTTCGTCCCCCGACCGGGGGAGGAAGACACCCCCCTCGGCTGACAGCGGGACGCCGCGCACCGCGCCGTCAGCCGGTGCGGTGACGGCCGGTGAGCCGCGCCAGCACGGCGCTCTCGCCGCCGAGCAGCCGCAGCCCGGCCCGCCGCTGACCTGGCGCGGACCTGGACCGGGACCGGGACGAGGACACCGGCGCGGAAGCGGGCCCGCCCGGATCCGCCTGGGCACCCGGGACACCGGCGGGCGAGACGCGCTCCACGGTGAACACGGCCGTACGGTGATCCGCGCGGGCGATCTCGATGGTGTCCCCGCGTCGCAGCCCGGCGAGGTGCAGCCCGTTGCCGGTGACGACGGCGATGCCGGCCGCTCCCGGCGTCGGGCCGGCGGCGTCCCAGATGACGCCGGACCCCTCCGCGAGCGCCGCCTCCCCGGCCCCGGTACCGGCCCCTGCTCCGGTCCCCGCTCCGGCTCCCGCTCCGGCCCCGGTTCCGGTTCCGGTCAGCGGTACGTCCACGCCCAGGCTCGGGATCCGCAACCGCAGGGGCCGCGCCGAGCGCAGGGGTGCGATCCCGCTCCGCGCGGGCCCGGCCCCCTTGCCGGGGGCGTGCTCGCCGGCCTGCTCGAACTGCCGGACCAGTCGCCGGTGCCCGGACAGGCCCAGCGCGTGCGAGGGGAGCGCGTCGGCGGTGGTGGCCGTGGGCGCGGCTCCCTCCGTGCCGCGCAACATCCCTACACCGGTGCAGAGCAGAGTGACCGTCAGCCCACCGACGACCCACTTGGCGCGGGGCATGGCATTCCCTCCTGGTCGTCCGGCCCGGGCGGCCGGGTCCTGTGAGCAGTGGACCGTCCTCTGCCCATCCGCACATCGGCAAACGCGTGGGACCGAGGGGACGTCACCGGTGTGTCGTACCCGGCGTCCGACGTCTCGGCAGGTCGCGGCGGGTGTGAGCGTGCCGCCCCGAGGGATCGCGGGCGTACCGCCGAACGGGTGAGGGGCGGCTACAACGGGCGCTCGGGCCAGTCCAGCAGGCGGGCGCCGATCACCGCGGTCTGGAGGGTGTAGCGCTGCACGGGGTCGCCCGGATCGGTCCCCGTCAGCCGGTGGATGCGCTCCAGCCGGTACGTCAGGGCCCGCACGCTCAGGTTCAGCCGCCGGGCCGCCTCGGCGCCGACGCAACCGGAGTCGAAGTACGCGGTCAGGGTGTCCAGCAGCGGGCGGGCCCCGCCGCGTCCGGCGCGCAGCGGCCCCAGCACGCTCAGCACCAGATCGGCCATCGCGGCCCGGTCCCGGGCCAGTACCGGGAAGACCAGCAGGTCGGCGGCGCGCAGCACGGGTCCCTCGAACCCCAGCCGGTCCGCGAGGTCGAGGGCGCCGCGGGCTTCCTCGTACGAGGTGACCACCCCGCCCGCGCCGGGGTGCGGGCGGCCGATCGCGATGAGCCCGCGTTCGCCGGCCGCCGCGTACGCCTGCTTCGCGAAGGCGCGCAGCACGTCATCCTGGTCGCCCGAGGCGACGCAGATGAGCAGCCCGTCCTTGGTGGCGAGGAGCACCGACCGGTCGCCGAACAGCCCGGTCAGCGCCGTCTCCACGCGCCGGATGGCCCGGCCGGTGTCCTCGTACGGCTCCGGTCCGCGCGCGACGGCCACCGCGTGGGCGTGCGCCAGGTGCAGGCCGAAGCGGGCCGCGCGTTCGCTGAGCCGGCCGAGGTCGCTGCGGCCGAGCAGCAGGTCGTCGATGAACTCCCGCCGGGCCGCCTCCTCCTGGCGCACCGCCAGCCGCTGGGCCCGCTCGTGGCCCTCGGCGAAGGCGTCGACGGCCTGTTCCACCGCGGCCATCACGTGGTCGGGGGTGATCCGCCCGCCGAGCGCCGCCCGGGTCGCGGCGAGGTGCGCGCCGACCAGGGCGCGGAGCCCGTATCCGGCCTCGGCGGCCTTCTCGCCGCAGGCGCGCCGGTCGTCGAGTTCGTCCCGCCCTGCCCGCCGGCCGGTCGCCGCCACCGAGTCGAGGATCCGGACGAAGCCCGCCACGTACTCCTCGGGTATCTCCTGCCCTGCCGCCACACCAGCCCCTGAACATCGCCCGAAACCCTCATTCTCGCCGGTCGCGGGAGGGCGGTCGGTTCAAGGGCACTTGAGGGGAGTGGGCGTCACACCACGACGACGGCGACCGTGGCCGCCCCCATCAGGGCGGCGGCGAGGTGCATCGCGGGGTGGCCGTAGTCGCCGAACCAGAGGTGGCGGGCCAGGCCGCCGAGTGCGGCCAGGGCCGCCACGACGCCGATCTGGGCGATCAGGGTGGCGGCGGTGAAAGGGGCCAGGAGCAGGAGGACCGAGTTCAGCCAGAAGGGGGCAGCGCCCGTCCAGCCTCGCCATGCGGAGATCTCGGTCTGCATCTGCTCCGGCCCCTTGTCGTCAACCCGTCGGCTGCACAGCCTCCTTGGCGGTGCCACCGGGCACAAGAGCACGTTCGGCTAGATAACCGAAGGCGAGGCCGAAAGTCGTCCAGAGCGCGGCCTGGATGGCCAGGGACGCGAGCCGGAACTGCCAGATGAGGACGGCCGGGAAGTCAGCCGGGACCTCGTTGATGCCGGGCAGGAACGCGTACGCGACGCCGATCACCGCGATGAACGCGAGCGCCGCGATGACCGAGGCGTTCCAGTTGCCCGTCTTGGGGGCGAGGCGGCGGCCCAGGATCAGGGCGCCCGAGGCGAGCAGCACGCTCAGGGCGATCATCAGCAGGTAGAGGACGGTGCGCCGGGTCGCCGTGTCCGGGTCGCCCACGGCCGGCGGGTTGGCGGGGTACTTGAAGAACGGCACCAGCGTGACGGTGACGAACAGGGCGCCGGTTACCAGGGCGGCCGTGGCCCGCGGGCCGAAGCGGCCGATCCGGCCCAGGGCGTAGCAGAAGACGAGCGCGGCGATGCCGCCGAGCGCGACGCCGTAGAGCAGGACGCCCGTACCGAGGCCGGCCGTGGCCTGGAGGGCCCGGCTGACCGGGGCCTCCTCGCCGTGGTCGTGCCCGCCGACGGCCGCGGCCGCCTCCTCGATCGCGATGGCAGCGTCGACCTTGGACTCGCCCAGCAGATACGCCACGAGGAACGCGGCGACACCGGCCAGCAGGCCGGCCAGCATGCCGCGCACCAGCAGTACGCGGGGGGAAATGGTGTTCACTTTTCGGTTTCCCTCGGGGAGATCGTGAGCGAGATCAGTGGCAAGGGAAGCCGAGCAGGTGGCGGCCGTCGTGCAGCCACTCGTGGATGGTCTCGCCCTGGAAGACCGCGGTGGCGCCCTGCTCGACGCCGACGAAGTACAGCAGGACCAGCGTCAGGACGGCGGCGAAGACGGCCCACGGGGTGAGGGCGGAGAGGGAAATCGGGGCGATGGCGGCGGGAGCCGTCGTGGGCACGGCGGAGTGGGCCATGGCAGAACCTCCAGAGGGAACACGCGTCCCGGTCAGTGGTGCTCTTGACGAAGGTGGCGGGTCTGACTTGCCTCTCTACCCAGCGTGCAGGAGGTTTCACAGTGGCGCGACCGTGCCGGAGTTTCACCGGTGCTTCCGTCATGCCTTCGTCATGTCGTCCGAGACCGTACCGCGCGCATGGCTTGAACACCACGGCGTGTGTCCGCTGTCTCACGCCGTGGGCGCGCCCTTCGCGCGCCCTCTACGCTCCCCCCATGTCCTCGCCGTCATCCCCGAACCCGACGCCCCCGATGCCCTCGAAGTCCCCGACGGCACCGCCACCCCCGGGTCCGTCCTCCGTGCGCGTCCGTCTCGTCACCCCGCCGCTCGGCCCCGCCGCCCGCGAGGGGCGGTTCGGGTACGGGGAGCCGTGTCCGGGCCACGACGGGCTGCGCGGCCCGGACACCGGTGCCTGGGCCGGCCGGACCCTGGAGGAGGTGGCGTCCGAGGACCCGGCGGCGGTCCGGCGCTGGCTCACGGACCCCTCGTACGCGCCGCCGGGCGGGGAGTCGTCGGCCGCGCTGATCGCGCGGGTCGGCGCGCACCTGGCCGGGCTGGCCCCCGGCACGCACCGCGTCGTGGTCGAGCAGGCCGTCGTACGGGCGGCCGTGGTGCACGCCCTGGAGCTGCCGGCGGCGGCCTTCTGGCGGCTCGACGTACGGCCCGGGACGGTGACCACGCTCAGCGGGCGCGCCGGCCGGTGGAACCTCCTCGTAGGACAGCCGGAGTTGGGACAGCCGGAGCTGTGAGGCGGCCGGCGCTGCTGTGACGACACTCCCTAGGCCACGATCCAGTCGCTCGTCGCGATCACCGGCCGCACGCCGTCGCGGTGGACGGTGCCCTCGATCAGGCCGTACATCCGGTCCGCCGCGAAGTACACCTCGTTGTCGTTCTTGAGGCCGAAGGGCTCCAGGTCCACGAGGAAGTGGTGCTTGTTGGGCAGGTTGAGGCGCACCTCGTTGACCTTGGGGCAGTGGTCGAGCACCCGCTCGGCCATCTGGTTCAGGGTCTGCTGGAGCGAGTAGGAGTAGGTCTCCGCGAACGCCTCCAGCATGTTCTTGCGGACCTTCTTGTACGCCTGGTCCCAGTCGTACGAGGAGTCGTCGGCGGCGAGCGCCGAGTGCGCCCAGCGCGCGGTGACCTTGGTCGCCAGGATGCGGTCGTACGCCTCCTGGAGCGTCGTGTACTTGTCCTTGATGTACCCGTGGAACTCGGAGTTCGTCGAGTTCATCACGGTCAGGTCCTTCAGCCCCGAGATGACCTGGAGGCCGGTCGTCTCGCTGTAGGTGATCTGCGCGGTGCGCACCTCCTGTCCCTTGCGGACGAAGGAGTGCTGCTCCTTGCGCGTGGGGACCGGGATGCGGTCCCAGACGTACTCCTCGATGCGGATCTGCGCCTCGCGGATCGGCTGCTGCGAGGAGACGAAGTGCTTGGCGAGCAGGATGCCGAAGGCCTCGGGCGAGTCGATGCCGTGCTCCTTGCCGAAGGCGTACACCGTGTTCTTGGTGGTGTCGGTCGGCAGGCAGTTGGCGTTGTCGCCGGTCAGGTGCACGTCGCGGAACTCACCGCGCAGGGCGACGGAGACGTTGAGGTCGCGGATCTCGTGCCAGGAACCGTCGTTGCCCTTGCGGGTGACCTTGACGATGCGGTTCTCGGCCTTGCCGTACTGGTTCTGGGCCAGGACGTGCTTGCTCATGGCTGTCTTCCTTCGGGTACACGGAGTCCGACTGACTGGATCCCGTACGCCCGGCGTCCAGCGGTCGGCCCGCTCCCCGCCGTTCGGTCACGGAGGACCGCCCCGGGACTGACGTGCATCCCGGTCCGTAGGTGCTCTCTCGGATTCCAGCACGTTCACGTGGTGTTCGGAATGGAGCGGAACGTCCAAGACGGGCACCCACGGATTGGGTGACGGTGCGTTCATACAGGTCAGAGCGCGTGCGCGTCCGCGACCGTCAGGGCCTCGTCGAGGATCGCGAGGCCCTTGGCGACGTCCTCCGGCGTGATGTTGCAGGCCGGGGCGACGTGGAGGCGGTTGCCGGCGACCAGCGGCCACAGGCCGCCCTTCTTGCAGGCCGCCGCGAACTCGGCCATCGGCGCGTTGTCGGCGCCCGCCGCGTTGTACGGGACGAGCGGCTCGCCCGTCCCCCGGCTCCGTACGAGTTCCAGTGCCCAGAAGGTGCCGAGCCCCCGGACCTCGCCGACCGAGGGGTGGCGCTCGGCGAGCGCGCGCAGGCCCGGGCCCAGCAGTTCCGCGCCGGTGCGGGCGGACTGGGCGACGATGCCCTCCTCCTCCATGACGTTGATCGTCGCGACGGCGGCCGCGCAGGCCAGCACGTGCCCGGAGTACGTCAGCCCGCCCGGGTAGGGCCGCCGGGCGAAGGTCTCGGCGATGGCGGCCGAGATGGCGACGCCGCCGAGCGGGACGTATCCGCTGGTCACGCCCTTGGCGAAGCAGATGAGGTCGGGGGTGACCTCCCAGTTGTCGGCGGCGAACCAGGTGCCGGTCCGCCCGAAGCCGACCATGATCTCGTCCAGGACGAAGACGATCCCGAAGCGGTCGCAGAGTTCGCGGACCCCGGCGAGGTAGCCGGCCGGCGGCACGAGCACGCCGGGAGCGCCGCCGACGGTCTCCAGGATGATCGCGGCGATGGACTGCGGGCCCTCGAAGACGATGGTGTCCTCGAGGTGGCGCAGGGCGCGGGCGCATTCCTCGGCTTCGTTGGCCGAGTGGAAGGGCGAGCGGTAGAGGTACGGGCCCCAGAAGTGCACGACCCCGGCGGTCGCGGTGTCGTTGCCGAAGCGGCGGGCGTCACCGGTCAGGTTGATCGCGGTGGAGGTGGCGCCGTGGTACGAGCGGTACGTGGACAGCACCTTGGGACGGCCGGTGTGCAGGCGCGCCATGCGGACGGCGTTCTCGACGGCCTCGGCGCCGGCGTTGGTGAAGAAGATCTTGTCCAGGTCGCCGGGGGTGCGCTCGGCGATCAGACGGGCGGCCTCGGAGCGGACGTCCACGGCGAAGCCGGGGGCGACGGTGCACAGCTTGGCGGCCTGCTCCGCGATGGCCGCGGCCACCTTGGGGTGCTGGTAGCCGATGTTCGTGTAGACGAGGGCGCTGGAGAAATCGAGGTAGCGCTTGCCCTCGTAGTCCCAGAAGTACGAGCCCTCGGCCCCGGCCACGGCGAGCGGGTCGATGAGCTCCTGAGCCGACCAGGAGTGGAAGACGTGCTTGCGGTCGGCGTCTTTGACGGCGGCGAGGGCGTCAGCGGCTTCTGCGTTCATATCCTGAGGGTAATTGTCCAGCATGTGGACGCCGGGGCGGCCGGGCCGCGCGGCGACCTGACGGATCCGGGGATCCCGGTTGGCGGGACGGATCCGGCCGTCCTAGCGTCGCGAAGGAGTCGCGCCGGCTTCTCCCCGCGGCCACAGGGGAGCCGCGGGGAGGGCCCGCGCACTCGGACGACGCGCCGGCCGCCCCCGCTGGTGAGCCCCCGGCCCCGGCCCCCGCCCCCCGCGCCCGTCAGGCCGTTTCCGTGACGTGCTCGTCCGCGTCCTCGTGTTCCGGATCGGTGAGCAGGCCGGTGCGCAGCCGGGCCAGGGTGCGGTTGAGCAGCCGGGAGACGTGCATCTGGGACAGGCCCAGCCGGTCGCCGATCTCGGCCTGCGTCAGCTCCTGCCCGAACCGCAGCGAGAGCAGGGTGCGTTCGCGGTCCGGCAGTTCGGCCAGGATCGGCTTGAGGGACTCCAGGCACTCGATCTTGTCGTACGCGGGCTCCTCCTCGCCGATGGCGGGCGCGCCCGCGTAGGAGGCGAGGTCGCCGTCGTCCTGGGCCGGTGCGTCCAGGGAACGCGCCGAGTACCCGTGCGCCGCCTTCTGCCCCTCGGCGAGTTCCTCGGGGCTCACGTGCAGCCGGCCGGCCAGCTCGGTGTCCGAGGGCGGGCGGCCGAGGTCCTGCTCCAGGGCGTCGTGCGCCTTGGCGGCGTCGATCCGCAGCTCCTGGAGTCTGCGGGGGACCTTGACGGCCCAGCTGGTGTCGCGGAAGAACCTCTTGATCTCGCCGGTGATGGTGGGCATCGCGAAGGTCGTGAATTCCACCCCGCGGCCGGGGTCGAACCGGTTGATGGCCTTGATCAGGCCGATCGTCCCGACCTGGACGATGTCCTCCATCGGCTCGCTGCGGGCGCGGAACCTGCGGGCGGCGTAGCGCACCAGGCTCAGGTTGAGCTCGACGAGGGTGTTGCGGACGTACGAGTACTCCGCGGTGCCCTCGTGCAGCTGCGCGAGGCGGGTGAACAGGGCGGTGGAGAGGGCCCTGGCCTCCTGCGTGTCGACGGCTGTGAGGTCTGTACGGTTCATCGCTCTGCGCTCCTCCGGCGGAGGGTCCCGGCCGTGGGGCCGTCGTTGCGCTGTCCTGGGGGATATACCCGGCCGCGCCGCGCCGTACCCGGGGGCGTTCCGTACGCAGTCCGGTGCGGTCCGTGTTCGCGCAGGTCAGAGCCTATTTAACGGAATGCTTCCGCGGAGTGGCGCAAGAGGCTGGGGCCGTCGGTGGGGGTGGTGGGGCGTACGGGGGGGGCGTGTCACGGCGGTCCGGCTCCCAGTGGCGATCTTGGGGGCTCGCTGCCATGGTGATCACGTCGGCTGACACCCAAGCGAGGAAACGAGCGGCAGGAGTGCAGCGATGAATGGTTCGGTCAACCTGGCCTACGACTACCCGGTACTGGGTGCGTTCTGGACCGTGATGTGGATCTTCCTCTGGGTTCTGTGGTTGATCCTGCTGTTCCGGATCATCGTGGACATCTTCCGGGACCACGAGATGAACGGCTGGCTCAAGGCCCTCTGGCTCCTGTTCATCATCCTCATCCCGTTCCTCGGCGCTCTGGTCTACGTGATCGCCCGGGGCCGGGACATGGGCAAGCGGGAGTTCAAGCACGCGCAGGAACAGCAGCAGGCCTTCAACTCCTACATCCGGGAGACGGCCAAGACGGGCACCGCGGCCGACGACCTGGAGCGGCTCTCGGAGCTCAAGGCCAAGGGCGTGCTCACCGAGGAGGAGTTCCAGCAGGCCAAGCAGAAGCTGCTCTCCTGACCTCTCCTGACCGCCGGCTCGGGCCGGTCCGGATGCCCCCCGGCACCCGGACCGGCCCGAAGCCGGGGCCTCAGTCCCGTGCCACCGCCGGGTGGACGGGGGCGTCGGGGACGCCGGGGCGGCGCACGGACTCCATCTCCTTGCGCAGCACCGGCACCACCTCGGTGCCCAGGATCTCGATCTGCTCCAGCGCGGCCTCCAGCGGCATCCCGCCGTGGTCCACGTGGAACAGCTGGCGCTGGTAGTCCCCGTAGATCTCCCGGAACTCCAGCGTCTTCTCGATGGCGTGCTGCGGACTGCCGACGGTCAGCGGCGTCCGCGCGGCGACGTCCTCCAGGGCGGGACCGCCCCCGTAGACGGGGGAGTTGTTGTAGTACGGGCGGAACCCGTTGATCGCGTCCTGCGAGCGGGGCTTGATGAACGTCTGGCCGCCCAGGCCCACGATCGCCTGCTCCGGGGTGCCGTGCCCGTGGTGCGCGAACCGCTCCCGGTAGTACTCGACGAGCGGCTTGTAGTGGCCGGTGGGCGCGAAGATGTTGTTGACGAAGAACCCGTCCCCGTAGAAGGCGGCCTTCTCGGCGACCTCCGGCGAGCGCACGGAGCCGTGCCAGACGAACGGCGGCACGCCGTCCAGCGGGCGCGGCGTGGACGTGAAGTTCTGGAGCGGCGTGCGGAACTCGCCCTGCCAGGTCACCCGCTCCCTCCTCCACAGGGTGTGGAGGAGCCCGTAGTTCTCGGCGGCGAGCGGGATCGCGTCGCGGTGGTCCTGGCCGAACCACGGGTAGACGGACGGGGTGTTGCCGCGGCCCGTCATCAGGTCCAGCCGGCCCTCGGCCAGGTGCTGGAGCAGCGCGTAGTCCTCGGCGACCTTCACCGGGTCGTTGGTGGTGATCAGCGTCGTGGAGGTGGAGAGGAGCAGCCTCTGCGTGCGCGCCGCGATGTTCGCGAGCAGCACCGGCGGGGCCGAGGGCACGAACGGCGGGTTGTGGTGCTCGCCGGTCGCGAAGACGTCGAGTCCGACCTCCTCCGCCTTCAGGGCCATCGCGGTCATCATGCGAATGCGCTCGTTCTCGGTCGGCCTGCGGCCGCTGACCGGATCGACCGTGACGTCCCCGATCGTGAAGATGCCGAACTGTACTGCCGTCATAGCCTGTTCTCCTGCGGTGAGTGCACCCGGGGGTGCCTGGGGGTGCGCACGGGCGCGCGCGGGTGTCAGCCGGCGGCGATCGCGTGCAGGGCCAGCCGGTACGACCCGATGCCCAGCCCGGCGACGGTGCCGCTGGCGACGGCGGAGACCACCGAGTGGTGCCGGAACGCCTCGCGGGCGTGCGGCTGGGAGAGGTGGACCTCGATCAGCGGGGCCGTGCGCTGCGCCACCGCGTCCCGGACCGCGTACGAGTAGTGGGTGAAGGCCGCCGGGTTCAGTACGACGGGCAGCTCGCGGTCGGCGGCCTCGTGGAGCCAGCGCACCAGCTGCCCCTCGTCGTCGGTCTGGCGCACGTCCACGTCGAGCCCGAGTTCCTTGCCCAGGGCCCGGCACTCCTCGACGAGCCCGGCGTACGTGGTGGTCCCGTAGATCCCCGGTTCGCGCGAGCCGAGCCGGCCCAGGTTGGGGCCGTTGAGGACGAGCACCGGCCGGGCGGCGCCGGCCCGCGCCGTGCCGGCGGGCGAGGTGGCGATGGCCGCGTACGCGGCCTCCAGCAGCCCGGGCGCCGGGTCCGCGAGGACGGTGGGGCGGCCGATCCCGTCGAGGACGATGAAGCGGAGGGTGGCGCCGCGTGCCTTCTTGTCCAGCCGCATCGTGCCCAGCAGCTCGCGCCAGCGGTCGCCCCGGTAGCCGGTGGGCAGGCCCACGGAGGTCAGGACGGCGCGGTGCCGCTTGACCTCCTGGGCCGACAACCGGCCGTCCAGGCGGGCGAGTTCGGCGGCGAAGACCAGGCCGACGGCGACGGCCTCGCCGTGCCGCCAGGAGTAGCGCTCGTTCTTCTCGACGGCGTGCGCGAGGGTGTGGCCGTAGTTGAGGATCTCGCGGAGCCCGGACTCCTTGAGGTCGCCGGAGACGACCTCGGCCTTGACCCGGATGGACCGCACGATCAGCTCGGCCAGGTGGGGCCCGGCGGGCGTGCGCGCGCCGGCCGGGTCGGCCTCGATCAGGTCGAGGATCACCGGGTCTGCGATGAAACCGGCCTTGATGACCTCCGCGAGCCCGCTGACGTGGTCGTCCTCGGGGAGGGTGTCCAGCGCCGCGAGGTCGCAGAGCACGCCCGCCGGGGGGTGGAAGGCGCCGACGAGGTTCTTGCCCTCGGCGGTGTTGATGCCGGTCTTGCCGCCGACCGCCGCGTCGACCATGGCCAGCACGGTCGTCGGGACGGCGATCCAGCGCACCCCGCGCAGCCACGAGGCCGCGACGAAGCCCGCCAGGTCGGTGGTGGCGCCGCCGCCGACGCCGATCACCACATCGGTACGGGTGAACCCGGCGCGGCCGAGCGCCTCCCAGCACTGGGCCGCCACCGCGGCGGTCTTCGCCGCCTCGGCGTCCGGGACCCGCAGGGCGATCGCCTCGTAGCCGAGCTCCTCGGCCCGGGCGCGCAGCGCGTCGGCGGTGCCGGCCAGCGCCTCGGGGTGGAGCACGGCCACGCGGTGGGCGCGCGGCCCGATCAGCCGGTGCAGTTCGGCCGGATCGGCCAGGACGCCCCGGCCGACGAGCACCTCGTAGGGCTCGGTGCCCTCGCTGCCGCCGACCCGGATGCGTGTCGTGTTCTCCTCGGTGGGCCCGGTCATGCCGTCACTCCTCGCTCGGTGTCCACTCCCATGGCCCCGGCGACCGTCCCCGCGACCTGCTCGGGGGTGCGGCCGTCCGTCCGTACGACGAACCGCGCGACCTCCAGGTACAGGGCGCGGCGCTCGTCCTGGAGCTCCTGCCAGCGCCGCACCGGGTCGCTCGCCAGCAGTGGGCGGCCGGTGTCCAGGCCGATCCGCCGCATGGCCTCCGCGACGTCCACGTCGAGGAAGACCACCGGGAGCCCGGCCAGCAGGGCGCGGCTGCCCGGGTGCCCGACGGCGCCGCCGCCGAGCGCGAGGACCCCGTCGAAGCCGGCGGCGGCGCGGGCCACCGCCTCGTGCTCCAGCTCGCGGAAGCGCGGTTCGCCGTCCTCGGTGATGATCTCCGCGACCGAGCGGCCGGTGCGGTGCACCACGTCCTGGTCGGTGTCGAGGAAGGGGACGCCGAGCCGCTCGGCGAGCAGCGCGCCCACCGTGGACTTGCCGACGCCCATCGGTCCGACCAGGACGATCAGCGGGCCGCCGCTCATCGGATGCGCAGGTGGTCGAGGTAGGACCGGACGTTGCGGCGGGTCTCGGCGACCGAGTCGCCGCCGAACTTCTCGATCACGGCGTCCGCGAGGACCAGGGCCACCATGGCCTCGGCGACGATGCCGGCGGCCGGGACGGCGCACACGTCGGAGCGCTGGTGGTGCGCGGCCGCCGCCTCGCCGGTCGCCACGTCGACCGTGGCGAGGGCCTTGGGGACGGTGGCGATCGGCTTCATCGCGGCGCGCACGCGCAGCAGTTCGCCCGTGGTGAGTCCGCCCTCGGTGCCACCAGAGCGGCCGGAGGTGCGCTTGATGCCCTCGTCCGTCGCGACGATCTCGTCGTGCGCCTGCGAACCCGGTACGCGGGCCAGCTCGAAGCCGTCGCCGACCTCGACGCCCTTGATCGCCTGGATGCCCATCAGCGCAGCGGCCAGCCGGGCGTCCAGCCGTCGGTCCCAGTGGACGTGCGAGCCGAGGCCGACGGGAAGTCCGTACGCCAGCACCTCCACCACGCCGCCCAGGGTGTCGCCGTCCTTGTGGGCCTGGTCGATCTCCGCGACCATCGCCTTCGACGCGTCCGGGTCCAGGCAGCGCACCGGGTCCGCATCCAGCTTCTCCACATCGGCGGGGGTCGGGTAGACGCCGTACGGGGCCTTGGCGGCGGCCAGTTCGACCACGTGCGAGACGATCTCGACGCCGGCGACCTCCTTCAGGAACGACCGGGCGATCGCGCCGAGGGCGACGCGCGCGGCCGTCTCGCGGGCGCTGGCGCGCTCCAGGATCGGGCGGGCCTCGTCGAAGCCGTACTTCTGCATGCCCGCCAGGTCGGCGTGACCGGGGCGCGGCCGGGTCAGCGGCGCGTTTCGGCCGGTCTCCTTCAGCTCCGAGGGGTCCACGGGATCGGCCGACATGACCTTCTCCCACTTCGGCCACTCGCTGTTGCCCACGGTGACCGCGATGGGGGAGCCGAGGGAGAGCCCGTGCCGCACCCCGCCCTGGAAGGTGACGACGTCCTGCTCGAACTTCATCCGGGCACCGCGGCCATAGCCGAGCCGGCGCCGGGCCAGGTGGTCGGCCACCAGCTCCGTGGTGACCGGGACCCCGGCCGGAAGCCCTTCGAGGACGGCGACCAGGGCCGGCCCGTGGGACTCTCCGGCGGTCAGCCAACGCAACCTGCTCAGCACTTTCTCACTGCTCCCTCTGTCGTCGGTCGGTGTCGGTGTCGGTGTCGGTGTCGGCGCTCAGGCGTCGCCGGACGGGTCGGAGCACAGGCGCAGCACCCGCTCCGCGAGCTCCTCCGCGGTGGCGGCGCCGTCGTCGAGCGCGGCGATCCGGACACCCAGGTCAGCGGACTCGGCGGCGGCGGTGGCCGTCAGGGTGGTCAGCGCGGCCGCGTAACCGGCGTACGCGCTGCGGCCGATGAGCCGCTCGGTACGCGGCACGGCGAGCGCGGTGTTCACGATGACGCCGCTGCCGCGTGCCTCCATGGGGGCCAGCTCGTGCTTCATCGCCGCGAACAGGCCCGTGAGGTGGGCGGCGAGGGACACCACCCAGTCGACCTCGACCAGACCGGTGCCGGACCCGGGCCCCTCCGGGCCGGTGACGCTCGCGTCGTTGAACGCGAAGTCCGGGGCCCCGAACCGCTCCACCGTCGCCGCCACCATCCGGGCGGCCGCGCCGACGCCGTCCCGCGCCACGTCCGCCACCACGGAGCCGGCCCGTCCGCCGGCGTCACGGATCAGCTTGACCGTGCCCGCCAGCTGCTCCTCGTCCGGTCCGGCGACCATCACGGTGGCGCCCTCGCGGGCGAACGCGATCGCCGTGGCCCGGCAGGCGCCGTCGCCAGCCCCGCTGACCAGGGCGACCTTTCCGGCGAACTTCTGTGCGTGTCCTGCGGTCGCCGTCATCGGAGCTTCTCCCCGTGGAGCCAGGCGACCTTGTCGTACATGTCCTCGGCCGACAGGCCCGACAGCATCGCGTTGCGTTCGCGGGCGCCCTCGCCCGCCGGGTGGTAGAGCTGACGCCCCATCTCGCGGGCCACCAGCTGGGTCCGCGCGGTGCGTTCGCGGCGTTCCGCGCCGTACTTCTCCAGGCGCTGCACGAAGTCCTCCGCGGCGCAGTCCAGCGCGTCGGAGATCACCACCGCGTCCTCCAGGGCCTGGCAGGCGCCCTGCGCCGCGTACTGGAGCATCGGGTGCGCGGCGTCGCCCAGGAGCGCCACCCGGCCGTCCGTCCACACGTCGACCGGGTCGCGGTCGCACAGCACCCAGGCCTTCCAGTCCCTGCCGAGCTCCAGCAGCCGCCGGGCGGTTTCGCCCAGCTCCGGGAACTCGCCGAGCACGTGCTCGCGGGCGGCCGGCTTGCCGACGACGGCCTCCCGGGCGTCGTCGTCGCGGGTCGCGGCCAGGTTCAAGAACGCGCCGCCACCGATCGGGTAGTGGACGAAGTGCCACTTGGGGCCCGCCCACAGGGTCACGGTGTTCCACCGCAGCTCCTCGGGCACCCGGTCCATGGGGATCACCGACCGGTAGATGGTGTGCCCGGAGACCCGCGGGTCGCCGTCGCCGACGAGCTGGCGGCGCACCGCGGAGCGGATGCCGTCGGCGCCGATCAGCGCGTCGCCGGTGATCCGCTCGCCGCTCGCCAGGACGGCGCTCACCCGGCCCGGGCCGGGGCCGCCGTTCTCGTACGCGACGACGGAGCTCTCGCCGCGCAGCTCGATCAGCGGGTGGGCGCGGCAGCCCTCCAGCAGCGGCTCGTACACGTCGGAACGCTGGACGACGGCGTACGGGTTCCCGAACCGGGCCCGGTAGTCGCCGGTCAGCGGCATGGAGGCGACGCGCTCGTCGGTCGTGCCGTCCATGAAGCGCAGTTCGTCGATGTAGACGGCCCGGGCGCGGACCTGGGCGCCGACGCCGAGCAGGTCGAGGGCGTGGAAGGCGTTGGGGCCGAGCTGGATGCCGGCGCCGAGTTCGGTGAAGCTGTCCCGGCGCTCCAGGACGGTCACCCGGTGGCCGCGGCCGGCGATGCCGAGCGCGGCGGCGAGTCCGCCGATGCCGCCACCGGCGATGAGTATGTTCGCCATCGTGGTTCAGATCCCTTGTGGTGTCGCGGCGCCGGGGAAGAGCCGGCGCAGTTCGTCGTGGAAGCCGGGGAACGTCTTGCTGACGCAGGCCGGGTCGTCGAGGGTGATGCCGTCGGCGCGCAGGCCGAGGACGGAGAACGCCATCGCGATCCGGTGGTCGCGGTAGCAGGCGATCTCGGCCGGCTTCGGGGTGCCGGGGTGGATGGTGATCCGCTCCGGGCCCTCCTCCGTGTGGATGCCGAGGGCGCGCAGGTTGCGGGCGATGGCCTCGATGCGGTCGGACTCCTTGAGCCGGGCGTGGCCGATGCCGTGGACGGTGATCGGGCCGTCGGCGAGCGGGGCGATGGCCGCGAGGGTCATGAAGGTGTCGGAGATGTTGCCCATGTCCACGTCGAACCCGCCGGTGAGGCTGCCGTCGGGGCGGCCGGTGACGGTGGTCGCGGACCCGGTGATCTCCACGTGGGCGCCGGCGCGGCGCAGCACCTCGACGAAGCCGAGGTCGCCCTGGGAGCTGCCGGTGCCGAGGCCGGGGACCGTGACGCGCTGCCCGGTGACGGCGGCCGCCGCGAAGAAGTAGGAGGCGGTGGAGGCGTCGGGCTCGATGGTCAGGTCCGCGGCGGTGTAGCCGCCGGGGTGCACGGTGATCGCGCCGTCGCCGTGGTCCTCGGTACGGGCGCCGAAGTGGTGCATCAGGGCGAGCGTCATGTCGATGTACGGGCGGCTGACCAGGCTCCGCGGGCGGACGGTCAGCGGGGCGGCCATCAGCGGGGCCGACAGCAGCAGTCCGGTGAGGTACTGGCTGCTGAAGGAGGAGTCGAGGGTGATGTCCCCGCCGGCCAGGCCGCGGCCGGTGACGGTGAGCGGCAGGACCCCGGCGGGGCCGGTCGCCACGTCCGCGCCCAGCGCGGTGAGGGCGTCGGCGAGGGGGCGCAGCGGGCGGGCGCGGAGCTGGTCGGTGCCGTCGAAGAGGAACCGGCCGTGGCCCGCGGCGGCGAAGGGGGGCAGGAAGCGGGCGGCGGTCCCCGCGTCGGCGCACCACACGCGGGCGCCGTCGGCGACGGGGCCGCGGCCGAGCCCGGCGACGTCCCAGGCGGGGCCGGCTTCGCCGATCTCGCCGACTTCGGTGACTTCGGTGATGCGGACGCCGAGGTCGCTGAGCGCGGTGCGGAAGGCGAGGGTGTCGTCGCTGACGAGGGGCGCCCGCAGACGGGTGACCCCGGCGGCCGCGGCGGCCAGCAGCAGGGCCCGGTTGGTGATGCTCTTGGAGCCGGGCACCCGCGCGGTCAGCGGGGCGAGGCCGTCGGTCCTCTGCGGTGGGGTACGCACGGCGCGGTGCTCCTTGGTGGGTGCGGTGGGCGGGGGCCGGCCGTCGAAGCGGCGGCCGTGAGACACCCTGCAACGCCCCACCGGGCGGCGGGCAGCCCCCGCCGGGCACTTCGTCAGGTACCCGACACTGCGTCAAACACCCGCCACCGAGCCCCTCCTGCCACGGGCGGCGCGCGGGCACGCCGAACCGGCCGGCGCCGTATCGGCGCCGACCGGTTCGAACCCACCCCGGTCGCGGGACGACCCCGCACGGCCGGCCCGGCCGGGGTGTGGGAAGCCCGCCCCGTACCGCCCGGCCCGGCCCGGCCCCGCACGGCCGGGGTTGTGGGGAGCCCGCCCCGTGCTGAGCCGGGCAGCCCCGGGGCGGGGCTCGGTTCGGGTGGGGCTGGGCTCAGGCCTCGGTCTGCCCGGCCAGGGAAAGGGCCAGGCCGTGGCCGGAGAGGGCGGCGATGGTGAAGGCGCCTTCGACCGTGGCCTCCACGTCGAACAGGGTGCGTTGCACCGGAGGGCGGCCGATGAGTTCCGCGGCCCGGGCCGGCAGCGGCGCGGCGGCCGCCTCGGCGGACTCCCACAGGAGCACCGCGCCCCACCGCTCGGTCTCCGGGTCGGAGATCCAGAACTTCAGGCGCAGGCCCGGCACCCCCGCGAAGCGGTCCACGGCCTCGTCCCGGAGGAACGTACGCAGAGAGGCGATGGTCTGGCCGGACCCGGCCAGGTCCCACCACACGACGGCGGCCTTCACCGGGCACGCTCCCGCAGCAGCCCGGTGAGCGCGTCCCCGACGATCCGGGGGCCGTCCTCGGTGAGCACCGCCTCCGGGTGGAACTGCATGGAGCGGAAGCCCCAGCCGCGCAGGGCGTGCACCTCGCCGGTCTCCGGGTCCCGGCTGACCTCGATCACGCCGACGTCGCTGTCGGCCTTCTCGCTGTCGCTGCGCGAGGCGAACGTGTTGTAGAAGCCGACGCGTTCGCGCCGCCCGAACAGGTCGATCTCGCGCTGCACACCCTGGTTGGGGTGCTCCCGCCGGACCAGGTCGAGGCCGAGCCGCGCGCTGAGCACCTGGTGGCTCAGGCACACGGCCAGGAACGGCCGCTCCTGCGCCAGCAGGGTGTCGACGGCCCCCCGCAGGTGCGCGATCTTCGGGTGGCCGGCGTCGCGCGGGTCGCCGGGGCCGGGGCCCATGACGACGAGGTCGTACGGCTCGAAGGCGTACGGCTCGTCGAAGCGGCGGACCGTCACCTCGGCGCCGAAGGAGCGCAGCAGGTGCTCGATCATCGCGGTGAAGGTGTCCTCGGCGTCGACGACGAGCACCTTGCGGCCGACCAGCTCCGGCAGCGGGTCCTCCCGGGCGGTGTCGTCGGCCAGCCAGAACGCGGAGATGTTCTCGTTCCGCTTCCCGAGCGCCGCGCGCACGCCGGGGTGGTCGGCGAACCGGGCCGGGCCGCTCTCGCCGAGGACGGCCAGCAGGCCGGCCGCCTTGGCGCGGGTCTCGGCGACCTCGGAGACCGGGTCGGAGTTGCGGACCAGCGTGGCGCCCACGCCGATCTTCATGCGGCCGCCGGCGTCGATGTCGGCGGTGCGGATGAGGATCGCGGAGTCCAGGGTGCGGGCACCCGCGCCGTCCTGGCCGATGAGGGCCAGCACGCCGCTGTAGTAGCCGCGGCCCTGCGGCTCGTACCGCTTGATCACCTCGCTCGCGCTCTCCAGCGGGGAGCCCGTGACGGTCGGCGCGAACAGGGTCTCGTGCAGGATCTCGCGCGGGTCCCGGTCGGTGCTGCCCTCGATGAAGTACTCGGTGTGCGCGAGGCGGGCCATCTCCTTGAGGTACGGGCCGACGACGCGGCCGCCGCTCTCGCAGATCCGGGCCATCATCTTCAGTTCCTCGTCGACGACCATGTACAGCTCGTCGCACTCCTTGGTGTCGGCGAGGAAGTCGAGGACGCCGGAGAGGGTGGGCCCGGAGGCCGGGTAGCGGTAGGTGCCGCTGATCGGGTTCATCACGGCCCGGCCGCCGCTGACGCTGACGTGCCGCTCCGGGGAGGCGCCGACCAGGGTGCGCTCGCCCGTGTGCACGACGAACGTCCAGTACGCGCCCTGCTCCCGCTCCAGCAGGCGCCGGAAGAAGCGCAGCGCCGAGCCCACGCTGTAGTCGGAGATGTCGGCGACGAAGGAGCGCTTCATGACGAAGTTGGCGCCCGCGCCGGTGCCGATCTCGTCGGCGATGACCTTGCGGACGGTCGCCGCGTAGGCGTCGTCGTCGATGTCGAAGGCGCCGCCCTCCGCGAGGTGCACGGGCGCGTTCGGGATCCGCCACAGCACCTCGGCCAGCGGCAGCGTGCGCTGCTCGGCGATGGTCATCGCGAGCAGCGGAGTCCCGTCGTCGGGCGCCTCGTAGCCGCGCTCGGCGATCTGCCGGTACGGCACGAGGGCCAGTACGTCCTGGTGGGCGCGCCCGGAGTCCGCACCGCCGGCGGCCGCCCCGGCGAGCTCCGGGAGCGGGATGCCGGCCAGCGTGGGGACCTCGGCGATGTCGCCCACGTACAGGTCGATCCGCTCGGCTCCGGTGCTCTCGGGCCGGTGCACGAGCGCGAAGGCGGGGGGCCGCTCGCCCAGCACCCTGCCCAGCAGGTCATCGGTCATGACGGCTCCTTCGCGCCGTCCTGGGCCGTCCCGGGTTTCGGGAGGGCGCCGAGGAGCGCCTTGGTGGAGGTGAGAGTCGCGCAGCGGGCCGCCGCGTACTCGAGGGCCATGCGGTGGTCGGCCCAGGTGAAGTCGGCGATGGCGTCGCCGACGAGGAACGGCTGGATGTCGTGGCTGAAGGCGTCGACGGTCGTCATCAGCACGCCGACGTGCGCGTAGACGCCGATGACGATCAGCTGGTCGCGTCCGGCGGCCCGCATGCGTTCCAGCAGGTCGGTGTGGTGGAAGGCGCTGTAGCGCCACTTGGTGAACACCCAGTCGCCGTCGGCGGGCGCCACCGGTTCGACGACCTGGCGGTGTTCGGGGCTCGGCGTCATGCCGGGACCCCAGAAGTCCTTGAGCAGGCCGCGCTGCTGGGGTGTCATGCCACCGGGCTGCGCGGTGTAGGCGACGGGGATGCCGAGCGCGGCGCAGCGGTCGCGCAGCAGCGCGGCGTGCGCGACCAGGTCGGTGACGGGCTGCTCGCCCGCCGGGAAGGGGGCGAGGAAGAACTTCTGCATGTCGTGCAGGAGCAGGACCGCGCGGTCCGGGTCGATCGTCCAGTCGGCCGGGCCGGTGGGCAGGTCGCCCTCGCCCGGCATCGGATACGCGTCGATCGCGGGGATGTACCGGGGAGGTGTTCCGGAATCAGACACCGAGCGCCGCACCGCCGTCCACTGTGAGGTCGTGCATCGTGATGTGCGAGGCCTCGTCGGAGAGCAGGAAGACGACGGCGTCGGCGACGTCCTTCGGCTGGGCGAGCTTGCCCAGCGGGATCCCGACGCGGAAGGTCTCGGGGTTGCCGTCGATGGAGACCTGGGCGTGGGACTTGTCCTCCCACATCGAGGTCAGCATCGGGGTGTCGGTGGAGCCCGGCGCCACGAGGTTGGCGCGGATGCCGTACTTGGCGACCTCCAGGCCGAGGCACTTGGTGAACATGGTCGCGGCGGCCTTGGAGGCGGCGTACGCGGACATCTCGGAGCGGGCCGTGCCGGCCGCGTTGGAGGCGACGGTCACGAGGGCGCCGCTCTCGCGCGGCACCATGCGGTTGACGACGGCACGGGACATGAAGAAGACGCCGGTGGTGTTGACGGCGAAGGTGACGGCCCAGTCCTCGTCGCTGAGGGAGCGGGCCGCGCCCATGCGCAGCACGCCGGCCGCGTTGACGAGGTAGTCGATCGGCCCGAGGGTCGATTCGACCTCGGCCACCACCTCGTCGACCTCGGAGCTGAGGGTGACGTCGGCGGGGAACGCGGTGACGTCCATCCCGTCCTCGACGGCTGCCTTCGCGGCCTCGCGCAGCGGTTCGGCGTTCAGGTCGACCGCGGCGACGCGGACTCCCCGGGACGCCAGGGCGCGGACGACGGCCTCGCCGATGCCACCGGCGGCGCCGGTGACCAGAGCGGTCTTTCCTTGCATGATCGTTCGATCCCTTCTCAGCCGCGCCAGGCGGAGGCGACCTCGATCGCCTGCTCCGGGTTGAGGCGCGGGTCGCAGAAACTGGTGTACTTCTCGCCCAGTTCGCCGACCCGGGAGGCGTTGGCGACGCATTCGTGCACCGGGTCGGGTGTGGTCTCCAGGTGCAGGCCGGCGGCGACGCCGCCGTTGTCGTTGACGGAGGCCTGGAACTCCTCGACCTCGCGGACGACGGTCTCGATGAACCGGGTCTTGTAGCCGCCGGCGCTCACGGTGTTGCCGTGCATCGGGTCGCACATCCACACCACGGGGTGTCCGGCGTCGCTCACCGCGCGGGCGAGTTCCGGCAGCCGCTCGGCGGCCTTCCCGGCGCCCATGCGGGAGATCAGCGTCAGCCGCCCGGGCTCCCGCTTCGGGTCGAGCCGCTCGCACAGGGCCAGCAACTGCTCCGGGGTGGTCTTCGGGCCGACCTTGGTGGCGACCGGGTTGGCGAGCTCCGCGAAGAACGCGACGTGCGCGCCGTCGAGCTCGCGGGTGCGCTCGCCGATCCACGGCCAGTGCGTCGACGTCAGCAGGGTGCTGCCGTCGGGTTCGGTGCGCAGCATCGGGCCCTCGTAGTCGAGCAGCAGGGCCTCGTGGCTGGTGTACACGGGCGGCTCGGCGGCGCTGCGGGCGCTGTCGCCGTACCAGCCGAGCAGCTCCATGACGTCGCGGGCGGCCTGGTAGCCGTCGTACAGCCGGCCGGGGTCGGGGCGGCGCAGCTCGGGGTCGGGCTCCGGGCTGTTGACCATGTGGCCGCGGTAGACGGGGAGCTCGACGCCGCCGATGACCTCGGTCGGGTTGGAGCGCGGCTTGCCGAACTGGCCGGCGAGCCGCCCCACGCGCAGGACGGGCTTGAAGGAGCGGGACTTCATGACGGCCGCGAGCGAGTCCAGGAGCGCGGCCTTGCGCGCGACGTGGCCCCGGGTCGATTCGGCGGGGTCCTCGGCGCAGTCCCCGCTCTGGACGATCTGGATCTCGCCGGCGGCGGCCTTGGCGAGGAGCGCGCGCAGGGCGCGGACGTCCTCGCCCCGGACGAGGGCGGGTGCGGCCGAGAGTGCGCCGCGCACTTCCTCCAGCTTGGCCGGATCGGGCCACTGCGGCTGCTGGCCTGCGGCCAGCGATCTCCAGAGTGCGGTGTCGAGCACGTGGTACCTCCCGGTGCGAAGCTGCCGACGTAGATGCACGAGGAGTCTGTGAACGGGCCGGAGCGGCGAACCACCGGCGGCGCACCACTTCGTCATGTGGGGGTCACTTGGTCAAGTCACGCGAAGTGGCCTGAAAATATGGTGGAATCGCGTGGGAGACGCATGAATTGGGCCGACCTGACAAGGCCTTGTTCGTATTCTGTTCATGATTGAAACGCCCTCCTACGCTCGCCGCATGCTGAGTCAACCGGCCATCGGGCTGCTGAAGCGGCTTGCTGCCGAAGGGGTTTCGCCCTGGCTGGTCGCGGCCAACGGGGACGAATTCCGTTCCGATCCCCCCTTCCATTCCGCGACGGCGGAACTCCTGCACGGTGCCGTGGCGCCGGTTCTCGACCGGGACACGGTCCGCCGGGCGTGCGACGCCTTGTGGAATGCGTTCGTGGAAAGCGGGGGCGGTGAGGGGCGGGTTTCCGTCCCGGTCGATCCCTGGCTCGTCCACGATGTGGAAGCCCTGGTGTCGGCGGCGCGTTCCGTGCACGACGAGGTGGGGCGCCCGAATCTGCTGGTCCGAATTCCGGCGACGCGCGCCGGGCTCGTCGCGCTGGAGGAATGCCTGTCGCTGGGCATCAGCGTGGACGCGGACCTGATCTTCTGTGCCGAGCGGTACGAGGAAGTACTGGCGGCCTATCTCTCCGGGATGGAGCGGGCGCTCTCGCGGGGCCTGCGGCTCCGGCAGATCGCGGCCGTGACGTCGGTGCCGGTCGGGATGCTCGACGCGGAGGTCAACTCCCGGCTCGCGGCCCTGCCGGGCCGGGGCGAGGCGGCCGCCGGGGCCCGCGACACGGCCGCGCTGGCGGTGGCCCGCCAGCTGTACCGGGCGCGGGAGCAGCGGCTCGACGGGGCGTGGTGGCGGGTGCTGCGGGCGGCCGGGGCGATTCCGCCGGGGCTGCTGTGGACCGAGGTGCGGCCCCGGCACGTCACCGCGCTGGTCGGGTGGAACACCGGGCTGGCCGCGCCCCGGGAGGTGCTGGAGGCGGCCGCCGCGGGCGAGCGGCTGTGCGGGGACACGCTGCTGAACGGGCACGCGGAAGCCCGCCGGGCGCTGGACGCGCTCGACGGGCTGGGGATCCGGATGGGCGAGGTGGCCCGGGAGCTGGAGACGGCGGAACTCGACCGCCTCCAGCGCGCCTGGACACTGCGCCCCTGACCGGGGCTCGGCCGGTCAGGCTTCGGTCGGCCCGGCCTCGGCCTGTCAGGCCTCGACCTTCTGCGTCCGGCGGCCGGGGAAGGGGCCGCCGGTCAGGGAGAGGAGGGGGCCGGCCTTGACCGCGGTCTCCTCGAACTCGGCTTCGGAGTCGGAGAGGGCGATGACCGCCCCGCCGACGCCGTAGCGGACCTTGTCCTCGGTGACCAGGGCGGTGCGGATCACGATGCTGAGATCGGCGGCGCCGGAGAGCGAGAAGTAGCCGATCGCCCCGGAGTACACGCCGCGCGGGCCCGCTTCGAGCCGGTCGATGATCCGCATCGTCCGTTCCTTGGGCGCGCCCGTCATGGAGCCGCCGGGGAACGCGGACCGTACGCACTCCACGGCGGTGCTGCCGGCGCGCAGCCGGGCCCGCACCGTGCTCACCAGCTGGTGGGCGTGGGCGTTGGTCTCGACCCGGAAGATGTCCTCGGCCTCGACGGAGCCGGGTTCGGCGCAGCGGCCGAGGTCGTTGCGGACCAGGTCCACGATCATCAGGTTCTCGGCGCGGTCCTTCTCGTTGGTCAGCAGGTCCGCGATCAGGGCCCGGTCCTCGGCCGGCGTGGCGCCGCGCGGGCGGGTGCCCTTGATGGGCCTGGACTCGGCGAGGCCGTCGCGGCCGACGCGCAGGAACCGCTCGGGGGAGGTGCTGAGCACGGCGAGGCCGTCGAACTGGAGCAGGGCGCCGAAGGGGGCGGGGCTGGTGCGACGCAGGTGCCGGTAGCCGGCCCAGGGGTCCATCCGGCCGCGGACCTCGGCCATGTTGGTGAGGCAGACCTCGTACGTCTCGCCGGCCGCGATCTCCTGCTGGCAGGCGTCGATGAGCCGCAGGTACGCGTCGCGGTCGTGGCGCAGCCGGATCTCGCCGGTCAGGACCGGGCCGTCGCCCGCGTCGGCGGGCGCGGGGCGGGGGAGTGGGGCGAGGCGCTCCAGCTCGGCGGCCATGGCGGCCAGCCGGCCGCGCGCGGCGGCCTCCGACGACGCGTGCGACGGCGCGGGCCGCGACGCGTCCGGGTCTTCGGCGGCGCGCTCGGCCAGGGCCAGCAGGTAGCTGGTCCCGGTGGCGTGGTCCAGGACCAGGGCCCGGTCGGCGAAGACCATCGCCGCGTCGGGGTCCTCGGACTGGTGGGCGAGGTCGCCGCCGCACTCGGCCTTCAGCTCGTAGCCGAGGTACCCGGTCCAGCCGAGCGCGTAGTCGAAGGGGAGCTCCGGGACCTCGGTGGCGAGCGAGCGCAGGTCCTGGTCGATCCACTCCAGGAAGGGGCCCGCGCTGATCTCCGTACCGGCCGCGGAGTCCACCCGGACCGTGCCGCTCCACACGTCGGCGCGGGCGACCCGGGCCAGCGGGCCCGTCGCGTCGCCCATCACCGAGAAGCGGCCGTTGCCCGTGTCGGGGCGGCTGCTGTCGAGCCAGAAGGCGTACGGGTTGCCGCGGAAGAGGCGGTCGTAGGCGACCTCGTCGTCCCATCGGGTGGGCAGCTCCTCGACGAGGACCCGGAGCCGGCGCGCGCCCGGACGTACGGCAGCGGTCGCGGCGGCGGATAGGGCGGCAGCCGAGGCAGCAGGTGCGGCGGCGGGCGCGGCAGCAGGTGCGGCCGGGGCGGGACGCCGTCGCGCCGCCCGCCGGACGCCGCCGCTCAGCTCGGCGAAGTTCCGCAGCAGCTCCACGCCGTACTGCGCGCGGATCGACTCCGGATGGAACTGGATGCCCCACAGGGGGCGCTCACGGTGGCGCAATCCCATCAGTACACCGTCCGGCGTCCACGCCGTGGCCTCCAGCCCGGCCGGCAGGTCGGTCACCGCGAGCGAGTGGTAGCGGACCACCTCCATCGGCGACGGAATCCCGGCGAACACCCCCTCGCCGTCGTGCCAGACGGGCGAGATCCGGCCATGGCGCGGCTCCGGCGCCCGCCCCACGGTGGCCCCGTACAGGTGGCCGATCGCCTGGTGCCCGAGGCAGATGCCGAGCACCGGCAGTTCGCCGTGCTCCAGGACCTGCCGGGAGATGCCGAGGTCGGCGTCGCGCGCGGGAGTCCCCGGTCCCGGCGAGACGATGACGTTGTCGAATTCCGCCAGCCGGTCCGGCGTCCAGAGCGGGTCGTCGTTGCGGACGACCTCGGGCTCGCGGCCGCCCACCTCGGTGATCTGGTGGAACAGGTTGTAGGTGAACGAGTCGTGGTTGTCGATCAGAAGCGTGCGCATGTTCTTTCCCCCGCAGAACTGGTGGTCGCGTGCCGGTTACCGCTCCCGGACGGGCCTGATCTCGATCAGCATGTGCTCGACCATGTCCTGGCCGTACTCCCCCTCGCGCACCCGCTCGCTGCGCAGCGTCCGCAGCTCCCGGCCGGTCTCGTCGGCGATCCGGTAGAGGGCGGGCAGATCGCCCCGGTCGCTGAAGTGCAGCAGCGCCGAACCGGTCGGGGTGAGCCAGCGCGGGGCCTGCTCCAGGTAGCGGCGGTGGGCGCGGTAGCCGGTGTCGACGTAGGCGCGCTCGTGGACCGATTCGTACTCGTACGTCTCGGGCGCCATCACGTAGTTGGAGCTCCAGAAGATGGTGTCGAACCGCTCGTTCTCGGCCAGGCCGGAGAACAGGTCGCTGTGCACCGCGCTGAGCCGGTCGCCGACCCCGTGGCGCTCGGCGTTGACGGCCGTGTTCTCCACCGCGCGCGGGCTGATGTCGGAGGCGACCACCCGGTCGAATCCGGCCAGTGCGGCCATTACGGCGGTTACCCCGGAACCGCAGCCGATTTCCAGGAAAGAGCCGGCCGGCTCGGCGGTGGCGGGCTCGTTCAACCCGAGGAATTCCAGCGCGATACCGGTGGACGGGGAGAACACGGGCGCGAACACCTCATCCAGTAGATCCCACTCACGACCGCACATCGTGAAGAGCTTCGGCCTGTCGGGCCGTGTCAACGACATACGGCTGCGGTGGATCGAGCGTTCGAAACTCTGGACCTGCGTCATCGGACCCCTCGTCACAAAAACGTCGGTGTAGCGCCTGGTCACGGCGCTGCTCCAAAGGTTTAACGTGCGAAGGCCGTCCGCCAGAAGGTGCTCCGGCAACAGCGTCGTTCACAGCGAGTGGTGCCCCAGGCACACTCTGCCCCATCTGACCTGGCATTCTTCCTTTTGCAGATTGTTGACCTCCGCAGCCGGACCGCACTACGTTCGCGGCGGGGGATTGCCGGTATGTGCCTTGAGGGGGGCCAAGTGACGGCGGAAGGCCGAGAGCCATACGCGGAAGTGTCCGGGATGCTGGAGCTACTGGCTCGGGAGGCGCACACGGAGGAGTTCGAACGGCTGGTCCGCTCGGCCCGGGACGCCGGGGCCGACGAGGCGGAACTCGCCCGCCTGACCAGGGCGAAGGACCTCTCGCTGAGCATCCGCAGCCTGTTCGCCCGCCGCCAGCAGCGCGAGGCGGGGCTGAGCGCGCTGGTCGACACCGCGCGGGACCTGACCCTCCCGTACAACCTGGACACCCTGCTCAAGGTGATCACGCGGCGGGCCCGGCTGCTGCTGGGGCTCGACATGTCCTGGGTGACGTTCCACGCCTTCGACGAGGGCGTCTCGTACGTCCGCGCCGCCGACGGCCACACCTCGGCGATCACCGTGGGCTTCGGCGTCCCGATGGGGGGCGGTGTCGGCCGGCAGGCTCACCAGCGCTCCGCGCCGTTCTGGACGGCCGACTACCTCCGCGACGAAACCTTCCCGCACTCCGATGTCATCGACGACGTGGTGCGCGCCGAGGGCCTGCACGCCCTGATGGCGATCCCGCTGCGCCACGAGGACACCGAGCTCGGCAACCTGTACGTCGCCGGGCGCGGCATCCGGCACTTCGACCCGGACGAGCTCTCGCTGATGAGCTCGCTCGCCGACCTCGCCACCGTGGCCATCGAGAAGACCCGGCTGCTGGACCAGGTCCGCAACGAGGTCGTCGGCCTGGAGCTCAACACCTCGCGCGCCATGAGCTCCTCCGCCACCGAGCACCACCTGCGCCGGGTCCACGGGAACCTGATCGACGTGGTGCTGGAGGGCGGCGGCCTGCATGCCCTGGCCTCCGAGGCGGCCACGCTGCTCGGCGGCCCCCTGCTGATACGTGACCAGGCCGGCCGGGACCTGCACACCACCGGGGAGTTCCCCGAGATGGACGAGAGCGAGATCCGCGCGGCCGGCCTGGACGCCCACACCGAGCGCCGCGCGGTCAAGTCCAGGGGCGGCTTCTGGATCGTGCCGGCCGTCGCCGGCCAGGAGATGCTCGGCACGCTGCTGCTCGCCCCCGACGCGCGCACCGAGGCCGAGGCCGACGCCGCGTACTGGAACCAGCTCCTGGCGCAGGTGGCGCAGGTCATCGCGCTGGTGCTGCTGATGCAGCGCAGCGCGGCCGCCGCCGAGGGCCAGGTGCGCGACGAACTCTTCAACGACCTGCTCAAGGGCAACGGTTCGGCGGCCAAGCTCGCCGAGCGGGCCCGCCGCCTCGGGGTCGACCTGAACGGCCCGCACGTGGTGGTCGTCGCCCGCCCCGAGGGCGGCTCGCTGGGCCGGGCGGTCATCTGGGCGTCCTCGTACGCCCACCAGCTGTCGGGCCTCAAGAGCGTCGAGGGCGGCTGCATCATCCTGATGCTGCCCGGCACCGACGCGAGCGCGGCGGCGCGCGCCGTCTCCGACGAGCTGTCCACGGCACTGGGCCACCCGGTGACGGTGGGCACGGCCGGCCCCGTCAAGGACCTGACGGGCATCAGCGGCACCTACCAGGAGGCCCGCTGCTGCCTCGACGCCCTCACCGCGCTCGGCGGCACGGGCGGTACGGCCTCCCCGCGCGAGCTCGGCTTCCTCGGGCTGCTGCTGTCCGACAGCCCCAACACGGGCCAGTTCATCAGCAGCACCATCGGGCCCGTCCTGGAGTACGACGCCCAGCAGCGCACCGAACTCGCCCGCACCCTGGAGGCGTACTTCGCCTCCGCGGGCAGCCCGACGCGCGCCGCCGAGAGCCTGCACGTGCACCCCAACACCGTCTCGCGGCGGCTGGAGCGCATCAGCGAACTGCTGGGCCCGGACTGGCTGGAGCCCGCGCAGGCACTGGAGGTCCAGCTGGCGCTCCAGATGCAGCGCACCCGCCGTGCCCTGCTCAGGCGGCGTCACGATCAGGCCGGCCAGGCCATCGGCTGAGGCCGCTGGTCGCGGTACTCGGTGGACAGCACGTGCGCGGCCGAGGCGAGGGTCGTGTGGCGGTGCCAGCCGCCGAAGGAGCGGCCCTCGAAGTCGACGATGCCGACGTGGGTGGCGACCTCGCAGAAGTCGGTCCCGACGCGGTGCGTGAGCTTCGCGAGACGCAGGAGGGCGCCCCAGGGCACGTCGGTCATGTCGGTGATCCAGCACTGCTGCGGCCAGCCGCTGGTGCCCGTCCACTCGCCGAGCAGCAGCAGCGGCCGGTGGACGCCGGGCAGCCGCACCTGGACGGCGGCGACCAGGCTCGTACGGCTCGCCAGGGTCTCGGGGTCCGACCAGGTCACGGGGCGGCGCAGCGTCCGTATCATCCGCAGCAGCTGGTGCGCGGAGGTCGGGCGGCCGTCGTTGCCGAGGACGGCCGGGGTCGCCGGGGCCACGGCGGTGGCGCCGCGTACGGAGGCCAGGTAGGGCATCCGGGCCGCGGCGAAACTCCGGGCCAGGGCGGTCGGGTTGATGTCCGGGAGGTCGACGACGACCGGGCGCGGCGCGGCGCCGCCCGTCCAGGACCGTACCTCGGCGGCGGCGCCGGCCACGCACTCCAGCGGGGTCGCGGCCAGGTGAGTGTGGTCCGGGAGGGGGACGGGGCCGAGCCGGTCGGTGTCGCGCCAGTCCTCGGAGAGCATGAGCCGCCAGTTGACGGGGCTGCTCGTCTCCTCGTTGGCGGCCCAGACCCCGAACGCCTCCTGGCTGTTGACCACCTGGCCGAGGCTGGGCACGAACCGGCGGGCGACGCCCACCGAGTGGCGGCCCGCCTTGGGGATGACCACCGGCTGCACCACCCAGGCGCGAGGGCGCAGGGAACGCTCCAGGTACCGGGCGAGGGCGGCGCGTACGGGGCTCCAGTCCCAGGTGGAGGCCGAGATGAAATGGTGCAGGCTCTGTTCCGCCGCGCGGTCGCCGACGTGGGTCGCGATGTTCCGCATGGACTTGCGGCCGCCGGCCGACAGCAGCCCGCGCAGGTACAGCTCGCCCTTGCGCCGCTGGTCGCTGCGCGGGAGCGGGGCGAAGATCTCCGCGCACAGGCGGCCGAGGGCGCCGTCCGGAACCCGGTGGCCGGTCTGCTCTTCGTAGACGAGCTGCATGTCCATGTACCCCCGTACGTCGTGTCCCGCGCCGGTTTCCACGGGCCTCCACCGTGCTTTCCGGGGCGGCGGCTTGCCCAGGTGTGCCCGTCACACACCTGGGAGGGCGGGCGCGCGTCCGGCCACCCGGGGGTGTCGCCGCGGGCCGTCGGGGGCCGCTTCCGCGCGCGTGTGCGGTCGTCGTGGGGGAGGGGCGCGCGGTGGCGGGCGGCGGATCCGGCGGCGGATGGTGGCCGGACCACACTCGCGGGCGCCCGTCATGGTGGTCCCGCCACCGCGTGGCAGGTCAGGGGGGCGGGTCAGGGGCGGCTCAGGGGGTGGAGCTGGGTACACCCCGCTCGGCAACCAGGTGCAATGGCCGCCGGCGCGGGAGGCGGCATCGTCGAGGACGTGTGGACGGGTGGAGACGTGTGGACGCGTTGCTCGACGGAGGCTGAGGACATGGGGAAGAGCACGGGGACCGGCGGCGCCGGGGACGGCCGGATCGGGGCGCCGGCGGGGGTGTTCCTGCTGGTGGCGTTCCTGGCGGCGGGCGCGCTGGGCGCGGCGCAGGCGGGGACGCCGATCCCGGGCGAGGTGATCCAGCTGACCCAGTTCGGGTCGGCGCTCGGGGTGGCGGCGGTGGCGCTGCTCTGGCCGGGGCGGACCCGGGCGCTGCTCGCGGGGGCGCTGCGGAGCGGGGAACTCCGGTGGGGGCGCGGGCTGTTGTTGCTGCTGACGGCTCCGCTGATCACGGCAGTGGCGGTGGGAGCCCACGGCGCCGTCACCGGCGGCGTCCGGTTCACCGGGCCGGGGGCGCTGGAGAGCCCGTTCGCGGTGATAGTGGTGGCGCAGCTGGCCGGCGCGTGCGGCGAGGAGATCGGCTGGCGGTGTCTGCTCCAGCCGCTGCTACGCACCCGGCTGGGCCCGTTGGCGGCGTCGGTGGTGGTGGGGCTGGTGTGGGGCGTCTGGCACGTCCAGGTCTTCACGCGGGCGCCGCTGTACGCGGGGGCGTTCCTGGTGATGGCCGTGTCGTTGTCGGTGGTGATGGGGCTGGCCCTGGAACGGGTGCGCGGCTCCAGGCTGCTGCTCGCGGGCGGCTTCCATGCGTTGATCAACCTGGGCATGCTGATGTTCATGGACGAGGAATCCGGGGCGGTGCTCCCGATGGCGCTGACCGCCCTCGCCGCGCTGGCGGCGGCGGTCGGGTGGACGGCGGCGACGGCGGTCGCGACCCGGCGCGAAGCCCCGGCCCGCGTCGCCGGGCCCGGGGAAGCGGTCCGGCTGCCGTGAGGCCCCGCCGGGGCCGGCCGGCCCTCATGCCCGAGCCGACGCCGGGGAGCCGCGATCTCCCGCCCGCGCGGCCGGTCGGCGGATCCCGCCGGGGCTGGGTGGCGCTCGGCCGGTGCCAGTTGCTGAGCTGGCACGCGCTCGCCGTGTCCTGGACCGGCGGGCTCGTGGTGGGGGCCTTGCTGTTGCTGCCCGTCGGGGTGGGCCTCTGGCTGCTGCCACCCGCCGCGGCGGCGCTACGACGCCGCTCGGACCGCGCACGGACGTGGGCCGCGGCGTGGGAGGGGGCACGGATCAGCCCCCCGGAGCCGTTGCCGGCGGCGGCGCCCGCGGCCGGACCCCGCCGGGCCTCGCACCGGCGGGCTCGGGCGGTGCTGGGGGACGAGGGGTTCTGGCGTGACCTGCTGTGGGCGTGGGTGGAGCCGGTCAGCGGTGGGGTTCTGGTGGCGGTGCCGCTCGCCCTCGTCGCGTACGGGGCCTTCGGCGCGCTCGCGCAGCCGTTCCTGTGGCGGCGCCTCGGCCCCGGCAACTGGTACGCGTTCGTCCCCGTGGACAGCACCCCGGCGATGCTCGCCGCCCTCGCGCTCGGCCTCGTCTTCGCCGCCGCGGGCATCGGCGCCGCGCCCGCCGTGCTCCGGCTGCACGCCCGCTGGGCCCGGCGGCTGCTGTCCGCCCCGCGCCGTACCGAACTCGCCCGCCGCGTCGAGCGGCTCACCGACACCCGGGCCGACGCCCTGGACCTCGCCGCCGCCGAACTGCGCCGCATCGAGCGGGACCTGCACGACGGGGCGCAGGCCCGGCTCGTCGCCCTGGGCCTGGCCCTCGACCGGGCCGCCCGCCTGATGGAGGCCGATCCCGGCCCCGCCGACCTGGCCGCCGCCCGCCGGCTCCTGGTCGACGGACGCGCGACCTCCGCCCGGGCCCTTCAGGACCTGCGGGAGCTGGTGCACGGCATCCACCCGCCGGTGCTCGCGGACCGCGGGCTCGGGGACGCCGTCCGGTCGCTGGCGCTCGACAGCTTCCTCGACGTCCGCGTCGAGAGCCGGCTGCCCGGCCGCTTCCCGGCCCCGGTCGAGTCCGCCGCGTACTTCGCGGTCGGCGAGCTGCTGGCCAACGCGGGCAAGCACTCCGGCGCGAGCGACGTCGCGATAGTCCTGGAACACCTGGAGGACACGCTGCTGCGCATCACCGTCACCGACGACGGCCACGGCGGCGCCGACGTCTCGCGCGGCACCGGACTGCGCGGCGTGCGGCGGCGGTTGGGTACCTTCGACGGAGTCCTCGACCTGCACAGCCCGCCCGGCGGGCCGACCACCGTGACGATGGAGATCCCGTGCGCGTTGTCCTCGCCGAAGACCTCTTCCTGCTGAGGGACGGGCTGGTCCGCACGCTCCGCGAGCACGGCTGCGAGGTGGTCGCGGCCGTCGACAACGGCCCCGCCCTGCTGCGCGCGCTGCTGGAGCTGGACCCGGACGTGGCGGTGGTCGACGTACGCCTGCCGCCGACCTTCACGGACGAGGGCCTGAAGGCGGCGCTTCAGGCCCGCCGCGAACGGCCGGGGCTGCCTGTCCTGGTGCTCTCGCAGTACGTGGAACAGCTCTACGCCAACGAACTGCTCGCGGACGGAGCCGGATCGGTGGGCTACCTGCTCAAGGACCGCGTCACCGACACCGGCCAGTTCGTGGACGCGGTCCGCCGCATCGCCGCGGGCGGCACGGTCATGGACCCGCAGGTCATCGCCAAACTGCTGCGCCGCGGCGACGCCCGCGGCCTGACGGGGGAGCTGACCCGCCGGGAGCACGACGTACTGGAGCTGATGGCCGAGGGGCGCTCCAACGCGGCGATAGCCGGCGGCCTGCACATCAGCGAGAGCGCCGTCGCCAAGCACACGGCGAGCATCTTCACCAAACTCCGCATCGCCCCCTCCCCGGACGACAACCGGCGCGTCCTCGCGGTCCTGGCGTACCTCAAACGCTGACGCGGCCGCCCCGGCGCGCCGGGGGTTAGCCCCCGGCAGGTGGCTCCGGGCTGCCGGATGGGGTGGTGGCGTTCCCTCAACAAGCATGGCCGCATGACCACTTACGCCCCGCACACCCGCAAGGCCGCCCTCCTCGCCCTCGCCGCCGCGGCCGTCGCCACGGCGCTCACCGGTGTCAGCGCCCCGACGGCGCGGGCCGCGTCGGAGGCGCACGCCGCGTCGGAGGCGCACGCCGCGTCCGCGCCGCCGCTCGCCTGGAAGCCCTGCGCCAAGCCGGACGGCCCCGCCGCGCAGGAGTGTGCCGAGCTCCCCGTACCGCTCGACTACGCGGACCCGTACGGCCCGCGCGTCACCCTCGCCGTGTCCCGGCTGCGCAGCGACCGGCCCGTGGCGCGCCGCGGCACCCTGCTGGTGATCCCCGGCGGCCCGGGCGGCTCCGGCGTGCAGCGCCTGACGCAGAAGGGGAAGGCGCTGTCC
The DNA here is from genome assembly GCF_026339935.1 of Streptomyces sp. NBC_01551. Taxonomy (NCBI): domain Bacteria; kingdom Bacillati; phylum Actinomycetota; class Actinomycetes; order Kitasatosporales; family Streptomycetaceae; genus Streptomyces; species Streptomyces sp. NBC_01551. Next base: position 3,379,787 of record NZ_JAPEPX010000001.1, read on the forward strand.
GCGGAGCTGGCCGGCGCCTACGACCTCGTCGCCCTCGACCCGCGCGGAGTCGGCGGGTCCACGACGGCGAGCTGCGGGCTCGACCCGGCGGACCGGCGCCTGGACACCCTGCGGTCCTGGGCCGGTCCCGACGGGGAGACCGGCGAGAACGCGGCCCGGGCCCGCCGGGTGGCCGACGCCTGCGCCCGCAACGGGGGCGCGGTGCTGCGGAGCCTCACCACCGCCAACCAGGTCCGCGACATCGACCGCTTCCGGCAGGCGCTGGGCGAGCGGAAGCTGTCCGCCTGGGGCACCTCGTACGGCTCCTACGTGGGCGCCGTGTACGCGCAGGAGTACCCGCACCGCACCGACCGCTGGGTGCTGGACAGCGTCGGCGACCCCGACCCGGCGCGCCTGGCCCGCGGCTGGCTCGCCAACATGGCGCAGGCGGCGGACGACCGCTTCCCGGACTTCGCGGCCTGGGCGGCCGACCCGGCCCGCGACGCCGAGGGGCTGCGGCTTGCCGAACGCCCCGAGCAGGTACGCCCGTTGTTCCTGGAACTCGCGGCGCGACTGGACCGGGAGCCGATGGAGTCGGACGTCGCGGGCACGCCGCTGACCGGCAACCGGCTGCGCCAGGCGCTCCAGAACGCCCTCTACGGCGACGCCCTCTTCCCCGGGCTGGCCCGGCTCATGCGGGAGGCGGGGGACCCGGCGGCCCGGCCGGCGCTGCCACCGGCGCTGGCCCAGCCGATGACGGACGCGGACGCGGCGGTGATGGTCGGCGTCATCTGCAACGACGTGCGCTGGCCGAAGGGGTCCGCCGGGTACGAGGAGGCCGTCGCCGCCGACCGGGCCGCGCACCCGCTGACGGCGGGCATGCCGGTGAACATCACCCCGTGCGCCTTCTGGAAGGACCGGCCGCAGGAGCAGCCGGTCCGGATCACCGCCGAGGGCCCGTCCAACGTCCTGGTGATCCAGAACCTCCGGGACCCGTCCACCCCGTACTTCGGCGCCCTGAAGATGCGCGAGGCACTCGGCGCCCGCGCCCGCCTGGTCACGGTCGACCACGGCGGCCACGGCGTCTACCTGGGCAACGGCAACGCCTGCGGCGACCGCACGGTGACGGCTTTCCTGACGACGGGCCACCGCCCGGCGGGGGACACGCGGTGCCCCGCGTGACGTGCCCGCCGGGGGTCAGCAGGTCATGCCCAGCCCTGCCCGCGCAGGACCCGGGGGACGTCCGGGGCGCGGTAGGCCGGGCCCTTGAGGACCTTGCCGTCCTCGCGCAGCTCCGGGCGGCCGTCGGGGCCCAGCTTGGACATGTTCGCCCGGTGGACCTCGGCGATGACCGCGTCCAGGTCGATGCCGTGCGCGATCGCCGTCCCGTACGCGATGTAGACGACGTCGGCCAGCTCGTGCGCGATGTGGTCGAGGCGGCCCTCGGCGCAGGCCTCCGCCAGTTCGGCGACCTCCTCCGCCAGCAGGTCCTGCCGGTGCAGCGACAGCGCGCGGGGGGTCTCGGCGGGCCGGTCCGGGGCGTCGAGCCCGAAGGCGTGGTGGAACTCGCGGACCAGCTCCTGTGCGGACGGGCCGGGCCGCGCGGCGGCGGCCGCCGCGTCCTTGTCGCCGGTCAGCAGGGTCAGGCCGAGCGTCCGCTCCAGCGCGGAGCGCAGCGCGGCGGCGCGGGCGGCGGCCGAGCGGCGGTCCGGGGCGCGCAGCACGAAGCGGGCCACGGTCTGACCGGCGGCCACCGGCTCCCCGCACCCCGTGCGGTACGCCTCGAAGCCGATGACCTCCAGTACGTCGGGGGCCGCGTCCAGGGGGTCGAGGCGGGCGTCGGCGGGCAGCGTGCCGCCGTCGCGCGCGGTGACCGTGAAGACGGCCGTACAGCCGGGGAGTCCGTCCGGCACCGGTACGGGCCCGCCCTCCAGCAGCCGCAGCAGCGCCGCGTGGATGTCCTCGCCGGAGGCGTGCCGGTAGGCGCTCGGCAGTCCGCCGCCCATGACGCGCGGGTTGAACTCGACCAGGACGGGACCCCGGTCGGTGACCATGATCTCCAGGTGGAAGATCCCCAGGTCGGCGCCGATGGCGCGGCAGACGTCCCGCGCGTACGCGACGCAGTCGGCCGTCTGCGCCGCCGTGAGGTCCGCCGGGATGCACGAGCCCAGCTCCACCACCTCGTCGTCCGGGCTGCGGAACCGGCCGGAGACGCAGAACGGGAAGAACTCCCCCTCCCGCACGCCGATCTCGACGGACACCAGCCGGCCCGTCAGGAGCTCCTCGACCAGCACGCCCCGGGTGAACTGGGTGCGCCAGTGGTCCGGTACGGAGCCCTGCCCGGCCAGGATCGCGGCGGCCGCGCGCGCCGCCTGCCCGGCGTCGTACGCCACGTGGCACAGCAGGCTGGCACTGCCGGACGGGGGCTTGAGCACCACCGGGTACCCGATGTGGGCCGCGGCGGCCAGTGCCCCGGCCTCGTCGGCGGCCAGGGCGTAGCGGGCGGAGGCCAGCCCGGCCGCCTCCAGCGCGGCCCGGCAGCGGTCCTTGCGGCGGGCCGTGAAGACGGCGTCGGGGGAGGTTCCGCGCAGTCCCAGCTCCCGGCACGCGGTGGCCACCGCCTCGGCGGCCAGCTCCTGGAACGTCACCGCCACGTCGACGGGCTCCTCGGCATGCACGGCGGCGAGCAGCGGCAGCACCACCTCGGGGTCCGTGGTGTCCACCCCGTCGATCAGCCGGTCCGCGGACTCGACGGTGCGCAGGTTCTCGCCGGTGAGCGCGTACTGGGTCACGGCGGGCTGTACGAAGGTCACCCGGTGACCGGCGGCCTTGGCCAGCCGGATCGCCGCGAGGGCCGGGGGATTGGCGTCGACGAATGCGATGTGCACGAACGGGGCTCCTGGGGCTGCTGTCGTGAGGGTGGGCGGCGGACCGGGGCGGGCCGCGGCCGGGCCGCCGGGTGGCGGGTTCAGCGGTAGTGGATCACGCCGTCGCGCTCGCGGTACGGGTCCCGGTGGAACAGCTCGAACGCGACGGCGGGTCGGCCGCCGTAGCGGGACCCGGCCGCCGCGAGGTTGCGGCCGAGGAAGCCCCGTACGTAGGCCTCGGGCTCCTCGTCGGTCAGGTCCTCCAGATAGGTGGCGTGCGCGAGCACGGTCTTGACCCCGCGCTCCACCGCCCAGGTCACGTCCACGGCATGCGTGGGGTAAGGGGAGTTGGCGACGGCCTGCCAGCGCACGCCCTCCCACGGCTCCAGGCCCTCCTGCGCGAAGAGGTGGCGGTTGGCCGCGTCGGCGGGGGCGTCCAGCGCGGCCCGGCCCACGTTGCGGTGGTCGGGGGTGTTCCAGGAGACGCCGCGCCAGTGGTCGTGGTGGTTGAGGGTCAGCACCAGTTCCGGGCGGTGCCGGCGGATCGCGTGGGCGAGGTCGCGGCGCAGCGCGGGGCCGTGCTCGATCAGCCCGTCCGGGTGGTCGAGGAACTCCACCGTGGTGACCCCGGCGACGGCCGCGGCGGCGCGCTGCTCCGCCTCGCGGACCGACTTGGCCTTCTCGGTGTCCATGCCGTCGATGCCGCACTCGCCCCGGCTGGCCATCAGGTAGACGACCTCCTTGCCCTGGTCGGTCCAGGTGGCGACGGCGGATCCGGCCGCGTACTCGACGTCGTCGGGGTGGGCGACGATGGCGAGGGCCCGGGTCCAGTCCGTCGGCATGTCCAGAAGTCGTTCGGTCACGGTGATTCCTTGTGGGTGGTGGGTACGGGGCGGGGGACACCCGCCGGGACGCCGCCGGGCGTCCCGGCGGGCGGATGGAAGAGGAGAGCGGGCAGCAGGGTTCCGGTGAGGAGGCAGAGCGCCCCCGCTCCGAGGAACACCGCGCCCGTCCCCAGGCGTTCGGCGGCGACGCCGCCCAGCAGCGCGCCGAACGGGGAGACGCCGAGGATCAGCCACCGGTACAGGGCGTTGACCCGGCCGAAGAGCGGGGCCGGGATGCTCGACTGGCGGTACGACATGCTGGTGACGTTGAGCTGCACGCTCAGCGCCCCGTAACAGGCCATCGCGGCGAGCGCGGCGACGACGCTCGGCACCGCGATCGTGGCGTGGGCGAGTCCCGCGGCGGGCGCGCAGCACATCAGGACGCGCCGCGCCCCGAACCGCCGCAGCAGGTGCGCGGCCGCCGTGCCCGCGAGCAGCCCGCCGACGGCGGGGGCCGCCGCGACGAGGCCCATGGCCGACTCGGGCAGTCCGAGCCGCCCGGGGGCCACGACCCACAGCGGCAGCATCGTGGTGACCGCCGCGAAGGCCAGGTTCCCGGACGCGGCCACCGCGGCCAGGCCCAGCAGGTCGCGGCGGTGCCTCAGGTGCGCCGCGCCCTCGCGCAGCTCGCGCCGCATGGACCGGTCCGGGACGGGCGCGCCGGCCGGCGGCGGAGCGGGCAGCCGCCGCCGCAGGACCTCCAGACCCGCCAGCGTGGTCACGTAGAGCACGGCGGCGACCGCCATCCCGGTGCCGGGGCACGCCGCGAGCAGGCCGCCGAGCGCGGGGCCGGCGAACTGGGCGGTCAGCAGCTGGCCGGTCTGGAGCCGCGCGTTGGCCCGGGGCAGCTGCGCGCGGTCCGCCAGGTGCGGCACCAGCGACTGCGCCGCGAGGTCCACGAAGGTGCCGCAGACACCGACGAGGAACGCGCCGGCCGCCAGCCCCCAGACGGGCAGCAGCCCGCACCAGGCGAGCACGGACAGGGCCACGACGAGCGGCAGCCGGGCCGCCGAGGCCCGCCGCAGCAGGCGCAGCGGCGGCAGCCGGTCGACGACCACCCCCGCCGGCAGCGTCATCAGCAGCCACGGCGCGCGCAGCGCGACGCCGACGGCGGCGACGGCGAGGGGGGAGCCGGTGAGGGACAGGGCGAGCAGTGGGACGGAGACGAGGTAGACGCCGTCAGCGAGGCCGGAGGCGAGAACGGCGATCCGGAACAGTCCGAACCGGCGGCCGAGCCCGGTTCCGCCGGCCCCGGGTGCGGGGGATCCGGGTGTGTGGGCCTCGTATGCGTGGGCCACGGCGCTACTCCCCGGCCAGCAGGACGGAGTTCATGACCGCGCCCTGGTGCGCCCCGAGCACCGGCCCGGAGCCCGGGGTCCCGTGCCGTACGAGGACTCCCGAGGGCCGCAACCGGTACAGGAACGGGCCCAGGACGAAGGGGACCTCGGCGTCGGCGCTCTCACCGGTCGCGGCGTCCGCGAAGCGCATGGGCACCGGATCGGGGTCCACGCGCCGTTGCAGCACCTGGAGGGGGGCCCGCCGCAGCGCGGCCTGCCACTGCTCGGCGCTGACCGCCGCGCCGATGACGACGCCGGAGCCGCCGAACCCGTCGGCGGGCTTGAGGACCCAGTCGGCCCGGTCGGCGGGGGGCACGGCCGCGGCCCGCTCCGCACAGCGCGTCCGGGGTATGTGGGCGTGGACGAACTCCCGCTCCTGCGCGTCCAGTTCGTCCACGTCGTCCCAGACCCAGGCCAGCGTCCGCTTGTTCGTCAGAAGCATCGTGGCCTCCGGCGTGAACATCCGTACGGTCCGGGCCGCGAGGGCCCGGGCCAGGGCCGTCAGTCCCGGCCCGGCGGGCTGGCCGTGGCTGACGAACGGCCGGAACACCGCGTCGACGGCCCGGCCGCCGGCCAGCAGGCGGCCGTCCCGGTCGTTCGCCAGGCCGTCCAGGGGGTGCGCGAACATCTCCATGCCGTGGCGGCGGGCGTGGCGGAAGACGGGCGCGAGCCAGTCCGCGAACCGCTCGGGGTCCTTCAGCGCGGGCAGCAGGCCCACGCCGAAGTGCGGGTACACGACGGCGGCCCCCGCCCCCGCTCCGGTACGGGGTCCGAGGAACGCCCGGACGGCGCGGGCCCTGGCCTCCACCGCCGAAGGCGGCGCCGACAGTCCCGGCCGGCGGCCGTGGCCGTGGATCCCGTGGAGCGCGTAGTGCCCGAGGAACCGCGTGGCGATCAGGTCCGACTGCTGGACCCCGCCCAGCGCCCCGTCGACGTTCAGCTCCACGAAGCGCGGCACTCCGCGTTCCATCAGGATGTCGGGCCGGATCGCCTCCAGCAGCCGCTCGTCCAGGGGCTGTTCACGGTCCAGGAGCGGAAAGTGCTCCGGCGGCGAGCCGAGCGCCGCCAGCAGCTCTCCCGCCGTCCGGGCGCGCCGACGGCAGGCCGCGAGCACCAGCCGCGCGGCCCGTACGGTCAGCTCCCCGAGGCGCGCGTGCCCCGAGGGGCTCAGCAGCAGCGGGCGCAGCGGCCGCCACGGCCCGTCGGCGCCGTGGACCCCGTCGAGCAGCGCGGCCGCGAGGTCGTCGCGCGCCGGCGCCGGGGCGGTGGTGATCACAGGGCGGCCCGCTCGCCGTCGAGCAGGGCCCCGATCCGCTCCAGGCCCTCCCGCAGGACGGGTTCCTCGCGGGCGAACGTGATCCGCAGCCCGTGTTCGGCGCCGAACACCTCGGCGGGCATCAGCAGTACGCGGGTCTCGGCGAGCACCCGGCGGCAGAACTCCAGGGACGGGGTCTGCCCCGCCAGCTCCAGCCACGCGAACGGCGTCCCCTCCGGCTCCAGCAGCCGCACCCGGTCCGCGTGCCGGGCCGCCCACGCGCGCAGCAGCGCGCCGCCCCGGGAGGTCAGCCGCCGGTAGCGCTCCAGGTGGGGCTCGCGCCGTTCCAGGACGTCCGCGGCCAGCCGCTCGGTGAGGACGGAGTTGGAGATGGTGGTGAGGTGCTTGTGCTCCATCGCCGCGCGCACCACGTCGGCGGGCCCGCACATCCAGCCCGTCCGGAGCCCGGGGAACCCGTACACCTTGGACACGCTGGAGACCGAGACCGCCCGCTCGTACCGGCCGAGGAGGGAATCGGCACCGAGGTCCACGACGTACTCCTCGTCGAGCACGAGGTGGCCGCCGTGTGCCCGCAGCGCCGCCGTCAGTCCGGCCGCGTCGATGTCGGCGGCGCGCCGCCCGGTCGGGTTGCAGGGCGAGTTCAGGATCACGGCCCGGGTCCTCGGCCCGACCAGCGTCGCGGCGCGCGCGACGTCCGGCCGGCCGTCGGGCGTGGCGGCGACGACGTCGACGCGGCAGCCGAGCGCGGCCGGGACGCTGTGGGCCTGCTGCCAGCCGGGGGCGAAGACCACGACGTGGTCGCCGGGCCGCAGCAGGACCCGGTACAGGAGGTACAGGGCTTCCTGGGCGCCGTGGGTGATGCCGACCTCGTCGGGGTCCCGCCCGTACATCGCGGCGACGATGCTCCGCAGCCCGGCGCCGCCGCGGTCGCTGCCGTAGTCCAGCACCAGGTCGGCGGGCAGGGTGAGGTCGGCGACCCGGCCGCAGGCCATGTTGCTGTCGCCGAGGTTGATGTCGTGGCGGCCCTTGGCGTCCTCGAAGACCCAGCGCCGCATCGGGTACGTGGCGGCGCCGGTCATCGCGCGTCCCCGGCGGGCTCCGGCCGTGCGAGCCGCAGGGCCGTCCCGGGCGCCCAGTGGCCCCGCAGCACGGCGCGTACCTCGCCGGTGAGGGAGACCCGCCCGGCGGCGTCGATCTCCACGGTGACCCGGCCGCCGGGCATCTCGACGGTGACCCGCGGGCCGGTCAGGCCGAGCGCGTGCGCGGCGACGGCGGCCGCGCAGGCGCTGCTGCCGGAGGCCAGCGTGTACCCGGCCCCGCGTTCGAAGATCTCGATGCGGATCCGGTCGGGACCCAGGACGTCCAGCAGTTCGACGTTGGTGCGGTCCGGGAACAGCGCGTGGTCGCGCACGGCGGGGCCCAGGCGCCGGGCGAGCGCCTCGTCGGCCACCGCCGGAGCCGTCTCGATGACGCAGTGCGGGTTGCCGAGGTCCACGCGGGTCGCGGTCCAGGTCGCGCCGCCGGCGGTCAGCGGCTCCCGCAGCCCCTCCAGCGCGGGCGCTCCCAGGCCGACGCCCACGATCGCGGACTCGGCGTCGAGGATCCGTACGGGGCAGGGGCCGGCCGGCGGGTGCAGCACGAAGGCGTCCGCGTCGGTGTGCCCGGAGTCGCGCAGGTACCGGGCGAAGATCCGCAGGCCGTTGCCGCTCTTCTCGCACTCGGTGCCGTCCGCGTTGAACGTGCGCAGCCGGAAGCCGTCGGCGGCGGGCAGCGGCCCGTACAGCACGCCGTCGCCGCCCAGCCCGTAGTGCCGGTCGCAGACCAGGCGGACGTTCTCCGGGGTGGGATCGAAGGTGGTGTGCCGGGGGTCGATGACGATGTAGTCGTTGCCCAGGGCCTCGTACTTGGCGAAGTCGTACACGGCGGCGCCCTCAGACCGCGGCGGGGGTCGCGGCGGACATCCGCCCCAGGAGGGCGTCGAGGTAGTCCGCCGAGGTGTTGAGGCGGATCATCGCGCCCAGGGCGATCTCGCGGCCGGCGCGCGGGTCGGCCCGCAGCAGCGGGTGCACCACGTTCTTGAACCAGCCCGCCGCGTGCTGCGCGTCCACCCCGATGTGCAGGTCGTGGTAGACGATGCCGACCTCGTCCAGGCCGTGGCGCCGCCAGGCGTCCACCACGCACCGGAACCGGCGCGGCGCGAGGTACTCGGTGACGCCGAAGTAGCCGACGGCCTTGTGGTAGTGCCGCCGGGACAGGGCCAGGCAGGCCGATACGTTCCCGGAGATCCCGGCCTCCAGCAGGAAGGAGTCCCGGATGTACGAGGGGTCGGCGCCGACCGCGTCGAGGGCCTGCCCGAACAGCGCGGAGTGCACGCGGGCCGGGTCGCCGTTGCCCATCTCGTCCCAGTAGTTCGCGGCGATCTCCAGCTTCTCCGCGCCCTGCCGGCCGATCTGCATGAAGGCGAGGATGTCGTCGAAGCGCGGGTCGAGGCTGGTCTCCTGCGCGAGCAGCAGCCGCAGGTCCTCGCGGGAGCCGGACTCGGCCAGGTGCCGGTGGTAGAGGGGATGCCAGCCCGCGGGGTGCTCGCTGACCACCGTCTTGAGCCAGCGGACGTACTCGGGGCCGGTGGTGGGGTGGCCGGTGACGCTGTCCTCGGATATCCGGGACAGTTCGTGACCGAGCACGGCCCGCTCCAGCCGGGCGCCGACGTCGCGCAGGATCGTCTGCCGTTCGTGGTCGACCTCGTCGAGGGTGGGGGCGCGGAACTCCCCGTCGTGGATCAGGGCGAGCGCCGCGTGCACCTCTTCCAGCGCGGCGCGGTCGCCGTGGCCGTAGGCGCGCTCGGTCGACGCGTCGCACAGGGCGGCGAGTTCACCGCGGAACGCGTAGTCGTCGCACAGGAGGGTCAGCTCGTCGGCGCGGAGGCCGGCCAGTGAGTGCAGCGCGGCGAGCAGGCCGTCGTCCAGGGAGGGTTTGGGGTTCGTACACATGCGCAGGGGTACCTGTTCCCGTCAGTTGTCGTCCTGGGCGAGCGCGGCCGCGTCGTGCGCGTCGCCGTACCACTTCTCGCTCCAGCGGGAGAACGCCACGATGAAGATGTCGCGGTGGCCCGGCCCGTCGGCGGCGCTGACGACGTCGGTGACGTCGTGCGCGAGGGCCCGGTCGTCGAGCAGCACGGCCTGGCCGGGTTGCAGCGTCCCGGTCCACAGGGGCCGGTCGGCGCCCGGCTTCCACAGCCGGGTCTCGCCGCCGCCCACGCGTTCGCGGCGCAGTACGCCGATCATCACGAACTCGTGCCCGTCGTGGTGGATGCCCTCGGGGGTGAGGGGGCCCGGGCGGCCGGGTTCGGCGCGGGTGCGGTTCTGGTGCAGGTTGAGCTGCCAGTGCTCGCCCGGGTCGAGGTCCAGGGTGTCGAGGCCGGCGGCGATCAGGGGGGTGAAGTCGACCGCGACCGGTTCGTACGCGCGGCGCATGCCGCCGCCGACGGCGTTGAACTTCTTGAACGCGGTGTAGTCCCGGTGCGGGAGCAGCTCGAAGGTCCAGCCGGTCCCGGGGGTGTGCGAGAGGCGGTACTGGGAGAACCGCTTGGACCGGGTCCCGTTGCCCATGTGGGCGTCGACGGGCAGGTCGTCGTAGCTCGCCGCCACGTCGGACGGGGCCTCGGGAAGGCCGATGACGGAGAATCCCTCGGGGCCGAGCGCCATGGGGATGTCCTTTCGCTTCGTCGTGGGTCGGGCGTGGGTCTCGGGTGGGGGGGAGGCGGTGTGAGGGCCGTCAGGCGGTCAGAGCAGGCCGTACGTACGGAACTCCTGCTCCACCCGCGGGTCGTCGAGGACGTCCAGCGAGGTGAAGTAGTGCAGGGTCCGCTTCGAGGTCATCCGGGTGTGCGCGGCGACGGTGCACTCGTCGTAGACCTCCGCCAGGACCTGCTCGGCCGAGTCCCGGGACAGCCCGTACCCCAGCAGCTCCTCGCGGATGGCGTCGGTGTCCGGCCGCAGGAAGGCGTCGATCAGGCGGGGCGCGAGCAGCGCGGCCTGTCTGCGCTCGGCCCGGCCCAGCCCGGCCCACAGGTAGCGCAGGAACGTGGCGAAGTAGGCGTGGTGGCGGCCCTCGTCCATGGCGTGGTCGCGGATCGTGTCGCGGACGGCGGGCATCACGTCGTCGTCCGCGGGGATCTCGGCGAGGCTGGCCGAGATCAGGGTCTCCGAGACCGTGACGAAGATCAGCTCGGCGAGGGCCCGGTGTTCCGGGGCGAGCGTGCTCTGGATCTCCTCCAGCCGCCGCAGGAAGTACGGCTGCGCGGGCAGCCGGGGCGCGATCCCGGTGCGGTCCCGGACCTGGCGCATCAGGTCCACCGAGAACAGCGCGTGGTACGCCTCGTCGCAGTAGATCTTGTACGCGTCGAAGCGCATCTCCTCGGGCAGTTCGACCCCGACGGAGCCGCCCGCGATGCCGAGGACGGTGCGGTTGACCACCAGGGTCTCCAGCTTGGCCGTGAAGTCGAGGTACCGGTACAGGTGCTGGATGAGCACCTGGTCGAACACCTCCGGCCGCAGCTGCGCGATGAGCGGGTGCCGGGCGACGGGCACGAGGTCGGGGGAGAAGTAGCGGACGGCCTCCGAGGAGGGCTCGTCGAGCGTCCGGCGTGGTGCCTGGCGCACGGAGGAGCGGTCCCACCAGCGCGCGAAGGGGCTGGTGTACGACTCGTCGCCGGACGGGTCCGGGGCGGCCGGGCCGATGCCGTCCGCCTCGGCCGTCCCCTCCGTCCCACCTGCCCCGGCCGTGGGGGCGCCGGGGCCGGAGAGTGCCTTGCGGGGGCAGTAGGCGAGGGCGGAGCATCCAACGAAGAGCCCAACTATCCCGCACATCGCGTGGTTCCCAATCGTGTCGTGATGGTGTCGGATCGCGGCTCAGAAGAGCCGGAGCTGGCCCGTCCGCTGGGCGCGGCGCTCGCCGAGGCGGAGCATCAGCGAGGCGAGGAGCAGCAGCGCGACGGTGACGGCGGCGAGGCTCGCGAGCGTCCCGGCGAGGTCGCCGACGTCCTTGCCCTCCAGCAGCGCCCCGCGGACGACCCGCAGGCTCCCGGTCAGCGGCAGTACGGTCCCGATCGCGGCGATCCCGCCGGGCAGGGCCGTGACGGGGATCCGCGCCCCGGACGCGAACGCCATGGGGTCGTCGAAGATCGTGAAGAGGAAGGCCGAGTCCCGCGAGAAGATCAGCAGGCTGTTGAGGAACGCGCCCCAGGCCACGGCCGGCAGCAGCAGCGCCAGGAACGCCACCAGGAACATCGCCGGATGGGCCGGCCTGACCACGTCGGTCACCAGGAACAGCGTCAGGCTGAAGCAGAGGAACAGCCAGGCGTTCTGCAGCAGGGCCCCGAAGCCGTTGGCGACGACCATGACCAGGCGGGGCACCGGCGACAGGAAGAGGAGTTCCAGGGTTCCGGTCTGCCGCTCGAAGGAGAAGTGCCAGGCGGACTGGACGAGCGCGAAGAAGAACGAGAAGCCGAGCGCGCCCGTCGCCAGGAACGCGAGCAGCTGCTGGGGGTCGGCGGCGGCCGACCAGTTCGAGCCCGCCGCGCCGCCCACGACCGGCCGCACCGTGTAGTACGTGGTGAGCAGCTGGAGCAGGGGCCACAGCAGCATCGAGAAGAACACCAGGTTGCTGCCGCTCATCCTGCGGTGCTGCTTGAGGATCTCGGCGGCGCCGATGCGTGCCATCGCCCTCATGCCGGCACTCCCTGGGCGGCGGCCGCCGGGGCCGCGGTGGAGTCCCCGAGGGCGAGGATGGCGTCCTCGAGCGAGGGAGTGCCCACGGACAGGGAAGCGACCGCTCCGCCCGCCGCCACGATCTCGGTGACCAGCGGGCCCGCGATGTCGTCGGGGTGGCTGAGGGTCACGCTGAGCGCGCCGTCCTCCATCGACCGGCCGGAGACCCGGGCGTCCACCCGGGTGGCGAAGTCGGCGATGGCGGTGTTGACGGCGGCCGAGGGGCTCGGCACGGTCACGGTCACCGTGCCGTGGCAGCCGGTGGCGGCGGTGATCGTGGCGGGGCTGCCCTCGGCGAGCATCCGGCCCTTGGAGACGACGTGGACGTGCTCGCACAGCTCCTCCACCTCGGCGAGGTAGTGGGAGGTGAGCAGGACCCCCTTGCCGTCGGCGGCCAGCCGGGCGACGACCTTGCGCAGGTCGCGGGCGATGGGCGCGTCGAGGCCGAGGGTGGGCTCGTCCAGCAGCAGGTAGTCGGGGTCGTTGATCAGGCCGCGGGCGATCGCCAGGCGCTGGGTCATGCCCCGCGAGTAGCGCTCGACGACGGTGTCGGCGGCCTCCGTCAGGCCGACGAGGTCCAGTAGCTCCCCGGCACGCTCGCGCAGCACCTGCTCGGGGACCCCGTACAGGATGCCGAAGTAGCGCAGGTTCTCGCGGCCGGTCATGCGCGCGTAGACCATGCGCTCGCCGCCCGCGATCAGGTTGATGCTGCGGCGCACGGCGCGGGCGTCGGCCACCGTCGAGAGCCCGTCCACGGTGACCGAGCCCGAGGTGGGCCGCAGCAGCGTGGACAGCATCTTGATGGTGGTGGTCTTGCCTGCGCCGTTCAGGCCGAGGAGCCCGGTGACCCGGCCGCGCGGCACGGTGAACGAGAGGCCGTCCACGGCCGTCTTCACCGTGCGGGGGCCGAACATGCGCTCGCGGACGGCGAACGTCTTGCGCAGGTCGCGGACGACGATTCCTTGGGTCACGGTCAGAAGGTCCTTTCGAGAGCACGCTGCTCCGCACGGGGGAGCAGCCACCGGCCCAGGGCGAGGTAGCAGGCGCTGACCACCGCGGCGACGCCCAGCCGGGGCATCGCCGTCGCGTAGTCGAAGTCGCCGGAGAGCGCCGCGCGCAGGCCGTCGAGCGCGGCGGTGACCGGGAGGAACTCGGCGAGCCACTGCGCGGCTTCGGGCAGGTACTCGCGCGGGAAGGTGAATCCGCACAGCAGCCCCATGCCGAGGAACAGGGTGTTCTGCGAGATGTGCGCCTCGCCCGCGAAGAGCATCACGGACGACAGGACGAGGGACATGGCGAACAGCGCGAGCGTGAACACCGCGAGGGAGAGCACCAGTCCGGCCGCGTGCGGCACGGGCAGCGTCACGTTCAGGAAGCCCGCGACGACGGCCAGCGCCCCCGTCTCCGCGAGGGTGCTGAGCACCGCGAACGCGCCGAAGCCCAGCAGGTACGGCATCCGGCCCGCCGGCGCGACGACGAGCGCCGCGATGGTGCCCTCCCGCTCCTCGGTGATCAGGGCCTTGGCGGTCCACAGCAGCATGCGCACGGCGAACGTGTAGGTGATGGCGCCGACGGCGACGTACCCCACGTAGTCGGACGAGCCGGTGGCCGAGGTGAAGGCGGAATCGACCTCGCCACCGCCGACCGCCTTGTAGGCGAGGTAGGCCAGGACGATGGTGAGCGCGCCGGTGAGCACGGTCGACGTGAAGTACGTCCAGGGGTAGGCGCGCCGGGTCAGGGCCCACATGCGCCAGAAGGTGGCGAGGACGACGGACACGGGTCAGGCACTCCCCATGTCGATGATGTCCGACTCGGCCAGTTCGGCGAGGAGTTCGAGCACGTCGGCGGTGGCCTCGTCGGCGTCGATGCCGTACTCGGCGGCCAGCAGTTCGCCGATCGCACGGGCTGAGCGGCTGCCGTCGACGTTCTGGAGGATGAAGGCCGCGGACTCGGAGAGCTCCAGGGCGCTCGGCCCGTTGGCCGCGAGGAGCTTGCCCCGGAACTTCCTGAACCGGGTCTCGGGCTTCGGGCGGGGTACGGCGTCCGCCGCGGGCGTGGTCGTCATCGCTCAGATCTCCACTTCCATGGAAAGGCTCTTGCACAGGGTGATTACGTCCTCGACCCACGCGCGGGGGGCCGCGGAGTCGAAGTCGCGCATGGTCTCGACGGCCCAGTACCGCTCGTACGGGAGGGCCTCGGGGCGGGCCGCGGCCATCCGCCGGGCGCGCCACTTGACGAGGCGCCCGCACTCCCCGTGGGAGGCGAGCAGGGCGTCCACGGCGTGCCCGAAGGCCTGCCGGACCGAGAGGACGGCGCTGTCCAGGTCGTCCACGGCCAGCTGGCCGAGCGCGTCCTCGACGAAGTCGTCGGCGTTGGTCAGGCAGTACGAGACGACGACCGCGCGGAACGCCGACTGCTCGATCTCCCGCTGCCGTTCGCGCACCCAGTCCTCGCCGGACAGCGGGCGGCAGGCGAGCAGCCGCTCCAAGAGCTGTTCCTCGTCGCGGGTGACCATCTGGCCGATGGAACGCCCGGCGTCGAACTCGGCCCAGGAGACCTTGGCGAGGACTTCCCCGATCTGGCCGTCGGTCCAGTACTTCAGCTCCCGGCGCCGGCCGTCCCCGGCCCCGGGGAAGTGCGCGGTGGGCACGTCGGGGCGGGTGAGCGGGACCCGGATGGATCCGGAGGCGGCCCCGGTCCACGGCTCGTCGGTGACGACGTAGATGTCGACGTCGCTGGAGGGGTTCGCCCAGCCGCGGGCGAGCGAGCCGACGACGAAGGCGGCGCGGTGGTCCGCGGGCAGCAGACCGCGGCCCGACACCTCGTCGAGGCAGCGGGTGAAGTCGAACGTCATGGGGTTGGCCTTCCGGAGCGAGCGCACTGGAACTGGAGCACCGCGGGCGGGATGTTGTTGAGGAGGTGGGCCAGCAGCGCGGGGTAGAGCGAGTGCGAGGCCGCGGTGAGGGCGAGCAGCGCCACCGCCGAGCCGATCTCCACGCCCATGGCGCGGGCCGAGTCGCGGCCGTTGGCGCCGGGCGGGATGTGGTGGCGGGCCACGAACGCGGCCGCCGCGAGCAGGCCGAGGGGGGCGGCCGGGCCGGCGGCGGCGCTCAGCACGACGCCGCGGAACAGGGCCTCCTCGCCGGCGGGGCCGACGAGGGTCGCGGTGGCCCGGGCGTACCCGTGGCCGGGGCGCGTCGGCCCGGCGAGGAACGCCAGCTCACCGGTGACCAGGGCGCGCGGGTTCATCCCGCTGGCCAGGATCAGGCAGCCGCCGAGCGCGGCGCCCGCCGCGAACCACCACCAGTCGGCCCCCCGGCCCAGCCAGGAGGCGCCGCTCCACGCGGCGACGGCGATGGCCCCGAGCGGTGCGATGAGCCCGCAGAGCGTCTCCGTCCAGAACCCGGCGACGGAGCGGGTGGTGCGGGGCAGCCGCCAGGGCAGGCACAGCAGCAGCGTCTCCGCCACGAGCAGCGCCGCCACGGCCCGCGCGGAGCCGCCCGTGCTCCACAGGGCGGCCGCGAAGGCGAGGACGCAGGCGGCGGCCGCCAGCCGCCCCCGGGACAGCGGCCACCGTGCCCAGTCGTAGACGCGGGGGAACGGCAGGGCGGTGTCCCGGGAACGGTCGGCGGCCGGGGCGGCGGACGTCATCAGGCCCGCGCCGCCGGCTCGGCCAGGGTGATGACACCGAGCTCGGCCGACTCGAACAGGGGCTCCTCGACCTCGGAGAGCGGGCAGCCGACGGCCGCGAGCAGCTCGTCGATGCCGCGCTCGCCGTCGATGGCGTCCAGCATCCGCAGCCACGCGGGTGTCTCGGAGCCGTCCACGACGTACTGGATCTCCCCGTTGACCAGGACGTAGCGCACGTCCGGCTCACCGGGCTCGGCCAGCAGCAGCACCGAGTCGTGCAGCGTGGGAACCAGGGCGCCGTGCCGCTCGGCCCGGTTCAGCACGTGTGCCTCGATGGCGCGGCGCTCGGCGTCCCAGTCGGTCACGGCCAGCGCGGTGGGAACGGCGGCGGGCCGGGCGTCCACGGGGGCGGCGGGCGGCTGCTGCGCCATCTGGTCCAGCAGGCCGAGGTTGACGACGCGCAGCAGGAACTCGACGTGCCCGGAGGTCGGGTCGTCCTGGAGGGCGCGGAGCGTGGCGCGGGCGTTGTCCGCGTCGATGTACTCCTTGGCGCGGGCGCCCGACAGGGCCTCCTCCAGCAGCGCGTCCCCGTTCGCGGCGAGCATGGCGGCGAAGGCGCGGTAGGTGTGGTGGACGCCGTCGCCGTAGAAGAACGGCACCTTGGGGCGGTCGGCGTACTCGCGCGGCAGGACGTCGGCCAGTCCGTCGCGCAGGATCCGCTTGTCCCAGATCAGGCGCGGGCGCAGCTCGGGCGGGACGGAGGCGGCCAGTTCCACCAGCCGGTGGTCGAGGAACGGGACGCGGGCCTCGATTCCGCTGCCGGCGGCGGTGCGGTCCTCGTGCCAGCAGTTGTACTGCTGGATGTCGCGGTACTTCCAGCGCCAGAAGCGCTGGTACGAGTCGTCGGCGCGGGCGCCGTCGCGCAGCACGTCCGCCCGTACGAGGGGGTGCGCGGCGGACTGCTCCCACCACGCGGCGGTGCCGCGCATCCGGTGGCGGTGGTCGCGCAGCGCCATCTCGTCGAGGTTGGACAGGAACCCGCCCCAGTCGCCGCCCTCGGCGGCGGTCACGGAGTAGCCGCCGTTGAACTCGTCGCTGCCGCCGCCCAGGAGCATGCCCTTGATCTCGGGGAACTCGCTCTTGACGTAGCGGTAGAGCTCGCGCTTGTAGAACACCTCGGGGCTGCACTGCGGGCTCTCCAGCAGCCACAGCAGGTCCTTCCACTCCTCGGCGGAGGGAACCCGCCGGGTGTCGAAGACGACCTGGTGGTTGTCGAGCCCGAGGAGCAGCGCGGCCCGGTGCCCGTGCTCGGAGTCGCCGTTGACGAGCGTGCTGCCGTTGAGCGCGGTGAAGGTCCGGGGGCGGATGGTGCTGAGCGCGGCGACGGCGGCCGAGTCGACGCCGCCGGAGAGGAACAGGCCCAGCTCCACGTCCGAGGTCTCGCATTCGCGGACCGATTCGGAGAGGAGTTCCCGGTACCGTCCGATGAATTCATCGGCGGACAGGTCGTCGCGGAATGCGCCGATATCCGGGAAGGACCAGTAACGGTGCGATGCGGAACTACCGTCGGCCAGGTCGAAGCTGAGAATGGTCCCGGCCGGTACGAGTTCGATTCCGCGGAACCAGGTGTTGGGCGGGCCGTCGACGAGATCGGGGGCGCCGCCCAGTGCCTGGTCCGCCAGTGCCCCGCTCCAGTCCACTTCCCGCGGGCAGGCGGGATCCTGGAAGAGCGCCTTCATTTCGGAACCGAATACGAGGCGTTCCCGGTTCTGGTGGTAGAAGAGCGGCTTCACGCCGAAGC
Source organism: Streptomyces sp. NBC_01551 (assembly GCF_026339935.1). NCBI lineage: Bacteria > Bacillati > Actinomycetota > Actinomycetes > Kitasatosporales > Streptomycetaceae > Streptomyces > Streptomyces sp. NBC_01551. The sequence continues at coordinate 3,397,329 of NZ_JAPEPX010000001.1, forward strand.
GGTCGCGCGCGAAGAGGATCCTGTTGCGGGCCTTGTCCCAGAGGACGACGGCGAACATGCCGCGCACGTCGTCGAGGAAGCGCAGGCCCTTCTGCTGGTACAGGTGGACCAGGACCTCGCAGTCCGACCCGGTGCGCATGCGTACACCGGACGGGAGCCCCGCGGCGAGTTCGCGGTGGTTGTACACCTCGCCGTTGGCGATGAGCACCACATTGCCGTCGGGGCTGTGCAGCGGCTGGCCGCCGGCGGCCGGGTCAACCAGCGAGAGGCGCGTGAAGGCCAGCCCCACCGGGCCGGAGTTCAGCGTTTCCTGCTCGTCGGGACCGCGATGGGCCACGGCGTGGGCCATGCGACGCAGCAGGTCGTCCGTGTCCGCGGGAAGCATCCGCCCGTCGGTACGGGCCAGTCCGGCCAGGCCGCACATATCCACCTCACCAAAGTCTCGAATTTTCGTTCCGGGAAAAGGAAGGGCCGGGCCGCCCGCTCCCGAAAGAGCGGGCGTCCCGGCACTAGCGTCACGGAGAGACGCTCAGGACGGTACCGAAACCGACCTTCTTGGTGGAGGGCTTGATGTACTTCTTCATGGGGAATCACCTCCTTTCCCTTGGGGATTGCGGGCTTTGGGTGCCCCGTGACCGGGGCCCCGTCGGCCTGCTGAGACGACATTAGGCGGAAGATTCCCGGATGCGCTCCTTCATCAAGCTGCAATGCAGGTTGATGGCCTACGCACTGGGTGGTCGGCACAAGGGACGGCACCCACAATCGGTACAGGGCCACTTATCGATTGGGAGTTGTGCTCGTGAAATCCCCTGTAGAAGGCGCACCATGGCCGCACTCGGCTGACTTTCAGGACCGGTTGCCACCGGTGGAGGTCCACTGCCACGGGTTCGGCGACGTCGATTTCTCCGACTTCACCAAGGTCGACCTGGAGCGGCTCGACGCGTGGTGTGCCCGTGAGGGAGTCCTGAGCCTGCCCACCATGTACCTCCACCGCGCGCAGCTGGGGGAGTTCGAGGCGTTCGTCCGCGACTACGACCGCATGCGGAGCGAGGGCGGTCTGCGCCACATCGCCGGCATCGCGCTCGAAGGGCCGCTGCTCGCCAGCCACGGCGGCACGCCCGCCTCCACGGTGTGGGCGCCGTCCCGCGCCGAATGGGAACGCCTCGCCGCGCTCGGCGAGTTCGGGCTGAAGTACACCGTGCTGTCGCCGGACGCGTTCTCGCCCGCCTCCGAGCTCCACGATGCCCCCGGTGCGCGCGAGACGGGCTTCGAATGGCTCGTCCCGCTGCTGATGGCCCACGGCATCCGCCCGGCGCTCGGGCACTTCACCCGCGCCGACCCCGCGCGCAGCGCCGCGCAGGTGGACGAGATCGTGGAGCTCGCCTGGCAGTCGCAGTGGGCCGGCGCGGGAGCGCGCGTGGTCACCGACCACCTGTTCAACGACATGCCGCTGACGATCCGCCACGCCTTCCGCACCACCCGGGCGCGCAAGGAGCGGGACGAGATCATCGCCTCGTACGACCTGCCGAACTGGACGCTGCGCGGCATGGCCGACATCGCCGGACCGGTGCCCGCCGCGATCATGCGGCAGGCCGCGGCCGGCCGGATCGCCGCCTGCATCAACTTCGACGGCGAGCACGTGGACCTGGCCATCGCGGCCCGCGCGGTCCAGCTGATGGGCGTCGAGAACTCGATGATGATGACCGACCGCTGTGACTCGGCGCGCCTCGGTGGCCAGGACCTGCACCAGACCTCCGACAACGGGCTCTGGTACCAGGACGCCGGCGTCGTCGCCGCGGGTTCGGTCCCGCTGGCGCGCCAGATGGCGAACGCCCGCTCGCAGGGCCTGTCCGACGAGGACGTCCACGCCCTCGTCGCCGCCACCGCCCACCGGGTGTTCGGCCTGTCCGTCGGCGCGGATCTGCGCGTCTCCGCCGCGTAACCACACAAGGAGTCACAGATGCTCGACGAACTCGACCGGCTGGTCGTGGACTGGTCGGACCTGCCCAAGGCGCGGGCCCAGACGAAGGAGATCCTCACCGCCCTCAGCGAGGACAAGGCCGCGCTCACCCAGCTGCTGGAGCGCGCCCGTGAGGAGGAGGACCTGTTCGACAAGTGCGAGCACCACCGGCTGCTCGACAAGCTGGTCGTCTACGACGCCCTCGACCGCGGTTTCCGCATCCGGGTGCACGTCTCCACCGAGGACCACCGGGACCGGCCGCACGACCACCGGTTCTCCTTCACCTCGCTGATCGTGCGCGGCCAGTACAAGCACGTCCGGCACGAGCTGACCGGCCGGCTCTCCGAGGAGGACATCCCGGCGGGCGCGCAGGACGACTTCGACGCCGTCCCCACCGACCTGAAGGTGGTGCCCCGCTTCGTCACGCACGAGCAGGCCGGCAACTGCTACACCCTGCACCACAGCGAGATCCACACCACCTACACGACGCCGGACACCGTGTCGCTGTTCCTGCGCGGTCCCGTCGAGAAGGAGCGCTCGATCATCACCGAGCGCGAGACCGGCCGTGTGTGGTGGCGGTTCGGCGAGGACAAGGAGAAGGCCTCGCGCCGCGGCAGCAAGCGGATCAGCAAGGCGTACTTCGACGACCTCACCGGCCGGCTGCGCGCCATGGAGGTGCTGTGATGGCGACCCGACCGGGCGACGACCTGCTGTACCCGGCGTACGCCGAACTCCTGGAGCCGCCCACGGCCGGCGACGTCGCGGCGGCCGAGGCCTTCATGGCGTCACTGCCCGCGGTGCGCTGGGACGATCTGGAGGCCGCCGCGGAGATCACGCAGGCCGTCGCGCGCCGGATCGGCGACGACCGCCCGCTGCTGCGCGCCCTGCTGGCCCGGGCCGTCGCGGATCCCGTGCTGCGCGAGAAGTTCGAGTGCCACGCGCTCGACGACAAGATCGTGATCTGGGACGACCAGGCCAAGGGGCTGCGCATCCGCCTGCGGCTGGCCAACACCGACCAGTACGAGCGGGTGCACAACCACCGCTACAGCTTCACCGCGTACATCCTGCACGGCGCCTACCGGCACACGCTGTACGCGACGGACCAGCCGCTGGACGAGACCGCCGACGTGAGCCGCTTCTGGGCGCACTTCGTGCGCGAGGAGCCGGCGGGGCGCTGCATCACGCTCGACCACGAGCAGCTGCACACCACCATCACGGAGCCCGAGACCATCTCGCTGATGATCCAGAGCCCCGCCCGCAAGCAGCGCGCCTTCATGATCCGCCGCGAGGACGGCCACGTCTGGTACCGGTACGGGGCCGCGGACGAGACCTCGGAGCGCCGCGCGGAAGTACGCATGTCCGACGACCGGCTGCGGCACTGGCTGTCCCGCCTCGGCGCGCACGGCGTGCTGTGAGCACCGCCTTCGGCCACCTGAGGTACGGACCCTCCGCCTGGCAGCGGATCGACCTGTACGGGCCGCTCGACGAGCCGGCCGACGCCCCGGCGCCGGTCGTGCTCGTCCACGGCGGCTACTGGCGCCACGACCGGACGGCCCAGGACTTGGAGCCGCTGGCGTGCGCGCTGGCGGCGGCCGGGCACCGGGTCGCGGTGCCGGAGTACCGGCCGGGCTGGGACGGCGGTCAGTGGCCCGGGGCGGCCGAGGACTGCACGGCCGCGCTGCGGCTCCTCGCGCAGCGGGACCCGCGCTGGCTGGGGGCCACCCTCGTCGGGCACTCGGCGGGAGCGCACCTGCTGCTCAGCGCCGTCGCGGGGACCGGGGCCGGCGCCCGCCTGGTGCTGCTCGCGCCGGTCGCGGACCTCGTGGAGGCGGCCCGCCTCGGCGTGGGCGACGGCGCGGTGGACACGTTCCTGGCGGCCCATCTGCTGGGCGGCGGGAGCCACACGGACGCGACCCCGCGGCTCGGCCCCGGCGACGCGGCGTCCGTCACGGTGGTCGTCGCCGAGGAGGACCAGGCCGTGCCCGCGGCGCTGTCCGCGCACCAGCTCGACACCTGGACCGCCCAGGGGCTCCCGGTGACGGAGGTGCGCCTCGCGGGCGCCCGCCACATGCACCTGGTCAACCCCCGGCGCCCGGCCTGGGAGACGGTGCTGCGCCTGCTCGCGGGCGCGACCGGGGCCCCGGAGGAGTCGGCATGACGGACACGGCCGGCGCGCGTCCGCTGCGGATCGGCGTCCTCGTCTCCGCGACGGGCGCCAACCTCTCCACCCTGCTCGACCTGCAGCGCCGCGAGCCGGAGCGGTTCCAGGTCGCCCTGGTCGCCTCGCACGGCGAACGGGCCGGCGCGCTGCGCGTCGCCCGGGAGGCCGGAGTCGAGACGTGGACCGGAGACTTCGACGAGGTCTGCGGCCTGGCCTCGCGGGCCGAGGGCCCCGAGGACCGGACCCGCTACCGGGCGCTCGCCCGTACCTGGCACGACGGGCTGGACGACCGCATCCGCGCCTGGGAGCGCGGCAACGGAGACCTGGACCTGATCGTGCTGGCCTACCACCGCTGGATCGAGGGGCGGCTGCTGGAGCGCTACCGCGGCCGCATGATCAACCAGCACCCCGGTGACCTCAGCGTCCTCGACGCGCAGGGCAGGCGGGTGCTCGTCGGCAAGGATCCCGTGCGGACGGCGATGCGCCTGGGCCACCGCTCCACCCGGACGTCGTGCTTCCTGGTGGACGGGACCCGCGATGGCGGGCCGGTGCTGTGCATGGGCCCCGAGGTTGCGACGGGCGGGCGGCCGGCCACCGTCGAGGCCGCCTGGCAGCAGGAACTGGAGCAGAAGGAGCGCAGCGACCGGGCCTGCCTGGAGTGGACGGTACGGGCCTTGGCCGACGGGCGCGTGACGGTGTCCGACCGGACGCACCGCGACGGGAGCCGGGTCGTGCTGGTGGACGGAAACGAGACGCCGCTGGGCGGTATGAGGATGGCGGAGGAGGGGCGATGACGAGCACTGACGTCGTGACGGCCGAGGTGGCGGGGGACGCGGCGGCCACGCCGGGGGCAGCGGCAGCCGGCCCGGGCCCGCTGCCCGGGGACGGCCGTTCCGCAGTGTCCCCCCGGGCCTTCGACGCCCTCACCGCCGACCCGGCCAAGCGGGCGGCGTACCGCCTCGACACGTACGCGCGCGAGGGACTCGACCTGTTCCGCCCGCCCGGCGACCGGGCCTGGCTGTACGCGACGACGTTCGTGGTGCTCAAGCCGGACGCCTTCGCCGGCCGCCGGTGCGGCCTGATCCTCGACATCCTGGAGGAGGAGGGCTGGCTTCCGATCGCCGCCCACCCCCTGCGCTTCGACCCGCTCCTGACCCGCGAGATCTGGCGCTACCAGTTCAACGCGGCCTCGGCGCAGCGCATCGCCGTCGTGGACCACCTCCTGGGCTCGGGGCCCTCGCTGCTGGTGCTGCTGCGCGACACGCGCCGCGCGCCGGGGCTGCCCGCGAGCGTCCGGCTCACCGCGGCCAAGGGCGCCGCCGACCCCGGGGCCGCCCACGGCCGGGACCTGCGGACCCGGTTCGGGCGCGTGAACGGCCTGTTCAACTTCGTCCACACGGCCGATGAACCGGCCGACCTGGTACGGGAGTTGCGGCTGTTCGGCTACCGTACCGGCGCCTCGTTCCTGCGCTCGGCGCTCGGCGCGGCTCCGGCGCAGCAGGGCGAGCCCTGCCCGGCGCGCGCCCTGCTGCCCGAGCTGGAGCGCGAGATCCCGGCGCACGACCTGGACGTGACGCGGAGCCTGGACAGGCTGGCGGCCCGCGACGACGGCTGGGGCGAGCTGGCCCGGCTGCACGCGGCGCCGGAGCGGGTGGGCCGCTGGCTGGAGGAGCTGGAGACCACCGAGCTGCCCGAGGGCGGCGCGCGCTGGGACGTACTCTCCGTACTGACCGGCTGGATCGAGTGCAACGAGCCGGGCGTGGCGCCGCTGCTCGCCACCGTCGCGGCGACCGACTGGAGGAACAACGGATGAGGCCGCTCCCCGATGACGTGCAGGCCGTGGTCTTCGACTGCGACGGGCTGCTGGTCGACACCGAGGTCTGCTGGACGCGCGCGGAGACGGCCATCTTCGCCGCACACGGCCACGGGTTCGGCCCGGAGCAGAAGGCGCTGGTGATCGGCCGCACCCTGGCCGCGGCCGGCGACGCGATGGCGGACTACTTCGGCCGCGCGGGCGCGGGCGGCGAACTCGCCGCCGAACTCCTGGACGGGGTGCGCCGGGAGCTGGCGAAGGGCGCCGACGCGCTGCCCGGCGCGGTGGAGCTGGTGAAGGCGTGTGCGGCGGCCGTCCCGGTGGCGGTGGCCAGCAACAGCCCGCGCGAACTGCTCGACACGGCGCTCGCCTCGGCCGGACTCGCCGGCTTCTTCCCGGTGTCGTTCGCCGCCGACGAGGTGGAATCGGCCAAACCCGCGCCCGACCTCTACCTCGCGGCGTGCGCCGCGCTGGGCGCGGATCCGGCCAGGTCGGTCGCCTTCGAGGACTCCGCCACCGGCATCGCCGCCGCGCGCGCGGCCGGGCTGTACGTGGTGACCGTACCGTCGTTGAGCGGCGCCGAGCTGGATCACGACCTGCTGGCCGGATCCCTCGCGGAGCCCGGTCTGGTCCGGTGGTCGCAGGGGCTCGGTGCGCGTGCCGGACGTTGACGATCCGATGGTCTGCCTGTGCATGCGGGTGTCGGAGAGCGAGCTGGTGGCCGCGGTCCGCGTCGGCAACCGGGACCTGCCGGCGATCCGGGAGGCCACCGGCGCCAACACCGGCTGCGGGGACTGCGCGCCGGACATCGAGGACCTGATCGATGCAGCTAGTTGCAGTGCACCCTCCGGAGGCTGAAAGCCCTAGGTGAATCGATCATTCATGCCTGACTGTGGGGATCCGCACGGCGAAGAGAATTCGCCAAAGATTTTTGCCAAAGTGGAGTGCCCCTCATGTTCTCGTACACTTGTCGGCTTTCCCTCGCTGTCGCCACCGCCGCACTCGCCCTGATCTGCGTCCAGGCCGGGCAGCAGGCACCTGCCCGCGTCCAGGCCGACGGCGCCGCGGTCGTCTCCGAGCCGGCCGTGGTCACGGGGTTCGCGGCGCCCGGGGACATCCGCTGGGACTGATCCCGAGCGGGGGACGCCGACGGCACCCCATGCCGTCGGCGTCCCCTTCCGCCGGCCTTTCCTCAGAGGGAGGGCTCGCCGGGCCCGGAGTCGGGGCCCGGCGACTCCAGCAGCCCGGAACGCTCGATGAGGACGCCCAGTTCGCAGCGGCTCCGCGCGCCCAGCTCCTCGTAGATCTTGGAGATGTGGGTCCGGCACGTCCGCACGCTCACCCCCATCCGGCGGGCGATGCTCTCGTCGGTCTCCCCCTCCGCGAGCAGCTTGACGATGGACAGCCGGATGTCGGACAGCATGTGCTGCACCTCCGGTGCCCGGTTCTGCGCCGAGAACGGGGCGGCGAGCATCCAGGCCCGCTCGAAGGCGCCGACCAGGAAGTCCACCACCGCGGGCTGGTACACGGCGATCGCGATCTGCCGGTCGCTGCGCGCCGGGATGAACGCCACCTTGCGGTCGAAGATGATCAGCCGCTCGAAGAACTCGTCGAGCGTGCGGACGGCGCCGCCCGCCCGGACCACCTTGTTCACGTACTTGCGGGTGGCCGGATTGAACCGGGCGGAGTGCTGGTAGACCGTCCGCATCTGGACGCCGCGCTCCAGCATGGACTGCGTGGACCCCCAGGCCGCGGCGAGGCTCTCGGCGCTGCGGCCCCCTCCCGGCTGGGCCGTGAGCACCTCCTCCTGGCACTGCCCGGCCATCGACTCCAGCTCGGCGTTGATGGCCTCGATGCCGACGAACTCGCGGAACTCCCGGCCGTAGTCCGGTCCGTACTCCGCGTCCGCGTACACCTTCTGATAGCGCGTGAACTCCGTACGGACCTCGGAGACCTCGTGCTCCAGCTGCTCGATCTGGGTGTTCAGCGGCGCCAGCAGGTGCGAGACCGCGTCCCGCGGAGTGGAGATTCCGAAGCTCCCGTCATCCCCCTGCAGCGGCACCAGCAGCCGGTACTTGCACAGCCGCTCCACGGCCGTCGCCGTCCGCTCCGCGCTCCACCCCAGCACCTCGCTCGCGATGGCCGGACGCAGTATGTTCTGACGGACCGACAGACGATAGAGCTCCTCTCCGTCGGCTTCCAAATCGTGCTCTTTTGGCTGGTCAAGGCCACTTTTGCGCATCTTTTCCTCCCCCTGTTCCCCCCCTGTACCAATGACGATCGAAATTCGCCAGAGGTTCCGGAAGTTGCATTGCAGCATCCGGGCCCCGACAGGTATAGATCACTCATCGCGGCCGGACAATGATTCGGCTGATGACCATGCCCCACATCACACAGCAGCCCCCTGTCCACGCCGCCGTCCCGGCCGCCCACGCCTCCGTCCCGGCCTTCCTGTCCGGCGGGGACTTCACCTACCGGTGGGACCCGGCACCCGTCTTCGTCCGCGCCGAGGGCATCCGGCTCCACGACGACCAAGGGCGCGTCTACCTCGACGCCGAGGCGGCGAACGGAACGGCCGGACTGGGATTCGACGCCGCCCTGGCCACCGAGGCCGCCCGCCGCGTCGCCGCCGTGCCCACCCTGCCGTCCTTCTGCGAGTCCGCTCTGCGGCTCCGGGTAAGCCGCCGCCTCGCCGACCGGTTCGAGGCCGCGACGGGCGCCGCGGGCCGCGTCGCCTTCGAGCTCGGCGGCGCCCAGGGCATGGAACTGGCCATGCGGATCGTGGCCGCCAACCGCGGCAACGGCCCCGTGGTCACCTTCCAGGGCAGCTACCACGGCCGCAGCCCCTACACCGCGCAGCTGAGCGCGGACGCCCGCTACCGGGAGCTGCTCGGCAGCGGCTCCCTCGACGTCGTCCGGCTGCCCTACCCCGACTGCCGCCGCTGCCCGCACCGCACCGCGAGCGGCTGCAACCCGGCCTGCGCCGAGTCGGCGATCCGGCCGGGACGGGAGTCGGTCACCGGGGTCCCGGCGGCCGGGTCCCCCGTGCCGCTGGCCGCGTTCATCCTCGAACCCCTTCTGAACGTCGGTGGCATGGCGCTGCCCGACAGCGACCACCTGCGCCGGCTCGTCGACCACTTCCGCTCGCTGGGCGCGCTCATCGTCGTCGACGAGATCTTCACCGGCATGTACCGCACCGGCCCCGAGTGGGGGTTCCAGCTCCACGGCATCGAGCCGGACATCATCGTGGCCAGCAAGGGGCTCACCAACGGCCTCTCCGCGTTCTCCTGCGTCTGGGCCCGCGAGCCGCTCGCCGCCCCCGACGTGTTCCCGCCCGGCACCCACTCCTCCACCTACGCCGCGAACCCGTGGTCGCTCGCCGTCGTCGACACCGTCCTCGACCGCTACGAGGCCTGGGACGACCGGGAGGGGGCGGTCCGGGCACTGTCCGCCCGCCTGACCTCCATGGCCGAGGCCCTCGCAGCCGACCACCCCGTCATCGCGGCCGTCCAGGTCGTGGGCGCGGTCGCCCGGCTGGAGCTGAGCGGACCGTACGCGCCGCAGCTGCGCGCGATCGCCACGGACCGGGCCGCGACCGGGAAGCCCGGCCTGCTCCTCGCCAGTACCGGCATGGCCAAGGACGTACTGGCCCTCCACCCGCCCCTGATCACGACCGAAGCGGAGCTCGCGCTCATCCACGAGGGCCTGGACGAGGTGCTGCGCACCTTCGCGTCCCGGACGCCGGCCGCGTAGCGCGCCGCAGAGAAAAGGACAGAGGGACATGACCGCCGCACACACCGCCGCTCCCGGCGGCGGGGTGGCGCGGTAGAGCGCGACCGTGAGGCGCCGTCCGGCGCGGCTCCGGCCGCGCGGGCGGCGGTTTGGACAGGCTAGTGCCGTGACCGGGAACACCACCGAACCGGAGGCACAGATGAGCCAGGCCGTACCGTTCACCACCGCCGAGATCCACGGGCTGCGCGACGCGCTCGGCGAGATCGTGGCCGACGGCGCCACCCCGGGAGGCGTCGTCGTCTGCGGTACGGCCGCCGGCGACCGCACCGTCCTGACGGCCGGGATCGTCTCCCCGTACACCAACCCGAAGGCTCCCGACGAGCACACGGTCTACGACATCGCGTCCCTGACGAAGGTCACGGCCACGGTTCCGCTCGTCGGCCGCGCCGTGTCCGCCGGGCTGCTCCACCTCGACGCCCCCGTAAGGGAGTTCCTGCCGCCTATGGAGGGCCGGACGCCGGGCGGGCAGGCCACCGTACGGCAGCTGCTCTCGCACACCTCGGGCCTGCGCGCGTCCACCCGCCTCGACCTCTACGACCTGACCGAGCGCCCCCTGTACGAGCTGATCTGCCACGAGCCCATGGAGACGCTCCCCGGCACCCACCGGTACGTCAACCGCGGTTTCATCCTGCTCGGCATCGCCCTCGCCCACGTCCACGGGGAGCCGCTGGACGGGCTCGCGGCCGCGCTGTGGGCCGGGCTGGGCATGGGCGGCACCGCCTACGGCCCGCTGGAGCAGTCGCCCCACGTCGCGCCGACCGAGCAGCGCGACGGCCACGACCGGGTGTGGGGGGTCGTCCACGACGAGAACGCCGCCACGATGGGCGGCGTCGCCGGGCACGCCGGGGTCTTCGCGCCGGCCGCCGACCTCGCCACGTACGCCGAGCACCTGCTCGCCGGCGACGAGTGGTTCCGTGCCGGCCTGGTCCCGCAGGCCGAGATCGAGCCGGGCCTGCACCGCGGGCTGGGCTGGATCCTGGCCGCGGACGGCGCCGTCGCCTACCACCACGGCTTCACCGGCACCAGCCTCCACCTCGCCCCGGGCACCGGCCGCTACGTGGCCGTCACCACCAACGCCGTGCACAACGCCGCTTCCCGCACCCGGATCGCCCCGCTGCGCGAGCGCGCGCTCAAGACGCTCTGTGCCACCGCCTGACCTGGGAGTTTGCGGGAGCGATCGTGGTGGCCGCGCGGCATCCCGACCGGTCAGTCCGGGATCCGGTCCGGGATCCGGTCCGGGATCCGGTCCGGGATCCGGTCCGGAGGTCCAGCCCGGCCTCAGTCCAGCGGCTCGGTCCTGCCGTCGGGGTGGATGAGCAGCCGGATCGCGCCGCCGTAGCGGTCGTCGGTGATGACCGCCGGGGTGGGCGCGCCGAGCTGCTGGGCGCGCTGCTGGAGGATGCCGATCACGACGTCCTGGATGTCGCCGAAGGGCGGGGCGGTCACGGGAACGCCGTCGATCAGGCCCGCGTGGTGGGAGAAGACGCGGACTTCGGCGGCCGGATAGGTGGGCTGCAAGGCGCGGCCTTTCAGGTGTTCGGGGCGGCTTCGCCGGCGGACGGGGGGTTCGCGGTGTACGTACCGCGCGAGACCCGCCGCAGCCGGCCTGACTTGACCATGGCGGACAGGGCGTTGCTGACCGACTTCGCCGAGTCCTGGTACGCGCCGGGCGGCAGGGCCCGCACCACGTCCTGGCCGGTGAAGTGGCCGGGGAAGGAGGCCACCGCCGTCTCCACGGCCCGGCGCAGGCTGGGGGTGGTCCAGGAGGCGAGCCCGCTCGCGCTCGCGGTGGCGCCCTGCGGGACGTCGTGGTGGCTCCCGGCGGGGTCCTGGAAGCGGGGCGCGAGGACCTCGTACTGCTCCAGCCGGGAGCCGAGCTCGCGCACCGAGGAGAGTACGGACGCCAGCTCGGGGCCGTGCGGGACGCCGCCCGGGGACGTGCTGTCGGGGGCGGTAACGAGCACCGCCGTGATGGCCTCGACGCGGCGCAGCGAGTCCGCCAGGCGGCGCAGCAGGGGTTCGAAGATGTCCTGGCGCAGTGCGGCGACGGGGTCGCTGGTCGCGAGCTCGATGCTGACGGACCCGGTCAGGCTGCTGTCCGCGGCCGCGGCCGGGTACGCGGTGTCGTCGTCGCCGGCCGCCGTGCGCCACGACTCCAGGCTCAGGCGGGTCTGTCCCACGGCGACGAGGAGTTCGGGCGTCGGCGCGGCGGACGGGGTGTGCGCGAGCATCCCCGCGAGCTGCTCGGTGACCCTGAGGATGAGCAGCGTGGCGTGCGCCAGCGGACCGAGCACGGTCTTCTGTATGGCGAGAGCCGGATCACCGAGCGAGTAGGTGATCCGTTCGCCTGCCGGGGCCGGGGCGGCCATCGTCGATACCTCGTCTGTGTTGACGCGCTGGCGGCGGTGTGCCGGGAAGCGCTGTGCCGGGTCCTGCCGCGCCGCCACCAGCGATCCCCTGGCCGGATGGGACGGCCGGCGCGTCCGGTGCTCCTGGAGGGCGCTGAAGGCGTCCAGTACGGCGTTGGCCTCGATCATGTCACCTGCCGCGACGGCGGCGACGACCGCGGATGTCAGACGTCCCTGGCTGTCGCCGATGCCCAGTCGCCTGCGGATCCAGCGCCGCTCCTGCTCGGTGGTGGCGGCGGCGTAGCCACCCGGATCGGACCGGACGACGAAGGTCTGCAGGCACTCCGCCCACAGCGGGCAGGAGGAGCAGAGCTGCCGGGCGGCGTGGGCGAGCGCCTGGCTCCGGCGGGTCTGGAAAGGGAGTTCGGGAGTCCCCGCGGGCGGGTTCTCCAGGAGGGGCTGTCCGAATATGTCCGGTCGCCGTTGGCAGGGCAGGGCTGTGGTGGTGGCCGGTTGTATGGATCCCGGCAGGGTTCTGTGTGCTGTCATCGCCATGGAAGAAGTCCCCCGATGTGATCTGTAACCACCGGGGACTCTAGAACAAGCGAATTGGCAACGGCAAAGCCGTCCCAAGTGAAGGGACTCTCGCGCATCGGACGGAAACTGACCGGCCATTACCTCACCGTGCGTCCGAATCGGCGGCCGACGCGGCCCGACGGGCCCTCAGGCCCTTCACCTGCCCCACCCGCCGGCGCACCACGGCGAGCCCGCCCCCGCGCGCCGCCAACAACCCGACGGTGCACAGGAACCCGAGCGGAACGGCGGCGGGCGGCAGGAGCATCCCCACCCCGGAGACGACGACCAGCAGCATGTCGCCCATCACCACGGTGACGCCCCGCCGCCCGGGGTGCTCCTTGACCATCCAGGCGCCCAGCAGCACCATCCCGGCGAGCGCCCAGTAGCCGAACACGGCCTGACCGCTGAACATCCCACTGGCCGACCCGCGCGCCATGTCCCCGGCGGCCGCCAGGTACCCGGTCATCGCGACGGTGACGACCGTCGAGGCGAGCGCGAGCAGCAACTGCCCGCGCCGACGCAGCAGCCAGAGCATCGCGGAGAGGACCAGCAGCCCGGAGACGGTGACGAACGAGGCCATGCTGGACGAGGCGAGCATGAACAGCGTGTACGCGCCGGCCAGCCCGAAGACGATCCGGCGGAGCAGCTTTACGGCCCACGCGTCGTCGCGCTCCTGGCGCAGGAACCGACGTACGGAGTCGAGGGAGGGGCGAGGGATCATGCCGGACCGTCCATACCTGTGGCGGGTCGCGGTGCGTGGACCGGCGCGGCCGCGTGCCCGGCACCGGCGGCCGGTCCGGCGGGTGCGGCGGGTGCGGGCCGGGTGGTCGTGCGCGGCGGCTTGAAGCCCACCTGCCAGAGCGGGGTCCGCACGCTCTTCGGCGGGGCCTGCAGCTCGGGTGCCTTGACGGCCTCGGCCGCCGCCTGCGCCGGTGCGACGCTCTCCATGATCTTGTCGATCTGAGCCTTGCGGGCCTCGGGGGCGGCGGTCGCGAAGCCCTGCGGGTCGATGTAGCGAGGCAGGGTCGGATCGTTGAACTGCGCGACGGCGCGCACGGCGTCGGTACCGGCCTCGGCCCGGGTCACTTCCGGCCACTTCTGATCCGGCTCGTAGGCGAAGTGGATGTTGCGCAGGCCGACGTTGGGGTTGTCGCAGAGGGAGCCCAGTTCTTGCTGGTGGAGGATCGACCGGGTGTCGGCGCTCTGCCCGAAGACGACCACCCGGCCTTCGGCCAGCTCGGCGTACGTCCCGGAGATCTGCTTCCAGGTGGCCTTGGCGTAGCCGGCCTCGAAGCCAGCCTTCTCGCCACCGAGGGCTTCGAGGACTCCGTCTTCCCAGAGGAACATGTCGTCGAGTTCACGACCGGCCTGGGTGGTCTCCAGCGTCTGTGCGGCGCCGGGAGTGGTCTTGTTCCGCTGCTCCGCCCACTCCTCCGCGATGAAGCGCTGGGACAGGAACGGCTGCTTCCAGTCGTTCAGCGGCGCGTCCGGGTGCTCGACGCCGAACGACCAGAAGGCACTGATCGGCTTCGTCCCGTCGGGCGGAGTGAGCTTCCCCTTGTCTGTGGCCAATCCGTCGATGTAGGCCTTCGGCGTCATTCCCGCAGCCTTGGCGACGGCCTTGATGCGCCGCGCCACGCTCTTCGGGTCGCGCCTGGCCTCAACGGCCGCCTCTTCCCGGGCGTTCGCCCGTCGGAGGGCCCCCTGCTCGATGTACTTCGGTATCGGTTCCGGGCTCACCGCTGTCAGACCTCCAGAGGACGGGGATAGACCCGCAGGCTCATGTTGACCACTCCGGCATCGGAGCCGTCAGCGGTACCCAGGGCCGGCGTGATGCGCAGACTCACGAGGGCGCCCGTCGGAGCGGCGAGCTCCCAGTAGGCCATGTGGTAGGGGTCCTTCTCCTCGATCCGGTCCGCCTCGCGGGGGATCGCGTACTCGCCGAGCTCGTTCGGGAAGGAGGCGGAGTCCCAGGCGCCTTCCCAGGCCGGTTCGCCGAGCACCGAGGACACGGCGTCGCGGTAGAGCGGCCAGGCCTGGTCGGCCTCGGCCAGCACCTGGGGATTGCCCTCCGGCGTCTCGGCCGACGCTCCCCACACCCAGTGACGGAGGCTCTGGACGGGCGCCCAGCTGCCGCCCTGTGCGTTCAGGGTCATTTCGCCACCGGTGTCGGTGACCACGTTGAGCACGTACTCGAACTGGGTCGGCGTCCAGCCGAACTGGGCGCACCACATGTCCAGGCCCTGCCCCGGAAGGGGCGGGCCGTTCCACACCGTCTCCCAGTGCACGTCGGCCAGCCCGCGCAGCTCGGTGGCCAGCTCCTGCGGCGTGCGGTCCACCGGCGGCTCGAATGGAGTGCCCATGTCGCTATCTCTTTTCTCGCGTCTCGTTCGTCACAGCAGCCAGCCGGGGCCGGCGACCGGATCGGGGTCGGCCGGCCCGTGGAAGGTCAGAGCGATCGTCCCACCCCCCGCGCCCAGGCCGGCCCGGCAGTGCAGATCGAGCACGATCACCGGGGCGAGCGGGTTGGCGAAGCTCCACTGGGCGAGCCGGTACGGGGCCTGCTGCTCCAACCGCGCCTCGGCGTCGCCCCACCGGCCGGGGGCGGGCGGCTCCGGGAAGTCGGGCCTGTCCCAGGCACCCTCCCAGCCGGGCGCGCCCAGTGCGGGGATCATCCGGTCGAGGCAGGCCGCGTAGCGGTCGAGGGCGACCTCCATGAGGCCCGTGCCCTCCACCGACGGCTCCGCCCTGACCTTCCAGACGGCGTACGACGCGGAGGTCACGGGCCGGCCGGAGGCGGCCAGGTGCAGGCGGCCGCCCCGGCGCGTACGCACCCACAGACCCGACTCCGGCCACAGCGGCTGCCAGCCGAAACGCGCACACCAATCGCCGCGCTCCGCGTCGTCCGCCGGTATCCCCGGCCATACGGCGCGCCAGTCCACCCGCAGGAGCGCGCCCAGCTCGGCGGCGAGCTCCTGCGGCGTGTGGTCGGCGATGACGCTTGCCATGCTCGGGCCTTCCTAGCGGGACAACCGGCCACCGTCATCGCCCGACGACCGAGGCGTCGGCGGTGTCGGCTGCGTGGGCGGTGTCGGCCTGGTTCGGGGATCGGGCACCGCAGGCGGCCGCGGCTGCTGCCGCGCCGGACTGGGATCGGGGGCGTTGGCCCGTCCGCCGGTGGGCTGGGGGGCCTGCTGCTGCGGCACGGCGGGCGCGGCTGCGGGCGTCGACGCCGGAGCGGGCGTCGATGTCGACGGCTGCGTCCGGGGCCTCGGCTCGGGTGCGGCCGGCGTGGGCCCGGGCGGCGGCGGGATCCTGACACGGTTGCGCTCTGCCCGTTCCTGCTGCGCCTCCTTGGCCGCCGCGTACTGCTCCTTCTGGACCTCGGCCGCCTCGAGCGCGCTCTTGCGCTGTTCGCGCTTGGAGGGAGGGGCGGTGGCGATCTTGCCTTCCCTCTGCCACCGGCCGTCCTTCTTCTTGTTGTCGTAGCGCCGTACGCCGGCCATCGTGGCCTTCCCCACGCCGGTCATCGTGGCCTTCCCCACGCCGACCGCGGCCTTTCCGGCGACACGGCCGGTCGTCTTCGCCACGCCTCTGGCGGCGGCGGGGGCGTACTGGCCCAGCTTGCCGCCCACGGTGTTCGCCATGTCCCCGACGCCCAGAGCATCCTCCGCCCCGGCGATCTGCGGGCTGTAGGCACCCGAGAGCAGCTTCTTCAGCATCATCACGACGGCGACCGTGACCAGCAGCAGCATCAGCAGCTGCATGCCGATCGAGATCTGGGCGGGCAGGATCATCTGGTAGAGCACGAGCAGCACGGTCAGGATGACGCCGAAGCCCGCCCTGAGGACGAAGCTGTGGATGAACGTCTGCAGCCAGCCCTTCAACAGCTTCTGCTGCGAAGGATGGATGCCCAGCGTGGCGATCAGCGGCAGCATGATGATCATGATGAGGGTCACGGCGTGCCACAGCAGAGTGAGCGCACTGAGCACGATCACCATGATGCCCACGATCAGCGCGGCGACCACCGAGTAGACGGCGAGCCCCACACGGGACCCGGCGTTCTTCCCGGCCCATTCGTCGAAGGACACCGGGTAGATCCTCTGGTCCTCGAAGTCACCGGGCATTCCCTTGTTCGGGCCGCCCGCCATGTCCTGGCGGATGGGCATCCATTCCTTGACTTCCTTGTCCTCGCGGCTGACCATCTTCGCCGCGCCGTCCGCCCCGGGGAACACGTCCTTGTTGGTCCGCGACTGTGACACCGCCTGCCGGACCCGGACGTCCTCACAGCGAGCGCCCTTGCCCCAGTTGCAGGTGACACCGCCCTTCGGCACGCACTCGCCGTTGTTGATCGAGCCGCCGCCCTTTTTGAAGATGCAGTTCGCACCGTGTTCACCGAACTGACCCAGGGCCCAGGGGCGGAACACGAGCGTGTCGTACATCGAGCAGCTGGATATGCGCAGGCCCCGGTTGTCCCCCGCCTGAAGGTCGCAGGGAGGCTGTGGCTTGCCAGAGGCCCCCGCCAGCACCACTTCGGACAGCGCCGAGTTGACCTCGGCGATACCCGCGTCCGCCTCGTTGATGACCTGGCGGTAGTTGCCTCCGGTCAGGAGCACCACGACGGCGATCGTCGTCAGGGCCGCCCAGCCCACGCCCGCCCATGCCTCACGCATGTCGCCCTTGCGCCACTTGGTGAACACCCACAGGCCCGTGAGCGTGATCATGACGGGGACGGCAGGCACGAAGACGTGGTTCTTCAGGTTGTCCACGGCGCTGTTGCGACCCTCGTAGAGACCGCTGAGCGGACTCGGGTTGGACGCCAGTTCCTTGATGGAGATGGCGGACCGGGCCAGGTACTTGGTGCCCATGAAGACCATGTTGGCCACGCCATTGTTGACCATGTCCATGACCGAGCAGTGATCGGCGCCGCTGCCGTCCGTGCCGTTGGACTGGGCGGCGTTGCCCGTGCCCCTGTAGGTGCTCGACCAGTTCATGCCGCGCATGCCGTTGAGTTCGTACAGGGTGTAATTCTCAGGGGGGTCCGGCATCCTGACCGCGCCGGTGATCATCCCCGTCGTGTCATTGAGGTTCTTGGCGCGCTTTTCCTTGTTCTCCCACTGGTTGACAGCCGGTATGAGGAACTCGCCGCTGGCTCCCGGGCTGTCCAGGCTGTAGCTGTCGTCGCCGGTGAAATAGCACCCGAAGTCCTTGGCGTACGCCGTGCTGGGCACGGCGAACGACAGGGCGAACAGGGTGAGGACGAGGAAGACGCCGGCGCGCACGACACGGCCTGCTCCCTTCACCCGGTCGCGGAGCGACGGATTGGCGGCGGTTGCGCGCGGTTTGGCGCTAGGGCGCACGAACATCGGCTTCCTTCGGGAGTTCCACGGCGGAGGGGTGTGGGCAGTTGCCGGCTAGGAACGGCGGTAGTCCGTCAGGACGCAGCCTTCGACCAGTCCCCCGTGCTTCTTGTAGCCACTCGGGATCTCGTAGTTGCTCGCGCAGGTGAGGAGCAGCAGTCCGGCATCCATCAGCTTCTTGCCGGAGTCGCCGCCCACGGCGACGACCGCGAAGTCCTTGCCGGCCAGTACGTTGACGACTTTGCCGTCCTGAGCGGCCTTGTGATTGGCCGCCTGGAACTTCGCCATGTCGGAGATCGCCAGCAGGGTGACGATGTCGCCGTCGGCGTCGTTGCAGACCCCGCGCTCCTTGATGGCCCAGGCCGGGTCCTTGGCCTCGTCCGTCAGGATGCCTTCCGTCCCCTCTGCCTTCTTCGTCCGCAGGTTGTTGCACTGGGCGTGCTGGTTGACGAACTTCTCGACGGAGGCGAGGTCACCCGCCGAAGGAAGGCCGAGGCCGTCGTCCTTCGCGTCACTGCCGCAGCCGGTCAGCGCCGTCAGCGCGACGACGGCGGTGGCGGCGGTGGTGAGGGCCTTGGGAAGTCGCACGGTGTCTCCTGGTGGATGAGGTTCGAGAAATGGTTTCGGCGGGCTAGCCGGGAATGAAGTCCGTCATGACGCAGCCGTCGACCTTGCCTTCGTTCTTGGTGTAGCCGCTGGGGATCTCGCTGTTGAATTTGGCGCTGCACGACGCCACGAGCAGTCCCGAGGACTTCAGCGCGAGCATGGTGTCGCCGCCGGTGGGAACGACGGCGAAGTCCTCCCCGACCAAGGCGACCGCATACCTGTCCTTTCCGGCCGCCTCGTTCGCCTTGAGCGCCAGCTGGAACTTCTTCATGTCGGAGATGGCCACCAGAGCGATCGGGCCCCCTTGGGACTTGCAGTACGCCTGCTCCTTCACGCCCGCTCCGGCACCCTTGGGGACGTCCTTGAACCCCTTGCGGCTCTCCGAGTACTCGGGCAGCTCCGTCTCCACGTCGGCGCATGTCACGTACTGGCTGACAAAGCGTTCCATCGCGGCGACGTCCTTCGCCTTCGGCAGGCTCTTGCCACCGCCTCCGGCGACGGTCTCCCCGTCCCCGCCGCAGCCCGTCAGGGCAGCGAGCGCCATGAGAGAGGCTGTCGCGGTGAGGGTCCTGGACAAGCGCATGGTGTTCCTTGGGTAGAGCGAGCGAAATGGCTGAGGTACGCCGGTTACCCGGGGATGTAGTCGGTCACCAGGCAGCCCTTGACCAGGGGCTCGTCCTTCTTGTAGCCGCTGGGGATCTTCTCCTTGTGCTTGGGGTTGCACGTCATGACGGCGAACTTGGCGCCAACGAGCCCACGAGCCGCGTTGTCGCTCTCGGGGAGGATGGCGATGTTCTGGCCGATCAGGTAGGACGAGTCGAAGTCCTCGTCCGCGCCCTGGGCCTTCTTGTTCGCTTCCTGGAACTTCTTCATGTCGGACAGGAGCATCAGGTGCATCTCCTTGCCGCGGTCGTCCTCGCAGGTCGCGCTCTCCTTGACCCCGAAGGCAGGGTCCTTGGCGACCTTCGCGAGGTCCTCGTCGAAGTCCTGCGTGCCGCCTTCGAGCTCGCGGCAGACGCCCTGGGCGTTGATGATCTTCTCGACGCCGGCCATGTTGTCCGCCCTCGGCAGGCCGAGGGCGGCCAGCGGGCCGCCGCCGTCTCCGCAGCCGGTCAGCGCCGTCAGCGCGACCGCGGCGGTCACGGCGGTGAGGGTCTTGGTCAGTCGCACGAAAACTCCTGGAGTACGCGGTTGAAGAAGGGATGGGGGAGCGCGGCTAACGTGCGGCCGCCGCCTCGGCCTCGGCCGCCGCGTCCTCGCGGGCGGCCTCCTGCATGAAGGTCCAGTCCCACACGCTGAGCGGCGGGTCGATGGACTGGCGGCCCGGACGGGTGGTGCCGTTGGTGTCCGTGGCGGCGAGGATCTCCTTGAAGACGAGGTCCACCGCGACCGTGCCGACCCGCTTGTCGACGTCCCGCTGGAGGCAGACACCCGTCCGCAGCTCCTGCAGGGAGTTGGACACCTTGACGTCGCTCTCGGGCCGGCCGAGCAGCGGCGCCACCAGCGAGGCCTCCTGGGCGGACTTCTGCTTGAAGGCGAAGACGGTGTGGATCTGGTTGGCGCCACCGCTGCGGGCCTCGGAGTCCTCGATCTGCACGAGGTCGATGGCCTGCTGCGTGATCAGGACGATCACGGCCAGGTACGAACGGCCCTGCTTGAGCGCGCGCCGCATCAGGTCGCGGCCGCTCTCGGTCGCGGTGACGACGTACGCCTCGTCGACGAACAGTGCCTTGGGCCGCAGGCCGATCTCGCCCGTCACCGGGTTCTTCTCGTAGCCGACGTCGAGCATCTGGCTGCCCAGCTCGACGACCGCCATCAGCGCGGTCGCCGCCAGCCGCTCGGCCGGGTTCCAGCTGCGCGGGTCCGAGGCGGCCGGGGACTGGAAACCGCGCAGGGTGATGACCGTACGGCGCTTGCGCATCGCGGACAGCGTCTGCGGGTTCTCGGCGAAGGCGAGGCGGGCGTACGGCAGGGTGCGCAGCTCGGTGAGCAGCATCTGGGCGAGCTTGAGCTCCTTGACGGCCTCGCGGTCGCCCGAGGCCACCGCGTCGTCGTAGGCCCGTATGACCTCGTCGACGACCTGCCACAGCGACGGCCGGGCCACCTGGCGGTCGGCGTCGCGGGCGCTCAGGCCCTGCTCGGTGGCCTGCCGCATCGCGGAGTTGTACCAGCCGACGACCGTGGCCATGGCCTCGATGACGGGCAGGCGCACCCGCTGGTAGTCCTCGTCGCCGAGGAAGCCGCGCAGCATGTTCTCGGCGAGCAGCCGGCCGGAGGGGACGTCGCGGGCGATGACCCACGGGTCGAGGACGCCGGCCTGGCCCTTGAGGAGGTCGACGACCTCGGTCTCGGCCCAGAACTCCGGGTTGACCGGCTGGAAGCGGCTCTGCGGGGTCCCGAGGAGGCCCGTCTCGGCGTCGTAGGCGAACTCGGGGTCGTTCACCTGGGAGCCGAAGGCCAGGTAGTAGCAGAGCTGCGCGAAGTCGGTCTTGGGGTCGATGACCAGGCAGCGCACGCCCGACTCCGACTCCTCGTAGAACTTCTGCAGCGCGAGGGACGACTTTCCACCGCCGGAGGCGCCGACGATGGCGACGCCACCGCCGTCGTTGCGGGCGGGGCCGACGTGCAGGGAGTAGTGGACGGGCGTCTTGCCGGCCCAGCCGACGAGGTTGCCCACCCAGCCGAGCTGCTTGCCGGACCGGCGCTCGGGGTTGTCGCCCAGCTCGGTGCCCGCGGTGGGCAGCCCGGCGCCGAGCTGCTCGACCTCCTGGAGGCGCAGGTACGGGGCGATCGGCAGCTTGGGCGCGTCGCCCGGCAGCTGCGACTGCAGGAGGCGCCACTGCTGGCGGGAGGGGCGCAGCAGGGTGACCTTCAGGTCCTGCTTGAACTGCATCTCCAGGACGCGGCGGCGACGCTCCAGCTCGGCGACATCGGGCGCGGAGATGGTGAAGCGGATCTGCGCCTCCATGCCCGGCATCTTGTGTTCCTCGACGTCGTCGACGAGGTTCTGGGCACGGGTGACCTGGGCGGCGAGCTGGGTGCCGGGGGCACGGCCGGAGTTGGCCATGTCGTTCATCTCGTCGACGAGGTTGCCGCTGATCTTCTTCGCCCGGTCCTGGAACTTCAGGTACGGGATGAGGGTGAAGCGCATGTCGATCTCGACGGGGAAGTCGACGTGCTGCGCCGCGTAGCGGGCCCACGCGGTGGACTGGCGGAAGCGGGTCTCGATGGGCCAGCTGGCCGCGACGAGGGTCGTCGTGTAGCTGGTGTGCTGCTCGCCGGTCATCTCGTCGTACTGGTGCAGGACGATGTGCGTCTTGCGGTTCTCGCCGGAGAAGTCGACGACCAGGTCGAACTGGTCGGGACCCCAGGCGCGGCTGCCGAGCACCGGCTCGGCGGGGATCGGCAGGTCGCCGTGGAGCGGCTTGCGGATCAGCCAGACCAGTTCCTCACGGCTCAGCGCGGTGCCGCCGAGGGCGTCGAGGCTCTCGTGGACCTCGCGCGCGACCTGCGTCCACTGCGCCAGCATCTCCGGCGACAGGTGCTCGTCGTGCACGCCCGTCGCGCCGGCCGCCGCCTTGTCGGCGGCGCCGCGCATCGAGCTGGTCAGACCGCTCTCCTCGACCGGGTCGTCGCCGCCGGGGAGCACGCCGCTGTCGCCGGACTTCCGCTTCATGGAGCCCAGCTTGACCAGCAGGATGTTGCGCTCGCGCAGTGCGCCGATGCGCTCCTGGTAGTCGGCCTTGCGGAAGTTGTACGCCTTGTAGTTCTCGGTCGGGTCCCACGCCACGTTGTTGAGCTGCTCGGCCCAGTCCTGGGCGGTGATCGGCCGGTACACCTTGCGGTAGTGGCACTCGACGTTGCGGTCACCGCGGGCGAGGTTGAGCAGCGCGCGGGCCGGGGCCTCGGCCATGGCCTGGAGCTCGGTGGCGTTGAGGTACTCGTCGATGGCCGTGGGCAGGGCGATGCCGGTCCAGACGGAGTCGCCGTGGACGAAGATCATGTCGTCGGCGTACCGGTAGGGCAGCCGCATCTCCTCGCGCCGCTTGGCGGGGGCCTGGTTGCGGGAGGAGCCGCCGCCCGACTTCCCGGAGGAGCCGGACCTGCTGTTGCCGGAACCGCCCTTGGCGGAACCTTGGTTCTTCTTGGACGACGTTGCAGCGAGGAGCATGGCGATCAGGAAGAAGGCGACCGCCCCGCCAAAAAGGATCAGCACGAACATGGAGGAGTCATCCTGCGGTCTCGGAGTGTGCGGTCTCGGCGGGTGCGCTCGGTGACGGTGCGGACGCGGCATAGGACGAGCCGTGCCGGGCCGCCGTCTCGAGCGCGGCGTCGTACCGCTTGTGCCAGCGCGGCGCGTCCGGCTGCCAGAGGATGACCTGCCAGTGCAGTTCCTCCGGCTCGCGGTCCGCGGCCAGGCCCTGGAGGCGCTTGGGCTGGACCCAGTAGTCGGCCCACACCACCACTTGCTGGCTGAGGGTGAGGGCGGAGGGCAGCGGCCGGCCCCAGACGAAGTAGACGGCGACCGGCGGCCCGAGGTACAGGGGCGACGTCAGGATCGACAGGCCCAGGAAGGGTATGAAGGCGGACATCGAGAGCAGCGCCACGATCCACACCACGCCGGAGCCGAAGGCGGCGCCCAGGGCGGGCAGGAGCAGACCGGGAAGCGGGATGTTGCCCCAGTTCCAGATGCGCTTGGGCCGGTTGAGCAGATCCGTGTGGTCGTAGGCCACCATGGGCGCCGGTGCGTCCGGTGTGTCCTGCGTCATCAGTCGGTCCCCCTCTCTGGCGTGGTTGCGTGCTGCGCGTCGCGGTGGCGGCCGCGCTCGCGGTCGCGGGCCGCGCGTCTACGGTCGCGGCCCGATCCCGGGATCAGCCCTTGCCGCCGATCTGCTCGCCGAGGCTGATGAGGAGACCGGCGAGACCGGCCGCGCCACCGATGATGAAGGCGGCCAGGGCGATGACGCCGAAGCCCTGGAAGGCCTCGCGCATGCCGTCGCCGCGCTTCATCGAGAGCAGCATCCGGATGCCGAGGATGAGCAGGGCGCAGGCCGCGACGGTGCCGCCGAGGCCGGCCAGGATGGTCTGGATCTTGTTGAACATGCCGTCGAGGGTCGTCGCTGCCAGGTACATGGCGTGTGTCCTTTGCTGTGTGAGGTGCGTGTGTGAGCGGTGCGCTGTGAGGGGCGGTGAGTGGACCGCCTTCACGGGATGACGTGTCAGGAAGCCGGAGTGGCGCCCGGGGCCGAGGCCGACGGCGAGCCGGACGGTTTGGGCGAGGACGAGTTGGCCGGGGCGGGCGAGGACGAGTTGGCCGGGGCGGGCGAGCCGCTTGCCCCGGGGGCCTGGGAAGCGCTCGGTGAAGGGGTGTTCGGAGCGTCCGCGCGTCCGCCCGTCGGGTCCATGACGCCGCCGCGGATGTCCTTGATGAACCAGCCCTGCGCGGTGTTCACCACGGTCACCCGGTACGAGCGCTTGAGGGTCACAGCCGTCTTCGCGTCATCGGCCCCTCCGCCGCCCCAGACGACCGTCACCCGCGCCGGGACCGACTGGCCCTGCGTGTACGTGATCTTGTCGCCGGCCTCGGTGCCCTCCGGAGCCAGCGCCTGGACCTCCTGGACCACCGGTGTGGTCAACGCGCCGGCCAGGCCCGACACCGCCGCCGGGGTGGCGTCGGGGGTGGTGAACCGGGTCAAGGCGGTGATGTCGGAGGCGGCCCACGCCTTGAAGTAGCCGGCCAGGACCTGCTCCCTCAGCTGGGTGGAGAGTTCCTGGTCGACGATCTCCTCGGACTTCTCCAGCTCGGGCGCGGCGTCGCGGATCGGCAGTGGCATCTCGCCGACGTTGCCGGCGATCCGCAGCCCGGAGCCGCCGGCGAGGTCCTTGACGTACACCGGCACGGAGAGCGTGGTGGTGCGACCGCTCGTGTACGTGACCTGGACGTTGAGGTAGCGGCCGTTCTTCCCGTACTCGGGAAGCGGCTCGGCGGTCCCGTCCCAGCTCGCGAGCTTGACCTCCTGCTTGCCACGGCCGTTCCAGCCGCAGTCGCGGTCGACGCCCGCAGAGATGTAGCGGGCGAGGGACTCGCGGCGCTTGTCGGTGGTCTCCGGCGAGTACGTCATGCAGAGCGCCGCGTACTCCTCGGCGAAGACCGCCGCCGTCTGGATCGGGAAGTCGGTGAGCCGGTAGCGGCTCAGGTCCTGGCTGTCCAGGGCGGCGGGCTTGACGGAGACGGAGGACCTGCCCATGACCAGCCCCATGACACCGCAGGACCCCAGCGCGAAGGCGCAGGTGGTGATCAACAGGGTCGCGCGCAGGGCGACGTGGATGCTCCGGCCGTTCGCGGGCAGCCGGCCGCCGGGGCGCGGCACCTCGAACTTGGCGTCCGGGCCCTTGGCGCCGCTTCGGGCGGGTGCGGGTGCGGGTGCGGCGTCGGATGCGGAGGCGTTGGCCGCAGCGGCGACCGGGGAGGCGGAGGCAACGACGGAAGCCGTCCCGCCACCGCCCTTGCGGTTCTCGCGCGCGGCCTTCTTGCTCTCGTACTCGGCCTTGCGGACGGCCTTCTTGCGTTCGTACTCCGCCTTGCGATCGGCCTTCGCCTGCTCCCGCTTGTCCTTCTTCGACTCGGCGGCGGGCTGGTCCGCGCGCGGCGGAAGACTCGGTACGGCCGCCTGGCCCGGCGGCACGTTGGCCGACTGCGGGGCCACGCGGACCCAAGCCGCGGCCACCTGGTTGCGGGCCGCCTCCGCGGAGAGCTGGGGCGCGGCGGGGTACCCGTACGGACCCGGCGCCTGCTGGCCCTGCTGCGCGGCCCCTGACTGGGCTTGGGCCTGGGCCGACTGCCAGTCGACCTGGCCCGCGGCACCGGACTGTGCGGGGTGCCCGGCAGGGCGGCCCTCGCCGACCCCGTCAGCAGAACTGCTGTGGTCCGTCATCGACTCGGTTCTCTCCCCGCGTGTGATCCCCGTCCGCCGGTCGGGCGTGCGGCGGGCCCTGGCGAGACCAGGTGCGGACGGCAGTGTGGCAAACGGCGCCGACATTCCCGCCCAGGTTTTCCCCGAGGGGAGAGGTGAGGAAAGAGTGAGGAATCCTCGCGAGGAAAGCAGCGGAGCCGGCGGCGGGGCGATGCCCCTGCCGCTCCGTCACAATGCCGGGTTGTGCCCGGGTTACGGGTGCGCAGGCGCCCCCGACCTTACGAAGGACGAGAGTTGAGCGATCAGTACGTGCACCCGTGGCAGGACCCGGCCGTCCCCGCCGACTCCGCCGACGGTGGGCAACCGCCAGTGGTGGAAGCCGAACACGCCTGGATCGTCGGATACGAGCCGGGCAACCCATGGCAGGCGAAGCTCTGCCTGCGCACCCCGCACGGCACGGTCGCGTACCCCCTCACCCCGCACACCATGCCGGACCTCCTGGAGGGCCTGGTCGTGGTGGCCCAAGAGCAGCAAGGGGTAACGGGGGCCGACGCCTTGTACGCCACCGAGGCCGAGGACGACCTGGACGCCGAGCTGCCGGAGGAAGGGCAGGAACAGGACCCAGGCGCCCACAACGGCCGTGCCGCACGCCTGACCGGCTGGACGGTGGTCCACGATCTGTGGGAGCGGGAAGATCCGAGAATCCGCCTCATCATGGGTGCGATCGTGCTCGCCGTGTTCGTGCTGGGGATCTTCCTTTCCTGACGAGATACGGTCAAACACACCACGGACGAGGAGACGAGGATGCTGACGGAGACGACCGGCCGCACGCCTCAGGACCTTGCGGCCGAACTGGCGAACCTCCGGGCCGTCGACGACTGGCCGTCGGTGTGGTCGGGCCCGCCCGAGGGCGGGTCGGGGGAGTTCACCGAGTGGTGCGGGCGATACGGCTGGGAGCCGCTGACCTTTGACCGGCAGTTGCGCCTGCGGACGCCGGGTGGGGGGAGCTGGACGTTCTTCGACCGGGTGGGCGGCCAGTGGAGCCCGTTGGCGAGCCTCGTGCACTGGGCTTGGCAGCCGAAGGCCGATGCCGCCGCGGAGAACAGTGCGGTCTTCGACACAGCGGCCGCAACGTGGCCGGCGTACCTCAGGGCTGCCGAGGGCGTGCTCGGGACTCCCACGTGGACCGGAGCCTGGGACGCCGCCGATTTCCCTGAGCCGCCGCATCCCTCGTACTGGTCCGACCGCGAGGAGCGGGTGCTCGACCGCGAGCCCTATCGCTTCGCTTACTGGGCGCCCGGGAGTGGTGTTCCGGGGCTGCCGTTCATCGTGTTGACCCAGTCCGTGACCTTCCCCACCTGGACCACCGACATGCCGGGCGGGTCGGCCATCTCGCTTGAGGTGTATCCGCCCGCTGAGTTCACGGAGACCGGCCCGTGACGGAATCGACCGGCAACTTGCCCAAGGAAGGCAGCGTATGACCACGAGTCCCGAAGAGCGCCCGGCGTCCGGCGAGGAAGTGGAGTTGTACTTCGAGGACGTCTTCACCTTCGTCTCCGAGTACCTCTCCCCGATGGTGCGCCGCCGGGTGAACGGATCCTCCGCGACCTGGTGCCCCCGCTGGTGGGAGCACCCCGAGGCCGGCGCGCGGCTCTCCGCGCTGTGGCTGGCCTGGGAGCATCTGCGACTCGAACCGGACCTCGGCATGTCGACGTGGTGGCTGCACCACGCCGACCCGCACCTGCGCGTGCTCATGGACACGGATCTGGGCCCGTTCGCGGCCTGTTCGCCCAAAGTCGGCGGCCACACGGTTTATCCCTTCGAGCCGCTCCCCTTGGAGAAGTACGACCCCGACTCGGCGTCCGCGTGAGGGATCGGTGAGGACGCCCGAGGCGTTCCTCACCAATTCCCCACATTCATCAACGGCCCCTGAACCGGGCTGTTTTCCTCACCCCCTCCCCGCATTTTCCTCACCTTTCCCCGTGAGGAAAATGCGCCGTCCGGCAGCCGTTCCGCCACCTACCGTGTCTCGGCGACCTGACTGAGGGAGGCCCGGGACGGTGGATTCACCTGCCGAGAACAAGCGAAGTGCGGTACTGGCCCTGGTGTTGCTGGGTGCCCTGCTGATCGGCACCCTGGTCGTCTTCACCGTCTTCAACGGTGAGGACGACGACGAGGGCGATGCCAAGGCGGCGCCCGCGGCGACGGCCACACGACGCGCGGGCACGGCATCGGGCTCAGGTGCCGCTGCCGGCGGGGCCGCGCCGCAGTCCGGGTCCGCCGCCGCGGTGCCCCCCATCGTCACGCCGGACGATCTGGCCGCGGCCCACCGCGTGATGTCCGAGTACATGTCGGGCCTGAGCACCTTCAAGCACACCGATACGACGGCCTCCTGGGTGCCTCCGCTGCTGGAACGCACCTCGAGCAACGTGGAGATGAAGAAGCGGACCGTCCTCCCCTCCGGCAAGGCGTGGGCGGTGTGTCAGCAGGCCAAGTGTTCGTCCGAGGGGAAGGCTGTCGTGCTCCGGGACGCGCTGATCGCCGATGAACTCGCCCGCGGCAGCGGCCAGACGATCTCGAGCGTGGTGGAAGTGACCGCGACCCGCTCGGACGACGGCAAGAAGACCGAGGCCGAGACCAACACCTGGCTGGTGAGCGCCCGCAAGAGCAGCGGCGAGTGGCAGGTGACCGGCTTCGACATCTACGGCCTGGGCAACGTGGGCGCGCCCGAGCCGAAGGGGGAGTGAGCGCCCGTGGTGGCTCCTGCCGTACTGGCGGCCGCATCGAAGGCCGTCAAGGTGGCGAAGGCTGCCAAGGGCGCGGCCGAACTCGCCTCGGGACAGGGCGGCGGGAAGGGGGGCGGCGGAAAGAAGAAGAACAACCTCAAGTGGCTGCTCGTCGCCGGCGTCGGGGGCCTCCCGATCGTCGGTTTCGGTCTCGTCTTCGTCATCATGCTCACCGCCATGGTCGGCGGCCTGGGAAGCGGCGCCGCCATGGCGGCTTGCGGCGACTACGCGGACAACGCCGGAACGGGCAACACCGGAGACAAGGCTGCGACGAACCCGATCATGCCCGCCGGCAAGGTGTACATGCCGAGCGACACCGCTCGCGATGAGATACCCCCGAGGATGATCCTCGCCTCGATGCGGGCGGCCGCGCGCTACGAGGGCCTCGACTGGACGATCATCGCCGGGCAGATGTACCAGGAGACCAAGTACGGGCAGGACAAGTCGGCGGCCTCCGGCGGGGACAACGGCCTCGGCTACAAGGGCCTCCTCCAGTTCGGCGACGACGCGTGGCGGGGCTACGGCGACGACGGCAACGGTGACGGCAAGAAGGACCGCTACAACATCGACGACGCGGCCTACGCCGCGGCCAACTACATGCATGCCTTGAAGGTGGAGTCGGAACCCTGGGACGCGCTGCTGTCCTACTCCGGATCGCTCAAGAACAACACGGTTTACCCCCGCGTGGTGCTCACCCAGTCCGCCCGCTACCGCGGCACCCTCACCGGCGACAAGGACCTGATCAGCCGCTGGTACGCGCACCTGAAGAACACCGTCGACAAGAACCCGGACTTCCCGGTCCTCGGAAAGGCCTCGGACATCCCCGAGCCGGTCGGCAACAACGCGCAGCCGGCCGAGGCGCTGAGCATCCCCTCGGCCGGTGCCCGCAGCTGGTCCACCCCGCCCTTCGACGGCGGCGGCCAGGGCACGACGACGGCCATGGCGCCGGTCGCGTTCTCCCGCCCGCTGGCGGCCCCGTTCCGCCCGGACGACCCCCCCGCTTCGTCGGGCGGGAAGGACTGGCAGTGGCCGTTGAAGGAGGGCACGTACAAGATCGGAACGCCGTATCACAAGCAGGGTTCGGCGTGGAGCCTCGGCTACCACACCGGTCTCGACCTGGAATCCCCGGTCGGCACCCCGATCTACGCCCCCGCCGACGGCAAGGTCGTGAAGACCGCCAGCGGCGGCTCGTACGGCAACGAGACCCACATTGAGCACGCCAACGGCGTCATCACGCTGTACGCCCACCAGAGCACGGTCTCGGTGAAGAACGGTGACACCGTCAAGCGCGGTGACCAGATCGGCGCGGTCGGGCTCACGGGCAACACGTTCGGGCCCCACCTCCACTGGGAGGTGCGGCTCCCGGGCGTGGACAACCCCTTCATCAGTGGCCAGGACAACGGCCCCGGCATGATCGACCCCGAGGCATGGTTGGCCGGCAAGATCACGGCCAACCCGGACTACGGCACTGTGCCCGGGAGCAACGACCAGGCCAAGGATGCCGCGTACCGCGACTGCGCGGCGAAAGGCAAGGGCACCGCCGTCCTGCCGGACGGCGCGGGCTCCACCGGTGCGGTGCCCGACGTCGACGACGCGGTGGTGCGGGCGGCGCTCCGTTGGGCGCAGCGCGGCATCGGCAAGCCGTACGTCTGGGGGGCGACCCGTCTGCAGGGTGACAACCCCACGTCCTTCGACTGCTCCAGCTTCACGCAGTGGATGTACTACCAAGCCAGCGGCGGCAAGATCGATATCGGTACGACCACGTACGAGCAGGAACGCATCCTCCGAGGCAGCGAGATCGACCTCAGCCAGGCGAAGCCCGGTGACCTCATCTACTTCGGCCCCAGCAAGGGGAACTCGGACCACGTCGCCGTGGTCTGGGACCCGGCCACCAAGAAGATCCTCCACGCGCCGCGCCCCGGCAAGAACGTGGAGTTCAGCACCTGGGACGTCCAGTCCAAGATCGTTGCCGTGCACCGGGTGCCGATCCCGGCGGGAACGTCAGGCGAGGGCGCCGCCGAGAGTGGTGCGCACTGATGAGCAGGAAGACGAGACATTGATGAACAAGCGCAGCGCCTTCGCGCTGGCGACGGGGACCGCCCTCGTCCTGGGCCTCACGACCGGCTGTGGTCCGGACAGTTCGGACGGTTCCAAGGGCGGCGCCACCGCCTCGAAGTCGCCGTCCGCCGGGGCGTCCGCCTCGCCGATGGCCCCGGTGTACGAGGGCAAGCCCGACCCGGGACTGTCCAAGGAGCCGGTCTGGTCCCGCGCCAAGCTCGCGGACACCCGCACCACGTGCCCCATCGACGCCACGGAGACCCAGCGGGGCGGTGCCGACGTGGGCTTGTGCGCCGTCGGGGACGCCGTGGTGGTCACCGAGGAGCTCCGCCAGGAGACGGGCGACGGTGCCCAGGAGACCAAGTCGGTCACCCGCCTGCTCGATGCCGGGACCGGCAAGGAGCGCGCGGCCTTCGACGCCCTCATGTCGGGCGAGCCCGCGGCGGTCGGCCGCTGGAAGGACGGCTCGCCGGCCCTGCTGATCCGCTCGGTCCGCGCGCAGGACCCGACGCAGGTCACGTACACCATGTACGCCCCGGACGGCCGTGAGCTGGGCCGCTCCGTCTTCCGCGGCAAGGAGTACCTGAACCTGCCGGTCGTGGACGGGCACGTCAAGCTGCCGAGCTCAAGCAACTTCGAGGTCAAGTACGCCCCGATCGGCGGCGGCGCCGAGCTGACCGTCAATGACGTGAACCCGCAGAACAACATCGGCCCGGGCTTCGGCTACACCCCCGCGACCAAGGACCACTACGACACCAAGGGCGGCTACCTCGTCGTCACCGACCGCCGCACCGGCAAGCAGGCGTGGTCCACCCGGGACACGGAGCCGCCGAAGGCCATCGCGGAGATCAACCCCAAGGGCAATCACCCCACGGCCATCCTGAAGCCGCTCGGCGGCGACCGGGGCATCGTCCTGTGGACGGCGAAGTACGGATCCGACAAGGCGGTGATCGCCGTGGTCGACCTGGCCACCGGCCGCCAGGTGTCGCAGGGACCGTCGGTGCTCCTGAACAGCCCGGGTTCCGAAAAATTCACCGTGCTGTCCCCGGACGGGAAGACAGCTGTCGGCGAGTTCGGCAAGGAGACCGTGGCCTGGGACATCGAGACGGGCCGCGAACTGTGGCGCAGAGGTGAGGAGAAGCCGCTGCGTCCGGCGGCGATCTCGCCCTCCGGCGTGCTGTACGCGAGCGTCGACGGCCAGCAGACCCTGGACGCCCGCACCGGCAAGCCCCTCTCCACCTACGACCAGATCCCCCAGTTCACCACCAACGGATTCGGGATCCTGACCGACGCGAAGGCCCTCCACGTCTTCCGGTCCAACACTGCCCCGGCGGAAGGGACGTCCTGAGCATGGCCCCCGAACAGCAGAAGAAGCCCCGCGCGGACAACGACTGGACGACGGAGATCGTCCTCCTCGTCGTCGGCGTCCTCGCCCTCCTGTGCGGCGCGTGGCTCGCGGCCCGCCTCGGCGCGTCGTTCGCCGACGAACCGGAGCCCCCGGGCAACCCCTTCTCCTTCGCCATCGCCCTCGCCAAGGGCGACTACGGGTGGCCGGGCGGCGCCGCGAGCGCCATCGCCGCCGCCGAGGTGCTGCTCCTCGCCGGCCTGGTCACCGCCGGGTACCGGATCATCCAGCGGATGCGCAACAAGCCGGAAGTGGACCGTGCGGCCCGGCACATGGCGGGCGGCTCGGACCTCGGCAAGCTCACCATGAAGGGCGCCGCCGCGACCGCGGAGCGCCTCGGGGTACGGGGCCAGGTGCCCGGCGTCTTCATCGGCCGGTCGCTGCGCGGCCGGCAGCCGCTGTACGGCTCGTTCGAGGACATGCACGTCGACATCTGGGGCCCCCGTACCGGCAAGACGACCCGGCGCGCCATCCCGGCGATCCTGGACGCCCCCGGGGCCGTCCTCGTCACCTCCAACAAGCGGGACATCGTCGACGCCACGCGCGGCCCCCGCCAGGCCCGCGGCCAGGTGTGGGTCTTCGACCCGCAGCAGGTGGCGCAGGAGCCGACGGCCTGGTGGTGGAACCCGCTGTCGTACGTCACCGACGTCGCCAAGGCCCGCAAACTGGCCGACCACTTCGCCTCGGGCTCGCGCGACGCCGACGCGTCCACCGACGCGTTCTTCGACCCGGCGGGACAGGACCTCCTGGCCAACCTGCTGCTCGCGGCGGCCTGCGCCAAGGCGCCCATCACGCAGATCTACGGCTGGCTGGCCAACCCGAAGGACGACACCCCCGAGCGCATCCTGCGCGGCGCCGGGCACCACATGCCCGCCGACGCCCTCTCGGGCGTCATCACGGCCCCCGACAAGCAGCGCAGCGGCATCTACGGCGTCGCCCAGCAGATGGCGTCCTGCCTGATCAACCCCGAGGTCAACAAGTGGGTGACGCCGCTCGGCCCGGCCGACGACCGCCCGGAGCTCGACCCCGCCGAGTTCGTCCGCAGCGGCAACACCCTGTACTCGCTCTCCCGCGAGGGCAGTGACTCCGCCGGCCCGCTGGTCACGGCCCTGACCGTGGCCGTCGTCGAGGCGGCCGAGGAGTACGCCACCACGCAGCGCGGCGGCCGGCTGCCGCTGCCGATGGTCGGCGTCCTGGACGAGGCGGCGAACGTCTGCCGCTGGCGCGCCCTGCCCGACCTCTACTCGCACTACGGCTCGCGCGGCATCATCTTGATGACGATCCTCCAGTCCTGGGCCCAGGGCGTCGAGGTGTGGGGCGACCGCGGCATGGAGAAGCTCTGGTCCGCCGCGAACGTCCGCGTCTACGGCGGCGGTGTCTCCGACACCCGCTTCCTCGGCGACCTCTCGGAGCTGGCGGGCGAGTACGAGCTGCGCGACTACTCCGCGACGCAGGAGGCGGAGTTCGGCGGCTGGTCCGGCAACCGAACGGTGAACGAGTCCGTCCGCCGCGAGCGCGTCCTGCAGGTCTCCGACCTGGGCTCGATGCCCCCGGGCCGGGCCCTCGTCCTGGCCTCGGGCACCAAGCCGGTCCTGGTGGAGACGATCCCGTGGTGGGAGGGCCCGTACGCCCAGCAGGTCAAGGCCTCCCTGGCCAAGCACGACCCGGGCGCCGCCTGACGGCCGGGTCCGCGGACCATTCGACGAGCGGCGGCCGGACCTGTGCACACAGGGGCCGGCCGCAGCCGTCCGTGAGGCGCAGGCGGGCGTGCAGGACTCCGGTGTTCAGCGCGGCGGCGGCGGTGTCCGGGTCGATGGCGTCGAGCATCAGCTTGGCGCGGCGGAACATGGCGAAGGTTCCGGTTTCCCCGTCCACGCTGCCCCACGTCAGGTAGACGAAGCGGGCCCCGGGGCGGCCTTGGACGTACGGCCCTTTGAGGTCGACCCCCGAGCCGGTCGGGGTCGCGGTCGCCGTGCACTCCAGCGTCCAGAGCGCCGACACGGCGTCGCCGGGGTGCGGATCCAGCAGGTCGTCCGCCCGGCCCCGTCGCTGGACGGCGACGTGCACGTTGCCGTAGCCGGGGAACCCCGGCCCGGCGGGACACGTGCGCCCCGGCAGGTCGACGCCCTCGATCCGCATCTCCATGGCCCCATCCTGCCCGGCTAGGCGCTCGCCCCGGAGCCGGTGGGGGTGAAGATCCGGTCCAGGTGGTGGCGCAGCACCCCGGTGGCGGAATCGGGCCCGCGCCGGCCCACCAGGATGCTGGTGCCCATCGCCGCCGCCATGGCGAGCAGGCTGATCGCCTCCGTGCGCGCGTCGACGCCGGGGTCGGCCGGCGCGGAGTCCTGCGCCTGCCGGATCAGACCGGCGAGGGCGTCCTCGGCGGCGTCGGGGTTGTCGATGGGCGTTCTTGCGGCGCCGGGTACGGCCACCGCGTCTGCGTCGCCTCGCGGGCGGGCGCCGCGTCACCGGCCGCTCGGCATGCCGGGGAAGGCGATCGGGTACGAGACCGTCGGCTCCGGCCGGGGTGCCGGCTGCCCCGGGTCCGCATCCGCCCCGGCCGTTGTGGAGCTGTTGCCGAGGACGAAGACCCCGGCGACGATCAGGCCCGGCGGAGCGGTCTCCCGTCGGGCCACGGAGGAAGCCGGAGACGGCTGCCGGCCTTGGTGCCGTGCGACTTCACGTACGCGTTGATCCAGGGCACGGCCGCATCCCCCTCGTTGGTCGCGCTGCGCCTCCCCGCGCGACCGACCCATGAAAGCAGCTGCCACTGACCACACGTCACCGATCAGTCGCCATTCGTGACGATCGGCCGAAATGCGGGGCGTGCGCGGCGCAGGGAAGACAGACGCCGAGTGCGGCGTGGTGGGCGAGGGCCACCGGCGCGGGGCCGTGGTCCGGCAGGTCGGCGACCGCGAGGGCCGCGCGGGGGAGGTGCGGGGCGCGGGCGGTGGCGGCGGTCCGGCGGACGACGGCCCGCAGCCGCGCGGCGGCATCGGACGGCGGGCCGGGCGCGCCGACGGCCAGGGCGAGCGGGCCGTACGGGGCGAGTGCGAGCAGCCAGCGGTGGCCGTGGTGCGCGACGGCGACCACCGGCGCGCCGGTGCCGGGCGTATCGGGAGCGCCGGTCAGCCGGGCGGCGCGGAAGTCGCTCGCCGGGTCCCAGCGCAGCCCGATGCGCTCCGGGGGCACCCGCAGGTGCTCGGCCAGGGCGCGCCGGGCGCCGGCGCGGGCGGCGAAGAACCAGACCCGTTCCTCGTCGCGGGCGATGCGGGCGCCGCGCAGCTTCTCCTCCCGCCCGAGCAGCGCGACATCGGCCCGGCGGGCGGTGTGCTCCCCGCCCCCGACGCCGTACCAGACGTGCACCGCGTCCGGGGCCGGCGGCGTCACCACGCGGCCATCCACGCGGCCCGGCAGGCGGCCGTCACGCCCGGAACGGCGAGGCCAGGCGGACACCCACCGAGCAGGGCGCCAGGAACGCGTCGTCGGGGCGGCCGGCGACGAGCTGGGCGCCGAGCTCCCGGACGTGCTCCTCGGTCAGGATCAGCTCGACGTAGTCGCCGCTGTCCCGGATCGACACGTGCAGCGACACGTTGCCCTCGGCGTCACGGGACAGGCCCATGGTGCCGTCCACCACTCCGGGGATCATCGACGGCGTCTGGCGGGTCGGTGCGTACGAGCTCATCGTTTTCTCCAACGGGAACGGCGGGAACGGCGGGAACGGCGGGAACGGCGGGAACGGCGGAGCGGGTACAACAGGCAGGGGCGGGGTCAAGCGCGGACTTCCGCCCGCCGCCGCGCGGCGACGGCGGCGGCGATCCGCCCGCCGAACAGGCCGACGAGCAGACCGAGGACGATCAGCAGGAGCGACAGGGCCTTCGCGGCGGGCAGCTCCTCGTCGAAGAGCACCATCGAGCCGACGATGCCGAAGACCGGGACGAGCAGGGACAGCGGGGCGACGGTGGAGACCGGGTACTCCCTGAGCAGCCAGTTCCACATCCAGTACGCGAACAGCGTGTTCGGGTAGACCTGGAAGAGGACCGAGGCGACCGCCGTCAGGTCCGCCTGCTCGGCCAGCCGCGTGTAGCCGTCGGTGCCGTTGGCCAGCAGATCGAGGGCGAACAGCGGTACCGGCGAGAACAGGCAGGACCACACCAGGAAGCCGAGGACGTCCTTGGGGGCGGCCTTCTTCATGACGACGTTGGCCACGCTCCAGGCCGCCGCGCCGCACAGCACCAGGCCGATCCCGGCCAGGGTGACGCTGCCGTCGGTGATGAAGGCCGTGCAGGCCAGGCCGGTCAGGGCGACCGCGGCGCCCGCGAACTGCAGGCCGGTCAGCTTCTCCCGGAACACGAAGGCGCCGAGGAAGACCGTGAAGAACGCGCTGGCCTGGAGCACCAGGGAGGCGATGCCGGCGGAGAGCCCGACCCGCACGCCGAGGTTGACCACCCCCCACAGGCCGACCCCGAACACCAGCCCGTACCCGGCGAGATGCCGCCAGGGGACGTCGGGCCGGCGGATGAACAGGACCGCCGGGAACGCGCAGAGCGTGAAGCGGATGCCCGCCAGGATGAACGGGTCGACCGAGGTGAGGCCGATCTTGATGACCGAGAAGTTGACGCCCCAGATCGCGGTGATCAGTACGGCGAGTGCGATGTGCCGGCCCTTCACGGCTCACCCCACCTCTCGCGTGGAGTGGAACCCCCGGCGGTGCCACAGCAGCGGCTCGGTAACCCCGTGCGTGCGCACCCCGGTGACCTCGCCGATGAGGAGATGGTGGTCGCCGACCGGGATCAGGTCCGCGGTACGGCAGTGCAGTACCGCCGCCGCGTCCGCCAGGTACGGCAGGTCCGTGCCGGTCCAGTCCTCGAAGCCGAGGCCGGCGAACCGGTCGACGCCGCGCGAGGCGAACTGCCGGGCCGCCGCCGCGTGGTGGGAGCCGAGCACGTTGACGGTGAACCCCGCGGCGGCGGTGAGCGCGGCCCGGCAGCTGGAGTCGTTGGACAGTCCCACCAGGAGCAGCGGCGGGTCCAGCGACACCGAGGTCACCGCGGAGGCGGTGAAGCCCTTGCGGTGCCCGTGTGCGTCACGGGTGGCGACGATGGTCAGCGGGGCCGCGAGCAGCGCCATCGCCTCGCGGAAGGTGTGGCCGTCCACAGGTGTGGACGTGTCCTGGGCCATTACGGTCACGGTTTTTCCTCAGGTGTGGGTACGTACGGGCCGCTCAGGCGGCCGGAGCGGGTTCCGGGCTGGCCTTGTCGCCGGCCGCGTCGGCGCCGGCCTTGTCGCCCGCGTCGGCGTCGGCGCCCGCGTCGGCGTCCGCGTCCGCCGCGGCGACCGCCCGGCGGAAGCTGCGGATGGTCAGCGGCAGCGCGACCGCGCCGAACGCGCTGAGCAGCACGGCCAGTACGCTCACCAGCCGCTGCGGGCCGATGGCGGCGCCGACGCTGCTGATGAGCAGACCGCCGATCGGGTACGAGAGCAGGCCGATGAGGAAGAACGGCCCCATCACCTTGCCCAGGTGCTGCTGCGGGATGACCTTGACCCGCTCGGTCCGGTTGAACACGTTGAAGTACGCGACGCCGCACAGCGCGGCCACGAACGCGGGCGCGTACA
Organism: Streptomyces sp. NBC_01551; assembly: GCF_026339935.1. Taxonomy (NCBI): domain Bacteria; kingdom Bacillati; phylum Actinomycetota; class Actinomycetes; order Kitasatosporales; family Streptomycetaceae; genus Streptomyces; species Streptomyces sp. NBC_01551. The sequence goes on from NZ_JAPEPX010000001.1 coordinate 3,434,724, forward strand.
CCGTGAAGGTCGGGGCGAACCCGAGGACCAGCAGGCACGCGCACATCACGACGTAGCCGAGCACGCCCAGCAGCCACACCCCGAAGCGCTTCAGCAGCCGCGGTGTCATCAGCAGGTTGACCAGTCCGGCGACCCCCACCAGCATGTTCAGCAGGGCGAACGACGACTCCGGGGCCCCCAGGACGTCCGTGACGACCGCCGCGTTGGCGCCGAGCATGGTGGCGAAGACCAGGTTGATCGCGAAGTTCAGGCTCGCCAGCAGCATCACCGGGCGGTTGCCCAGCAGCAGCTTCCAGCCCAGCCCCAGCTCGCCCAGGTTGCCCCGTACGGTGCCGGCGCCCGCGGTGCGGGTGCCGCGCGGCAGCTTCAGCCAGCAGGCCGCGGCGGCCAGGAACATCAGCGCCGCCAGTCCCAGCAGCCAGATCTTGCCGAGGACCATCACCGCCAGGACCGCCAGCCCCGGACCGAGTGCCATCGCCAGCAGCTCCATGTTCTGGAACAGTGCCTGGGTGCGCGGCAGATCCTCCTTCGAGGCGAGCTGCGGCACGGTCTTCTCGATGGACATCCGCACCGGCGCCACCAGCGTGGACAGCAGCGCTCCGTTGACCATCAGCACACCGACCGTCCAGGACGGCGCGGCGAAGCAGAGCGCCACCGTCACGGCCAGGACCACGCCGCGCGCGGTGTTGGCCCGGGAGAACAGCCGGGTGCCGCCGTCCCGGTCCGCCATCAGCCCGGCGAACGGGTAGACCAGCAGGCAGGGCAGCCATTCCACGGCGTAGGCGAGGCCGAGCAGGGACAGCTTGCCGGACTCCTGGAAGATGATCAGCGGCACGCTGAAGAGCACCAGCTGCTCGGACATCAGGCCGAGCAGCACCCCGCCGGCGAACAGCGCCCGGCGCAGCCGCAGCCCGCTCATCGGACGACCGCCGCGCCCGAACCGGCCTCGGTCTTCTCCAGGTCGCGCAGCACCGGCAGCACGCCGGTGTAGAAGTGGCGCATCTCGTCGCGGGCCGGCCAGCCCGAGAAGATGAACTGCGTGACGCCCGCCGCCTTGTACGCCATGAGCTCGGCGGCGATCTCCGCGTGGCTGCCGACCAGGCACAGGGCGGGCCCGCCCCGGTAGGCGACCGCACCGGACCACAGGACCGGCGATATCCAGCCGTGGCCCGCCTCCTCGGCGAGGCGGAACGAGTTCTTCACCGCGGCCGAGTCCGCCGCGGCGACGAAGTCCGCCACGAAGGCCCGGTGGTTCTCGTCCGCGCCCCGCATGACCTCGGCGAGGTCGGCGAGCGCCTCCTCGCGGGTCGGGCGGCTCAGCACCTGCATCCGCAGGCCGACGCCCACGCCCCGCTCCCGGAACGGCCGGGCGGCCGCCGCGATGGCCTGCGGCGTGTCCCCGTACCGGAACCAGCAGTCGCCGTGGGTCAGCGCGGTCCGCTGGGCGATCTCGGAGGCGCCGCTGACGTAGATCTCCGGCCGGTCGCCGCCCCAGTAGCCGAGACCCAGCTGGGCGTCCTTGAGCCGGTAGTGCTCCCCCTCGTACGTCAGCGGGGTCTCGCCGCGCCAGAAGCGGTGCAGGACGTCGAGGAACTCGCCCGCCCGCGCGTACCTCTCGTCGTGCGGGAGGAAGTCCCCGTAGTACGCCTGCTCCACCGGGGAGATCCCGGCCACCAGGTTGAGCGCGATGCGCCCCTTCGACATCCACGAGACGGTGTTGACCAGCTGCGCGAAGAGCGTCGGGGAGAGCAGTCCGGGCCGGTAGGCCAGGATGAAGCGGACCTTCTCCGTCTCCCGCGCCAGCGCCCCGAGCACGGGCAGCGGGTCGGGCAGGCTGTAGCTCTGCGCCATCAGCAGGGACTCCACGCCGAGGGCGTCCGCCTCCTGCGCGTACTCCACCGCGCCGTCCAGGTCGAGCAGGTCCGAGCGGTACTTCTCGGCACCCTTCTTCTGCCCGCTGTCCAGCGATGAGCCCCAGTGGATCCTGAGCTCGGTCATGCCTGTACTCCGCTCTGCTGCTTCTTCGGGTTCCCGGCGGCGCCGGTGGTGGTCCGTATGCGCAGGGACCGGAACAGTCCCGCCATCCAGTCCCGGGTGCGCGCCGGGGACGCGGTGACCGCGATCCCGGCCAGCGCCGTCTCGTGGGCGCCGTAGGTGATGTGGCCGGGCAGCGGGCTGCCCGGGGTGAGTTCGTGCCAGGTGACGGTCTCGGGTGCGGTGCGGTACGCCCCGGCCCCGTCGAAGCCGTCGAACACCTCGCCCGCCAGGTGGTGTCCGGGGTGGACGAACCAGCCGTACCAGGAGCGCTCCGCCGGCGGCGGGGGCAGAGCGTCCGCGACCTGCTCGCCGAGCAGGATCCGCAGCTCCCAGGAGGGCAGGTGGATGCCGGTGGCCAGCTCGAAGACGGCGACCACGTCGGCGCCGCCGACCCGGTTGCCGACCTCCAGGAAGACCGGCTCCCCGTCGTGGACGATCGCCTCCAGGTGGAAGCTGCCGTCCTCGATGCGGACCGCCGCCAGCACGTCCGTCACCCAGTCGCGCACCTCGTCGGGGCAGTCGATCTGGAACGAGCCCATCGGCAGGCCCTGCGCGTACGCCAGGCAGGTCCCCAGGTACTCGCTGGCGCCCAGGGCGAGCACCTTGCCGCCCTCGACCAGGCCGTCGTAGTGGCGGACCGGCCCCTCCACGAACTCCTCGACCTCGAACCCGGACACCGCACCGGTGCGCTCGGCCGCGTCGAGTTCGCCGACGCCGGTGCGCCGTGCGGCCACGGCCTCGTGGGCCTCGGCGGCGCTGCTGAACACCGTCACGTCGACGCTGGAGGCGCCCCGGTGCGGCTTGAGCACGGTGGCCCCGGTCCAGGGCGCGGCGCCGCCCCGCTCCAGGAAGTCGGCCAGCGACAGGAACCGCGGCGCTCGCAGGCCCGCGTCGGCCACGGCCTGCTTCATCAGGATCTTGTCCCGGGCGAGCGTGACCTGCTCGACGGGGGCGCCGGGTACGCCGTACCGCTCGCGCAGCCGGGCCGCGTCGAGGAGTTCGTACTCGGAGAGCGAGATGATCCGGTCGAAGGGGCGCCGTACGCCGTCCAGCCAGGCCGCTGCCTCGTCGAACGCCGCGCCTTCGCCGGGCCGTTCGACGCGCTCGCACGGCAGGCCGACGGGCAGGGTGGCGAGCGCCGCCCGGGTGCCCAGGTAGGTGACGCGATGCCGGGCGTGGTCGATGCCCCGGGCGTACTCGATCTTCGGGTACGGGACGCGGTGCAGGATCAGGATGTCCATCAGCAGGCCTCCAGTTCGGTCGCGGGGTCGGGGAAGAAGGCCCGGTCGCGGCCGCAGGCCGCGTCGAGCGCGGTCGGCCAGGCCTCCCGCAGGGTCCGCACCACGTCCCGGATGTCGACCCGGTCGGTGTGCAGCGTCAGGCAGCCCTGGGCGGCGAAGTCCGCGTTGTCCCGCGGCTGGGCGTGCAGGGTCCGCCGGCCGGTCACCAGCCAGCCGAACTCGCGGGCCCGCAGCTCGCCCGGGCGCAGGTCCAGCGCCCGCGCGGTCTCGGCCAGCGCGTCCTCGAACGGCGTGGCCCCGGGGCGCAGGTCCTCGCGGGAGAACAGCCGGTCCGAGGAGACGCCCAGCATCACGGTGGCCGCCGAGCAGGACGGCTCGGGCAGGACGCCCGGGGCATCGCCGCCGAACGCCGAGTCCACCCACGCCGCGTACAGGTCGATCCCGTACACCCAGTGCGCCAGCGACCAGATCTTCATGCCGGCCGGGCGGCGGTTGGGCTCGACGACCGCCGCGTACCGGTCGTCGTCGCTCAGCTTGATCTCGTTGTGGAACGGCCCGTCGCACTGGCCGACCAGCACGTTGGCCCCCCGCCCGGCCCGCTCCAGGGAGGCCAGGCCGGTCTCGGTGACCCGGGCCGGCAGCACCTGGGCGAACTCGACCGGGTAGCGTCCGGCCGCGCTCAGCTTCTCGGTGACGAACGACAGCCGGCCCAGCCCGTCGTAGGAGTACTCGCGGCGGTAGGGGATGATCTGCTCGCAGATCACACCGTCCGCGAGGTAGGGCAGCACCTCGGCGAAGGCCGCCCCCAGGTCGTCACCGGGCCTCACCAGCACCACGCCGCGGTTGTTGCCCTCCTTGGTGGGCTTGACCACGAAACCGTCCGGATGGCGGGCCGCGAACTCGCGCAGCCCGTCCATCGACTCGATCCGGGCGAACCCGGGCACCAGGACGCGCTGCGCGGCGAGCAGCGCCCTGGCCCCGTCCTCCGCGCGACGGTAGGCCAGCTTGCAGAACGCGGCCTCCGCCAGGTCCGGGGAGTCCACCGCCAGGCCGAGACGGCGCAGCAGTTCGGCGCCGGCGCGCACCGCGTTGTCGGAGAAGACGATGCCCGCCGCGAATTCCTCGCGGCGCTCGCCGAGCAGCTTCTCGCCGGCCTCGGCGAAGTCCGGGCGCAGCGGGTCGAGGTCGATGACCTCGTCGCAGATGAGCCGGTCCGCGTCGGTGGGGTGGGCGCGGACCAGGGTGACCGCGGCGCCGTGCGCCCGGTGTACGTGGTCCCGCATGCGGCGGACGTCGTCGATGCGGCTCAAGTTGTAGTCGACTATCAGGAACCGCGTTGGTTCGAGCGGCATCGTGGTCTCCTGCCTGCCGGCGCAGTGCCGGGCGTTCACATCTCGTACTGGACTTCGATGGCGTCGTGGGACGCCCGGATGAGTTCGGGGAGCAGCCGCTCGCGCTCGTCGAGGGGCATGCTCCACAGCAGCTGGCCGAGGAAGACCTCGCGCGCCTCGGAGTCGATCAGGTCGCCCACCTTGGCGAGGATCTGCGCGACGACGGGCCGCGCGGGCAGGTCCTCGGCGAGTGCGATCCGCGCGATGCGGCCGCGCTCGCCGAAGAAGACCCGGAAGAAGGTGGCCCGGCGCGCGGGCGAGGTGCCGTCGGGGCGGTACGAGATCTCCGCGAGCCGCCGGTTCCAGACGCCGAGGGCGTCCGGGCCGGGCCGGGCGGCGGCCAGCAGCAGGTCGATCCACAGGCCGAGCAGGTCGTCCGTGCCGACCAGCGCCTTCACGCTGTGCGAGATCAGGCTGCCGCCGACCCGGGGGTTGACCTCGATCAGCTCCCAGCGGCCCTCGTGGTGGCGGGCCTCGATGTGGAAGCAGCCCCAGCGCAGGTCCAGGTGGGCGAGCAGGCCGAGCACCCAGGCGCGGCCCGCGGCGAGGTCCGCCGGGCCCAGGGAGCCGGGCGGGCTGACGCAGGCGTTCTCCAGGACCGCTCCGGCGGTCTCGGTGACCTCGGACTTCTCGTGTACGGCGACGAGATGCGCGCTGCCGTCGGCGACGAGCACCTCGAAGCTGAACTCCCGCCCCGGCAGGTAGTCCTCGACGAGGAACGGCACGCCCGCCGCGAACGCGGAGGCGTAGACCGGGTCCTGGCGGGCCTCGTCGGCGATGCGCTCGACGTCGGCCCAGGTGGTTGCGGCGGTGAGCGCGAAGGTGCCGAGCGACGCGATGCCGCTGACCGGCTTCACGAAGTACCGGCCCCCGCCGGCCTGGTGGGCGGCGAGCGAGTCGGGCGTGAGGGCGGTGGCCCGGGTGCGGCCGAGACCGGCGTCGGCGAGGCCGTTGCGCAGGGCGAGCTTGTCCCGCAGCGCCAGGACCTGCTCCTCGGCGAGGTCGGGGAGGTTCAGGAGGGAGTTGGCGTGCGCCATCAGGTGGCGGTAGCCCTCCCAGACGGTGAGGCAGCCGAGGACGCGTTCGCCGCGGCGGTCCAGTGCGGCGAGGTGGTCCTCGACGTCGGCGCGGGTCAGCACGTGGGAGTCGGCCGAGTGGACGTCGTACGCCTTGGCGGCCAGGTCGTCGAGGCGCTCGGGCAGGTGCTCGGGCAGCGGCCGGGACGTCAGGACGTACGTCTTGACGCCGCGGCTGTCGAGCGCGCCGATCAGGTCTTCCAGGAAGGAGAACCCGACGTGGCTGAGGAGGAGGACACCCCCGCGGTCGTCCGGGTCGGGCGCGGTGGTGTCACGCGGGGTACGGGGGTGGTTCACCCGGCCGTCCTTTCGCAGTGGGGTGGGAACCGGTGCACGGGGCGGCGGCGTGCGGGTGGGGGCGCGGCGGGCGCCGTTGGGGGTGAGTGGCGCCCGCCGCGCTCCCGGCCGGGCCGTCGGTCAGACGGCCGCGAGCTCCGCGGCCTCTTCGGCGCCGAGGATCGTGTCCTCGTAGAGCTCCTTGTAGTAGAGGGCGAGGATCGACTGGTGCTCGCGCAGGTAGGTGCGCAGCGCCGCGATGTCCTCGTCGCTGCGGATCAGGAAGCGCAGCGCGGCCCAGACCTCGCCCGGGTGGTCGTCGTTGATGTCGGTGTGGGAGTGGCTGATCTGGCCGGCCAGGTTGCCCTCGCCGACCGACTCCTTGAGCGCGACGAGCTTGCGCGGCTCCAGCTTCACGTTCACGTACTCGACGAGGTACGAGTACGCGACGACGCCGAGCGGGCCCTCGTGGTCGAGGAGGTAGGAGAAGTAGCCGGTGAGCAGCTTCGTCGACAGGTACGGCTCGATGGCGAGGAACTCCTCGCGGGAGACGCCGACCTTGGCGAGGTCGTCGATGAAGAGCTCGTCGTGGAGCATCTCCTCCTGCTCGTAGTTGGCCCAGATCTGCGCGGCTTCGGGGCTGCGCTTGGCGATCTCGGACAGGGCCTTGGACTCGGCGACGCGCAGCAGGCGGATGCGCCATGCCGTCTCGACGAGGTGGCGCTTGTAGTACGCGGAGTCGACGTTCTTGCCCTCCAGGTGCGCGGCGTGCGGCACGGACTCGTACCACTCCTGCACCTGCTGGTCGATCTGCTCGTCGATGGCGGCGCGCAGTTCGAGGGAGCGGGCGGCGTTGAGGAACGGGAAGCGGTTCTCGTAGCCGGCGTTGATGACGCGGTTGGTCATGGTGGTGACGGTTCTTTCTGTTGCGTGATGACGTGAACTGGTGTTCTGCGTGCGGTGATGGGTCAGTTGTCCGCGACGCGCAGGGTCGCGGCGTCCAGGAGGCGGCACTGGCAGGCCAGACGGTGGTCGCCGCCGGACTTGCCGAGGTCCTCCAGGAAGTCGATTTCGTCGGGGTCGGGTTCGCCCAGGGCCGCTACGCCGCCCTCCAGGACCTCGACCACGCAGGCGCCGCACGCCCCCGACCGGCAGCCGAAGGGGATGACGCGCTGCTGGATCTCGTACTCGAGGTCGGTGAGGCGGGAACCCGCCGGGAGCAAGACCTCCAGGCCCTGCGGCTGGAGCGTGAGCTTCTTGAGGTTCATCGGAGTTGGCGTTTCCTAGGGAGTGCCGGCGAAGCGGCGTCGGCCGGTCACCTCGTGGCGGGCACGCCGGGCGGGGTGAGCGGGGGCGGGACGGTGTCGGAGGAGTGCTCCGGGGCGAGCCGGGAGCCGGGGCGCAGGGCGACGGCCGCGTGGTTGACCGCGGTGGCCGCCTCGCCGAAGCCCACCGAGATCAGGGGGACGCGGCCGGGGTAGGTGCAGCCGTCGCCGGCGGCGTAGACGCCGGGCAGGCTGGTGCGCATGGCCTGGTCCACGGAGATCTGGCGGTTGTCGAGCGCCAGCCCCCAGCCGGCGATCGGGCCGAGCCGGCTGGTGAAGCCGAGCGCGGCGACCAGCGCCTGGGCGGGCCGCTCCAGGACGGTGTCGCCCGCGGTGATCCGTACCCGCTCCAGGGCGCCGCCGCCCTCGCAGGCGGTGACCCGGGCGTCGGTCAGGATCTCGACGGGGGAGTCGTGGAGCTGGCGGACGCTGTGCTCGTGCGCCCGGAAGGCGCCCCTGCGGTGGACGAGCGTGACGCTGCGGGCGAGCGGGGCGAGGGCGAGCGCCCAGTCGACCGCGCTGTCGCCGCCGCCCACGACGATGACGTCCCTGTCGCGGTGATCGTCGAGCCGGGCCACGTGGTACGCGACACCGCGGCCCTCGTACGGGACGGCGCACGGCAGGGTGCGCGGGCTGAAGCTGCCCAGGCCCGCGGTGATCACCACGGCCCCGGTGCGCACCAGCCGGCCCGCGTCGGTGCCGACCAGCCAGCCGTCACCGTCCCGTACCAGGGTGGTGGCGGTCTGCCCGAGCAGGTGCCGGGTCCCGAACGGGGCGGCCTGCGCGAGCAGGTTGTCGACGAGGTCGCGCCCCTTGATCGCGGGATGCCCGGCGATGTCGTACAGGAACTTCTCCGGGTAGAGCGCGGCGACCTGCCCGCCCGGGTGGGCGAGCGTGTCGACGACGGTGGTGCTCAGGCCGCGGAACCCGGCGTAGTACGCGGCGTACAGGCCGGCGGGTCCGGCGCCGATGACGGTCAGGTCGGTGGTGTGGTCGGGGATCGCGGGCGCGTCGGGCGCCTCGTGCGGGGCGGCCGCGTCGGGCGGGGCGGCCGCCTGGGGCCGGGTGGTCATGTCAGGCCTCCGCGCGGGCACGGTCCTCGCGCAGGGCGAGGAGCTGGTGGAGGAAGCCGTGGAGCGGCGCGGCGACCCCGGCACGGGCGGCGAGCCCCGCCACGGCGCCGGTCCAGGCGTCGAGTTCGGAGGGCCGGCCGGCGGCGATGTCGCGCTGCAGCGAGGACGTGCCCTCGGCGGGCTGCGCGTCCACGAAGGCGAGGGTCTCCTCGATGATTCCGGCGGGCAGGGTGACCCCGTGCGCCTCGGCGACCAGCCGGACCTCCGCCATGCCGTCGGCGAGCAGCTGCCGGGTGCCGGGGCGGGTGCGCAGCTCGCCGATGGTCGCGCCGGTGGCGGCGCCGAGTCCGCCGAAGGGCACGACGAAGAGCAGCTTCGCCCACAGTTCGGCCCAGATGTCCGCGGGCACGGTGACGGGCACGCCCGCCCCGGTGAAGGCATCGCGGATCCGGCGGACCCGCTCGCTGTCCCGGTTGTCCCACTCGCCGAAGGTGAGGGAGCCCGCGCCTCCGACGTGCCGGATCCGGCCGGGCCCGTCCAGCATGGTGATGATCTTCGCTACGGCCGGCAGGACGGCGGCGCGGCCGACCGCGGCGGCGGTCTCCTCCGGCGCGGTGACGCCGTTCTGCAGGGTCAGCACGGCGGTGCCGGGCCCGACCAGCGGGTCCAGCAGCGGGAGCGCGGCGCCCAGCTGCCAGGTCTTCACGGCGAGCAGCACCAGGTCCACCGGGCCGGTGCGGCCGCCGCCTTCGCTGCCGCCTGCGCCGTCGGTGCTGCCTGCGCCGGCGGTGTCGTCCGTGCCGTCCGTGCCGTCGGAGGCGGACACCCGTGGCAGGGTCGTGGTCCCGCCGGGTCCGGTCACCGTCAGGCCGTGCTCGCGCAGCGCCGCGAGATGCGCGCCGCGGGCCACGAAATGCACATCGTGTCCCGCCCCGGCGAGCCGGGCGCCGAAGTAGCCGCCGATGCCGCCGGAACCGATCACCGCCACCTTCATGCCGCCGATGCGGTTCGCCCTAATAGCGTCCGTTCCCATTTCAGAGCCCTCTGGTATAGTCCATTTGAAAGCGGTGCCCCGTCCTGCGTGCACCCGAATCGCGCCCGTACGGATCGTGCGCGACAATTCCGCAATCGGGGCAGGTGTCGGGTGGGCATTCACGTGACAAGCGCCGTGCTGCCGCTCTTATAAACCCGGTTTCCCGGTTGGTGTACAGCCGGTCCCGCACTCCGGCCGATCAGGCGCCCGGTGCGTGCCAGATGAGCTCGTAGGTCGCGTTCGCGCTGGCCAGAGCAGGTGCGTTGACCTCATCCGCGGTGGCCCCGGCGAAGCCGGCCTGTGCCGTCACACCGGCGAGGGCGAGCGCGAGCAGAAATACAGAAGTGATACGTGCGGTAACCACGGTAAAACGTCCCCCAAAGCAGCTGTTGATTCGAAGGGCGCAACCCCCTGCCCTTCTGGGATCAGCTTGCCGAAGCAATTGCCGGGGTGCCACCGAAACCCGGTGGTGACAAGTCGCAGACAACTTCCACTCACCCTCAAGGGAGGCCAGGAACGTGGAGAATCGGACAGATGCGACATCGGAATCCAAAATTCCGGAGTTTTGTGAACTTCATGTGACGCTCTACCGCATGGCTTTGGAGCGCGGCTCGCTGCACCCGGTCGTCGCCATGCTGGATCTGGACCGGACGGCGGACGAGATCGAGGCGGCCGTGGCCGACCTCGCGGCCCTCAGCCTGCTCCGCCCGCGGCAGGGCGCGGAGCTCGGCAACTGCGGGGGACCCGCTGACGGTCCGGTCGAGTACCTCCCGAGCAACCCCGAGGTCGCGCTGACCCACCTGGTCGGCCCCATCGAGGCCGACATCCGGCGGCTGCGCCGCCGGGCGGACGAGCTCGGCGCGCATGTGATGGCGATGAAGCCGGTCTTCGAGGAGGCGTGGCAGGGCCACTTCATGAAGGCACCGGTCGAGTACCTCACCAGCCTCGACGCCATCCGTGTCGCGCTGGAGCGGATCTCGGCCTCGATGCGGGTGGAACTCCTCGCTGCCCACCCCCACGTACCGCCGCCCGAGGCGCTGGACGACGCCTACCGCCGCACTGCCGAGCCGGTCGCCCGCGGCGTGCTGTGCCGCACCCTCTACCCGCATGCCGCGCTGTCCCACGGCTACATGCGCCAGCACCTGAGCCGCATGACCGAACTGGGCGTGGAGTTCCGCACGGTCAGCCACATCCCCGACCGCCTCCTGCTGATCGACGCCGCCACCGCGATCATCTCGGACCCCGAACAGCCCCCGGGTCAGGGCGCGCTCGTCGTGCGCGACCCGTCCCTGGTCCGCCACCTCTACCGCTCGTGGGAAAGCGTCTGGGACTCGGGCCGCCCCTTCGTGGCCGCCGACACGGCCGCCGCCCAGACGTCCCCGAAGGAGGAGCTCCGCCGCTCCATCCTCCACCTGCTCGACGCGGGCATGAAGGACGAAATGGCCGCCCGCCGGCTGTCGATGTCGACGACCACCTACCGCCGCCACGTCGCCGACCTGCTGACGGAACTGGACGCCCAGAGCCGCTTCCAGGCCGGCAGCTACGCCCGCCGCGCCGGCTGGCTGACCGACTGACCGGGACAGCGGATGCGCGCCGCCGTGCCGGCGGCACCGGGCCACCCAGGTGGTCAGTTGAACGGCGAGGGCACGGCCTTCCGCATGGAGCAGCACAGCCCGCCAATCGGTTGATATGCCTGGCGAGTCGCGGATCCGCCCTACGGGTTTGCTGGGACGATCCCACCCATGGCATCAAGGACAGGCTCGGTCGAGAGTTCGGCAACAGCGCGGGTCGTCCTGCTGACGCTCTCGGCCGGTCAGTTCCTGATGGCGCTCGACAGCTCGGTCATGAACGTCTCGATCGCGACGGTGGCCGAGGACGTGGGCACGACCGTGACGGGCATCCAGGGCGCGATCACCGCCTACACCCTCGTGATGGCCATGTTCATGATCCCCGGCGGCAAGGTCGGGGCGCTGATCGGCCGCAAACGCGCGTTCCTGATCGGCTGCTGCATCTACGGGGCCGGCTCCCTCACCACGGCGCTCGCACCGAACCTGGCGGTGCTCCTGCTGGGCTGGGCGCTCCTCGAAGGTCTCGGGGCGGCGCTCATCCTGCCCGCGATCGTGGCGCTGGTGGCCGGCAACTTCGTCCCTGAACGCCGTCCCGCCGCCTACGGACTCGTCGCGGCGGCGGGAGCCGTGGCGATCGCGGTCGGGCCGCTCATCGGCGGTGTGGCGACGACGTACTTCTCCTGGCGGTGGGTCTTCGCCGGTGAGGTGCTGGTGGTGCTCGGCATCCTGGTGCTGGCCCGCCGCATCGCCGACGCCCCGGTCGGCGAACGCAAGCGCATCGATCTCGTCGGCGCCGTGCTGTCCGCGCTGGGGCTCGGGCTCTTCGTCTACGGGGTGCTCCGCTCGGACGAATGGGGCTGGTTCCAGCCGAAGCCCGACGCGCCCTCGTGGCTCGGGATCTCGCTGGTCGTGTGGCTGATGCTGGCAGGTCTGCTGCTGATCTGGGTCTTCCTGCGCTGGGAGGCCCGCGTCGTGGAACGGGGCGGGGACCCGCTCATCGACCCGGCGCTGCTACAGAACAGGCAGCTCACCGGCGGGCTGACCATGTTCTTCTTCCAGTACCTCGTGCAGATGGGCGTGTTCTTCGTCGTACCGCTCTACCTGTCGGTCGCCCTCGGCCTGTCCGCACTGCAGACCGGTGCCCGCCTCCTGCCGCTGTCGGTGACACTGCTGGCGGCCGCGGTCCTGATCCCCCGCTTCCTCCCCGACGTCTCGCCGCGGCGGGTGGTACGGCTCGGGGTCCTCGCCCTGCTCGCCGGTGCGGTGGTCCTGATGGCCGCGCTCGACGCGGACGCCGGTGCGGAAGTCGTCACCGTCCCCCTCCTGCTGATCGGGCTCGGCATGGGCGCGCTGGCGTCCCAGCTCGGGTCGGTCACGGTGTCCGCGGTACCGGAAGACAAGAGCGCGGAGGTCGGCGGCGTCCAGAACGCCGTCACCAACCTCGGCGCCTCGATCGGTACGGCCCTCGCCGGATCGATCATGATCGCCGCGCTCGCCGCTTCCTTCCTGACCAGCATCGAGCAGAATCCGGCGATCCCGGACAGCGTCAAGAGCCAGGCGACCGTCAAGATCCAAAGCGGCGCACCCTTCCTGTCGGACGCCCAGCTCGAGACGGCCCTCGACGAAGCCGGCACCAGCAGCGAGGTGACCCAAGCCGCACTGGACGCCAACGCCGCAGCCAGGCTCGACGGCCTCCAGGCCGCCCTCGCCATCCTCGCCCTCGCGGCCCTGCTCGCGTTGTTCTTCACCCACCGCATCCCGACGGCCCAGCCCCGCTCGACGGCGCCGGTCTAAAACCTCGCAGCCCGGGCACCGAGGTAGGTGGGGTCCTGTGCGTATGAACCGTGTACCGCGTACCGCCTTCATTGACCGGGAGAGAAATATGACGATCAAGGACATCGGGCCGGAACCGCAAAGCTTCGACCTTGAGAAGGCGACGCTCGAGAACACGAACTATCGCGCGGTCGCCTGGTCCGGGAAGTTCCTTCAGCTGACCCTCATGTCGATTCCGGTGGGTGAGGACATCGGCTTGGAGGCGCACCCGGAGACCGACCAGTTCCTACGACTCGACGCAGGCCGGGGCCGCGTCCAGATGGGCCGCACGAAGGATCGACTCGACTTCGACCGCGAGGTCGAGGATGGCTGGGCGATCTTCGTGCCCGCCGGCACTTGGCACAACGTCACCAACATCGGTGACGAGGCCCTACAGCTCTACGCCGTATACGCGCCGGTCCACCACGCGCCGGGCAAGATCCAGGCGGCAGCCGCCGACGCGGAGCGCGACGAGGACTCGGGCGACGACGAGCCGCCAAGCTGGTCGGTCCAGCCTGTCCAGCAGCCCTCGGACGAGCACGCCTGACCAGCGCTCCCCACCGCGTAGAGGTCCTGGCGTCGCCGGACCGCCGGCTCCGGCCGGAGATCGCCCTTGTCGTCGAGGCCGTCTGCGAGCCGGAGCGGACGTACCTCTACTCGCTCGGCAGCCAGCAGGGCAATGCGCATCTGCACTGGCACGTGGCCCCCCTGCCGACTGGCGTCCCGTACTCGAAGCAGCAGTTCCACGCTCTGATGACGGAGAACGGTGTCCTGCCACTGCCGCCGGACCAAGCGGCCGAGACGGCTGGACGCCTGCGCGAGGTGCTCATCGCCAGAGGGCTCAAAGAGGGGTGACCGACGACGCGCAGCGTTACTCCCGGGGGAGTACGGGAGGGCCCGGGACACCCGGGGGAGTAGGGGTGATCTCCTGCGTCGGTGTGACGGAACGGTGCGTCGAAGACGGGACGCTGGATGCAACCGGGCGGGCCACCGCGGCCACCGGTCCGAATCCATGCGGAGGGGCCCGAGATGGGGCAGACAGCGCGAACAGCGCGAACAGGTGCACGCCGCAAGGTGGTTCCGTGGGGCGTACTGGCGCTGTGGGTGATCGTGATCGCCGTCGCCGGGTCGTTCGCGGGCAGGCTCGCGGACGTACAGCGTGACCGGACGGCGGACTATCTGCCGTCGGGCGCCGACTCGACGCAGGTGGCCAGGCTCCAGGAGAAACTGCCCGGCGGCGAGGCGACCGGCGTGCTGCTCGTCTACCACCGCGACGGCGGGCTGACCGCCGCCGACCGGGACACCGCCGAACGGCAGGTCGCGGCGGTCACGGTCCCGGCGGGTACCACGGACACCGGGTCCGCCAAGTCCCCCGCCCTGCTTGCCACGTCGAAGGATCCCCGGGACTTCGCCGCGACCCTCCGAGGACCCGGCGTTCCATCCGCAGACGGCACCACTCTCATGTACGCGGTGTCCACGGCCGCGCCCGGCACGGACGACGCCGCGAAGAAGGCCTTCGTCGAGGACGTACGGGCCCACACGCGCGGCACCGACGGGCTGACCGTGTGGGTCGGCGGCGACAGCGCCGTCGAAGTCGATGCCAAGGAGGTGTTCGGCTCCATCGACGGGACGCTGATGCTGGCGACCGGCCTGGTGGTGGCCCTGCTCCTGATCCTCACCTACCGCAGCCCGGTGCTCTGGCTGGTGCCGCTGGTGGTGGTCGGGGCGGCGGCCGTCTGCGCGCGGGCCGCCGTGTACGGGCTCGCCTCCGGCTTCGGACTCACCGTGACCAGCCAGAGCGCCGGGATCATGACGGTCCTGGTGTTCGGCGCCGGCACCGACTACGCACTGCTGCTCGTCGCCCGCTACCGGGACGAACTGCGCCGTACCCCGCATCCGTACGATGCGATGCGCACCGCGCTGCGCGGTTGCGGGCCGGCCGTGCTGGCCTCCTGCGGGACCGTCGTGGCGGGGTTGGCCTGTCTGTTCGCCGCCGACCTCAACAACATCCGTGGCCTCGGCCCGGTTGGAGCGGTGGGCGTGCTGTGCGCGCTGATCGCGATGACGACGCTGCTGCCGGCGATCCTGGTGCTGCTCGGACGGAGGGTGTTCTGGCCGCTGATCCCCGCGTACGGCAGCGAACCCAAGCGGCGCGCAACGAACGTCTTCGCCGTGATGGGGAGTTCGGCGGGCAAGCGGCCGGTCGCCGTGCTCGTGACAGGAGTCGTGCTGCTGGGCGCGCTGGCGCTCGGTGTGCTCAACCTGCCCGGGGCGCTCAAGAGGGAGGACAGCTTCACCGGCAAGCCCGAGTCGATCGCCGCCATGGGAACGCTGGCCAAGGCCTTCCCGGATCGCAGCAGCCGGCCGATAGAGGTCATGGCGCCTACCGAAGCCGCCGACCGGATTCTCGCCGGAGCCAGGTCCGTCGACGGCGTCGCGAGCGCCGAGCGGGGCCGCAGCGGCGGCGGCTGGACCGAGATCGCCGTCACCGCCGAGTCCGCGCCGGAGTCCGAGGGGGAGACCGCCCTCATCGAACGGCTGCGGGCCGATCTCGACGGCGCGCACGTGGGCGGCGCGAGCGCCCGGCAACTCGACCTGGCCACCACCAACTCCCACGACCGCCTGATCGTCATTCCCCTGGTCCTCGTCGCGGTGCTGCTCGTCCTCACCCTGTTGCTGCGCAGCCTGGTCGCCCCGCTGCTCCTGGTCGCCGCCGTCGTGCTGGTGTGGGGCGCGGCGCTGGGTATCGGCGGACTGGTCTTCGGCCCGGTGTTCGGCTTCACCGGCGTCGATCCGGGGCTGCCTCTGCTGACCTTCGTCTTCCTGGTCGCCCTCGGCGTCGACTACGGCATCTTCCTGATGCACCGAACCCGCGAGGAGACCCGGGGCGGCGCCGAACCGAGGCAAGCCGCGCTGATCGCGCTCCGCACCACCGGCGCAGTGATCGCCTCGGCCGGGATCGTCCTGGCGGCGACCTTCGCGGTGCTCGCCTCGCTGCCGCTGGTGATGTTCGTGGAAATGGGCACGGTCGTCGCGATCGGGGTGATCCTGGACACCTTCCTGGTGCGCACGTACTTGGTGACCAGCGCCAGTGTGTTGCTCGGCCGCAGGGTGTGGTGGCCGGGTCGGCCTTCCGGTACCTCGGCCCCGGTTTCCGGACCCGCACTGGAACTGGTCGGCGACCGGCGATGAGAGCGACGATGTCCGGGTGGCAGAAGTGATCGACCCCCCGAGCGCGGCCGGGCGCGTACTGCGCGTACTGCACCAGGACCCCCTGGCGGCCGGGCACCCAACGCGGAACGACGCGATGATCGCGGCCGGTGTCGCCCTGCTCTGCGGGGCGGTGGCGTACGCCGACACCGCGATGCGACCGGACGCGCTCGGGTGGGCCCTGCTCGCCTGCTCGGCCCTGCTCCTGGTGTGGCGGCGGCGGCACCCGCTCGGGGTGATGATCGCGACCGTCGCCTGCATCGCCTCGTACCAACTGCTCGACAACGCCCACGCCGCCCCCGTTCCGGCCGCAGTACTCGCCTTGTACACCGTGGCCGCCACCGGCACCGTCCGCCGGACGGTGGCGGTCGGTGTGTGCGTCGTGGCCTTCGCGGTGAGCGCCATGTCGTCCAACGGTGCCCACCGCGCCCTGGACGTACTGCGCACCTCCGGCTGGCTGGTGTCGGCCCTCGTGCTCGGCGTCGCCGTCCGCAACTACCGCAAGTACCTCGCCGAGGAGAGCGCCCGGGTCGGACAGGACGCCGACCGCAAGATCGCGGAGGAGCGTCTGCGCATCGCTCGCGACCTGCACGACTTGCTGGCCCACAGCATCACGCTGATCGGTGTCCGCACCTCGGTCGCCGCCCATGTGCTCGCCGTCGACCCGGACCGGCTCGACCGGGCGGCGATCGCCGAGGCGCTGGACTCCATCGCCGACACCTGCCGTGAGGCACGCGCGGAGCTCCGTACCACCTTGACCGTGCTCCGCGCCGACGAGCGCGGGCCGCTGCCGGACCTCGCAGGGCTGCCCGATCTGGTCCGTGCGGCCGACGCGGAACTGATCCTGGACACCGGCGGGATCCATGTCCCGCCGGCCGTGGGGGCCGCCGCCTATCGGATCGTTCAGGAGTCGCTGACCAACGCGGTCCGCCACGCGGGCCCCGAAACCACGGTCCGGGTCCGGGTGGCGGTGGCTGACGGGTCTCTTCGGGTCGCCGTCAGTGACGACGGCCAAGGCCCTGGAGCGGACTCCACCACTGCGGGTTTCGGCATCGTCGGTATGGGCGAGCGGGCCCGCAGTGTCGGCGGTACCTTGCGGACGGGCCCCCGCTCCGGCGGTGGCTTCGAAGTCGCGGCGAGCCTGCCGCTCCCACCCCGCTCCCCTTCCCCTTCCCTGGAGTCATCCGCGTGACCACGTCACCCGTCGGGCACGACCGCGTCATCCGCGTCCTCCTCGCGGACGATCAGACCCTCGTACGGGCGGCCTTCGCGATGCTCATCGAATCGGCTCCCGACATGGAGGTCGTCGGACAGGCGGGCAACGGGCGCGAAGCCTTCGACCTCGCCCACTCCGAGCGGGCCGACGTGGTCGTCATGGACATCAGGATGCCGGTCACCGACGGCATCGAGGCGACCCGGCTCATCGCCTCCGCCGAAGACCTGGCCGGGGTGAAGGTCCTGGTCCTCACGACGTACGACACCGACGAGAACGTCGTCGAAGCGCTGCGGTCCGGGGCTTCCGGCTTCCTCGTGAAGGACACCAGACCGGCCGAACTCCTGGCCGCCATCCGTACGGTGGCCGGTGGCGAGTCGCTCCTCTCGCCGGGCCCGACCGCCCGACTGATCGCCCGGGTCCTGCGCACCCCCAGCTCCACCACCCCGGCCCCCGCCGCCCTCGACCCGCTCTCCGCGCGCGAACGGGAGGTCCTCACCCTCGTGGCCCGGGGCCTCAACAACACCGAGATCGCCGACGCGCTGGCCCTGAGTCCCCTCACGGCGAAGACGCATGTGAGCCGGATCATGGGGAAGTTGGGGGTACGCGACCGGGCGCAGCTCGTGATCGTGGCGTACGAGTCGGGGCTCGTCGTTCCCGGAGACTGACCGCGACGGCGGCCCCGGGCCTGCGGCGGGCGCGAGGGCGGCGGGCGCCCCGCCTTGATCCCCCTTGCCGGTCCTCTCGGGGCGGCCCGGGGGTCAGGGGGCGACCCGTTCGGTGAGGTACTGCTCCCAGGTGAGTCGGCCGGTCGCGTGGTCGGGGGCCGTCAGGTGTCCGGCGCGCCAGGCGGCGCCGATCCTGCCGGGGACGTGGACGGGGAGGACGGCGCGGCGCTTGCCGACCGCGCGCAGCCAGTCCTTGGCGAGGCCGGCGGCCGGGTGCACGGCCGGGCCGGCGAAGTCGGACACCCGGCCGGCCGGTTCCCCGAGGGCCAGCTCGACGAGGCGGTCCGCCACTTCGCCCGGGTCCACCGGCTGGCAGTCCGTGCCGGACGGCACGAGGACCACCGGGAGCTTGGACAGCACCCCGAAGGCGAGGTCGAGCAGCGCGGGGAACTGCGTGGCCCGCAGGTTGGTCCAGCCGATCCCCGAGTCGGCGAGCAGCCGCTCGCCCTCCAGCTTGACCCGGTAGTACGGGTAGGGGATCTCGTCGACGCCGACGATCGAGATGTTGACGACGTGCTCGACACCGGCCCGCGCTCCGGCCTCCAGCAGGTGCCGGAAGCCGGGGACGTCGTTCTTGAAGTGCCGGATGTCGCTCGCGCAGTGGATCACGGTACGGACACCCGTGAGCGCCTCGTCCAGTCCGGTGCCGGTGGTCAGGTCGCCGGTGTACCAGGCCACCCCGGAGTCGTCCGGCACCTCGGCCCTGCGGGTGAGCGCGCGGACCGGGCGCCCGGTGCGGCGGGCCCGCTCCAGCACCTCGCGGCCGAGCGTGCCCGTCGCGCCGGTCACCATGATCGCGTCGTTGGTCGTCATCAGTCTCAGCCTCTCGCCGGTCGCCGTCGCTTTCACCGATGAAGAACCGACGGGTCAGGCGTTTTGTGACAGCTCCCGGAGCTGAGTCGCGAGGAAGGCCAGTTTGTCCGGGTTCCGGACGAGCCGGATGCCGGTGACCCCGTCCTCGCCGAGCTCCAGCGCCCCGAACGCCGTCAGCTCGCCGTCCTCCCAGCCGACCACCGCCGGAACGCCGTTCGCCTCGGCGAAGCCGATCTGCACGCCGTTCACCCACCGGGAGAAGAGGCCCACCAGGAAGCGGGCCGCGTTGTCCCGTCCGACCACCGGCCGAAGCGCCGCACTCACCTTGCCGCCGCCGTCCGACCAGACGACCACCTGCTCGGAGAGCAGCCGCTCCAGCTGGGCCATCGCCCCCTCGGCCGCGGCGGCCAGGAACCGGGCGAGCAGCTCTCCGTCCTGCTCCCGCGTGGTGGCGAACCGCGGCCGGCCGTCGTCGGCCAGGTGCTGCTTGGCCCGGCGGTAGAGCTGGCGCGCGTTCGCCTCCGAGCAGTCGAGGACGCCCGCGATGTCCCGGTGGCTGTACTCGAAGGCGTCGCGCAGCACCACGCAGGCCCGCTCGGGGGGCGACAGCCGCTCCATCATCGTCAGCACCGCGAACGACACCGCGTCCCGCTGCTCCGCCGTCTCCATCGGCCCCAGCGCCCCGGCGCCGGTCCCCACCGGCTCGGGGAGCCAGGGGCCGGCGTACTCCTCGCGCTGCGCCCGGGCGCAGGTGAGCCGGTTCAGGCACAGGTTGGTGACCACCTTGGCCAGCCACGGGCCCGGCGCGACCACCTGCCCGGGCTCGGTCCCGTGCCAGCGCAGGTACGCGTCCTGCACGGCGTCCTCGGCCTCGGCCGCCGAGCCGAGCATCCGGTACGCCAGCGAGAACAGCCGCGGTCGGTGGGTCTCGAATTCCTCTGCCGTGTCCATGACCACACGCTAGTGTCCGGGGCGGAGTGCCCGGACATCGGCCGCTTTTCGGACCGGGTGCAATGGGTCTTTCATTCCGTGTCCGGCAGCCAGGCGTTGTTGTTCTCGTTGTACCAGTAGCTGTGGCCGGGCTTCAGGGCGACCGTGCGGAACGGGCGGCCGTGGTCGTCGACGCGGGTGGTGCCCTGGCGGTCGCCACTGCTCCAGGCCAGCTCCAGGTACCAGCTGACGTCCTGACCGAGTGTGGCGGCGTCGATGTTCAGCACTTGGGGGTCGGTGGCGGAGACCTTGTACGGGAAGTCGGTCGAGGCCGTCGGCCGCTCGCCCTCCTTGCCGGGTACGGGCCTGGCCCTCGGGGAGGCGTCGTCCAGGTTCACGGCGAAGGACGCCGGCACCAGCGCGCCGCCGCAACCGGCGCCCATGGTGTAAGCGTTCCAGCCGGGAGCCTTGCGGCCGCTCACGACATGGACGTACAGCGCGTGCAGGACCGCGGCCTTGCCCTCGGTGCCCTGGACGGTCAGCTGCATGCGCAGGTGCCCCGCCGGGACGGCGTGCAGGGCCCGGGCCCACCCTTCGGTCGCCTGCCCGGCGGGGGGCGGGGGGACCGTGCCGGGTTCCTTGTCCAGGGCGAACCACTGGTCGCAGGGGCTGTCCCAGTTGTCGGGCAGGACGTTGACCGTGAACGGGGCGGTGGGGGAGGCCCCCTCCTTGGCGGTGGCCTGCGAGGTGGACGTGGTCGAGGGGGACGCGGACGTTGCCGAGGGGGACGACGGTCCGGGGCTGGACGGGGGTGCGGAATCGGCTGTGGGCGTGGGTGACGACGACCCGCCGGACGGCAACGCCGGGCCCGCCGCCGCCCGCTCGCGCGAGGACGGCTGGGCGGCGCCGCGGCGCGTGTCCCCGTGACCCGCATCTCCCATGGCGGAGACGGCGGCGGCGGTCCCCGCCACCGCGGCGGTGGCCACGGCGGCCGCAACGGCGAGCAGCAGCCGAGGACGCCGGGCCCTCGGTACGGAGGCCCGGGCGGGGCCCGGCTGGACAAGGGCGGCGAGGGCGTGTGCGGGTGCCTCCGTTGCCGTTGCCGTTGCCGTTGCCGTTGCCGGTGCAGGGGCGGGGGCCTCCGCCGCTGCCGACGCGGGAGCGGGGGTAGGCGCCGGGGCGGGTGCCTCCGCAGCGGGCGCCGGGGGCGATGCGGGTTCGGTCTCCGCCTGCGGCCGGACCTCCGAAGCCTCCCCATCCACCACCACCGCCGATGCAGGCGGCACCTCCGGGGCGGCGTCACCGCCCCGCGGCGCCACGGTGTTCGCCGCCCCCGACCCCGGGGCCTGCCCCTCCGTCACCGCCCGCCGCCGCTCCACCAGCGCCAGCAGCCACTGCTGGTGCAGCGCGACCAGTTCGTCGGCCGAGGCACCGCAGACTCGGGCGAACCGCTCCACCGGGGCGTAATCCGTGGGCACCGCCGCGCCGCTGCAATAGCGGTGCAGCGTCGAGTTGCTGGAGTGCAGACGCTTCGCGAGCGTGCCGTAGCTGCGCCCCGAGCGCTCCTTGAACTCGCGCATCAGATCCGCGAACCGCTCCGTCTCCGTGGCCATTCCACCCTCCCCCTCATCCCGGAACACGTTCCAGGCTCGCCCGATCGCCCAGGTGAGAAGGGTCGGGAGCGTTCCAGGGTTCCTACTATCCCCGTCGAGACGCCACTGGAACAAAACCGGCCCCACAGTTGCGTCATCAGCCCGTCGGTCCGCCGATCGGATCGGCGGTCGGATTCGGCGGTCGCAACGGGAGGGCCCCCACCCGCCCCACCGACCGCCCTCGGCCGCCTGCGGCAGCAGCCGACCGGAACAGCAGCCCCACCCAACGTCTCGTCAGACAGGAAGCGGAAGCCTCCGTCTGACGACCGCACCGACACGGAGAGTTCCCCATGCGCACCTACCGACTCCGCACCACCGCCCTGGTCGCCGCCACCGCCGGCCTCGCTCTGGCCCTGACCGCCTGCGGCGGCTCGGACAGCGCCGGCGGGCCGACCACGAACCCCGCCGCGACCAAGAGCGCGGACAAGTCGGTCTCGACCGGGACCGTGGCGCCGTCCGGGGAGGGCGCCTCCACCGCCCCGTCCGCCGGCAAGGCCACCGGAACCGGCACGGCCACCGCCACCCCGGCGAAGGCCGGTTCAAGCGGCAAGAACACGGGGAACACCACCGGTGACTCCTACGCCTACACCCACCCCTGCTCGGCGCGTGACCTGACCGTCAAGGTCACTTCCCCGACGGGCGCTCCGGCCACCGTCCGCGTCATCACCGTGACCAACAACGGTTCCACCTCCTGCGGTCTGGACTACTTCCCCACCGTCGGCTTCAGCGCCAAGGGCCGCGCGCTCGGTCTCCAGGCCACTGCCCCCGGTGGACTGGGCGGCGCCCCGGCGTACCCGGTGCACCCCGGCGCCACCGCGTACGCGGCCGTGGACCTCAACCCGTCGGGTGGCAACGGCCCCGTGGCCGACGAGGTCAACGTCCTGGCCGACAAGGAGCACATGCCGAACGCGGACGGCGTCAGCCTCCAGCTGTCCAAGCCGGGCAGCGTCGCCAACCCGAAGGTCGGCCTGTACCGCACCAACACCCGCGACGCGCTGAGCGCCTTCTGACGGAGTCCCGGGGGCCGCGGCCCCCGGCCGTCCTACGGGGTGTGTCGCCGGGCGGGCTCAACTGTCCTGGGCTTCGGAAGCCCTGATCGTTCCCATGGCCCGCCGACTTACACGACTTCCACGGCCCCAGTTGGGGGCAGGCCTCCAGGACCGGAACCATGGGCGGCTGAACAGACCATGTCCGGCGGTGCCGGCCCGGTGGTCCGAGGCAGCTCTCGGGCCATGCTTCTGCGGGCAGGCTCCTAACATGAGCACGTGGTTGCCAGTGACGCCCAGCAGTCCGAGGCAGGAAGGGAAGCAGTGTCCCGCGACGACGTCGAAACCGGCGGTGTGTCTTCCGCACCGACGGCCGGAGGATGCGACGCAAGTGGTCCTCCCTCCGGATCGCACCGTGACAAGGCCGTCGAGGACTTCCACCCGGTTGCCGACCTGGTCGAGCGAGCGGCCGATCTGGTGGAGGCGAACAAGCCGAAGCTACGAGGCTGGCTTCACGCCGGAATGATCCCCGCATCGCTGGCCGCGGGCATCGTCCTCATCTGCCTGGCGGGGACACCGCACGCCACCCTGGCCTGCACCGTGTACTCCGTCACCGCCTGGATGCTGTTCGGGACGAGCGCCGTCTACCACCTCGGCACGTGGGGACCACTCGGTGAGGCCGTTCTGCGTCGCCTCGACCACGCCAACATCTTCCTGATCATCGCCGGCACCTGTACCCCGCTTGCCGTGCTCCTTCTTCCCCCTGACCAGCGGTCCGTCCTGCTGTGGATCGTGTGGACGGGCGCTCTGGCCGGCATCGCCTTCCGTGTCCTGTGGGTCGGAGCTCCCCGCTGGCTGTACACCCCCTGCTATCTGGCCCTGGGTTGGGCACCGGTGCGTTACCTGCCCGACTTCCTGGACAGGGGTGGGGCGCCCGTACTCGCCTTGATCGTGACCGGTGGGCTTCTCTACAGTGCGGGCGCGGTTGTCTACGCCCTTCAGCGCCCCGACCCCTCGCCCCGCTGGTTCGGCTTTCACGAGGTCTTCCACGCCCTGACCGTGGCAGCCTTCACCGCGCACTACATCGCCATCTCCTTCACCGTCTACTGAGCACGGCAATGTTCTGCCGGGGGGCTGCTGTCGCCCTGGGGCGGGCGAGTTGCCGGCTGGCTTCGGGTCAGGGTGCGAGGGGGCGGCGGAGGGAGAGGTAGTAGTTGCCGACGGCGGACAGGTAGCGGTGGTCAGCCGTTTCGCTGTCGGTGGTGAACTGGGGAGCGGCTTTGATCTCTTC
Organism: Streptomyces sp. NBC_01551; assembly: GCF_026339935.1. Taxonomy (NCBI): domain Bacteria; kingdom Bacillati; phylum Actinomycetota; class Actinomycetes; order Kitasatosporales; family Streptomycetaceae; genus Streptomyces; species Streptomyces sp. NBC_01551. The sequence goes on from NZ_JAPEPX010000001.1 coordinate 3,458,379, forward strand.
CCGGGTCCCTGTCACCCTTACCGTCCGTGTTTCGGTGTCGATGCCGGCGACGGCGCCGGCCGGGATCAGAATGCTCTTGCCGAACACCCACACGCCGGTGTCGACGACCAGGTGTTGCATGCCGGGCTGGTCCTGCTGGCGGTCCACGTGCCCGATCGTTCCGTCAGCCGCCTCAACCGTGAACCCCATCAGTGACTGCAGGGACGTGTAGCCGCTGTCCTGCGCGTACATCCACACACCGCTCACAACCCCGTCTCCTCACTCTCGGCTCGAAGGCGGCGGCCACAGCCACACGGCCGGCTTGGCTCGTCCATCCCCATGCCCCGGTGCTTGCCTCGTAACCGGGTCCTCAGAGGATTCCGGGCGCGCGTGCTATGCCGGTGGCCGGGCAGCGTCCCCGAGTAGGGCCGATGCCTGCTGTTCGGGTGAACCAGTCAGGCAGCGCGGCCTGCGCGGGCAGCAGCAGCCACCTGGCGTGCGGGTCCTCGGGCAGGGTTGAAGACGGTCGGCCCTGAGGGTTTCTCGGATCTGTGCCGGCTGTGGTCACAGGCTGCGACCCCAGATGGATGGCTTCGACGAGGCAGTGGGGGCCGACCGTAAGGCCTCGGGCGCTCGGAAAGAGCGTCAGGGAGCAGTTCTCGTGGAGGGCCGGTCCCACGGTGTCGGAGGAGGAGAGGAGCGGTCATGCCCCCAACCGAGGAGCGAGATCCAGGCGCCCATCAGGGACGCGCCGGCGGAGAGCAGCTGGTGGAGGTGGACCTTGCGGGCGTGCTCGCGGCAGCGGAATCCGCCTCCCCTGTGGAGTCACTGGATGTCGTCGCACGGATGCTCAGGGACCGCCTGAACGCTGCTGTGGTCTCGTTCCTGATCGTCGACTTCACCGGGTCGTCAGTGGTGCGGCTCGGGGCAGCCGACAGCGTCGAGTCCGACGAGCCCCCTGAGCGCGTCGCTCTGCCCGGCACCCTCTACGCGGACGCGTTGCGCACACAGCGGCCGGCCCTCCAGCGAGAGGGCAACAGTCGGGTCAGGGTCGTGGCGCCCGTCACCAACCGCGGCGACGCCATCGGCCTGCTCGAACTCTTCCTGCCGGATCACCCCGACGACTTCGCGATGAGGCAGATCGGCGCGACCGCTCACGCCCTGGCCTACATCGTGATCGCCAATCGGTCCTTCACCGACGTCTACCAATGGGGTCGCCGTACACGGCCCCTGAACCTGGCCGCCGAGATCCAGCACCGACTCCTGCCCACCTCACTGGCGTGTGAGGCAGCCCAGTTCACGGTCGCCGGAGCGCTGGAACCGGCCACGCACGTCGGCGGTGACACCTTCGACTACGTCGTCGACCGCGACACCATGCAACTCTCCGTCACCGATGCCATGGGCCACGACGTGGAAGCCGCGCTACTCGCCACCCTCGCAGTGGGCGCCCTTCGCAGAGCCAGGCGTGCCGGCGCCGAGCTCGAAGTACAGGCCTTGGAGGCCAACCGGGCCGTCATCGACCACGGCAGGCGGGGCTTCGTCACTGGGCAGCTGCTGCGCATCAGCCTGCTCGACGGGACCACCCAGTTCGTCAACGCCGGGCATCCCTGGCCGCTCCGCCTCAGGCGGGAAAGGGTCGAGCAGATGGTTCCCGAGGTCGATCTCCCCTTCGGTATCCAGCCACGTACCGCCTATCGGGTGCAGCGGCTGGACCTGCAGCCGGGTGACCGCCTCGTGATGCTCACCGACGGCATGCTCGAGCGCCGCGCTGTGGAGGTCGATCTGCCCTCCCTGGTTGTGCGCACGGGCGATCTCCACCCCCGCGAGGCCTCCCGCGCTCTGGTCGCCGAGATTCTGCGCGCGCATGGCGGCCGTCTCCAGGACGACGCGACGGTCATGTGCCTGGACTGGCACGGTACCCACCAGGTCACACGCAGCGCTGACGCCGGGGCGGACCCGGCGGAGGCGTCCGCACCCGAATAGCACTCCTTCGACGACCGAGGCCCGTCGATCCCGACGTCAGGCCGAGGACGGCGGCGCGGATGATTCGGCGGCGCGGCGGTACTCGGCGTTGATGCGCTGGGCTTCCTCGAGCTGATCTTCGAGGATGATGATGCGGCAGGCGGCCTCGATGGGGGTGCCCTGGTCGACGAGTTCCCGGGCGCGGGCGGCGATGCGGAGCTGGTAGCGGGAGTAGCGGCGGTGGCCGCCCTCGGAGCGGAGCGGGGTGATCAGGCGGGCTTCGCCGATAGCACGGAGGAAGCCCTGGGTGGTGCCGAGCATGGCGGCGGCCCGGCCCATCGTGTAGGCGGGGTAGTCGTCATCGTCGAGACGGCCGAACGAGTCGTCTGCTGTCATTGAACCTCTCTCATGGAACACATGGAGGGGCCCTGGTGCCGTACGGCACCAGGGCCCCGAAGGAACTACTACACCATCTGTCGGCCCTGATACTGCGCCGACGCTGTGTTTCCGCCGACCCGACCGAGATGCTGCCGGGAGTGCGGGGATCGCGGTTGCTTGACCGGAGACCACCTCACTATCGATGTCCTGCGGTACCCGGGCTCAAGGCTTCCGCCCGGGCGATCCTGATGGTGCTCGGCTCCTCCGTTCTTCCCTCGGTGATCAACTGCTTACTGCTGGTACTGCTGGTACTGCTGTATTGCGTACTGCTCAGTGGCCTGACCCAGCGCCACTCTTCGGCAGCCAGCCCCGTTGCCCATCCTGCGTCTGCTCTGGCTTAGAACCCCACTGCCGAACTTCCCGGTGCGCGCGTCCGCAGCCGACGCCTTCACCGAGGTGCTAGTCACTTACTTCACTGCTGGGTACTTCGAACTGCACTTACAGGTACTGCCACTGCGTTAACTGCTGGTACTGCCCACGGCGGCCCCTGATCACTGCGGGCCACCCGGTCCGGTCGTCAGTCCCGTCGCCGTCCTGTAACAACCCTGGCTTCGGAACTCCACCACCGCACCGTCCTGCGCACTGCAACTACAGGTACTGCTGCCCGGCAGTTCGTCTCTGCCAGGCCCTGCTGTCTCCCTGGGCTACGAGAGAAACCATAACCACGCCACAGCCCAATGTCTACTCTGGCCGTCATAGATTTTCGTTCCCGCCGAGGAGAGTTAGGCGTTCGCGGTCGGCCCAGATGCGCAGAGCAGCCTGCACAGCAGATCAGGGGCTCGGACGCCCTGTCCTGTACGGCCGTACCGGTGGATTCGGCTGGCCCATGGTCACCGCATCGCCCGAGCAACCGGTGTCACCCCTCGGGCCTCCGCGGGAAGGCGGTGAGTGCACTTCACGACCGAGTGCTACCGGTCGAGAGGACGGGACGACTGGTGCATAAAATCGGCTCTCATGTCGAAGCCTGACGAGCTGCTCGTTGACGTTGCCACCCTGGTGGAGTCCGGGCAGAGCAATCAGATGTCCCTGACCGTGGTCACCGGTGGCGCTGTCATCACCGGTCGGCTGGCACCCGAAGCCGTCTGGAGGCAGCGGGTGTCGGAGGTCCTGACGGATTCCGCCCGCCTGGGCGAGTTCGCCGCCATCTTCACCGCCACGACACCCCACGAGGGACCGCCCACTCATCTGCACTTCCATGTGGCCCGCATCCTTCAGGGCACGGTGGGGATCCCGGAGACGGGTGGGATGTATCGCGTCTCGATCGCGGATGTCAGCGCATGGACCATGGGCGACTTCAGCTACTCCGACCACTGACCCGACATCGCGTAAGAAACCCCTGGGCACGAGGGAGGGCCCGACCGGCGCGTGCCGGTCGGGCCCTCCTCGCTGTCCGGGTGTCGGCTCGCGCCCGGTCCTGTCCGTCAGACGGTCACCGGGATGCCGAGCATCGCGGAAGCCTGCTGGAGCGGGCTGAGGACGCGCGTGGGCATGGCGGCCCGGGGGAGGCCGCGGCAGGTGAACCCGAGCTGGGTCATGGCCCGGAGGACTTCACCGGTGCTGAAGTCGCGGCGGTCCTGGCGCGTGATGACCTGACCGACTTGCTTGACGGGGTAGGTACGGCGCCCGATGATCACGGACTCGCCGACGACCTGCTCGGGCTTGACGCCCTTCATCGACTCCAGGACACCGCTCTTGGTCAGGTCGAACGGGAAACGGGCGATGACACAGCGCATGTTGCCTCACAGGAAGAAGAAGGGGGGACGGCCGTGCCGCGGTGAGGCGGTTCAGCGGGCAAGGGCGAGGACGCCCAGAGCACTGCCCTGCTCATCGACGACCGGCAGGGCATCGAGCCGGCGGTAGCGCATCGCGTGTTCGGCTTCGGCCATCGTGGTTGCGGGTGAGGCGACCGGCCCGCGGTCCCCCAGCAGGTCGCGGAGACGGACCCGGTCGGTGTACGCCGCGCTGTCGTGGACAGCGGTGAGCTGGGCCTGCGTGACCAGCCCGGTGCACAGGCCGTCCTCGTCGCAGACGAGCAGATGATCCGCGCGGGCGCCGGCCATGACGGCCAGGGCCACCTCGACCGTCATGTCGTCACATACCTGTGGACCGGCCGCCTCCATCGCGTCGTCCACCGTCCGGTGCACAGCGTTGGCGTTCGCCGAGCGGGGCTGCATCTGGATCATCGTCAAAACGTGCCTCCTGCAGAGATGGGTCAGTTTCCTGATCACGTGGTTCTCAGGCCGCCGCATCGAAGGCAGACTGCCGCACGCTCACACGCCGGGCCGTCGAAGCGGGCCGTCGCGTGCCCCGGGAAGTGGCGCTGCGCTTGGCGCGTTCGACGACCGGTGCGGTGATGACGACGGGGACGCCGGAGGGTGCCTGGGCGCCGGTGATCCGGTTCAGGGCCTCTTCGCCCGAGCGGACCTGCGTGGTCTGCGGGGTGATCCTGGCGGCCTGCATGAGGCGGGTCATGTCGCGGCGCTGGTTGGGGGTGACGAGGGTGACGACGCTGCCGGACTCGCCGGCGCGGGCGGTGCGGCCGCCGCGGTGGAGGTAGTCCTTGGGGTCGGTGGGCGGGTCGACGTTCACGACGAGGTCGAGGTTGTCGACGTGGATGCCGCGCGCCGCGACGTTCGTCGCGACCAGCACGGTCACGTGCCCGGTCTTGAACTGGGCCAGGGTGCGGGTGCGCTGGGGCTGGGACTTCCCGCCGTGCAGCGCGGCGGCCCGTACGCCGCTGTTCAGCAGGTGGCTGGTGAGCCGGTCGACGGCGTGCTTGGTGTCCAGGAACATCATCACCCGGCCCTCGCGCGCCGCGATCTCCGTCGTCGTCCGGTGCTTGTCGGCGCCGTGGACGTGCAGCACGTGGTGCTCCATCGTCGTCACCGCACCGGCCGAGGGGTCCACCGAGTGCACGACGGGGTCGGTGAGGTAGCGCCGGACCAGCAGGTCGACGTTGCGGTCGAGGGTGGCGGAGAAGAGCATCCGCTGGCCCTCGGGGCGCACCTGATCGAGGAGGGCGGTGACCTGCGGCATGAAGCCCATGTCGGCCATCTGGTCGGCCTCGTCGAGGACGGTGATCGCGACCTGGTTCAGCCGGCATTCGCCACGGTCGATGAGGTCCTTCAACCGGCCGGGCGTGGCCACGACGACCTCCGCGCCTCCGCGCAGCGCTCCGGCCTGCTTGCCGATCGACATGCCGCCGACGACCGTGGTCAGGCGCAGCTTCACGGCGCGGGCGTACGGGGTGAGGGCGTCGGTCACCTGCTGGGCCAGCTCGCGGGTGGGGACGAGGACCAGGGCCAGCGGCTGGCGCGGCTCAGCGCGCTGTCCGGCGGTGCGGGCCAGCAGGGCGAGGCCGAAGGCCAGGGTCTTGCCGGAGCCGGTACGGCCGCGGCCGAGGACGTCGCGGCCCGAAAGGGTGTTGGGCAGGGTGGCTCCCTGGATCGGGAACGGCACGCTCAGGCCCTGCGCGCCGAGGGCAGCAAGCAGCTCCGCCGGCATGTCGAGGTCGGCGAAGGCCTCGACGGCGGGCAGCGCGGGAGTAATGGTCTTCGGCGGAGCGAACTCGCCCTGTACCGCTGCGGGTCGGCGGCCGTAGCCGCCCGAGCGGCGCGGACCTCCGGAACGGCTCGGGGCCGACGACCCGAAGCGGCTGCCCCGCTCCGAACCGGCGGCAGCGCCGAAAGCGGGGCCGCCGGTGCGGCTGCGGGTGCGAGAGGAACGGTCGTTCGTACGTGTGCGGTTCATTCAGAACCTTCCTTGATACGGCGCGTATCAAGGAATTTCCGCAGCGGAAACGTGGCGCTGGGAATCACAAGAACGTTGCCGAATGGAATGTGAAAGCGACTCTGACCCGCAGAGATTCTGTACGGGCGCATGCGCTGAGATGGCGTCACGGGGGGACGCGAAACCGAGAAATCGAGTGGGGTGAAGCGCCGAGCAGGCTGTAACCCTGAAATACTGCGGGAAATGCGTGCAGCTGGGGCCCGCACCCCGAGGGATGCGGGCCCCAGCTACGAAATGCGCGTCAGCGTCAGGCGGGAACGATGTTCTCGGCCGTCGGGCCCTTCTGGCCCTGCGCGATGTCGAAGGTGACCTTCTGGCCTTCCAGCAGCTCGCGGAAGCCCTGGGCGGCGATGTTCGAGAAGTGGGCGAAGACGTCGTCGCCGCCACCGTCCTGCTCGATGAAGCCGAAACCCTTGGCCGCGTTGAACCACTTCACGGTGCCAGATGCCATGTCATATCTCCTTTGGGGCAGTACACCAGCATCCGCACTGTACGGACACCGTGTCGCCGCGATGATGCCCCGCCGGAAAATGACCCGGAAATATGAAGCACTCGAATGTGACGCGGAGGCCGACTGGAGCGCTTGAAGTTTTTGGGTACCAAAACTGCAACCGAGATCGACAGTAGCACGCTGCAGCGGTTTGTGTGCGCTAAATATCTCCATCGTGTGCGGTGCGGAAAAACTCTCCCTGCGGGGTCCATTAAACTCTCTGACCGCGGGGATAGATATTGATTCCCTCCGAGTGCAGCGTTTCGCGAGCAAGGGCGTCCGCCAGCTGCGACGTGCAGTCCAGGGGACGTGAGCCTGCGGGGTGGGTCCGCAGCGCCCTCCCGAAGGGATCAGCAGCTCGCAGGGCTCCATGGCGGTCTCGGGGGCGTCCACGGCAAGGCAGCGCGGCCAGCCCCGCTCTCGCTACACGTCTGTTCCGCAGAGCCTGACCGTCACTGCGGTCGTTCGCGAAGCCGCTCCCGCAGGTGGAGGAGGACCTCGGTGTCGGCGATGTCGACCAAGGCTGCCAACAGGATCCGGATACGAACGTCATCGCCATGGTGCACAGCCCGCACGATGGCCTCGATGGTGGCGGCCGCCTCAGCGGGAAGACATGGTGGGCCGGCCGTGGCCCACACGTGAACGGCAGGACCGGCCGTGCCCGGCCGCTCTGCTGGAGTGTCCTGCTCAGGGTCACTGCCTTCATCCACCGGCACCCGTGGGAACCTCCTGACGAGATGGTCAGATCAACGGTGATCTCAGTGGCCATCTCACTGGCACGGCTGGACCAGGCCGCCCCCGAGTCCCGGTGCGCAGCCTTCTTCGAGACTTGCATCAGTGGGGACCGGTGTGTGGAGCCTGTCCCGCTGAGAGGCGTGGCACTCTCGTCGCGAGCACCGTTGGCGGGGAAGGTGGCGTAGGTGATGGCTGAGCTGAAGTTCGAAACCGTCGTGTGCCCGCACTGCGCGGCCTGCCCGGCCACTGGGCAGGCCCGTACCGTCACCGCCGACCGGTGTCGGGTGACGGTGACGTGGCACCTCCCTTCCTGCCCGCACTACGCCGCCGATCGCGTGTTGGCGGGGAGGGAGGACTAGGGAGACCCGTCGAGAGTCTGAGCCAACCCCTCCGACCAACCGCCCCTTTTGGAAAGCGAATTCACGCGACGGAGACAGCGGTGTGACGCAGGTCATCGAGGACGTGTCTCGCGACGCGAGACCGGCGGGGGCTCGTGTGGTGCAAGTGATGCGCGAACAGCCCTCCGGCCAGGGAGTTCCTGCGAGTTGGGGCACGCGGAGGGCACGGCGAGGGGTGAGAGGTCTAGATAACGAAGAAGGCCCAGGTCGCTGACCTGGGCCTTCTTGCAAGAGCGGATGACGGGAATCGAACCCGCGCTATAAGCTTGGGAAGCTCATGTTCTACCATTAAACTACATCCGCATGGTGGTCCAGTTGCCTGGAGCCTTACCGTTGCACACTCTACCTCATGATCGACCCCCGGTGAATTTGCCGCGGGGTCGTTGTTGTGTGTGGGGTGCAGCGAGGCGTGTGGGGGCGGGAGTTGGGGCGTAACGTACGGGTTCGGAGCGGCGGCTTGGGTGGGTCCCGATCATCCCCTAATGTGGCGATTCGTCGCAGGATGGCTCGTAGGGGAAAGGGACTCGATGGAGCACACCGTCGTCCGTTGTGCCGAAGGGCACGTGTTCAGCACCGCTTCGTTTCCGCTCCAGCAGCTCGGGGCCGGCCGGATCGGGCCGGGGCGGTTGCTGCGGTGTCCGCGGTGTGCGCGGCTGCGGCACGCCGTGCCCGTCGGAGGCGTGAAGCGATAGCCGCCACAGGCGCGCGGGGTCCGCTCCGATTGGGGGTGGCTCGCGCGCTCTGCGTATCCTCGGGACGTGCTTCTCTCTGACAAAGACATCCGGGCCGAGATCGACAGCGGACGGGTTCGCATCGACCCGTTCGAGGAATCGATGGTGCAGCCCTCCAGTATCGATGTGCGTCTCGACCGGTACTTCCGGGTGTTCGAGAACCACCGCTACGCCCACATCGACCCCGCCGTCGAGCAGCCGGACCTGACCCGCATGGTCGAGCCGGAGGGCGACGAGGCGTTCATCCTCCACCCGGGTGAGTTCGTGCTCGCCTCGACGTACGAGGTCGTCTCGCTCCCCGACGACATCGCCTCCCGCCTGGAGGGGAAGTCCAGCCTGGGGCGCCTGGGGCTGGTGACGCACTCGACCGCCGGGTTCATCGACCCCGGGTTCTCGGGTCACGTGACCCTGGAGCTGTCGAACCTGGCCACCCTGCCGATCAAGCTCTGGCCGGGCATGAAGATCGGGCAGCTGTGCATGTTCCGGCTCAGCTCGCCCGCCGAGTTCCCGTACGGCAGTGAGCGCTACGGGTCCAGGTACCAGGGGCAGCGCGGGCCGACCGCCTCGCGCTCCTTCCAGAACTTCCACCGTACCCAGGTGAGGCACGAGGCATGAGCGACGCAGTACGCGAGAACCTGACCTACGAGGGCTTCGGGCGCGCCGTCCGCGAGCTGGCGCAGACCATCGCCGACGACGGCTACGAGCCCGACATCATCCTGAGCATCGCCCGCGGTGGCGTGTTCGTGGCCGGCGGCCTGGCGTACGCGCTGGACTGCAAGAACATCCACCTCGTGAACGTGGAGTTCTACACCGGCGTGGGCACCACCCTGGAGATGCCGGTCATGCTGGCGCCGGTGCCCGAGGCGATCGACTTCACCGACAAGAAGGTGCTGATCGCCGACGACGTCGCCGACACCGGCAAGACGCTCAAGCTGGTGCACGACTTCTGCCTGGGCCACGTCGCCGAGGTGCGTTCGGCCGTCATCTACGAGAAGTCGCACTCGCTCGTGAAGTGCGAGTACGTGTGGAAGAAGACCGACGAGTGGATCAACTTCCCGTGGTCGGTCGAGCCGCCGGTGGTGAAGAGGGAGGGGCAGGTGCTCGACGCCTGACCCCTGTCCTCGACGGACGGATACGAGGAGGGGCCCGCCCCGCGCATGATGCGCGCGGGGCGGGCCCCTCCTCGTGCCTACGGCCGACGGTCGGTCGGCGGTCGGTCGGCTGCTAGAGCGTGCCCAGCTTGATGATCGACAGCAGGGCGATCAGCTGGATGGCGGAGGCGCCGAGCGCCTTCGGCCACGGCAGGTCGTGCGACTTGCTGATCAGCGAGGTGAACAGGGCGCCGGCGGCCAGCCAGGTCACCCAGCCGAGCACCTGCACGACCATGTTGTCGCCGCTGAGGAACACGGCGAAGAGCAGTCGCGGGGCGTCGGTGATGGACATGACCAGCATCGACAGGCCCACGGTCGGCTGCCAGGAGCCGTCGCCGCCCAGCTGGCGGGCCAGGGTGTGCGTGACCGCGCCGAGCAGCAGGCCGCAGATGACGAAGGCCACGCCGGTGGAGAGCACGATCGGGACGGCGTTGGCGAGGGTCGCGTTGATCGCGTCGTCGCGGGCCTCGTCGAGGCCGAAGACCGCGAGCAGGCCGTAGAGGAACGTCACGGTCAGCGCCGGACCCCAGACGGCGTAGTCGCGCATCTGCAGGAACGTCGGCCCGGGGCGCATCACGATGCCGCGCAGGAGCTCCTTCCAGCGCAGCCGCGGGCCGACGGGGCCGGCCGGGGGCGCGCCGGCGCCCGCGTGGTACGTCGCGGCCTGGCCGTACGGGTCCTCGCCGATGGCGAAGGCCTGGGTGTAGCCGGGGTTGTCCGCGTACGAGCCGCCGTGACCGCCATGGCCGCCGCCGTGGCCGCCGCCGCCCTGGTCGTACGGGGGCGGTTGCTGCTGACCGTACGGGTCGAAGTACTCGGGCTCGCCGTGCCCCCCGGCGGCGGCCTGCTGGGGCCACTGCTGCTGCGGGGGAGACCCGGCGGGCGGGTAGGGCTGCTGACCGTACGGCGCCTGCTGCGGTTGCTGCTGACCGTACGGCTGCTGCCGCGAAGGTTGTTGCGGGGTGCGGTTGTTGTCCCGGCCGCGTCCGATCCTGAATCCAGCCACGTGATCGAAAGTACCTGGTCCGGCGGGAGCCCGTGGACCGGCGGCCGGAAGCGGGGGCCTTTGCGGCTGAGCTGTGACATCCCTTAGGGGTACCCCGGGGGGATGTCCCCCGGGTGGTGGGGTGCGGGGCGGGCGCCGGGTGGGTGTCGGGTTTACGTGGCTGGGGGAAAGTCTGCGGGGGTTCGTTACGTTGCCGACGGAATACGTAGATATCGGGCACGTAGCTTCGTTGACGTCGCGCCGCAGCGAAGCAACGAACGACATCGAGGAGAGCCCCCACCATGCGCAGCACTCGCCGTACCGCACGTCGCACGACCCTCCGTACCGCCGCCGTTCTGACGGGGGCGGCCGCCGTTCTCGCCGTACCGGTGGGGGCCGCGTTCGCCGATTCGCCGGCGGGCCCGGGGGCGGAGTCGGAGGCGTCGCCGGGGGTTGAGCGGCCGACCGCCGAGCCGACGGACCCGACCGGGCCGGCCGTGCCGGAGACGACTCCGCCGGTGACGACTCCGCCGGTGACGACGCCGGCGGAGCCGACGCCGACGACGCCGACGACGCCCGCGAAGCCGACCAAGCCGACCAAACCGGTACGGGCCTTCGTGGCCACGGTGAAGTTGGCCGACGGGTCGGTCGCCAAGGTCTACAAGATCGGCGATCGCCACTTCGAGGCCGATATCCTCGCCGGCTCCACGAAGCTGGACACGCTGGTCAGCAGGGGCGGTGCGGCGGCGTACGGGCAGAACAACGGGCTGCACGTCGTGCTCCAGCCGGACGGCACCGTGAGGTCGTGGATGGAGGGCGGGGAGAAGCCGAAGCCGGTTGAGGACAGGGTGACCTCGGTGCGGGTGACGATGCCCGACGGGCGGATCGCGAAGCTGATCGACGGGCCCGGCGGCAAGCGGGCGGTCATCTCCACGCCGAACGGCAACGTGCTGGGCACGATCGACCTGAAGCACCCGAGCGTGCTGAACGACGGCTGGACGTACAAGCTCGTCCAGGACGGCAAGCGCGGCGTGAAGTTCGTCGTCATCGACGGGAAGAGCGGTGGGAACAGCTGGGTGTACGACTTCGGCAGCGGGAAGCTGATCGAGAAGTACACGGTCGGGGAGAAGCGGAAGAAGACGGTGCCGGTGCCGGTGCCGGCCGCTGAGGGGCGTGTCGTGCCGAAGGGTGGCGTGAAGGCCGGGGCGGAGGGTGTCGGCGGGGCCGGTGGGACGGACGCGCCGCACCTGGTGGCTGCGGGTGGGGGGATGGCGGCGGTCGGCGCGGCCGGGCTGGGCTTCGCCGTGCTGCGGCGGGCGTAGTCGGGGGCCGCTGCGCGGGGCCGTCCCCCACCCCGCCCCTTCCCGAAACCGGGGGCGAGCCCCAGGCCCCCGGAACACGGAACGGCCGGTCCCCCTGACGGGGACCGGCCGTTCCGGCGTTCCTGCCCGGCGCCTACTTCGCGCCCGACCCCTCCGAAGCCTCGACCTCGGCCTCAGCAGCAGCGCCCTTCGACTCCGCCGCGGCCTTGTCCGCCTCGGCCTCAGCGCCCTTCGCCTCAGCCTCGGCCGGCTCGGCCTCAGCCGCAGCAGCCTTCGGCTCCGCCGCGGGAGCGGCGTCCGCCTCCGGCGTGGCCGCCTCGGCGGCGGGAGCAGCCGCAGCCTCAGCCGCCGGAGCAGCTTCCGCCTTCGGCGCGGCCTCGGGCTCGGCGGCGGGAGCAGCCTCAGATTCCGCCTCGGCCGCAGGAGCGGCCTCGGCAGCGGCGGCGGCGTCCGCCTTCGCCGCGGGAGCGACGTCAGCGGCTGCCGTCGGCTCCGCCTCGGTCGGCTCGGCCTCCGCCTCGGCGGCCTCTGCCTCGGCGGCGGCCTTCGCCGCGGCCTCTGCTTCCGCCTTCGCGGCAGCGGCGGCGGCGGCCTTCGCGGCGGCGGCCTCGGCCTTGGCGGCCGCAGCCGCCTCCGCCTCGGCGGCAGCCGCAGCGGCCTCCGCCTCGGCCAGCGCCAGCGCAGCCGCCTCGGCCTCCGGGTTCTTCACCGACTCCAGGAGCAGCTGGGCCACGTCCACGACCTGGACGTGTTCCTTCGCCTGGCCGTCGTTCTTCTTGCCGTTCACCGAGTCCGTCAGCATGACCAGGCAGAACGGGCAGGCCGTCGAGACGATGTCCGGGTTCAGGGACAGGGCCTCGTCGACGCGCTCGTTGTTGATCCGCTTGCCGATGCGCTCTTCCATCCACATGCGCGCGCCACCCGCGCCACAGCAGAAGCCGCGCTCCTTGTGGCGGTGCATCTCCTGCTGACGCAGGCCCGGCACGGCCGACATGATCTCGCGCGGCGGCGTGTAGACCTTGTTGTGCCGGCCCAGGTAGCACGGGTCGTGGTACGTGATCAGCCCGTCGACCGGCGTCACCGGCAGCAGCCGGCCCTCGTCGATCAGGTGCTGAAGCAGCTGCGTGTGGTGGATGACCTCGTACTCGCCGCCCAGCTGCGGGTACTCGTTCGCGATGGTGTTGAAGCAGTGCGGGCAGGTCGAGACGATCCGCTTTGTCGACTTCGGCTTCTTCGTGGCCGGGTCGTCGTCGTCCTCGCCGAACGCCATGTTCAGCATCGCCACGTTCTCCTGGGCCAGCTGCTGGAACAGCGGCTCGTTGCCCAGACGGCGCGGGGAGTCACCCGTGCACTTCTCGTCGCCGCCCATGATCGCGAACTTCACGCCCGCGATGTTCAGCAGCTCCGCGAAGGCCTTCGTGGTCTTCTTGGCGCGGTCTTCGAGGGCGCCCGCGCAGCCGACCCAGTAGAGGTAGTCGAACTCGGAGAGGTCCTCCGCGTCCTTGCCGATGATCGGGACCTCGAAGTCCACCTCCTTGGTCCACTCCACGCGCTGCTTCTTCGCGAGGCCCCAGGGGTTGCCCTTCTTCTCCAGGTTCTTGAGCATCGTGCCCGCCTCCGACGGGAACGCGCTCTCGATCATCACCTGGTAGCGCCGCATGTCGACGATGTGGTCGATGTGCTCGATGTCGACCGGGCACTGCTCCACGCACGCGCCACAGGTCGTGCAGGACCACAGCACGTCGGGGTCGATGACGCCGTTCTCCTCGGCGGTGCCGATGAGCGGGCGCTCCGCCTCCGCGAGGGCGGCGGCGGGGACACCGGCGAGCTGCTCCGCCGTGGCCTTCTCGTTGCCCTCCATGTCCTTGCCGCCGCCCGCGAGCAGGTACGGGGCCTTGGCGTGCGCGTGGTCGCGCAGCGACATGATCAGGAGCTTCGGGGACAGCGGCTTGCCGGTGTTCCAGGCGGGGCACTGCGACTGGCAGCGGCCGCACTCGGTGCAGGTGGAGAAGTCGAGGATGCCCTTCCAGGAGAACTGCTCGACCTGGGAGACGCCGAAGACGTCGTCCTCGCCCGGCTCCTCGAAGTCGATCTCCTTGCCGCCGCTCGTCATCGGCTGGAGCGCGCCGAGCGCCGTCGCGCCGTCCGCGTTGCGCTTGAACCAGATGTTCGGGAAGCCGAGGAAGCGGTGCCAGGCGACACCCATGTTGGTGTTGAGCGAGACGACGATCATCCAGATCAGCGAGACGCCGATCTTGATCATCGCGGTGAAGTAGATGGCGTTCTGCAGCGCGCCGAGCGAGAGCCCCTTGAAGGCCAGGACCAGCGGGTACGAGGCGAAGTACGCCGGCTCGTACGAGTCCACGTGGTGGATCGCGCCCTCAAGACCGCGCAGGCACAGGATCGCGAGGCCGATGGTGAGGATCACGTACTCGACGAAGTACGCCTGCCAGGCCTTGGAGCCCGTGAAGCGCGACTTGCGGCCCGCGCGGGAGGGCAGCGACAGCAGGCGGATGGCGATCAGCACGGCGATGCCGAGGATCGTCATGATGCCGATGAACTCGATGTACAGCTCGAACGGCAGGAAGTTCCCGACGATCGGCAGCACCCAGTCCGCCTGGAAGAGCTGGCCGTACGCCTGCACCAGCGTCGGAGGCAGCGTCAGGAAGCCGATCGCGACGAACCAGTGGGCGAACCCGACGATGCCCCAGCGGTTCATGCGGCTGTGGCCGAGGAACTCCCGGACCAGGGTGATCGTTCGGGCCTTGGGGTCGTCCGTGCGGCTGCCTGCCGGCACGGGCTGACCGAGCTTCACGAACCGGTAGATCTGCGCCACGGCTCGGGCGAGCAGCGCGACGCCGACCACGGTCAGGACCAGCGACACGATGATCGCGGCGAGTTGCATGGAGGGGCTCCTCGGGCGGCATTACTAAGCGGTAACTTATTCAGTCAAGGCTTGAGGTTACCCATTCCCGACGCCGCAATGTAGCTGAGCGCGCGGTGATCTGTGTCGCTCAGGCTTGCCTATGCCGCGGCCCGCGCCGGCCTGTGCCGACCTACGCCGACCCACGCCGACCCACGCGGACCCGCGCCGGCCTACGCCGACCTGTGCCGACGGGCCGCCCGGGGGGTCTGGGCCAGGATCGCGAGATCCATCCCCAGCCAGTGGCTCTCCACATAGTGTCGGTCCAGGAGGGCCATTTCCTCCCACGGGAGGTCGGACCGCGCGCTCACCTGCCACAACCCCGTCATTCCCGGTTTTACGAGGAGCCGGTCCGGGCGGTCCGTACCCGGCCCCGGGCGCGGCCCGACCAGGGACATCTCACCCCGGAGCACGTTGACCAGCTGCGGCAGCAGGTCCATCGCGCACCGCTCCACCGCCGTCCCGACACGGCCCGCCCCCGCGTCCGTCCGCAGTCGCCAGGTCCGGAACGGCCGCCCCCCGAGTCCGACCGCCGGCTCCCGCAGGAAGACCCGCCCGCCCTGGCCGACGTACAACAGCCCGGCGGCCACCAGCAGCGGTACGGCGAACACGCCGAGCAGCAGCAGCGCCCCGAGCAGGTCCACGACCCGCTTGGCCGGGCAGGAGGGGATGCGCGCGGGGCGCATCCGCAGGGCGGGGGCGAGGCGCCGGATCGCGGGCGGTGCGAACGACGGCAACGACAACGGCATGCACGCACCGTGCCGTGTGTCTCCGACGGGTGGGTGGTGCCGCGCAGCGGCGGCCACCGAGCATCCCCCGCTCGGCCCCGCGCGGGCCGGCGTCGGGCGCCCCCTCGCGGCGAGCGTGCCCGGCCGCGCCCGGGCCGGCGGGTCCGGGGGCCGTCGGGGTGTGCGGGTGCGCAGGTGAGCGTAAGGCTGCCGTAAAAGTTGAGTCCCTTAGGCTCACCTCTGTTGACGCAAGCGCCGCGTTGCGGCATGGTTGAGTCCGTTGCACTCAAGTCAGCTGGAGGAATTGAAATGGCACGTGCGGTCGGCATCGACCTGGGCACCACTAACTCCGTCGTCAGCGTTCTCGAAGGCGGCGAGCCCACCGTCATCACCAACGCCGAGGGCGCCAGGACCACGCCGTCCGTCGTCGCCTTCGCCAAGAACGGCGAGGTCCTCGTCGGCGAGGTCGCCAAGCGCCAGGCGGTCACGAACGTGGACCGGACCATCCGCTCCGTCAAGCGCCACATGGGCACTGACTGGAAGATCAACCTGGATGGCAAGGACTTCAACCCGCAGCAGATGAGCGCCTTCATCCTGCAGAAGCTGAAGCGCGACGCCGAGGCGTACCTGGGCGAGAAGGTCACGGACGCGGTCATCACCGTCCCGGCCTACTTCAACGACTCCGAGCGTCAGGCGACGAAGGAGGCCGGTGAAATCGCGGGCCTGAACGTCCTGCGCATCGTCAACGAGCCGACCGCCGCCGCCCTGGCGTACGGCCTCGACAAGGACGACCAGACCATTCTCGTCTTCGACCTCGGTGGCGGCACCTTCGACGTGTCGCTGCTGGAGATCGGTGACGGCGTCGTCGAGGTGAAGGCCACCAACGGTGACAACCACCTCGGTGGTGACGACTGGGACCAGCGCGTCGTCGACTACCTGGTGAAGCAGTTCGCCAACGGTCACGGCGTCGACCTGTCCAAGGACAAGATGGCGCTCCAGCGCCTGCGCGAGGCCGCCGAGAAGGCGAAGATCGAGCTGTCCTCCTCCACGGAGACCTCGATCAACCTCCCCTACATCACGGCGTCCGCCGAGGGCCCGCTGCACCTGGACGAGAAGCTCACGCGCGCCCAGTTCCAGCAGCTGACGGCCGACCTCCTGGAGCGCTGCAAGACCCCGTTCCACAACGTCATCAAGGACGCCGGCATCGCGCTGTCCGAGATCGACCACGTGGTCCTGGTCGGCGGCTCCACCCGCATGCCGGCCGTCGCCGAGCTCGTCAAGGAGCTCACCGGCGGTCAGGACGCCAACAAGGGCGTCAACCCGGACGAGGTCGTCGCCATCGGCGCCACCCTCCAGGCCGGTGTGCTCAAGGGTGAGGTCAAGGACGTCCTGCTCCTCGACGTGACCCCGCTGTCCCTCGGCATCGAGACCAAGGGCGGCATCATGACCAAGCTCATCGAGCGCAACACCACGATCCCGACCAAGCGGTCCGAGATCTTCACGACGGCCGAGGACAACCAGCCGTCGGTGCAGATCCAGGTCTACCAGGGCGAGCGCGAGATCGCGGCGTACAACAAGAAGCTCGGCATGTTCGAGCTGACCGGCCTGCCGCCGGCCCCGCGTGGCGTCCCGCAGATCGAGGTCTCCTTCGACATCGACGCGAACGGCATCATGCACGTCACGGCCAAGGACCTTGGCACGGGCAAGGAGCAGAAGATGACCGTCACCGGCGGCTCCTCGCTCGGCAAGGACGAGGTCGACCGCATGCGCCAGGAGGCGGAGCAGTACGCGGACGAGGACCTGCGCCGCAAGGAGGCCGCCGAGTCCCGCAACCAGGGTGAGCAGCTCGTCTACCAGACGGAGAAGTTCCTCTCGGAGAACGCGGACAAGGTTCCGGGCGAGATCAAGACCGAGGTCGAGACCGCGATCACCGAGCTGAAGGACAAGCTCAAGGGTGAGGACGCGACCGAGATCCGCACCGCGACCGAGAAGCTCGCGGCGGTCAGCCAGAAGCTCGGCCAGGCCATGTACGCCGACGCCCAGGCCGCTCAGGCCGCGGGTGGCGCCGGTGAGGGCCAGCAGGCCAAGCCCGAGGACGACGTCGTGGACGCCGAGATCGTCGACGACGAGAAGCCGAAGGGCGGCGCTGCCTGATGTCGGAGGAGACGCCGGGCTTCGAGGAGAAGCCCGAAGTCCCCGCCGGCGCCACGCCTGACGACGCCGCCGAGCCGAAGGCCGCCGATTCCTCCGAGGAGGAGGCGGCGGCCCCGGCCGGGGACTCCACAGCAGCACGGCCCGCCGGCCAGGAGGCCGCCCTCCTGGCGCAGCTGGACCAGGCCCGTACCGCGCTGAACGAGCGCACCGCGGACCTCCAGCGGCTCCAGGCCGAGTACCAGAACTACCGTCGCCGGGTGGAGCGGGACCGCATCGCCGTCAAGGAGATCGCGGTCGCGTCCCTCCTGACGGAGCTGCTCCCGACTCTGGACGACATCGGCCGGGCGCGGGACCATGGCGAGCTGGTCGGTGGCTTCAAGTCGGTGGCCGAATCGCTGGAGACGGCCGCGGCCAAGATGGGCCTCCAGCAGTTCGGCAAGGAGGGCGAGCCCTTCGACCCGACGATCCACGAGGCCCTGATGCACTCGTACGCGCCGGATGTCACCGAGGACACCTGCGTGGCGATCCTGCAGCCGGGCTACCGGATCGGCGAGCGTACGATCCGCCCCGCGCGGGTCGCGGTCGCCGAGCCCCAGCCGGGTGCGGCCCCGGCCGCCAAGTCCGAGTCCTCGGAGGGCGAAGCACCGTCCGACAAGGACACGGATGCTCCCGAAAAGGGCTGACGCAGTACACGTAGGAGAACGAGAGGAGGGCCACCGGGGATGAGCACGAAGGACTTCGTCGAGAAGGACTACTACAAGGTCCTCGGTGTCCCGAAGGACGCCACCGAGGCCGAGATCAAGAAGGCGTACCGGAAGCTCGCCCGCGAGTTCCACCCGGACGCCAACAAGGGCGACGCCTCGGCGGAGGAGCGCTTCAAGGAGATCTCCGAGGCGAACGACATCCTCGGCGACGCCAAGCGGCGCAAGGAGTACGACGAGGCGCGCGCCCTGTTCGGCAACGGTGGCTTCCGCCCCGGGCCGGGCGGGGGCGGCGGCTCGTTCAACTTCGACCTCGGCGACCTCTTCGGCGGTCAGCAGCCGGGCGGCGCGGGCGGCGGCTTCGGCGGCGGCCTGGGCGACGTGTTCGGCGGCCTGTTCAACCGCGGCGGCGCCGGTCCCGGAACCCGGGTCCAGCCGCGCCGCGGCCAGGACATCGAGTCCGAGGTCACGCTGTCCTTCACGGAGGCGGTGGACGGGGCGACCGTCCCGCTGCGGATGTCCTCCCAGGCGCCCTGCAAGGCCTGTTCGGGCACCGGCGACAAGAACGGCACCCCCCGGGTGTGCCCGACCTGCGTCGGCACCGGCCAGGTCTCGCGGGGCAGCGGCGGCGGCTTCTCGCTGACCGACCCCTGCGCGGACTGCAAGGGCCGCGGTCTGATCGCGGAGACCCCCTGCGACGTGTGCAAGGGCAGCGGGCGCGCCCGCAGCTCCCGCACCATGCAGGTCCGGATCCCGGCGGGAGTCTCCGACGGCCAGCGGATCCGGCTGCGCGGCAAGGGTGCGCCGGGCGAGCGCGGCGGCCCGGCGGGTGACCTCTACGTCGTGGTCCACGTCGACAGCCACCCGGTGTTCGGCCGCAAGGGCGACAACCTGACGGTGACGGTCCCGGTGAGCTTCGCGGAGGCCGCCCTCGGCGCCGATGTCAGGGTCCCGACCCTGAACGGCCCGGCGGTGACGCTGAAGCTGCCGCCGGGCACCCCCAACGGCCGTACGATGCGGGCCCGCGGCAAGGGCGCGGTCCGCAAGGACGGCACCCGCGGCGACCTGCTGGTGACGGTCGAGGTGGCCGTGCCGACGGAGCTGTCGGACAAGGCGCGTGAGGCGCTGGAGATGTACCGCGTCGCGACCGAGTCGCACGACCCGCGCGCCGCGCTGTTCGAGTCCGCGAAGGGAGCATGACATGGACGGCCGCCGCAGACAGCCTCGATTCGGTAATGGGGCCTACGAACTCACTGACGAGACTCCGGTCTACGTGATCTCGGTGGCCGCCCAGCTCTCGGGCCTGCATCCGCAGACCCTCCGCCAGTACGACCGCCTCGGCCTGGTCTCCCCGGACCGCACGGCCGGCCGCGGCCGGCGCTACTCGGCCCGTGACATCGAGCTGCTCCGCACGGTGCAGGCGCTGTCCCAGGACGAGGGCATCAACCTGGCGGGCATCAAACGCATCATCGAGCTGGAGAACCAGGTCGCCGCGCTCCAGCAGCGGGTGGCCGAGCTCTCGGCCACCGTGGACGGCGCCGCGGCCGCCCTGCGGGCCCGTGAGGCCCAGGTGCACGCCTCGTACCGCCGGGACCTGGTTCCGTACCAGCCGCCGGTGCCGGGCAACGCCCTGGTCGTCTGGCGCCCCAAGCGCCCGACGGACTGACGGCGCCCGCACCCGCTCGTGACGAAGGCCCCGCCCGGGAATCCCGGGCGGGGCCTTCGTCACGCGTCGGTCCGCCCGTACAGCGGCCCTGGATCAGCACTTCGGCAGCTGTGAGGGGTCCCCGTGCAGGATCCCCGACTGGGCGATGAGGTAGCCCAGCTGCGCCCGGCTGCCGCTGCCCAGGGCGGTGGCCAGCTTCGCGATGTGCGCCCGGCAGGTCCGTACGTTCATCCCCAGCCGGCGCGCGATGGCCTCGTCGACGTGCCCCTCGATCAGGAGCTGCGCGATGGACCGCTGCACGCCGGAGATGCCCTCGGGCATGTGCGTGTACGTCACCTCGTCGCGCAACGGCACTGCACGGCGCCAGAGTTGCTCGAAGACCTTGATGAGATACTGCACGAGCCCCGGGTGACGCAGCTCCAGCGCCACCCGCCGGTCTTCGCTGACGGGGATGAAGGCGACGGTCCGGTCGAAGATGATGAGGCGCTCGATCAGCTCCTCCAGCGTGCGGATCTCAACCTTCCCGGTGGAGATGCGGTCCACATAGGCGAGCGTGCCCTGGCTGTGGCGCGCGGTGTGCTGGTAGAGGGTCCGGATGCTCACGCCCCGGTCGATCAGCGGCGCGTCGCGTTCCAGGGCCTCGCTGAGGACGAAGGACGGCCGGGCACCGCCCGGCTGGACGGTCAGCATCTCCGTGTGGCACTCGGCGGTGGCGAGGTCGAGTGCGGCGTTGATCTGGTCGAACCCCTCCAGCACGGTGATGGCGTGGGTGTTCGCGGGGCTCTGGGCGCTGATGGCGAGGAAAGGCTCGAATGCATCGGTGAGGTCGATGGCGGTGCGCCTGCGGTCCTGGATCTCACGTTCGAGTGGATGGAGGCGTTGGGCCAAAGCGACGGACGGGGGAACCGCGCGGAGCTGGTTCGCGTCATCCGGGTCGGGTCGCAGCAGACCGAATTCGAGCAGGCAGGGAGCGTTTGTCACTTCTCCCCTCGGCACCCGGCCGGTGCTCAGCGCCGCGGCGTACAGGCGTGCCCCGTCGTCGCACATGGCCGTCACGGGGTGGGGATGTGTCGGGTTTGTGTCGTTTATGGGCAAATCTCCACCCCCCAGGGTCCTGAACATGCAAGAACATGATGCATCGTCCCTGTGGCCGTAACGTGCCTGAATGAGCCATGGTCTGACGTGCGGGGGAGAGGATTCCATCAAGTGAGGACGAAGCCGACCATGTACAAGAGAATGCTTCGCTCGGCGCTTGCCGTTGTTTTCTCCGCTGTCGCGGTCTTTGGGGCAGTCAGCGTCGTCAATGGTGATGCGGGGAGCGCTCTGGCCAGTGACAGCGGTTGGAACACCACGCCGGCAGGGGAGTCGGACAGCGGTTGGAACATCGTGCCGACGGTGAAGTCGGACAGCGGTTGGAATGCCAAGCCGGCAGGCGAGGCGGACAGTGGTTGGAACACCACGCCCGTGAAGGCCGTCTGATGACCCCTGACGACCGTGACTTCCGGCGCGAGATGGCCTCGGCGTACCGGTCGGGATGGCAGTTCATCGACCTGGCCACGGCGATCCCGCACACCGGCGATTCGCTGATGGTCACCCTGTTCGGCCAGCCGATCGTCGTCGTGCGCGAGGAAGACGAAGACGTCCGTGCCTACCGCTGTCTGCGCCGCCCCCGCGGCGCGCCGCAGCCCGTCCGCTGCGAGGTCCGGTACGGCATGGTCTTCGTCAATCTCGATCAGCGCGACCACCAGCTCTTCGAACCCGACATCACCACCGCCACCCCCCGCAGTGCCTGACGCGATTCCCCCGTCGTTGCAGATCGCTCAGGCGCTTCCCCCACACAGCGGCGCCATCGTGGACCTGACCACGATGGCGCCGCTGTGATGTCCGCGTCCAGTGGTTGAACCGGACAATTAATCGAGGTCCTTTTCCGCCCGGTTCCACCCGGCCCGGTCGTACTCCCGCGTCACGCCCGTCCCATGGCCCGGTCCAGGGTGATCTCCACGACCACCCGGTCCGGGTTCGGCGAGGGCACCCGCCCGTACCGCTCCGCGTAGCGCGCCACCGCCTCGGCGACCGAGGCCTCGTCCGTGCGGACCACCGCGCGCCCCTCCAGGGTCGCCCAGCGGCGCCCTTCCATCTGGCAGACCGCGACCCGCGCCCAGCCGTCCGGGCCGGCCTCCTGCGCCGCCAGGACGTTGCGGACCTTCTTGCTGTGCTTGTTGCTGATCACCCGCGCGAGCCCGGCCTCCGGGTCGTACGTCACCCCCACCGGCACCACGTGCGGGCTTCCGTCGGGCCGCGGGGTGGTCAGGGTGCAGACGTGCCGCTCCCGCCAGAAGGCGAGGTACTCGGGCGTCGGGTTGAGTACGTCATGGCCTGGGTTCGAAACACGCATGCGCCGAAGCGTACGTCGGGCCGCCTTGAGTGGAATAGACTCAACTTTGTGCAGGTTGCCAATGTCAGAGTATGTGCACGACGCATGAACCGTACGGAGAGGAGAAGTCGCACGTGGATGCCGAGCTGACCAACAAGAGCCGGGACGCGCTGAACGCAGCCACCAGCAGGGCCGTCAAGGACGGGAACGCGGATCTGACCCCCGCACACCTCCTGCTGGCCCTGCTCGCCGGCCAGGACAACGAGAACATCACCGATCTGCTCGCCGCCACCGAGGCCGACCAGGCCGCCGTGCGCGACGGCGCGGAGCGGCTCGTCGCCGCCCTGCCCAGCGTCACCGGCTCCACGGTCGCGCCCCCGCAGGCCACCCGCGACCTCCTCGCCGTACTCGCCGAGGCCGACGCCCGGGCCGGGAAGCTGGGCGACGAGTACCTCTCCACCGAGCACCTCCTCATCGCCATCGCCGCCAAGGGCGGCGCGGCCGGTGAGGTCCTTTCCGCCCAGGGCGCGACGGCCGGCAAGCTGCTCGCCGCCTTCGAGAAAGCACGAGGAGGACGGCGGGTGACCAGCCCCGACCCCGAGGGCCAGTACAAGGCCCTGGAGAAGTTCGGCACCGACTTCACGGCCGCCGCCCGCGACGGCAAGCTCGACCCCGTCATCGGCCGCGACCACGAGATCCGGCGCGTCGTGCAGGTCCTGTCCCGCCGCACGAAGAACAACCCCGTGCTGATCGGCGAGCCCGGCGTCGGCAAGACGGCCGTCGTCGAGGGCCTGGCCCAGCGCATCGTCAAGGGCGACGTCCCCGAGTCCCTGAAGAACAAGCGCCTGGTCGCCCTCGACCTCGGCGCGATGGTCGCGGGCGCCAAGTACCGCGGCGAGTTCGAGGAGCGCCTCAAGACCGTCCTCGCGGAGATCAAGTCGAGCGACGGCCAGATCATCACGTTCATCGACGAGCTCCACACCGTCGTCGGCGCGGGCGCCGGCGGCGACTCGGCCATGGACGCGGGCAACATGCTCAAGCCCATGCTGGCCCGCGGCGAGCTGCGCATGGTCGGCGCGACCACCCTGGACGAGTACCGCGAGCGCATCGAGAAGGACCCGGCGCTGGAGCGCCGCTTCCAGCAGGTGCTGGTGGCGGAGCCGAGCGTCGAGGACACCATCGCGATCCTGCGCGGCCTCAAGGGCCGCTACGAGGCCCACCACAAGGTCGTCATCAACGACAGCGCGCTGGTGGCCGCGGCCACCCTCTCCGACCGCTACATCACCTCCCGCTTCCTGCCCGACAAGGCCATCGACCTCGTCGACGAGGCCGCGTCCCGGCTGCGCATGGAGATCGACTCCTCGCCGCTGGAGATCGACGAGCTCCAGCGCTCCGTGGACCGCCTGCGCATGGAGGAGCTGGCCCTGAAGAACGAGTCCGACCCGGCCTCGCTGGAGCGCCTCGACAAGCTCCGCAAGGACCTCGCGGACAAGGAGGAGGACCTGCGGGGCCTGACCGCCCGCTGGGAGAAGGAGAAGCAGTCCCTCAACCGGGTCGGCGAGCTCAAGGAGCGCCTGGACGACCTGCGCGGCCAGGCCGAGCGCGCCCAGCGCGACGGCGACTTCGACTCCGCCTCCAAGCTGCTCTACGGGGAGATCCCGACGCTGGAGCGCGAGCTGGAGGAGGCCACCGAGGCCGAGGCCGAGGCGTCCAAGGGGACGATGGTCAAGGACGAGGTCGGCCCCGACGACATCGCCGACGTGGTCGGCGCCTGGACGGGCATCCCGGCGGGCCGCCTCCTGGAGGGCGAGACGCAGAAGCTGCTGCGCATGGAGGGCGAGCTGGGCCGGCGCCTGATCGGCCAGGGCGAGGCCGTACGGGCCGTCTCGGACGCCGTGCGCCGCACCCGGGCCGGCATCGCCGACCCGGACCGCCCGACGGGCTCCTTCCTCTTCCTGGGCCCCACGGGCGTCGGCAAGACGGAGCTGGCGAAGGCCCTCGCGGACTTCCTCTTCGACGACGAGCGGGCCATGGTCCGCATCGACATGTCCGAGTACTCCGAGAAGCACAGCGTGGCCCGGCTCGTCGGCGCCCCGCCCGGGTACGTGGGCTACGAGGAGGGCGGCCAGCTCACCGAGGCCGTCCGGCGCCGTCCGTACTCCGTGGTGCTGCTGGACGAGGTGGAGAAGGCCCACCCCGAGGTCTTCGACATCCTGCTCCAGGTCCTGGACGACGGCCGCCTCACGGACGGCCAGGGCCGCACCGTGGACTTCCGCAACACCATCCTGATCCTGACCTCCAACCTGGGCAGCCAGTTCCTCATGGACCCGGCGACCTCGGCGGAGGACAAGAAGGCCAAGGTCCTGGAAGTGGTGCGGGGCTCCTTCAAGCCGGAGTTCCTCAACCGCCTCGACGACCTCGTGGTCTTCTCCGCCCTGACCCGGGACGAGCTGGCGCACATCGCCGAGCTCCAGATCGGCTCCCTCGCCAAGCGGCTCGCCGCCCGCCGGCTGACCCTGGACGTCACTCCCGACGCCCTCGCCTGGCTCGCGGACAAGGGCAACGACCCCGCCTACGGCGCCCGGCCGCTGCGCCGGCTGATCCAGACGGCGATCGGCGACCGCCTGGCCAAGGAGATCCTCTCCGGCGAGGTCAAGGACGGCGACACCGTACGGGTCGACGTGGCGGGCGAGGACCTGCTGGTCGGCAAGGCGCTCTGACGCCGTCTGATGCCGTCTGACGGCATCTGACGCCCCTGACGTCCTGACGCCCTCCGGCCGCTCAGGCGGCCTCAGGACGCCTCGAAGCGGACCTTCGCGGTGGTCCCGACCTCCGGGGTGATCCGCAGCCGCAGCCCGGCCGCCCGGCCGGGCTGCGGCTCGTCGTGGGCGAGGGTGAAGCAGCCCTCGTTCTCCGGGTCGTAGTTCTCCGGGTGGGGCCCCGGGCAGGCGACCTGCCGCGGCGCCTTCGGGAAGGACGCGACCCACGCCTCGACATCGGCGTGCTCCATGCGGAACGTCCCCAGGACCGTCGCGCGGCCGTCCGCCGCCTCGCTCCGGTCGCACGTGCCGTCCCGCAGGCCCGGCGGCGGGTCCATCCGGGCGAACGCCATCGCCTCCGTGCAGTCGGCCGTCCCCGCGGGGCCGCCGTCCTCCCCGGAATCCCCCGTGACCAGCCACAGCACCCCGGCGCCCACGCAGCCGACGACGGCCAGCGACAGCCCTGTGACCAGCTTGAACGCACCCGTCATCGCCACGTGCCCCCCTTACTCGGTTCTTACTCGTTCCGCCCGGAGCGGATCGTACGTGCGGGGCTGGACACGGGGTAGGACGGATGGGGGAGGATGACGTCATCCGCACGAAGGGAAGTACACGGTGAGCATCGACCCGGCCTCGATTCCGAACTTCGGAGGGCAGCAGCCCGATCCGCAGGCCACAGGACCGGCGGGCCCCGTCGTCCCCGACCAGGATCTGGTCAAGCAGCTCCTGGACCAGATGGAGCTCAAGTACGTCGTCGACGACGAGGGTGACCTCGCGGCGCCGTGGGAGGATTTCCGCACGTACTTCATGTTCCGCGGCGAAGACGAGCAGCAGGTCTTCTCCGTGCGGACCTTCTACGACCGCCCGCACAAGATCGACGAGAAGCCCCAGCTCCTCGAATCGATCGACGACTGGAACCGCCGCACCCTGTGGCCGAAGGTCTACAGCCACACGCACGACGACGGCTCCGTCCGCCTGATCGGTGAGGCGCAGATGCTGATCGGCACCGGCGTCAACCTGGAGCACTTCGTCTCCTCCACGGTCAGCTGGGTCCGCGCGTCCATCGAGTTCGACAAGTGGCTCGTGGAGCAGCTCGGCCTGGAGAAGGAGATCGACTCCGCCGACGGCGACGACGAGGGCGACGACGGCGAAGCGACCAACTAGCCGTCACCCGTCACAGTGGCACTTTGGCTACGAGGAGCAGGTACACCCCGTAGCCGTAGGAGAGCCCGGCCAGCCCCGCGGTCACCATGACCGCGGTGCCGTGCCGGGCTCTCGCCATCGCGGCCGCCACCGGCAGCAGCAGCGGGAACGCGGGGACCAGGAAGCGCGGCTTGGATTCGAAGAACCCGGCCCCGCCGTAGGTGATCACCATCAGGACCCCCGTGTACACGAGGACCGCCAGCGGCATGCGGTCCAGGGCCAGCAGGATCGCCAGCAGCCCCGCCGCCGCCAGGACGAACACGGTCACCGTGGTGGCCAGCGGCACGCTCCCCCCGGTGACCACCTTCTCGGCCGAGCGCAGCGCCCCCCCGCCGAAGTCGAAGCGGGAGCCCCACAGGCGCTGCACCTCGAAGTACCCGCCGAGGGGATCCCCCGTCCGCGCCCCCACGGCCACGACGTACGCCGTCCAGCCGGTCGGTGCGAGCAGCCCGGCCGCCCACACCTCGGGCGCGCGGGATCTTCGTACGACCACCTCGTGCAGGGCCATGACGGAGACGGCCGCGGCCACCGCGATCCCCGTCGGCCTGGTCAGCCCGGCGAGCATCGCGAGCCCCGCCGCCCACAGCCACCGCCCGGTCAGCAGGGCGTACAGGGTCCAGGCGGCCAGCGCGGCCAGCAGCGCCTCCGTGTAGCCGAGGGTCAGCACCACCGAGTGCGGCAGCACCGCCCACAGCGCCACCAGCAGCAGCCCGCCCCGCTGCCCCAGCAGCCGCTCCCCGACCTTGTAGACACCGATGGCGGCCGACGCGGCGGCCGACCAGGCGACCAGCAGTGCGGCGGCGTGGGTGCCGCCGGCCAGCCCCACCAGGTACGGGTAGAGCGGGAAGAAGGCGTAGTCGCTCTGTACGGACCCGGTGGCGGGCCACATTTGGGTGCGCCCGTACCCGTGGGCGGCGATGTGCAGGTACCAGACGGAGTCCCAGGATCCACCGAGGACCTTGACCGGGCTCTTGCCGGCCCACCACGCGCTGACGGCGAGCACCAGCACGCCGCCGCCGCGCACGGCGGCGAACACCCCGAGCGCGGCGACGGCGGCGGGCGTGGCCGTGCCGACCGCCCGTACGGAGACGGTGGTCACGTCAGCCGCTGAAGGCGCTCGACGGCCTCGTGCAGGACTTCGGTCTTCTTGCAGAACGCCCAGCGCACCTGGGTGGCCCCGGCGGACTTGTCGTCGTAGAAGACCTGGTTCGGGATGGCGACGACCCCGCAGCGCTCCGGCAGGGCGCGGCAGAAGGCGACGCCGTCACTCTCGCCGAGGGGGGCGATGTCGGTGGTGACGAAGTAGGTGCCCTGGGGGCGGAAGACCCGGAAGCCGGCCGCCGCGAGGCCGTCGGAGAGCAGGTCGCGCTTGGCGGCGAGGTCGGCGCGCAGGCCCTCGTAGTAGGCGTCGGGGAGGGCGAGTGCCTCGGCCACGGCGTACTGGAAGGGCCCCGAGGAGACGTAGGTCAGGAATTGCTTCACCGAACGGACGGCCGAGACCAGCTCGGGCGTGGAGGTGATCCAGCCGACCTTCCAGCCGGTGAAGGAGTACGTCTTGCCCGCGCTGGAGATGGTCACCGTCCGCTCCCGCATGCCGGGCAGCGAGGCCAGCGGGGTGTGGGAGCCCTCGAAGACGAGGTGTTCGTAGACCTCGTCGGTGATGACGAGCAGGTCGTGGCGGACGGCCAGCTCGGCGATCGCCGCGAGTTCGGCCGGGGTCAGGACGGTGCCCGTCGGGTTGTGCGGGGTGTTCAGCAGCAGCAGGCGGGTGCGCGGGGTGATGGCGTCGCGGAGGGCGTCGAGGTCGGGGCGGAAGTCCGGGGCGCGCAGGGTGAGGGGGACGCGGACCGCGCCGGCCATGGCGATGCAGGCGGCGTAGGAGTCGTAGAAGGGTTCGAGGGCGATGACCTCGTCGCCCGGTTCGAGGAGGGCGAGCAGGGAGGCGGCGATGGCTTCGGTGGCGCCGGCGGTGACCAGCACCTCGGTGTCCGGGTCGTAGGGGAGGCCGTAGAACCGCTGCTGGTGGGCGGCGATCGCGGTGCGCAGCTCGGGGATGCCGGGGCCGGGCGGGTACTGGTTGCCGTGGCCGGCGAGGACCGCGCGGGCGGCGGCCTCGGCGATCTCGGCCGGGCCGTCGGTGTCCGGGAAGCCCTGGCCGAGGTTGATCGACCCGGTGCGGGCGGCCAGCGCCGACATCTCCGCGAAGATCGTCGTGCCGAATGCGGCGAGGCGGCGGTTGAGGAAGGGGCGGCTGTTGCCCGCGGGTGCGCTCATGGGCGCCATCCTCGGGCGAACCTCTGGACTTGCTCAAGTGTGCTTTGGCACGGATGGCCTGAGGGCATCCCGTCAACACGCGGGACGCGGGGATCCCGCTCCTCGGGGGACCGGGGTGTGAGAGAGGGGCGAGCGCATGATGCTGGCCGTCGTGATCATCGTCAGTGTGGTGGTAGTCGTCTGTCTGGTGGCCGTGGGGTCGCGGAGCAACACGGGGTCCCGGCGCGGGCGGCGCAGCGGCAGCGGGTGGGTCGACGGCGGTTCCGGGGGGTGCGGTTCCTCGTCCTCGTGCGGCTCGTCCTCGTCCTGCGGGGGGTCCTCGTCGTCGTGCGGCGGCGGGGGTTGCGGTTCCAGCTGACACGGGGCAGCCGGGGACCGTGTGGAGAAGGCGCCCGGCGGGCACAACTTCCGTCGGGCGTCTTGTCGTCCGCTCGTCCCCGGCATGTCGTTGAACACGTGAACTGTGGAGCCCCCGGGGGGATGTAAACCCCGTCAAGTTGGGTAAAAACGCTGTGAGTGCCGTGCCTTTCATGATTCCCTCGGTTGAGTAGACCAGTCCTCGGACCTTCCTGGACTTCCTGTGGACCCGTGCCGGGTTCCCCCCACCCGTTGACTACCGCTGGCGGGCCCCGGCCCATCTCCCTCGCGCGTTTGCGGAGCCGACTCATGCTCACGACCCTCCAGACCACCTACACCGACACGCGTGCCGCCGATCTCGCCTGGGCCCTGGGACGGGAGCGGCTGCCCGCCCTGGCCGTGCTGAACCTCGACCTTTCGGGTGCGAAGGTGGAATTGCGCCTGCTCGGAGCCTCCCATCAGGTACTTCTGGAGGAGGGCGAGGTGCTCTGTTCGGAGACGGTCGCCTGTATGCCCGGCAGCAGTACGCCGCTGCCGCTCGGCGTCGCCAAGCGACTGGGCGACTGGGAGTACGAGTTCGCCGCGCGGGTCGAGAAACTGTCGCGCGGCTCCTTCGCCGGGCGCGCGCAGGAGTTGCTCGCGCTGGTCGCGGATCACCCGAACGGGCTCGCCGGAACCTTTCCGGGCAGCCCGCACGCCTTCACCGCCATGCTCGCCCAGCGTTACGAGGGCCAGGTGCGCTGGCGGACCTGGCACGCGTACCCGCAGGAGGGCCAATTGGTCGCCACCCGCACCCGGGTGGGCGTACGGACGGGGGCGCCGGCCGAAGCCCTGGAGTCCGCCGCGCGGTAGCCGCGCCCGGGGTCACCGTTAGGCCAACTGGCCGAATCAGTAAGCCACTTGCACCCATGTGGGTGACCGGGTGCAGGTGGGTGGTGACGTACGGTTCCCCACATGATCGACCGTTCCGCCCCCGGCGGGGTGCTCCCGGCACCGGAGCCGCGGGGCGTGGCGACCGTCCCGGCCGCCCTGCCCGTACGGCCCCGGACCGGCCGACTCCTCGTCCTGGCCACCGTGTTCGTCTGCGCTGCCTGCGGGCTCGTCTACGAGCTGGAGCTGCTCGCCCTCGGCTCGTACCTCATCGGCGACTCCGTCACCCAGGCGTCCGTCGTGCTGTCCGTCATGGTCTTCGCCATGGGCGTCGGCTCCCTGCTCGCCAAACGGCTCAGACACCGGCCCGCGCTCGGCTTCGGCGCCATCGAGGCCGGGCTCGCGCTGCTCGGCGGGCTCTCCGCCATGGCCCTGTACGCGAGCTTCGCCTGGCTGGGGGAGTCCCGGCCCGCCCTCGTCGCCTTCTCCTTCGCCATCGGGGTCCTCATCGGCGCGGAGATCCCGCTGCTGATGGTCCTCATCCAGCGGATCCGCCGGCAGGACGCGGGCGGGGCCGTCGCCGACCTCTTCGCCGCCGACTACGTGGGCGCGCTGGTCGGCGGGCTGGCCTTCCCGTTCCTGCTGCTGCCGGTGCTGGGCCAGCTCACCGGCGCCATGCTCACCGGCGGCGTCAACGTGGTCGTCGGCGGCGGGCTCGTGCTGTGGCTGTTCCGCCGCGACCTGAGCCGGCGCGGCCGCTGGCTGCTGGTCTGCGTGAACCTGACCGTGCTCGCGGTGCTCTGCTCGGCCACCGTGCTGGCCGACGACTTCGAGCGGGTGGCCCGCCGCGCCGTCTACGGCGGGGAGGTGCGCGTCGCCGTGCAGACCGGGGTGCAGGAACTGGTCCTCACCGGCCCCTCCACCGGCTCCCCGCGCTCCCTCGACCTGTTCCTCGACGGCCGGCTGCGGGTCAGCGGCTACGACGAGTACCGCTACCACGAGGCCCTCGTCCACCCCGCGATGACCGGCCCGCACGCCCGGGTGCTCGTCCTCGGCGGCGGCGACGGGCTCGCCGCCCGCGAGGTGCTGCGCTACCCGGACGTCACCTCCGTCACCGTCGTCGAGCTCGACCCCGGCGTCGTCCGGCTCGCCCGCACCGACCCGATGCTGTCCTCGCTCAACGGCCGGGCCTACGAGGACCCGCGCCTCGGCGTCGTCACCGAGGACGCGTTCCGCTGGCTGCGGGGCCCCGCGGCGCGGGACCGGTTCGACGTCATCGTCTCCGACCTCCCCGATCCGGGCATCACCCCGAGCACGAAGCTGTACTCGCAGGAGTTCTACGGGCTGGCCGCGCGGGCCCTGACCCCGGGCGGCCGCCTCGCCGTGCACGCGGGGCCCCTCGCGACCCGGCCGCGGACCTACTGGACCGTCGAGTCGACGCTGCGCGCGGCCGGGCTGCGGACCGCCCCGTACAGCGCGGGCGGGCGCCTGTCGGGCTTCGCCGCCGGGCCGGACCGGGCGCAGGGCTCCGGGGACGTACCGCCGCGCGACTGGGGCTTCGTCCTGGCCGCGCCCGGGCGGGCCCCCGCGCTGCGGGTGGACCGGGACACCCCGGCGCTGCGCTCGCTGTCCACCGGGTCGCTGCGGGACGCGGCCCGCGACGCCGAACGCACCAGGGTCCCCGGCCTGCCGCCGTCGACGCTGCCGCACCCGCGGTACTCCTGAGCCGTCGCGGCCCGCCGGCGCGAGAAGGTTCGCGCCGGACCGGGCACAGGGGCGCGACTCGTCGGTAGGCTCGGCCGCATGGAGCATCAGGTGTTCGTTCCGGTACCGGCCGACAGCCTCCGCGCCGTGCTGCGCGACCCCGTCCGGGTAGCCCGCTGCGTGCCGGGACTCCAGCAGGACGCCGACGCCGATTCCGGGCCGCTGGCGGGCCGGCTGAAGGTGCGGGTCGGCGGGCACACCGTGACCTACCGCGGGGCCCTCGCCGTCGCCGAGCGGGACCCGGGCGTGTTCGCCGTGGACGGCGAGGGCACGGAGATCCGGGGCAGCGGGACCGTGAAGCTCTCCCTGCTGCTGCGGCTGATCCCGGAGGGGGACGGGACCCGGCTGGACTTCACAGCCGGCGCCACCGCCGACGGGCGGGCCGCCTGCTTCGCGCCCGAGGCGACCGTGACCGCCGTGCGCCGGCTGCTGGACCGGGCCGCCGAGCACCTGGCGTCGGCGGCGGCCCCGGCGGACCCGGTCGCCGAGGCGGAGGAGGCCGCAGCCGGAACCGACACGGACACCGACACCGACGCCGATTCCGGTGACGGCTCCGAGGACGTGGGCGAGATCATCGCCTCCGTGTTCGAGACCGAGGTGCCGCCGCCGTCGCTGGACCCCTTCCTGGAGGGTGAGTTCGACGAGCTCGGCGCCTCCCCGCGCCCCCCGGCCGAGGCCGCCCACGCCCGCCGCACCATGATCGGCCGCAGCGCCGAGGAGGTGGACCACGCACCCCCGCGCGGCCGTTACGCCCCGGTGCCCGCGCCCGCCTCCGCCACCGCGGGCCAGAACCTGCGCTGGCTCGCCCCGGCCGCCGCCCTGGCCGTCGGCTCGGCGATCCTCCTCGGCCGCGCCCTGCGCCGCCGCCGGTAGAAGCCGCGCCGCACCGCCTACTCTCGATCACATGAGTACGCAACTGAGGGCCGGCGGGGCCGAGCTGACCATCGACCAGGAGAACGGCTGCCGGATCAGCAGCCTGCGCGTCGACGGGACCGAGCTGCTGCGCCAGGGCCCGGACTTCGGGGCCTTCCCCATGGTCCCGTGGTGCGGACGCACCGCGAACGGCCGGTTCCGTGACGGCGGAGTCCTCCACGAGCTCCCGCTCAACGCCGCCCCGCACGCCATCCACGGCTTCGGCCGTGAGCACCCCTGGCGCAAGGCTCGCCACGGTGACACCGATGCCGCCTTCGTCTACGACCTCGCCGACCCGTGGCCCTGGCCGGGCCGGGTCACCCAGAGCGTCGAGCTGACCCCCGAGAGCGTGACGCTCTCCATGGGCGTCGAGACGTACGGCGACTCCTTCCCGGCCCAGGCCGGCTGGCACCCCTGGTTCCGCCGCAACCTCGGCACCGGCGAGGACGCGCGCCTCGACTTCGAGGCCGAGTGGCAGGAGGAGCGGGGCGCCGACCACATCCCCACCGGCCACCGCATCGACCCCAAGCCCGGCCCCTGGGACGACTGCTTCGGCATGCCGCACGGCGTGGACGTCACCCTGACCTGGCCCAGCGCGCTGGAGCTGAGGGTCCAAAGCCGCGCCGAGTGGGTCGTCATCTACGACGAGCAGCCCGAGGCCGTCTGCGTGGAGCCCCAGTCCGGCCCGCCGAACGGGCTGAACAGCCTTCCCCGGCTGGTCACCCCGGTCGACCCGCTGGAGATCTCCACAACGTGGACCTGGCGGCGGCTCGGGTAGCTCGCAATTAAGCTCAGGGGCATGAGTGACGTACGCGATGCGCTTCTGCAGCAGATCAAGGACAAGGCCGTCGTGCACGGCAAGGTGACCCTCTCCTCCGGCCGGGAGGCCGACTACTACATCGACCTCCGCCGGATCACCCTCGACGGCGAGGCGGCCCCGCTGGTCGGTCAGGTCATGCTCGACCTGACCGCCGACCTCGACTACGACTGCGTCGGCGGCCTGACCCTGGGCGCCGACCCGGTCGCGACCTCGATGCTGCACGCCGCCGCCGCGCGCGGCGGGCGCATGGACGCCTTCGTCGTCCGCAAGGCGCAGAAGGCGCACGGCATGCAGCGCCGTATCGAGGGCACCGACGTGAAGGGCAAGCGCTGCCTGGTCGTCGAGGACACCTCCACCACCGGCGGTTCCCCGCTGACCGCCGTCGAGGCCGTCCGCGAGGCCGGCGGCGAGGTCGTCGCCGTCGCCACGATCGTCGACCGGGGCGCGGCCGAGGCCATCGCCGAGGCGGGCCTGCCCTACCTCACCGGCTACCTCCTTGAGGACCTGGGTCTGTCCTGACCTGCGCCTTTTGGACCGGGCGGAGTGTTTCACGTGAAACACTCCGCCCGGTTTGCGCCATGCGGGGTGGACAGGGGGGTGGAGTGTCCGGTGGAGTCTGGAAAGATGGAGCCGACGATGACGTCGCCCCCAGGTCAGGGCCCGCAATAAGCACACTCCCCGCACATCCAAGGAGCGGACAGATGCCCATCGCAACCCCCGAGGTCTACAACGAGATGCTCGACCGGGCGAAGGCAGGCAAGTTCGCCTACCCGGCCATCAACGTGACCTCGTCCCAGACCCTGCACGCCGCGCTGCGGGGCTTCGCGGAGGCCGAGAGCGACGGCATCATCCAGATCTCCACCGGTGGTGCGGAGTTCCTGGGTGGCCAGCACAACAAGGACATGGTCACCGGCGCCGTCGCCCTGGCCGAGTTCGCCCACATCGTGGCCGCCAAGTACGACATCACGGTCGCGCTGCACACGGACCACTGCCCCAAGGACAAGCTGGACGGCTACGTCCGCCCGCTGCTCGACATCTCCGCCGAGCGCGTGGCCCGCGGTCTGAACCCGCTCTTCCAGTCGCACATGTGGGACGGTTCCGCCGAGACCCTGGCCGACAACCTGGCCATCGGCCAGGAGCTGCTCGCCAAGGCCGTCGCCGCGAAGATCATCCTTGAGGTCGAGATCACCCCGACCGGCGGCGAGGAGGACGGCGTCAGCCACGAGATCAACGACGAGCTGTACACCACCGTCGACGACGCGATCCGCACCGCCGAGGCCCTGGGCCTGGGCGAGAAGGGCCGCTACCTGCTGGCCGCCTCCTTCGGCAACGTGCACGGCGTCTACAAGCCGGGCAACGTCGTCCTGCGCCCCGAGCTCCTCAAGGACCTCCAGGCCGGTGTCGGCGAGAAGTACGGCAAAGCCTCGCCGTTCGACTTCGTCTTCCACGGCGGTTCGGGCTCCACGGCCGAGGAGATCGCCACCGCGCTGGAGAACGGCGTCGTGAAGATGAACCTCGACACCGACACCCAGTACGCCTTCACCCGCCCGGTCGTGGACCACATGTTCAGCAACTACGCCGGTGTCCTGAAGGTCGACGGCGAGGTCGGCACCAAGTCGAAGTACGACCCCCGCACCTGGGGCAAGGCCGCCGAGGCCGGCATGGCCGCGCGCGTCGCCGAGGCGTGCGCCAACCTGCGCTCGACCGGTACCAAGCTGAAGTAGCCACCCGCCGGCTGCCCGAAGGGGCCCGCAGGTCCGTCATGGACCCGCGGGCCCTTTCGCTTGTGCTGATATCTTGCTTGGCACAAGAACATACCTGGGGGAATGTAATGGTCGGGGGCAGGAGAGGCGCCGTGAGATGAAGACAGAACGACCCCAGGTCAAGCAGGACCGGGCGGTCCGCACGCGCCGGGCGATCCTGGACGCGGCGGCCGTGGTGTTCGAGCAGCACGGGTACGACGCGGCCAAGCTCTCCGACATCGTCAACCTCGCCCGCGTCACCAAGGGCGCGCTCTACTTCCACTTCGACTCCAAGGACGATCTGGCGCAGGCGGTCATCGACGCCCAGATCCAGGAGGAGCCGGTGCCCCCGGCGCAGGAGTACAAGGCGCAGGAGTTCATCGACTTCGGCATGATCTTCTCGCACCGGCTGCGCCACTCCGTGCTGATGCGGGCCAGCGCCCGGCTCACGCTGGAGAAGGCCGGCCGGGCCGCCCTGGACCACGCGGGTCCGTACCAGGCGTGGATCGACCTGCACGTCGCCGTGCTCTCGGAGGCCAAGACCCGCGGCGAGCTGCTGCCGAACGTGGACCCGGTGGCGCCGTCGAGGATGATCGTCGGAGCGTACGCGGGGCTGAACATGATGTCCCAGGTGCTCGCGCTGGACTTGGACGAGCAGGTCTCGGAGCTCTACACGCACGTGATGCCGACCGTCGTGGTCCCGGCCGTGGCGATCCGCCTGGACACCGCGGCCGGTCGTGGGGCCCGGGCGCTGTACGGGCCGCAGGCCGTCCACGCTTGCGCCGCCGGCTGTCCGACGGGTGTGCCGGTCGAGGACGGGCCCGCGGAACAGGCGCGGGCTTCACAATAAAATCCTCCCGGGTATTATTTTTCGGGGCCTGCGGCGACGCGGTCCCGCGGCCCTGCCCAGGGAGAAGACTGTGGACATTGATGTACTCGGCGCACCCCGCGTCACCGAGAACGGCATGCCCATCGTGCCGCCCACACCCGAGTCCCGGCACGTCCTGGCGGTCCTCGCGGCCCACCCCGACCAGGTCGTCCCGGCGACCGTCCTCGCCGACGAACTCGCCCACTCCACCCCGCCCGAGCACACCCACGCCGCCCTGCAGGCCGGAGTACGGCACCTGCGCGAGCGTTTCGCGGAGGTACTGGGGCCCGACTCGGTACGTACTCCCGAGTCGGTACTCTCCGCGAGGCCCGGCGGGTATTTTCTCGACAGCGGCGGCGGCCGCTCCGACCTTCACGAGTTCGAACGCGAGGCGGGCGCGGGCTACCGGGCCATGAGCCGCGGCGACCACGAGCAGGCCGCCCGCCGGCTGCGCCGCGCCCTCGGGCTGTGGACCGGCCCCGCCCTCGACGGCATCCCCGCGGGCGCCTGGCTCGGCGGCCGCATCGCCGCCCTCGAATCCAGCCGCGTGTGCGTGCTCGGCCAGTGGGTCGAGGCCGAACTGGCCCTCGGGCGCGGACGGGAGCTGCGCCGTGAACTCGCCCTCCTGATCTCCTCCCAGGGCGGCCGGGAACGCCCCGACGGCACCTATCTGGCCGCGCTGCGGCGGGCCGAGGCGCGCGCGGCGGCCCCGCGTCACCAGGCGGCCTGACCGGCGCGTCCGGTTTGACCCTCTGCCGCAGTCGGCCTAGTTTTCGAGTGCCTGGCTGAAAACAGCTGGTCAGACGGGGGGACGGGCATGAGCGACGACGGTTCGGCAGCGGACGGCGACGGCGCCGCCGCCGATCCGCCAGCCCTTCTCACCCCGCCGGGCGCCCCGGCCCCACCCGGCTCCCTCGCCCCATCCGGCTCCCTCGATCCGTTCGATGCCCTCGGCCCGCTCGATTCCCTCGACCCGTTCGATCCCCTCGGCCCGCTCGGGGTCCTGCGGCTGCTCGCGGAGGGGGCCCCGCAGAGCCAGTTCGAAGCCCTGCGTCGACAGGCCCACCGCTCCGGCGCCGGCCCGGCCGGGCTCGCCGCCCTCGACGAGGCGCTCGAACTCGCCGGATCCGTCCGGGCGGACACCGCCCGCGGCCGCGACCGCGAGGCCACGCTCACCGCCCTCGTGGACACCGTGCACGACCTGACCTCCCCGTACGACCTCGACGGCCTGCTCCGCATGATCACCCGGCGGGCCCGGCGCCTGCTCGGCTTCGACATGGCCTGGGTCGCCCAGGCCCGCCCCGACGGCACCGCGTACGTACGCACCTCCGAAGGCGAGACCAGCGCCCTCAACGTCGGCCTCGAACTCGGCACCGGCCGGGGCCTGGGCAGCCTCGCCCAAGAGCGCCGGGCGCCCGTCTGGACCGCCGACTACCTCGCCGACGAGGGCATTCCGCACGGCGCGGGCATCGACACCGTGGTCCGCGCCGAGGGCCTGCGCGCGATCGTCGCCGTCCCACTGCGCCACGGCGACTCCTCGCTGGGCGCGCTGTACGGAGCCGAGCGCGCGGTCCGTCGGTTCACCTCCGACGAGATCGCGGCGCTGCTCTCCCTCGCGGACCTGACCTCCGTCGCCATCGAGAAGGCCCGACTGCTGGAGCGGACCCGGGACGAGGTCATCGAGCTGGAGCTGTTCGGCTCCCGCACCAACACCGCGCTCACGCGGGTCCGGTACCTGTGGGAATGCCACGCCCGGCTGGCCGGGCTGGTCCTGGACGGCGCGGGCCTCGCGACGCTCGCTCGGGCCACCGCCGACGCGCTGGACGGCGTGCTCCAGGTACGGGACCCGGGCGGGCGGCCGCTGACGGTGACCGGCGAACTCCCCGACCTGGACGAGGAGTCGGTGTGCAGGGCGGTCCTCCAGACGCTCTCCGTCCGGCGCCCGGTCGGCCTGCCGGGGGAGGTGTGGCTGGCGCCGGTCCTGGCGGGTGCGGAGGTGCTGGGCGTGCTGCTGCTGAGCGCGTCGGCGCCGCTCACCGACGAGGACGTACGGCTGTTGCAGCTGGCCGCGCAGTCCGTGGCCTCCCTGATGCTGATCCAGCGCGGAACGGCCGCCGCGGAAGGGCCCGTTCACGACGAGCTGCTGACCGACCTGCTGGAGCGGCCGCACTCCACCGACCTGCACCTGCTGGAGCGCACCCGGCGGCTCGGCATCGACCTCGACCGGCCGCACGTGGTCGTGGTGGCCCGGCCGGAGGGCGGCGAGCTGGGCAAGGCGGTGGCGTGGGCGTCCTCGTACGCCTACCGGATGGGCGGCCTCAAGGGCGTCCGCCGGGGCTGCATCGTCCTGCTGCTCCCCGGCACGGACGCCTCGGCGGCCGCCCGCGCCCTCTCGGCCGACCTGTCCCCGCTCCTCGGCCACCCGGTCTCCACGGGCGCGGCGGGCCCGACGGCCGGCCCCGGCCAAGTGGCCCGGGTATACGCGGAAGCGGTCCGCTGCCTCGACGCGCTGACCGCGCTCGACGGCGCCGGCGGCACGGCCTCCCTGCGGGAGCTGGGCTTCCTCGGGCTGCTGCTGTCGGCCGACCACGACGTGGAGGCGTACGTCGCCTCGACCATCGGCCCGGTCCTGGACTACGACGCGGAGCGCCTCACGGAACTGACGGCCACCCTCAGCGCCTACTTCGACTCGGGCGGCAGCCCCACGCACGCGGCGGAGGCGCTGCACGTCCACCCCAACACCGTCTGGCGCCGCCTGGAGCGCATCGCGGAACTCCTGGGCCCGGACTGGCAGAAACCCTCCCGCGCCCTGGAACTCCAAATGTCCCTGCGCCTCCACAAGGCCCGCACCTCCCTCCACTCCCGCCGCACGGCTCCACTGGGCGACTAGTGCCGTGACAGCACCGAGCCCCGCCGTCGCGGGCGGACGTGCGGGCGCCGGTGGCGTGCTCTAGCGTCGAAAGGGCGGGGGTGACCGTGCCCGCTCCGCGCCGCCCTCGCCCGTGATCCGACCGAGAGAGCAGGTGCATTCGCATGCGTCCGTCGGCCCGTATCCCCAGCATCCTGGCCGGCCTGGTCCTCGCCGCCGGCGGTGCCTTCTTCGCCGCCCCGGGCGCGAGTGCCGCCGCCCCCACCAGCGTCCAGGACTGCGAGCAGTACCTCGCGCAACACGGCGGCAAGCAGCCGGAGGGCGTCGGGCAGGCCTGTTACGAGGGCTCGATCGGCAACCAGACCAGCTGCGCCGCGAGCCTGCATCAGATCGGCATCCCCGCGAACACCGCCGACGGCGCCTGCCGCGCGGCCCACTAGCCGTCCACCGGGCGCTCCGGTGCGGCGCCGCCGCGACGCTCTGGGTCGGAGCCCCGGGACCCCTCCAGCCCGTCCGGCGTTTGAGGCGCGGGGTCTGGGTCGGAGCGCCAGGTCCATCCAGCCCGTCCGGCGTTTGAGGACCGGGTCCGGGCAGCGCCCGGGGAACGGAGGAAGGGCGGGGCGGGGAGAAGAAACCGCGCAGCGGAAGCCGGCCACGGGTGACGGCCCCGCCGGTCCGGGCAGCCACCGGCAGCAGGGCCTGCCGACCCGCCCCGGCCCCGGGCGCGGGTGGGAGTCGGCGGCTAGCGAGGGCCCCGTTCCCGCCCGGCCAGGGCAACGGCGGCGTGCGCCACCGACCCCAACGTCACATGCCGGTGCCATCCCCCCAACCCCCGCCCGGAGAAGTCCCGCAACCCCACGTCCCGCCCACTGCCGCAGGCCACCGCCTCCACCCGCCGCCCCGCCTTCGTCAGCCGGACCACCACCCCCACCGGCACCCGCACCAGGTCCGTGACCCACATCGCCACCAGCCGCCCGGACACCCCCCACTCCCCGACCAGCAGCAACTCCCGCCGCCGCGCCACCGCGGGATCCGGCATCATCACCCGCACCCCCACGGCCCACGACGACCGCGCCACACCGCCCGCGTCCGTCCACTCCACCGGCGCCCCGAGCCCCTTCACCGACCGCAGGATCTCCACCGGCCCCCGCGCCCCGCCCCCGAACCCCGGCAGCGCCGGATCCCGCACCACGAACCGCGCCTCCGCCCGCGCCTCCGCCCGCACCGGCGACACCGCCGCCGTCGGCGAACCCCCCACCCGCGCGACTACCGGCACCCCCGCCTCCGCGAACCGGTTCATCGTGCAGCGCGTCCCGATCCCCCGGATGTCCAGCACCACCGGCCGCGGCGCCAGCCCACTGCCCCGTACCGTGTCCAGCACCGCGCCGACCGCGCTCTCCTCGTACGGGCTGCCCGGCAGCAGCAACTCCCACCCCACCGGCGTCACCACCCCCGGCGACGTGAACCACGTCCCGAACGCCTGCTGCCCACGGAACATCTGCCCCTGGTGCGGATCGAAGCGGTGCTCCACGCCCACCGACCGCGCCCCGCTCCTCGGGATCGCCATCGGCTGCGCCACCCATGCGGTCAATGGAGCCGGCGCCGTCGCTTCCAGGTACCCCGCCAGCGCGGCACGGATCGGCTCCCACGCCCAGGTGGAGCCGGAGATGAAGTGGTGCAGGCTCTGCTCGGTGGCGGTCCCGCCGATGTCCCCCGCCATGTTCCGGAACGACTTCCGCCCGGGGGTGGCCAGCAGCCCGCGCACGTACCGCCGGGCCTTCTCCCGCTG
Source organism: Streptomyces sp. NBC_01551 (assembly GCF_026339935.1). Classification (NCBI taxonomy): domain Bacteria; kingdom Bacillati; phylum Actinomycetota; class Actinomycetes; order Kitasatosporales; family Streptomycetaceae; genus Streptomyces; species Streptomyces sp. NBC_01551. The sequence continues at coordinate 3,499,132 of NZ_JAPEPX010000001.1, forward strand.
ATCCCGACGCCGCAGGGATTCACACACCACCGCGCACAGCCCGTCGGCGATCTCACCGACCGCCATCCGGTCCGGAAACGGGAACGGGAACGGGGACGGGGACGGGAACGGGAACGCGGGATCGAAGTGCGGGGCGACGCCGGCGGCGGCAGTGGCGGTGATGGTCACGCCACCCAGACTCCGCCGCCGCCCCCGCCCCGAGGGAGGTGCGCCGGACACCTCCGTCCCCCCGACGGGTGGTGCGCCGCGCACACCCCCTCCGGGGGCCCGGCGCGGCGCGCCGCCGTCCGCCTAGCCCTTGAGCTCGGCGTACGCCTCTTCGCTGCTGTCCTTCAGGAACTGCCAGCACCGCTCGGTCTCTTCGGTCTCGTTGATCGCCCCGGCCGCCCGCGCGAGCGCGGCCAGGCAGCGCAGGAAGCCCCGGTTGGCCTGGTGCGACCACGGGATCGGGCCGTGGCCCTTCCATCCGGCGCGGCGCAGCGAGTCCAGCCCGCGGTGGTAGCCGGTACGGGCGTACGCGTACGACTCGATCACGCGACCGCCCTCGAAGGCCTCCTCGGCCAGCGCGGCCCAGGCGAGGGAGAAGGTGGGGAAGGCGGCGGCGACCTCGGCCGGCGCGCCGGTCTTCTCGCCGAAGAGGGCGAACGCCTCTTCGTTCTCCCGGAGGTAGGTCGGGTCCGGTCCGCCCAGCAGGTTCTGGTGACTGTTCATGCCGCAAGTCTGCCAGGCGGCCCCCGGCCCGTACCCGGCTCAGCCGGTTCCCCGGCGACCGGTCGATCCGGCCCGGCGATCCGGCCCGGCGATCCGGCCCGGCGATCAAGCCGGACGATCAAGCCCGGCGCGTGTCGTTCGTCGCAACCTCGGCAAAGAGCCCTAGAGGGCTCCGCCATGTCGTGTTTATGATGCGGGCAGGGGACCGGGGCTCCACTTACCCAACCGGAAGGAGCGGACCGCTACCCGGAAGCACGTGTCGAGGAGACAGCGATGTCGCAAAACCTTGATGCCTCCGGAGCCGGTTCGGACACCCCGAACCTCGACTTCGATGGCACGACCCCGTACGAGGACTACGTCCAGGCGGACGTCCTCACCCACCTCCAGCACCTCCGCTCGGACGACCCGGGCGAGATGGTCTTCCTGGTGACGACCCAGGTCATGGAGCTGTGGTTCACGGTCATCGTCCACGAATGGGAAACCGCCGCCAAGGCACTGCGCGAGGACCGCGTGCAGGTGGCGATGGACGCGCTGAAACGTTCCCTCCGCGAACTGGAAGCCCTCAACGCCTCCTGGCGCCCGCTCGCCCAGCTCACCCCTGGCCAGTTCAACCAGTACCGCGCGGCCCTCGGCGAGGGTTCCGGTTTCCAGTCGGCGATGTACCGCCGGATGGAATTCCTGCTCGGCGAGAAGTCCGCCTCCATGCTGGTCCCGCACCGCGGCGCGCCCCGCGTGCACGCGGAACTGGAGAAGGCCCTCCAGGAGCCCAGCCTCTACGACGAGGTCCTGCGCCTGCTCGCCCGCCGCGGCCACACCATCCCGGCGGAGGTCCTGGACCGCGACCTCTCCCAGCGCTACGAGCCGTCCCCGCAGGTCGAGGCCGCCTGGACCGCCCTGTACGCGGACCCGGACTCCGAGCTCGACCTCCACCGCCTCGGCGAGGTCCTCACGGACGTCGCGGAACTCGTCTGGCGCTGGCGCAACGACCACCTGGTCGCCACCCGCCGCGCGATGGGCGCGAAGACGGGCACGGGCGGCTCGGCGGGCGTCACCTGGCTGGAGAAGCGGGCCCAGAAGAACGTCTTCCCGGAACTCTGGACGGCGCGCAGCTATGTCTGACGCTCCCGCGCTCCAGCAGCAGGCTGCCGACCTCGACGCCACCGACGACCTGGCCAAACTCCGCGACCGCTTCACCCTCCCGGACGGCCTCGTCTACCTCGACGGCAACTCCCTCGGCGCCCTCCCGGAGGGAGTCGCGGCGGCCACGGCCGACGTCGTGCACCGCCAGTGGGGCGAGCTCCTCATCCGCTCCTGGGACGAATCCGCCTGGTGGACCGCCCCGGAACGCATCGGCGACAAACTCAGCCCCCTGATCGGCGCGGCCCCCGGCCAGACGGTCGTGGGCGACTCCACCAGCGTCAACCTCTTCAAGGCCCTGGTCGGCGCGGCCCGCCTGGCCCCGCCCGGCCGCACGCGGATGCTGGTCGACGCGAACACCTTCCCCACCGACGGCTACATCGCGGCCTCGGCCGCCCGGATGACCGGCCTCCACGTCGTCCCGGTCGACCCGTCCGTCGCCGCGGAGGCGATGGGCGAGGACACCGCCGTCGTCCTCCTCAACCACGTCGACTACCGCACCGGCCGCCTGCACGACCTCCCCGCCCTCACCCGGGCGGCCCACGCGACCGGCGCGATCTCCGTCTGGGACCTCTGCCACAGCGCCGGCGCCCTCCCGGTCGGCCTCGACGCGCACCAGGTCGACCTCGCGGTCGGCTGTACGTACAAGTACCTGAACGGCGGACCCGGCTCCCCGGCGTACCTCTACATAGCCGCCCGCCACCAGGACGCCTTCGACTCCCCGCTCCCCGGCTGGAACGGTCACGCGGACCCCTTCGCGATGACCTCGGGCTACACCCCGGCCGACGGCGCGGTGCGGGGGCGGGTCGGGACCCCCGACATCCTCTCCATGCTCGCCCTGGAGGCCGCCCTCGACGCGTGGGACGGCGTCTCGATCGAGCAGGTCCGGGCGAAGTCGCTGGCCCTGACCGACTTCTTCCTCGACTGCGTCGCCGCGTACGTCCCGGAAGGCAAGGTCCAGGCCGTCACGCCGGCCGAGCACGCCCGCCGCGGCAGCCAGGTCTCCCTGCGCGCCGAGAACGCGGCGGAGATCATGCGCGAGCTGATCGCGCGCGGCGTCGTCGGGGACTTCCGCGCCCCGGACGTCCTGCGCTTCGGCTTCACCCCGCTCTACGTCGGTTTCGCCGACGTGGAGCGTGCCGCCCGGACACTGGGTCACATTTTCGGGTGACGTAGCGGCGAAACGTCACCTCGCGGGGTGACACCGGCGCGGGCGGGGCCTCTGGCTCCGCCCGCGCCCGTCTGAGCCCCTCCCCGGGCCCGTGATCACGCCCGTCCCGCCACGGAACGGCGTGTTCCAGCCTGATACGGTCCCGCTCTGCCGGAACACCGGAACACGTGTCCCGTGTGTACCTTCCGATGCCTCCTGTACCCCCTGTCCCGCGCGTTACCGAGAGGTTGAGCCATGACGGACCCCGCGGACCCCGCAGTCGAACGGGACGCCGCCGAGGCCGCCTCGGCCTTCTCCCACCCGCCGGTCCGGCCCGACGCCAGCGCCGCGTACGGGGAGCACCCCGACCAGGTGGTGGACTTCTACGCCCCGCGCGGCGAGACCACCCACGAGCTGGGGTCGGCCCCGCTGGTGGTCGTCCTGCACGGCGGCGCGTGGCGGGCCCCGTACGACCGCCAGCACGTCACCCCCTTCGCGGATTTCCTGGCCCGGCGGGGTTTCGCCGTCGCCAATGTCGAGTACCGGCGCGGGAGTTCCCTGCCGCACCAGGGGGGCGAGGGGCCGGTGGCGGGGCGCTGGCCCGAGACCTTCGACGATGTCGCCGCCGCCATGGACGCGCTCCCCGGGCTGGCGGGGAGCGCGCTGCCGCAGGCGGATGTACGGAGGGTCGTGGTGACGGGCCACTCCGCCGGCGGCCACCTCGCCCTGTGGGCGGCCGCCCGGCACGTCCTCCCGGCCGACGCTCCCGCCGGCTGGAGGCTGCCTTCCCCGCCGCAGCTGCGCGGCGTGGTGGCGCTGGCCCCCATCGCGGACTTCGCGGTGGCGGAGGATCTGGGAGTGTGTGGCGGGGCGTCGGCGCAGTTGCTCGGCGGGAAGGAGTACTTCGCCGGGCGCCTGCCGTACGCCGATCCGGCGGCGTTGCTGCCGACGGGGATCGCGACGGCGCTGGTGCAGGGGCGGGACGACATCGTGGTCCCGGAGCAGGTCGCGGAGTCGTACGTTGCTGCCGCCGCTCAGGCGGGCGAGCTGGTCGGGCTGACGCTGCTGGACGGGGTCGGGCACTTCCCGCTGATCGACCCGGCGGCGGATGCCTGCGCGGTGGTTTCCGAGGAGATCTCGCAGCTGGCCTGGTAGAGGCAGGCGGCGCGGTGGAGGAGGAGGGCGTGGACGAAGCGGTCTTCGGAGGTGGGCCTGCTCCTCCAGGTCAGCGGCCAGGACCCTTCCAGCGCGGGGATCGGGATGTACGTCTGCCGGCGCGGGCCTGAGGTCAGCCGGGTGAATCCGGGGGGCCAGATCCGGTACGCGGCGCTGCCGACCGGGATCAGGAAGTAGACCGGCCGCCTGCCGTTGCTCTGCGTGAGGATCGGGCCGGGGTCACCGCCCGTGAGCGTGACGAGGAGATCGGCGAGGTTCTGTCCGGTGTCACCGTCCACACGTAGAGCGTCAAATTGCACTCCTGCCTTGCGGATTCCGATGCCTGTTGCTGGAACCCAGCTGGGGACAGGGGAGTTGGGGGTGAGCGGGCGGTGACTTTCGGTGTTCATGGGACCAGCTTGAAGGTTCAGGTCTACCGTTTTCCAGAGCGTGGGCTCTACTGCCGAATCGGTAGGGTTTCGGGCCCCGCTGGTTGATTCTGGTTGAGTCCGGTTGAGTGGGGTGAGCCCGTGGCGAAGGCGGCCAACAAGGTGTCGGCGGGTGGGGTGGCGCGGCTCGTGTCCCACCTGGTGAGGGCGTTCCGGGAGCGGGAACGGCTGACCCAGAAGGAGCTGGGGGCGATGATCGGCTACTCGGCGGCGGCGATCAGCGCCCTGGAGACGGGGGCGCAGCCGCCGAGCGACGACATGCTGGTCAAGCTTGAGGCCGTCATCGGGGACGGGATGGGGGTGTTCGAGCTGGCGCGGGAGCTGCTTTTACTGGAGAAGTATCCGGTGCGCTTCCGGCAGTTCTCCCAGCTGGAGGCGACGGCGTTCGCCATCTCCTCGTATGAGACCCACGTGGTGGATGGCCTCTTTCAGACCGAGGACTACGCCCGGGCGCTGATCCGTGGCGGCTATCCGCCAGTGTCGGAGGCAAAGGTCGAGGAGCTGGTCGAGGCGCGGATGGTCCGCAAAGCGCTCTTCGATCGCGACCCGATGGCGATGATCGAGCTGATCCTCGACGAGTCCGTCCTGCTGAGGCCCTTCGGCTCGTGGGAGATCCATCGCGGACAGCTGCGGTCCCTCGTCAAGGATGCCCAGCGCGTCAACGTCACCGTGCAGGTCCTGCCCTTGGAACGCGGCCTGAAGGGCTCCTATGCGGGAGACCGCGGTGCCATGAAGCTGGTGGAGACGAAGGACCACGACCACGTGGTCTACATGGAAATCGAGGACGAGAGCATCCTCGTGAGCAACCGGGCCACGGTGTCCGGACTGGCCCATCGGTATGCGAAGATCCGCGCACAGGCCCTCAGCCCGGACGAATCCCTGGGCCTCATCGAGCGGTTGGCGGGAGAACCGAAATGAGCACCAGCACCCTGCGGTGGTTCAAGTCGAGCTACAGCGACAGCGGCGGCGCTGACTGCGTCGAGGTGGCCTACGACTGGCACAAGTCGAGCCACAGCGACAGCGGCGGCGGCAACTGCGTCGAGGTGGCGAGCTGCCCGCACGCCGTGCACGTGCGGGACTCCAAGGCCCTCGGCCCCACGTTCGCGGTAGCGCCAACGGCCTGGGCGGACTTCGCCGGCTGGGCCGCGCACGCCTGACCGGGTCCTATCTGCCGGGGCCCGGCAGCGCGGTGCGCAGGTCGGTGATTTCGTAGCCCTCGGAGTGGAGCAGGGCGATGATGTCCGGGAGGGCGAGGGCGTCGATGACGTCCGCGCCCGTGTTCTGCGTGCCCACGTGCATCTGCACGATCTGGCCCGGGGTCAGGGTGTCGGCGACGCGGGAGACGGCCTCCTTGACGGTCATGCCGCCCTCGGTGCCGAGGTAGCCCTTGGTGTCGAGGGTGAATTCGACGTTGGTCCAACCGCGTGCGTTGGCGGCGGCGATGCCCTGTTCCGTGACTTCGCTGTACGGGAAGCGGAAGAACGGGGCCGGGGCGGCGCCGCTCCCGGTGCGGATCGCCCGGTCGGCCCGGTCCATCTCCTGCTCGGCCTCGCGGAGCGTGATGTCGCGGAAGTGGGGGTGGGTGTGGGAGTGGTTGCCGATCCCGTGGCCGGCGGCGGTGATGTCGCGCAGGGCTTGGGGGTGGGCCTCGGCGAACTCTCCCGTGACGAAGAAGGTCGCGGGGGCGCGGCGGCCGCGCAGGGTGGCGAGGACGTCCGCGAGGCCGTCCTCGTTCCAGGCGGCGTTGAAGGTGAGGGCCGCGACGCGCCGGTCGGTGGGGATGCGGCGGACCTCCTCACCGTCGAGTTCACCCGCGGCGGCGGCGGCGGACGGGGCGGCGGTCGAGGCCAGCAGGGCGGTGAGGCCGAGGAGCGCGGCGCGGCGCGTGAGGGGGTTCGAGTGCACAGGGTCGATCGTGTCGCGGCCCGGGAGCCGGCCCCCGAACCCGGCCGGGACGCGCCGAGCGCGCTCGCCCGTTCGGGGGCGGGGAGGGGCGGGGTTCCCGTACCCGGGATCGCGCAGGACCCCCGGGGGCCCGGCCAGTCCGAGTGTTCTCCCGGGTCGGCGGCCGGCCTCAAGGGCGCTCCCTCCGGTCGCGTCGCTACGCGATGGCCTTCGGCCACCCTTGACCCCGACCACCGCCCCGGAACGACACAGACTGTCCGGGCCCCCGGGGGAGGCGGGCAGGGCGCACCGCCCGTCCGTTCCGTCCGCCGTCCCCTTTCGCACCCTTTCGCGGTGCGCGCGACCGATCGCTACGCGCTCCTGTCGGCTTGGCGTCCGCCGGCCGTCCGGGGCTGGACACAGACGTCCCGGGAGGGCCGGTTGGCGCTGTCACCGAGTAGGGACGGAATGGGGACGATTCCGTCGACGAATTGGCTTGCAGCGAGGGGAGTTGATGGGGGAAAGTTGCTGCTGCACATGATCAACAAGGCGCCCGCAAACGCGCCTGAACTCAGGGGGAAGACAGTGCAGATCCGCAGGAAGATAGCGACCGCAGCCGTCACGATCGCGGTGGCGGGAACCGGCATGATCGCCGGTACCGGTTCGGCCTTCGCCGGCACCAACGGCCAGCAGATCACGATCGACGACGCCTCCGGGCGGGCCCGGTCGGTCTACGTCCAGGGCAGCAACCAGAACGGCTCGTACGTGGGCCGGTGCTTCAACGTCAACCCGAACTCCTCCACGTCGCTGGGCGGCTGGTGGTGGAAGAACGACGTCAGCGTGACCGCGTTCTCGTACAGCAACTGTGGTGCCGGGCGCTTCTACTACAAGAACACCTGGATCAACACCACCCAGAGCTGGGGCGACTACCAGGTCGTCTCGGTTCACTGATCCCCTGCGCCCCGGCCGTGACCACGGCCGGGGCGTCCGGTTTCATGCGGGGATGACGGCCAGACCGGCCTCCGCGATCTTCACGTCGTCCGACCAGTGGCCGCCCGAGACGCCGATCCCGCCGACGAGCCGGCCCTCGACGACGATCGGCAGCCCACCGCCGAACGTGACGAGGCGGTCGATCCCGGTCCGGGCCCCCACCGACAGCTGGGGGTCGTTCTCGGCGAACTCGTGCCAGTCGGTGGTGCTCAACCCGAAGGCGGCCGCCGTGTAGGCCTTGTCCTGGGCGATCTGGATGGTCATCAGCCCCGAGCCGTCCATCCGCGCGAACGCGCTGAGGTGGCCGGACTCGTCGACCACGGCGACGGAGAACAGCAGGTCGGTCTCCCGTGCGGCCGCGAGGGCGGCGTCGACGATGGCACGGGCCAGTTCATTGCTGAGGGCGGGCCGAACGCGAACGGTCACAACAGACTCCTCGTAAAGGTGGGGTTCGTATGCATGCAGCTAACAGCATGCGAATAGCTCTACGCAAGCTGCCTGGTGTCTTGGCGGTTACTGGCCCCCGCTCCTACACTCGGCGCATGCACTACTCCGAGCGCCTGTTGGCCCACATCAAGCAGGCCGAACGCATCACGCAGGCCGCGAAGGAGGCCGCGGTGCGGGAGGCGGGGATCACCGCCGCGCAGCAGGCCGCGCTCGCCGTGCTCAGCGACAACCCGGGGATCAACGCGGCGGAACTCGCGCGGCGGCTCTCGGTGACCCCGCAGACGATGAACAGCCTGCTCGGCCGACTGGAGTCCCGCGGCCTGATCGCCCGCAACCCGCACCCGATACACGGCACGCTGATCGAGATCCGCATGACCGAGCGCGGCCGGGAGGTCTTCGCCGAAGCCGACGCCCTGGTGGCAAAGCTCGACGCCCGCCTGGCCGAGGGTCTCTCCGAAGCCGAGTCGGCCGCCGTCCGCGACCTCCTCGCCCGCATCGTCCGCAACGCCGAGTCCCAGCCCTGACCGCTTCCCCGTGGACCACGGGCGATTCGCAGTCGCGATCTCACGGGAGCGCGTAGCGATCGTTGGCGGCTTGTGCCCGGCCACAGCTGGTCCGCGGCCGCCGTCGCGCGGGAGCGCGTAGCGATCTGCGGCGTCACGCGTCTTCCGGCGACATGACGGGGTGCCGCCGCATGGCACACGTTCCCCCTGGGCGTCCTTTGTTGGGGCTGCCCGCCAGGCGTTCATGCCTGCCGGGCCGGCGCGGCCGGTCAAGGGTGGCCGCAGGCCATCGCGGAGCGACGCGAGCGCAGCGAGCGCCCTTGACGGGACGGGTCGGACCGGTGAACACCCTTGGCTGGCGGGCGGCCCCAACGCCTCGGCCGCTCGATGCGGCTCGGACGAATCCGGCCCCTCCGACGCCGCCCGGCCTCCGACGCCGCCCGGCCATACGGCGAAGGGGCCCGGCACACGCGTGGTGTGCCGGGCCCCTTCCGTGTTTGCGTGCCTCAGGCGCGGACGCCGCCGCGGCGGCGGGTGCCGAGCCAGGCGGCCGCGCCGCCGAGGGCGACGAGGACGGCGGCCAGGCCGGCGTAGAGGCCGGAGTTGGAGTCGGAGCCGGTGTGGGCGAGGGAGCCCGAGGCCTGGGTGGTGCCGCCTGCGGGCGCGGCGGCCGGGGAGGAGGACGCGGCCGAGGAGCCGGAGCCCGTCTGCGAGGACGTCTGGGAGGTCTGGGTGTTGGAGCCGGCCGGCTTGGCGGGCTTGGACTGCTCGGGCTTGGTGGCGGCCTGCTTGGCCGGGGCCAGCTTGAAGTCCGTGGCGGTGGTGGAGAAGGTCTTGGACCTGTTCTCCGCCAGGGCGACGTCCGCCTGAAGGGTGACAAGGGTGGGCTGGGTGACCTGCGTCTTGGGGCCGAGCTTGACCTGGAGCGCGAACGACTCGGCCGGGATCCCCTGGAAGTCCTTCTCCATGCGCGGCAGCAGGAAGGTGCCGTTGCTGTCGGCCGCGACGTCGGTCCAGTTGCCGTCGACCATCACGCGCACCTGGGTGTCCGGGTGCTTGACGTCGCCCGGGAACTTCACGGTCAGGCGGGTGACGAGGTCGGAGGTGAACGCGATGCCCTCGTGCCGGTACCAGAGCATGAGCTGCTTGCAGCGGGTCTCGTCGTTCGTGCCGTCGCAGGAGCCGTTGTTCTCGAAGTGGGTGGACAGCGTGGCCGCCGGGCCCTTCGCCGGGGTCGCCTTGAAGCCGATGGCGGCGTCGCCGCCCGGCGCCAGCTCCTTGGCCAGGGTCTTGGCGCGCAGCTCGAACATGTTGCTGTTGATCGGGAAGCTCTTGCCGAGACCGACGGTGACCTTCCACTTCAGCTTGCCGCCCGCCGGGACCTCGAAGCCCGCGGAGGCGTCCTTGCCGGCCGGGTAGAACAGGCCCTGCCAGCCGCCGTCCTGGTCGCCGATGAAGGACGCGGTGTCCGGCGCGTTGACCTCGTCCACCTTGAAGACGACGTCGTTCTTCTTGAGCGCGATCGGGCTGCCGAGGTTGCCGAGGAGCCAGGGGTGGAACGGGGCGGCCTTGTCGCTCGGGTTCGTGACCGTGAGGTCGAAGCTCTCGGTCGCACCGCCGCGGGTCAGCGGGCCGCTTGGGATGGGGGCGCCCAGCTCGATCCGCAGCGCGGGCTTGCCGCCTTCGGCGGGCGCGGCGTAGGCCGACAGCGGCGTCAGGGCCGTACCGGCGACGGCGGCGACGGCGGCGGTGGCGGTGGCGGCCGCGGTGCGGAGGGAACGGCGGGTGGTGACGGCGGCGGAGATGCGAGCGGACATGGTGGACTCCCCCCAAGGAATCAGCAAGGGCGTGCGGCGGAGGGCGGCAGGCCGGGCGACAGGGCAAAGCGACGGGTCGAACGAGAAGGTGTGTCGCTCTCGGCCGGTGTTTTCGTTCTTCCCCCGGGCTGCTGCGATGTGCTTATCCTCGCCCACCGACGATCTTGGAACGATCCTCTCTGTGTCACCGGACCGCAACAGCGGAAAGCGCCCTCGTAACGCCGTGACCAGGCATGACGAAGGGGTGGGGCGCGTCGCGCCCCACCCCTTCGACCGCTTCGCAGCGGGTCCTACAGGAACGAGTTGATCTCGATCGTCTCGGTCCGGCCGGGGCCGACGCCGATCGCGGAGATCGGGGCGCCCGACATCTCCTCCAGGGCCTTCACGTAGGCCTGGGCGTTCTTCGGGAGGTCCGAGAACGTCTTGGCCTTGGTGATGTCCTCGGACCAGCCGGGCAGGTTTTCGTAGATCGGCTTCGCGTGGTGGAAGTCCGTCTGCGAGTACGGGAGCTCCTCGACGCGCTTGCCGTCGATCTCGTACGCGACGCAGACCGGGATCTGCTCCCAGCCGGTCAGCACGTCCAGCTTGGTGAGGAAGAAGTCCGTCAGGCCGTTCACGCGGGTCGCGTAGCGGGCGATCGGGGCGTCGAACCAGCCGCAGCGGCGGTCACGGCCGGTGGTGACACCGCGCTCGCCACCGATGCGGCGCAGGTCCTCGCCGTCCTGGTCGAACAGCTCGGTCGGGAACGGGCCCGCGCCGACGCGCGTGGTGTAGGCCTTGAGGATGCCGATGACGCGGCTGATCTTCGTCGGACCGACGCCCGTACCGGTGCAGGCGCCGCCCGCGGTCGGGTTCGAGGACGTGACGAAGGGGTACGTGCCGTGGTCGACGTCGAGCAGCGTGCCCTGGCCGCCCTCGAAGAGCACGACCTTGTCCTCGTCGAGCGCGTTGTTGAGGATCAGGGTGGTGTCGGCGACGTAGCCCTTGATCTGGTCCGCGTACTGGAGCATCTCCTCCACGATCGCGCCGGCCTCGATGGCCCGGCGGTTGTAGAGCTTCGCGAGGAGCTGGTTCTTGCCCTCCAGCGCCGCTTCGACCTTCTGGGTGAGGATCGACTCGTCGTACAGGTCCTGGACGCGGATACCGATGCGGTTGATCTTGTCCGCGTAGGTCGGGCCGATGCCGCGACCGGTGGTGCCGATCTTGCGCTTGCCGAGGAAACGCTCGCCGACCTTGTCCAACGTCACGTTGTACGGCGTAATGAGGTGCGCGTTACCGCTGATGAGCAGCTTGGAGGTGTCGATTCCGCGTTCGTTGAGCCCGCGGAGCTCCGACAGCAGTACGGCCGGGTCGACCACGACACCGTTGCCGATGACCGGGGTGCATCCGGGGGAGAGGATGCCGGAAGGGAGAAGGTGCAGTGCGTACTTCTGGTCGCCTACGACAACCGTGTGGCCGGCGTTGTTGCCGCCCTGGTAGCGCACTACATAGTCAACGGATCCACCGAGCAGGTCGGTGGCCTTTCCCTTGCCCTCGTCACCCCACTGAGCTCCGAGCAGCACAAGAGCGGGCACAGGCGTACACCTCTTCCGGATGGGGCATGTCCAAGGTCAGGGGGCGTACGACGATGTACACCGCAGGCTGAGCCGTCGGACCGGTACCCCGGAATAGACGAAGGCCCTGGCGCAATAGCGCAAGGGCCTCTTGCACAAAGATGCTACCCGAGGAAGGACCGAGGTGTCGGCTCCAGAGCCCACCATGAGCCATGCGGGCGCGCCGGTCGGCGGCCTGCTCGTGCTCGTCGACCCGGTCGCCCGCCGTTTGGACGGCGAGTCTGTGCGGATCGCGAAAGATGTGTTGTCAGCCGGGGCAGCGGCGAAGATCTGCCTGCCCGACTCGCCGGAGGAGTTCGCGCGGGCCCTCGCCCGCCGGGGCCATCGCAGGCCCGTGATCGTGGGGGACGACGGGGCGCTGGTACGGGCTGTGACGCTGTTGCACCGATCGCGTGACCTGTCGGGTGAGGAAGCGCTGTCGCTGATCCCGGTCGGACCGGTCGGCTCGCTCGGCCTGGCCCGGTCGCTCGGCGTGCCGCTGTCGGCCGTCATGGCGGCGCGGGCCGCGCTCGACGGCGTGGTGCGGGCGCGGGACCTGCTGGTCGACGACAGCGACGGCGTGGTCCTGGGCGGGCTGCGGATCCCGCCGCTGGGGCCGCGGACGGTGCGGCGGTCGCTGCTGCGCACGCTGCTGGCGCCCGCCGGGGGTGCGACCGTGCGGGTGGCGCACCGGCTGCGGGTGGAGGCGGACGGGGTGGTCCTGGCGGACGTGGACCACGAGGTGGAGGACGTCGCGGTGACGACGCGGGAGCCGGGCGGGCTGGCGGAGGTCGTGGTCCGGCTGTCCGGCGCCCGCCGGGTGACGGAGCGCGCGGCGACGGTGACGGTGTCGGGCGCGGACTTCCGCTACCGCGCCGACCACGCCCCGGCGGGCCCCATCCGCCGCCGCACCTGGACGCTGCGCGGCGCGGCGTGGAGCCTGACGCTGCCGCGCTGACCTCGCGGGGGCGGAGCCGGTCCCGCCGGGGTCCGCCGGCCGGGGCTCCTGCCGGCCGGGCCGGGCGCGGCCCGCTCCGGGCCGGGTCGGGTCGGGCTCCGGGAGGTGCCGGGTGCCGGGGGGCGCCGGGTCTCGTCCCCGGCCTCCGGCCCGGCCCGGCGGTGGGCGCGCCCTACGGGAGGTCCAGCGTGGCCCGGTGAGCCCGCCAGCGGTCCATCATCGCGAGCATCTCGCCCTGGAGGAACTCGAAGAACGCCGCCGTCTCCGCCATCCGCGCGCCCGCCGGGGTGTCCGCGCCGAGGCCCGTCACGCCGTCGCGGAGGGTCTTCTCGAACATGGTCAGCACCTGGTCCCGCCGGGTGAACGTCTCGTACCAGAGCTCGTTGTGCAGCACGTACCGGTCGCGCCGGGAGCCCGGTTCGCGCTCCCGGCTGACCATGGTGACCTGCGTCAGGTAGGCCACCGCGCCCGACACCGCCGCCGGGCTGATCCGCAGGGCCTCGCTCAGTTCCGCCGAGGTCATCGCGCCGCTGTCGCTCGCCAGCAGCTGCGCGAAGACGCGGGCCGCCATGCGCTGCATGCCCGCCTCGGTCAGCTGTGCGGCGAACCGCTCCACGAAGCGGGAGACCGCCTCGTCGCTCCGTACGTCGTCCACGTCTCGTACATCCATGTCGTCCGCCACCCTCCCGACTTTACGTGATTTCCGAGGTTCACAATTTTGTGAAAGTAGCGTACGTTCGGAATCATGACGAAGGCAATCAGCGTTGCCGGCCTCCACAAGGCGTTCGGCCGCACCCACGCCCTGGACGGGCTCGACCTCTCGGTCGCCACCGGCGAGGTCCACGGTTTCCTCGGCCCCAACGGCGCCGGCAAGTCCACGACCATCCGCGTCCTGCTCGGCCTGCTGCGCGCCGACTCCGGCGCCGCCGAGCTGCTCGGCGGCGACCCCTGGGCCGACGCCGTCGCACTCCACCGTCGCGTCGCCTACGTCCCCGGGGACGTCACCCTCTGGCGCAACCTCTCCGGCGGCGAGGTCATCGACCTCTACGGGCGGCTGCGCGGCGGCCTCGACCGCGCCCGCCGGGCCGAGCTCGTCGAGCGGTTCGAACTCGACCCGACCAAGAAGGGCCGTACGTACTCCAAGGGCAACCGGCAGAAGGTCGCCCTCGTCGCCGCCTTCGCCTCCGACGTCGAGCTGCTCATCCTCGACGAGCCCACCTCGGGCCTCGACCCGCTGATGGAGGAGGTCTTCCAGAGCTGCGTGGCCGACGCCCGCGCCGCCGGGCGCACCATCCTGCTCAGCTCGCACATCCTCAGCGAGGTCGAGGCCCTCTGCGACCGGGTCAGCATCATCCGCAAGGGCCGCACCGTCGAGAGCGGCACCCTCGCCGAACTGCGCCACCTCACCCGTACGTCGATCAGCGCCGAGCTCGCCGGACCGCCGAACGGGCTCGCCCGGCTGCCGGGCGTGTACGACGTCGAGGTGCGCGGGCTGAAGGTCAGCCTGCAGGCCGACACCGACAAGCTGGACGCCGTCCTGCGCTCCCTCACCCAGTCGGGCGTACGGTCGCTGACCTCGACCCCGCCGACCCTGGAGGAGCTCTTCCTCCGCCACTACGCGGACGACGTCCGAGCCGGCGCGAACGCGGGTGCGTCCCGATGAGGAACCAACTGGCGGGCACCGGGGCCCTGCTGCGCCTCGCCCTGCGCCGCGACCGCGTCATGATGCCGGTCTGGATCCTGGTCGTGGCGATGCTCGTGCTGAGCCTGCCCGCCTCCCTCGAATCGGTGTACGGGACGGCCGCCGAACGGGCCCGCCTCGTCGCGACGATGACCACCAACGGCTCGCTCCGCGCCCTGTACGGACCCGTCTTCGGCGACTCGATCGGTGCCCTGACCGCCTGGCGCGGAGGGGTCTTCGCCGGTCTGCTCGCCGGGATCATGAGCCTGGTCATCGTGGTCCGGCACACCCGCGAAGAGGAGGAGTCGGGCCGTCAGGAGCTGCTCTCCGCCGCCATGGTGGGCCGCCGCGCCCCGCTCACGGCTGCCCTCCTCGCCGCCCTGACCGCCAACGCGCTGGTCGCCCTGCTCGTCACCGCCGCTCTCGCCGGGCGCGGCGCCGGCGGGGCACTTGCCCTCGGGCTGGGCATCGGCGCCACCGGCATGCTGTTCGCCTCCCTCGCCGCCATCGCCGCGCAGCTCACCGAGAGCGCGCGGCTCGCGAAGGGGCTCGCGGGGGCGTTCGTCGGCGCCGCGTTCGTCCTGCGCGCCGCCGGGGACGCGGGCACGGCCGACGGCGGCTCGGCGCTGACCTGGGCCTCTCCGCTCGGTTGGCTGGAACACGTACGGGCCTTCGCGGCCGAACGCTGGTGGGTACTGGCCCTGTTCGCGGCGGCCTCGGCGGCGCAGCTGGCGGCCGCGTACGCCCTGGCGGCCCGCCGCGACGTGGGCATGAGCTTCCTCCCCGCCCGGCCGGGCCCGGCGCAGGGCCGGCTCGGCACGGCCGGGGCGCTCGCCTGGCGGCTCCAGCGCGGCGGCCTGCTGGGCTGGAGCCTCGGATTCCTGGCCGCGGGCCTGGTGTTCGGCGGCATGACGGACGGTGCGACCGAGCTGGTCGGCGGCAACGACAAGACCCGCGAGATCATCGAGCGGATGGGCGGGCAGGGCGGCCAGAGCGCCGCCCAGGGCGCCCTCGCCGACACCTTCCTCGCCGCGATGGCCGGGATGCTCGGCATGGTCGCCGCCCTGTACATCGTCTCCTCCGTACTCCGCCTGAGCGGCGAGGAGTCGGGGCAGCGCGCGGAGCCGCTGCTCGCGGGCGCGGTCGGCCGGCTGCGCTGGGCCGGCGGTCATCTGGCCGTCGCCTTCGGCGGGTCGGCGCTGATCCTGCTGCTGGCGGGGCTCGGCCTCGGCATCGGGCACGGGCAGGACGTCGCCGGGGCGGTGGGCGCGACCCTCGGACAGCTCCCGGCGGTGTGGGTCATCGGGGCCCTCGCCGCTCTGCTGCACGGCGCGGCCCCCCGGTTCGCGGGCGCCGCCTGGGCCGTCGCGGGGACCGCGCTGGCCCTGGGCTGGGTCGGCCCGGCCCTGAACCTTCCGCAGGCGGTGCTGAACCTGTCGCCCTTCGCCCACCTGCCGAAGCTGCCGGGCGCGCAGGCCCTGGAGTGGGCCCCGCTCGTGGCGCTGACCGCCTTGGCGGCGGCCCTGCTGGCGGCGGGCCTGACCGCGCTGCGCCGCCGGGACCTGGCCGCGTAGCGCGCTAGAACTCGACGAGCAGCTCCTCCAGGCCCCGGATGACGTACCCGTCCCGCCACCGCGGCTCCCGTACGAGCCGCAGTGGCGGGATCCCCTCCGCCAGCAGCGCCCCGAACGAGGCCTCCAGCTCCCGCCGCGCGAGCGGCGCCCCCAGGCAGTAGTGGATCCCGGCCCCGAAGGTCAGGTGTGGGTTGTCGGCCCGTACGAGGTCCAGCGTGTCGGGGTCGGTGAAGCGCGCCGGGTCCCGGTTGGCGGAGCCGAAGAGCAGCGCCACCTCGGCCCCGCGCGGGATCACGGTGTCACCGATCTCGATGTCGTCGAGCACCCAGCGTTCGAACATCTGGAGCGGGGTGTCGTAGCGCACGAGTTCATCCACAGCTGTGGACAACTTTTCGGGATTGCGTCGGAGGTCCGCCAGCCGGTCCGGATTGCGCAAGAGCGCCCACCATCCGTTGACGGTGGTGTTGACCGTCGCCTCGTGCCCCGCGTTGAGCAGGAGCACGCAGGTGGAGATCATTTCCTGCTCGCTGAGGCGGCCCTCCTCATCGTGGGCGGCGATCAGTGCGGAGATCAAATCGGTGCCGGGGCGCCCCCGGCGCTCGGCGATCAGGCCGCGCAGGTAGTCGCTGAACTCCACGCTCGCCCGGACCGCGCGGCGCGCGGTCTCCTCGTCCGGCCGCAGCTCGAACATCCCGCAGATGTCCGCCGACCAGGGCCGCAGCGGCCCCCGGTCCGACTCCGGCACGCCGAGCAGCTCCGCGATCACCGCCACCGGCAGCGGTTCGGCGACGGCGGTGAGCAGGTCGCCGCCGCCGTCCGCGACCAGAGCGGCCGTCAAGTCCCCGGCCATCCGGCGGACGGCGGGCACGAGCCGCTCCACGGTGCGCGGGGTGAACGCCTTCGCCACCAGCCGCCGCACCCGCGCGTGCGCGGGGTCCTCCAGGTCCAGCAGCCCGTTCCCGTTGAGGACGTGGAACGGCTCGTGTTCGGGCGGTGGCGCCTGGCGCCCGAACTCCTCGTGGGTGAAGCGGTGCAGGTACGTCCGGCCGAGCCGGCGGTCGCGCAGCAGTGCGCTCACGTCGGCGTAGTGCGGCACCAGCCACTGGCCGGTCGCCTCCCACCAGATGGCGCGGCCCTGCTCGCGCAACTCCCGGTAGGCGGGGTACGGATCGGCGACGAAAGCGGCATCCCACGGATCAAAGCCCATCCCGGCACCCTAAAGGCGATCGCGGCGACGGGAGGGGCTTCGGGGCCGGACGGCTCGCTTACAGCCGGCCGAACAGGACGTTGCCCGCGGCCTGGTCGCTGGGGTCGGTGTAGTACTCGCGGATGGCGGTCTCGAACTCGTCCACCGTCAGCTGCCCGTCTCCGTCGGAGTCGATGCGGGCGAAGGCCTCCTGCGCGGCCGCCTCGCCGAGGCCGCCGTCGAAGACGCGCTGGGCGGTGTGGAACTCCTGCCGGCTGACGGTCCCGTCGCCGTCGGTGTCGATCAGCTCCACGACCGCCTGGGCGAGCGGGCGGAACGTCGTGTCGTAGGCCTTGCCCTCGACGTAGAGGCGGCGCATGCCCTGCTGGTACTCGGCGAGGTCGATGCGGCCGTCCTTGGCGCGGTCCAGCTCGGCGCTGAGCGCCGTCCAGAAGTCGACCAGCCCGCTCATCACGGCGGTGCCCTTGGGGGAGGTCGCCGGCTCGCCGAACGCGGCCAGCATGCGGGAGCCGAGGTCCACGAAGTCCTGGCTCTCCAGGTGGCCGCTCCCGTCGGTGTCGAAGTGGGCGAAGGCGCGGGACAGCTTGCGGTCGAGTACGTCGTTCGTCATGGGAACGCCTTTCATGGCACTTCGAGGAGCTGCGGAGATGTGCGGGGGTGCGGGGGGCACGCGGAGCGATCGCCCGATCACGTACCGTAGCCTGAATGTCGATCACCAACTCCCGCTCCCCATCAAGGACGTTGAGGATGCACTCGTACGAGGTATTCGTCGCCGGCGCCGCCGAACCCGGCACCCGCTGGGTCTACTGGCCGCGCATGGGCCGGCTGCTCCGGGAGCCCTACGAGGTGCTCGCGCTCAAGGCCCGGCTGGAGCGCGGCGAGGACCTGCCGTACGGCGAGGACGTCATCGCTGGGCGGGTCGCGCGGTCCACGCCCGAGCAGGGCCTGCGGGCGCTGGCCGCCGCCCGCGCCGCCCAGCCCGGCTGGGCCCGGGTGCCGCTCGCGGACCGGCTGGAGCTGGCGCACGGGGTGTACCGGGCGGTCGTCGAGCACGCCGACGAACTGACCGGGCTGCTGGTGGCGGAGGGGCACCCCGTCCGCCTCGCCCGGTGGGAACTCGCTTCCGTGCGCTGCGGGTTCGGCCCCGACTCGGTGGCCGACTTCGCCCGCCGGCTGGTGGAGCCCGAGCAGGCGGTCGGCGGCCGCCGCCTGCGGTTGGTGCGCAAGGCCGACGGGGTGGTCTGCCTGAGCCCGCCGCGCAACGCGCCGACCTCCAATTCCTTCTACGGGGTGATGGCGCTGGCGGCGGGCAACACCCTGGTCGTCAACGCGCCGCCGACCGCCCCGCTCGGCATCAGCTTCGTCTACCGGGAACTGGTACAGCCCCTGCTGGAGCGCCTCGGCGCCCCGCCCGGCACCCTGAACCTGATCTCCACCCAGACCCGCCCCGCGATCCGCCAGTGGCTGGACAGCCCCGACTGCGACGACCTCGTCTACTTCGGCCCCTCCGAGCAGGGCCTGAAGGTGGAGCGGGAGTGCGTGAGCGCCGGGAAGAAGCCGGTCCTGGAGCTGTCCGGCAACGACGCGGTGGTGGTGTGGGACGACGCCGAGACCGACCTGGCCGCCCGCGCCCTGTGCGAGCGCTTCTACGGCTCCGGCCAGATCTGTATGACCCCGAAGCACGCGATCGTCCACCCGGCCGTCGCGGACCGGCTGGTCAAGGAGCTCGCGGAGCTGGTCGCCGATCTCCGCCCGGGGCCGCCGGAGGATCCGCGGACCCTGCTGAGCCCGGTGGTCAAGCGCGCCGAGTTCAGCGAGTTCCTGGCCGAGGCCCTGGCGGCGGGCGCCGAGCTGGTCGCGGGCGGGGAGTTCGTGGACGTGGACGACCGGCCGTCCGACGCGGGCCCGTTCATCCGCCCCACCGTGCTCCGCGTCCCGGGCCTTGCCCTCGCCGACCGGCTGCGGGCGGTCCGCGAGGAGACCTTCTTCCCGCTGCTCTGCCTGGTCGTCCCGGACCCGCCGTCGGGCGCGGAACCCGCCGAGGGCGACCTCCTCTGCGAGGTGATCGCCTTCCTCAACGGCAACCGCTACGGCCTGCGCAACTCCCTCTGGGCGCAGGACGGGCAGGTCATCGACCGGTTCTGCGCGGAGGTCACCAACGGCGGCATGCTCAAGGTCAACGACTCCCACATCGGCGGTGTCCCCGTCCTCCCCTACAACGGCGGCACCGGCGCGACCGGCGGCATTTTCGGCGAGGCCAACCAGCCCGCCGTCCGCACCACCCACCTCCAGTCGCTCAGCATCGCCACCGCCGTCCGCCCCCGCGCCTCGGTCTTCGACCACGACGCGGCATCCCGGCCCTCCGCCTAGGTCCTGTGCTGTGACCGCACTAGGTCGGCGTCACCAGCCGGGTCTCGTAGGCGAACACCGCCGCCTGCGTGCGGTCCCGCAGGCCCAGCTTCACCAGGATCCGGCTCACGTGCGTCTTGATCGTGGACTCCGCGACGATGAGCCGGTCCGCTATCTCCGCGTTGGACAGCCCCTGCGCGATCAGCACCAGCACCTCCGTCTCCCGCTCGGTCAGTTCCCCCACGCTCCCCGGGTCCCCGAGCCTCGGCGTCTCGGACAGCTTCGAGAACTCGGAGATCAGCCGCTTCGTCACCGAAGGGGCCAGCAGCGCCTCACCGGACGCCACCACCCGCACGCCCTCCGCCAGCTGGCGGGCCGACGCGTCCTTGAGCAGGAACCCGGACGCCCCGGCCCGCAGGGCCTGGTACACGTACTCGTCGAGGTCGAAGGTCGTCAGGACCAGCACCTTCGCGTCCGTGTCGGCCGCCACGATCTCCCGCGTCGCCTCCAGCCCGTTCATCTCCGGCATCCGGATGTCCATCAGCACCACGTCCGGCCTCAGGGCCGCGACCTGCGCGATGGCCTGGCGGCCGTCCACCGCCTCGCCCACCACCTCGATGCCGTCCATCGCGTTCAGGAGGACCGAGAAGCCCTCGCGGACCATCATCTGGTCGTCCACGATCAGCACCCTGATCGTCATTGCGCCGCCTCCACCGGCTCATCGCGGGACTCCGTCCGGCTGCGGACCGGTATGAACACCGCGACCTCATAGCCTCCCGCCGCCGTCTCCCCGGCCGTCATCTCACCCTCCAGCATGGCCACCCGCTCCCGCATCCCGGTGATCCCGTGCCCCGCGCCCGGCGAGGGCCGCACGTCCCCGGTCGGGGCGCCGTTGACCACCCGTATCCCCAGGCCGCCCAGCACGTACGACACCTCCACCCCGGCCGTCGCGCCCGGCGCATGGCGCAGGGTGTTGCTCAGGGCCTCCTGGATGATCCGGTACGCCGACAGCTCCACGCCCTGCGGCAGCTCCCGCACCGAGCCCGTCACCGTCTTGTCCACGCTCAGCCCGGCCTCCCGCACATTGGCCAGCAGCCCGTCCAGCGAGGCCAGCGTCGGCTGCGGGGCATCCGGCGCCTCGTAGTCCGCCGAGCGCACCACGCCCAGCACCCGCCGCAGCTCCGTCAGGGCCGCCACCGCGTTCTCCCGGATGGTGACGAACGCCGCCTCCAGCTCCGGCGGCGGGTTCTTCACCCGGTACGGGGCGGCCTCCGCCTGGATCGCCACCACCGACATGTGGTGCGCCACCACGTCGTGCAGCTCGCGGGCGATGGTCGTCCGCTCCTCCAGCAGCGTCCGCCGGTCCCGCTCGACCGCCGTCACCTCCTGCTGCGCGGAGACCTCCGCCTTCGCGTGCCGCCGGACCTGGATGCTGCTCGCGAGGGCCAGGGCGATCGCCGAGACCACGAGCATCGGGCCGAAGGTCGCGCCGTACCGGTTGCCGATCATGAACGTGAATACGAGGCCGAACGTCACCGTCAGCGTCCACATCCACGCCGCCACCCGAGGCCCGGTCCGCAGCGTCACCAGGACCATGACGGCGATGTACGCGACGAAGCTGCCCGGAGTCCACGGCCAGGTCAGCGACGGGCCGTCCAGCAGGCCCAGCACCATCGTCACCGCCACCGCGGCCCACCACGCGGCGATCGGCCGGACCAGGGTCATCAGGACCGGCACGGTCGCCAGCAGCGCCGCGAAGAGCCGGCCCGGATCACCGAGGAAGGAGGCCTGCGTGACGGCCGTCGTCGCGAAGGCGATGGCGGCCATCGCCCCCACCACCGCGTGCGGGGCCCACCCCGCACGCCGGCGTATCCCCCGGGGCAGGAGCCGCACCAGCGGTCCGTCCGTCCCCGCCCGCGGCAGTGGCCGGAAGGCGAAGGCATCGTCGATGAGGTCACGGCGCAGGGTCTTCAGCAACCCCGACGCCATTCTGAATTCCGGTGTCCGGGCTGTCCCCCCGGTGGTCGTCTCGCTCACATACAGAACCGTAGGTCCGCCGCCCCGTCGTCCGCGTCGCCGCTGATGGGGATTTCCCTGGATCCCCCTCAAGTACTACGAGGGCTGCTCAGTACCCCGCCGGACGGACCAGCCCCGTCTCGTACGCGAACACCGCCGCCTGCGTGCGGTCCCGCAGGCCCAGCTTCACCAGGATCCGGCCCACATGCGTCTTCACCGTCTGCTCGGCCACGATCAGATGCCCCGCGATCTCCGCGTTGGACAGGCCCTGGGCGATCAGCGACAGCACCTCCGTCTCCCGCTCGGTCAGCTCCCCGAGCCGCGCCTTCGACGGCCCCCGCGGCGCCCCCATCCGGGAGAACTCGGTGATCAGCCGCTTGGTGATGTTCGGCGACAGCAGCGCCTCCCCGGCCGCCACCACCCGCACCGCCTCCGCGAGCTGGTCGGCCGAGGCGTCCTTGAGCAGGAACCCGGACGCCCCGGCGCGCAGCGCCTCGTACACGTACTCGTCGAGGTCGAAGGTGGTCAGCACCAGCACCTTCACCGCGGCGGCCGGGTCGCCGGTGATGACGGAGGTGGCCTCGATGCCGCCCATCCCGGGCATGCGGATGTCCATCAGGACCACGTCCGGGCCGAGCTCGGCGACCTTCGCCACCGCGTCGGCGCCGTCCACGGCCTGGCCGATCACCTCGATGTCGGGCTGGGCGTTGAGGAGCACGGTGAAGCCCTGCCGGACCATCATCTGGTCGTCGGCGATCATCACCTTGATCGGGGTGCTCATACGTCCTTCTTCGGGTCGGGGGAGGAGCCTGGGGCGCCGTCCCGGGCATCCGTGCGGGGGTCCATGGGGAGCACGGCGGACACTTCGTACCCACCGTCGGGGCGCGGGCCGGCCGCCAGCTCGCCCCCCAGCATGCCCGCCCGCTCGCGCATCCCGAGCAGCCCGTGCCCCGCGCCGTGCGAGGGCGGGGCCGGCCGGGTCGGCGCGCTGTTGGCGACGCACAGGTGCAGGTCGCGCGGCCCGTAGGCGACGCCGACCTCCACCCGCGAACCGGGCGCGTGGCGCAGACAGTTGCTCAGCGCCTCCTGCACGATCCGGTACGCGGTGAGCTCGACGCCCGGGGTCAGCGGCCGCCGGACGCCGGCTATCTCGGTGGTGACCTCCAGCCCGGCGCCGCGCACGTTGTCGACGAGCCCGTCCAGCTCGGCGAGGGTGGGCTGCGGGTGGTGGGGGTTCGCGGGGTCGTCGGGGTGCTCGGAGCGCAGCACGCCCAGGACCCGGCGCAGTTCGGTCAGGGCCTCCAGAGCGTTCTCCCGGATGCCGGTCAGGTTCTCCTTGAGTTCCGCGGACGGGTTCTCCACCAGGTGTGGGGCGACCTGCGCCTGAATGGAGATCACCGACATGTGGTGGGCGACCACGTCGTGCAGTTCGCGGGCGATCCGGCTGCGCTCCTCCAGCAAGGTCCGACGGGCGCGCTCCTCCTCCGTGAGGGTCTCCTGCTCGACGAGTTTGCCGCGGGCCAGGCGGGTGGCCCGCAGGGCGTAGCCGAGGAGGCCCACGAACCCGAAGAGGATGGCCACGCCCGCGATGATCGTCTGGCTGTGCGGCGGTCTGAGGACGGCCTCGGCCAGCCCGGAGAGGGCGAGCGTGATGCCGATGACCCAGACGGTCACCCGGGGCGGCACCCGCAGGGCGACCATCAGGATCAGGGGCGCGAACGTGAACGGCCCGGCGGGCGTCCACGGCCAGGACTGTCCCTGGCCGACGTGGTCGTGGATGACCCAGGCGATCAGCGCGGCGGCCGCGAGCCCGAGCCACCAGGCGGCGATCGGCCGGAACATGCTGAGCAGGATCGTCGCGGACGTCAGCAGCGACAGCCCGAGCACGGCCGCGCCGGTGACCTTGTAGTGGTCGTTCAGCTGCATCCCCGTCAGGACCCCGCAGGGTATGGCCGCGTAGGTGAGGACCACATGCGGCAGCCAGGCCAGCCAGCGCGGCCGGGACATCTTCGGGAGGGGATCCCGCTTCAGCGTGAACAGCTCCCGGGCCAGGCCGCCCGGCAGGAAGGCGCGGTCTTCGGCGTCGGCGGCGGAGGAGGGCGGCTCGGTCGACTGGGTCACGCGGTCCAGGCTAAGGCGGGTCCTAGACATGGTTGATCTCCTTGGCGGGGCCCGTCCTGGGGCGGGGGACGGCGGCGGTACGGGTGGAGCGGGACGGCTTCGGACGCCGGGAGGCCTGTTCGTAGGTACGGAACGCGGCCCAGCAGACCCCCAGCGCGGCGGCGAACACCGGCAGCCACAGCAGCCGGGCCGCTATCCACCGCGGGGAGTCGGGGACGGTGTGCAGCCCGGGCAGGTCGAAGGGGGCCAGCAGTCCCAGCGCGGTGACGGCCATCAGGGCGGTCTGATGCCACAGGAAGATCGTCATCGCGGACAGGTTCACCAGGGCCACCTTCGCCCAGGCCGTCGGGCGGCGCATGGCCCGGGCCAGGGGCTCGCGCACCAGCAGGGCCAGCCCGCACTGGGCCAGGCCGAAGGCCACCGCGGCCAGCGTCGGCGGGTTCAGGTTCGATATCGCGGCCCCGGGGACACCCACCATCGACGCCGGGTACCCGCCCCACAGGACGAGGGCGGCGGTGGCGAGCACGCCCCCGCCGAGCAGCAGGGCGGCCGGGGTGCGCCGGGCGAACGCCCCACGGGACCAGGCAGCCCCCAGGGTGTAGGGGACGAGCCAGCCGGCGGCCACGTTGATCCAGCCCAGCCACCCGGGAGCGCCGCCGAAGCCGAACCGCCACACGTCCACGCCCGCCACCACCGCCAGCGGCGCCACCGGATGCAGCCGCGCCACCAGCGGGGTGGCGGCCGTCAGCGCCGCGAACACCAGCAGGAACCACAGCGGCGACAGGACCAGCGTGAGCAGCGTGTGGACGGTGCCCAGTTCCACCCCGCCGAGCAGCATCCCGCCCGCCGTGACCGACCACAGCCCGAGCACCGCCGCGACCGGACGGAACAGCCGGCTCAGCCGCTGCCCCACCCAGACGCGGTACGGGACCCCGCGCTCCCGCGCCGACGCGAGACCGCGCGCCCCCACGTGGCCCCCGACGAGGAAGAACACGGACAGGGTCTGGAACACCCAGGAGACCGGCGCCAGCGGGCTCATGTGCGCCAGCGGACTGGTGGTGCTCAGGCCGCCGTCGGCGGTGGTCAGCGCGGTGACCAGCCAGTGGCCCAGCACCACCCCGAGGATCGCGAGGGCGCGCAGCGCGTCCACCGAGCGGTCCCGGCCGGCCGGGGTACGGGCCTCCACCCGGTCCGCGAGGGCGGACCAGCGGGCACGGAGCTCAGCCATGGGAGACCTCCGGGGCGGCGGCGAGGACGATGCGGGCCAGCTGGTCGAGGGAGGTGGTGCCGGGCTTGAGGTAGTCGCTGTGCCCGGCGCCGCCGGCGGCGAACTCGCGGGCGCCGAAGGCGGGATCCACGGGGTCGGTTCCGAAGCCGACGCCGCCGACCCGGACGTGCGGCACGCCCCCGATCCAGTCGCCGCTGCCCCGCCCGGCCCATATCCGGGCGCCGGTCGGCAGCTCACCGGCGGTGTCGGCGCCGGTCCCCGGGCTGCCGAACAGGACGACGTCGGTGACCTTGGGCCCCGTCTCCGTCCGGGCGCAGACCACCGAACCGTAGGAGTGGCAGAGCAGCGAGAGCCGGGCCCCGGGCGGGGTGAGCTCTCCCAACCCGGTCAGGAAGGGCTCCAGTTCGGAGGCCGCCTCATCGGCGCGGCCGGCGGTCAGGACGGTCGGACTGACCGTGCCGGGGGTGTCGTATCCGAGCCAGGCGACCACGGCGGAGCGGGCGTGCTCGGCCTGGAGGCGCTGCTGCAGGGCGACGGCCCCGGCACGGAACCTTTGGTAGGTGTCCAGCGTGGTGTCCGACCCGGGCACCAGGACGGTGACCCGGTCGGCGGTCTCCAGATCGCCGAACACCTCGACGGCGCGGCCCTTGCCGCGGCCGTCGAAGGTGAGGAAACGCGGCGCCTGCGAAGCCCCGGGCGTGCCCTCGGCCATCGCCCGCAGCTTCGCGGCCCGGCCCGTACGCCCCGCGTCCTGCGCCATCCGGGCCGCCTCGCCGAGGTTGGCGAGGTTCTCGGCGTACCGGACTCGTGGTGCGGTGTGCGCGGGGAAGGACGCGGGGGCGGGCGACGGGGTGTTGGGGGCCGAGGCCGCGGCGGACAGGGGGAACACGACGGCCGCGGCGACGAGACCGGCCAGAAGGGTGCGGTGCAAGCGGGCGCGGGTCATGGTGTGTTGTTCCTCCGGTCCAAAGGGGCGCTCGGGCGCTCGGTTGCTCGGGCGCTCGGGTGCTCTGTGTCGAGCGTTCGTCTCTGGTACCGAAGTTAGGAATCCGGCCCCCTCGTCGGCGTCACGCTGCGGAGCCGCCTTTGGCCGTAGCTCTCAGGTATGACGGGGGC
Organism: Streptomyces sp. NBC_01551; assembly: GCF_026339935.1. Lineage (NCBI taxonomy): Bacteria > Bacillati > Actinomycetota > Actinomycetes > Kitasatosporales > Streptomycetaceae > Streptomyces > Streptomyces sp. NBC_01551. The sequence goes on from NZ_JAPEPX010000001.1 coordinate 3,525,217, forward strand.
TACCTGAGAGTCAGGTCACTTATGGAGCGCGCTCGTTCGGCTAGGGTCCCGGGATGATCGACACCGACTGGCGCCACGACCGCATCGGCAGCGCGCACCGGGGCGAGAACCCCACCGTCATGCGCCGCCTCGACTCGGGATTCGCCGCGATCGGGGACCGGCAGTTCCTGCCGGGGTACTCGGTGCTGCTGACCGACGATCCCGCCGTCACCCGGCTCTCGGACCTGCCCCGGCCGCGCAGGCTCGCGTACCTCACCGACACGGAGCGGCTCGCCGAGGCCGTCGAGCGGGCCTGCCGGCGGCTCGACCCGGCCTTCCGCCGCGTGAACATCGAGATCCTGGGCAACACCGACCCGTACCTCCACGCGCACGTCTGGCCGCGCTACGACTGGGAGCCCGCCGACCTCGTCCGGCTGCCGGTGTGGCTGTACGAGGAGGTCGAGTGCTGGCGCGGAGAGCGGCACGCGCTGGGCCCCCGGCACGACGCGCTGCGCGCGGCCATCGGGGAGGAGCTGGACGGGCTCGGGGGCTAGTGCTGTGACCGGAAAGGTTCACCGGGTCGCGGCGCCCGGCACGGCACTAGGAAGCCGCCGTCGCGACGCGGATGCCGAAGGCGATCAGGACCACGCCCGTGAGGCGGTCGAGGGTTGCGCGAACGCGCGGGCGGGCGAAGAAGTGCCGGGCGCGCGAGAGGACGTACACGTACGAGCCTAGCCAGAGCACGGACAGCAGTACGTGGACCAGTACGAGGAGCGCCATGCCGGCGGCGGGGCGCAGGCCGGACGGGGCGAGGGTGGGCAGCAGGCCGGTGTAGAAGACGGCGATCTTGGGGTTGAGGGCGTTGGCGAGGAGGCCGGTGCGCCAGGCGCTTCTGGTGCCTTGGCCGCTGGGGAGGGGGCGTTCTCTGCCCGCGTGGCGCAGGGACTGGAGGCCCAGCCAGGCGAGGTAGGCGGCGCCCGCGAGTTTCACCGCGAGGTACACCCCGGCGGAGGCGGCGAGGAGGGCCGCGAGGCCGGCGACCGTGAGGGTGCCCCAGAGCAGCAGGCCGAGGGCGATTCCGCCGACCGTGCGCAGCCCGTCGGCGCGGCCGCGCGAGACGGCGCGCTTCGTCACGATGGCCATGTCCGGGCCGGGGACGAGGGTGAGGAGGGCCAGGACCCCGGTCGCGGTGATCAGTTGCGTGAGCACGCGGGTCAGTCTGCCAGGAGGGGTTCCACGTGGCCGGCGCGCCAGCGGGGCGCGGGGTCCTGGCCGGGGCTGGTCCAGTACTCCCTGGCGCCGACGATCTCTCCGTCGCGGACGGTCCAGAGGGAGACGGCGCGGTAGACGACGTGGTCCTGAGGTATCTCGACCTCGGTGACGACGAGGTTGCCGTCGGCGAGGATGCGGAGCAGGTCCACGGGGTGTTCGTCCGTGTAGGTGTAACAGTCGTCGCTGTTCACGGCGATGAAGTTGGCGCGGCCGACGATGCGTTCGCCGCTCACGGGCCATTCGATGACGGCGTCCTCGGCGATGAGCTTGCCGACGCCGTTCCAGTCACGTGCCGCGATGCGCTCCCAGAGTTGTGCCACTACGGTCAACGGCTCCATGTGCGGCAGTGTGCGGTGGGGGTGGCAGGGGCAACAAGCTTTGCCTGCAGGCTTATTGACTTCGACACAAAGGGGGTGGGGGGTGCCGGGGGGAGGGGGGTGCGGCGGGTGGGCTTGCCGGTCATGACGGCGTAGACGGTGCCGCAGGCGGCGATGGTGACGATGAGGGCCACGGCCAGGAGGAACACGGTCGTGGTGGTTGGGGGGCGGTTGCGGGGTGGCGGTTCCATGCGGGTGTCCCTCCCCCTGGGGCCGCCGGTGGGCCGCCGGCGGCCTTTGGTGGGGGAGACGGCGGGGGCGGGGGCGATGGTTGCCTGTGGCTCCGCCGGTTGGGCCGGATTGGCCGGATCCGCCCGCCCGGGGCGCTGCCCCGCCTCCGTGCCTCAAGCGCCGGCGGGGCTGGAGGACCCTGGGTCTCCGCCCCAGACCCCGCGCCTCAAACGCTGGCGGGGCTGGATTTGCCGACGGGGCTGGAGGGGGCGGCGGGGCTGGAGGGAGGGGTGGCGGAGCCCGGGAGGGGGCGGCAGGGCTGGAGTTGCCGGCGGGGGCCCGGGAGGGGCAGGGGGTGGCTGGTGCCGCGACCCGGTGAACCTTTCCGGTCACAGCACTAGGTGTCCTGTTGGGCGAGGGTGTCCAGGGCTGCCGACAGGCGGGCGAGGGTGGCGGCCGTTTCCGTGAAGGCGGGTTCGCCGAGGTGGGCTGCCAGGCGGGTGGCCAGGGTGGCGTGGCCCGGGTTGATGCGGGCGATCGCGGCGCGGCCCGCTTCCGTCGGGCGGAGGAGTTTGGCGCGGCGGTGGGCCGGGTTCGGGGCGTACTCGGCGAGGCCCTGGGCCGCCAGCAGGTCGGCGATGCGCTGGACGCTCTGCCGGGTGATGCCCATGGCCCGGGCGATGCCCGCCACCGGCAGCGGTTGCGTGAGGACCGCGCCCAGGACCTGCCAGCGGGCCGCCGTCAGGCCCGCCGGCTTGGCCAGTTCCTCGGAGACGGAGAGGAATTGGCCGTTCAGGTGGAAGACGGCGAGGGCTGTCCGGCTCAGCAGGTCCTGCTTTTCGCGCAGGGTGAGGGGCTCAGGCATCGCCGGATTCCGCCGCCGCCATCAGGACCGGGTACGCGTCGGCGTCCGAGTCGTGGAAGAGCCGGTACCAGGCGTCCAGTACGTCCGGCTTGTAGACGCCGAGGCGGGCGAAGACCTCCCGGGCGAAGGCGACCGGTTCCGTCGGGCCCGCCGTGATCAGGTCGCCGTCGGTGACCGCGTCGGCTTCGACGTAGCGCTCGGCGCCCCCGTAGCCGGGCTGCTCGGCGAGGTAGAAGGAGACCGCGCTGGTGTGCGCGCGTCCGTCCAGCAGGCCCTCGCGGGCCAGGCCGGCCGTGGCCCCGCAGATCGCGGCCACCGGCACCCCGGCCGCCAGGAACTCGCGGGCCTTCGCCGCGAACGGCGCCAGGTCGTCGCCGGTGTCCCACAGCGACGCGCCCGTCAGGATCAGCAGCGAGGAGTCCTCGGGACGCAGGTCGGCCAGGGCCTGGTCGGGCAGGACGCGGACGCCGCCCATGGTGGTGACCGGCTCTCCGGCGGCGAAGCCGACCGTACGGACCGTGTGGCCGCGCTGCGTGAGGTGCGCGGTGGTGTGGCCGGTCTCCCAGTCCGCGTAGGTGTCGTAGACCGCGAGGTGGACGGGCTTGGGGGTGGTGTCGTTGCTCATGGTGCTCGCCTCCGAGTGCGTTTTCGAGCGCGTTCGCGCGTACGTGGTCGGGCCGGGCTTATGACAGAAGGCTGTCATCTTGGGAGGGTGCTGTCAATGGTCGGCGGGCGGACAGAGTGCCGAGGGCGGTAGCCGACCCCCATACAGTCCGCCGATATCCCTCCCCACCTGCGCACTTCTAGCGTGACGACATGACCCCTCATGTCACCGGCGCGACCGTGAAGGCCGCCGACCGCGCTCACGTCTTCCACTCCTGGTCAGCCCAGGCCCTGATCGACCCGCTCGCCGTGGCCGGGGCCGAGGGCTCGTACTTCTGGGACTACGACGGGAACCGCTTCCTCGACTTCTCCTCCCAGTTGGTGAACACCAACATCGGGCACCAGCACCCCAAGGTCGTCGCCGCGATCCAGGAGCAGGCCGCCAAGCTCTGCACCCTGGCCCCCGGCTTCGCCGTGGAGGCGCGCTCCGAGGCGGCCCGTCTGATCGCCGAGCGGACCCCCGGCGACCTGGACAAGATCTTCTTCACCAACGGCGGCGCCGAGGCCGTGGAGAACGCCGTACGGATGGCCCGTCTGCACACGGGCCGCCAGAAGGTGCTGTCCACCTACCGCTCGTACCACGGCGCCACCGCCGCCGCGATCAACCTGACCGGCGACCCGCGCCGCTGGCCCTCGGACACCGCCGCCGCCGGTGTCGTGCACTTCTGGGGCCCGTTCCTGTACCGCTCGCCGTTCCACGCGACCACCGAGGCCGAGGAGTGCGCCCGCGCGCTCGCGCACCTCGCCGACACCATCGCGTTCGAGGGCCCGCAGACCATCGCCGCGATCATCCTGGAGAGCGTGCCGGGCACAGCCGGGATCATGACCCCGCCGGCCGGGTACCTGGCGGGCGTGCGCGAGCTGTGCGACCGCCACGGGATCGTCTTCGTCCTGGACGAGGTGATGGCCGGCTTCGGGCGGACCGGCAAGTGGTTCGCGGCCGAGCACTGGGATGTCACCCCCGACCTGATCACCTTCGCCAAGGGCGTGAACAGCGGGTACGTGCCGCTGGGCGGTGTCGCCATCTCCGCCGAGATCGCCGAGACCTTCGCCACCCGGCCCTACCCCGGCGGACTGACGTACTCCGGTCACCCCCTGGCCTGCGCCGCCGCCGTGGCGACGATCAACGTCATGGAGGAGGAGGGCGTCGTCGAGAACGCCGCCCACATCGGGGAGAACGTGATCGGCCCGGCGCTCGCCGAGATCGCCGAGCGGCACCCCTCGGTCGGCGAGGTGCGCGGTCTGGGCGTGTTCTGGGCGCTGGAACTCGTACGGGACAAGGAGACGCGCGAGCCGCTCGTCCCGTACAACGCGGCGGGCGCCGACAACGCGCCGATGGCCGAGTTCGCGGCGGCCTGCAAGAAGTCCGGGCTGTGGCCGTTCGTGAACATGAACCGGACCCACGTCGTCCCGCCGTGCACCGTCACGGAGGCGGAGGCGAAGGAGGGCCTGGCGCTCCTCGACGAGGCGCTGACGGTCGCGGACCGGCACGCGGTCGCGGGGTAGCGGCCGGATAACGGGCCGTTCATCCTCATAACGGTCGCGAATCGATCGGTTTCAGCCTCGCTGCCTGGCCTAAGGTGTCCGAAGTTCTACAGAGGAGACGGACCCCTATGCCAGGCAGCGGCGCTGTCACCCGCAACACACTTCGCCGGCAGATCGCGGACGCGCTGCGTGACGAGGTGCTCGCGGGACGCCTGCCGCCGGGGACCGAGTTCACGGTCAAGCAGATCGCGGAGCAGTACGAGGTCTCCGCGACCCCGGTGCGCGAGGCGCTCGTGGACCTCGCGGCGCAGGGGCTGCTGGAGTCCGTGCAGCACCGGGGGTTCCGGGTCCGGGTCTACTCCGTGGCCGATTTCGTCGGGATGATCGAGGCCCGGACGCTGATCGTGGACGGGATCTTCCGCCGGCTCGTCGAACGCGGGACCGCGCCGGGCGCGGCCGAGATGCTGGTGTCGGTACGGCGCCGGGCCGAGGAGGCGCGGCGGGCGGCGCAGAGCGGTTCGCTCGAAGTGCTGATCGGCTACGACCTGCGGTTCTGGCGGGAGCTGAGCGGGCTGGTCGGGAACGCGTACATCTCGGAGTTCCTGCACCGGATCCGGGTGCAGACCTGGGTCTTCGCCGTGCCGCACCTGCAGCGGCGGCCGGAGCTGATGCGGGAGGCCCTGTGGGACGGGCACCGCGAGCTGGTGGAGGCGGTGACGCGGGCGGACGCGGAGGAGGTACGGCGGCTGGTGCACGCGTACAACCAGCACGGGCTGGAGTGGGCGGCGGGGTTGTGAGGGCCGGGCCCGGTGGCGGGGCCTTTGGCGGGGGTCATGGCAGGGCTCGTGGCGGGGCTCATGGCGGGGCTCGTGGCGGGGCCGGTGGCGTGCGTCCGCCGCGTTGAGTTCTGCGCACCCCTTCGCGGAGGGTGTTCGGCGCACTACGCTGGCCCGATCGGCGGCAACGACTGATCGGAGGCCGCGTGGCCTGTGACCTGTGGCTGGTCCCCCTTGTCGACGTGCTGTGCCACAGCCCCGACAACCCCTTCGCGGAAGAGATCGCCTCGTACGACAAGGCGCTGGGTGAGGCGGGGCTCCCGTCGGTGCCCGTGTTCGCGTACATGCCGGGGCTGTCCGGGGACGTCGCCCCGGTGGCCGGATTCGACTACGACGCCCTGCACTTCCTGCGGCGGGCGTACCTGTTGCAGATCTGCGGGCTGCCGGTGACTCCGGTGGACGAGCTGGGCGGGGACTACGAGCAGCTGCTGGAGATGTTCGAGGCGACGGCGCAGCAGTCGCACCTGGTGTGGCACTACGACCATGCCGGGGCGTACGTGCCGGTGGACTTCGCGGCGCCGCTGGCCAATGAGGAGCTGTTGGCGGGGGGCGGGCCGCTGGGGTCGGCGCAGGGGTTGCTGCGGGAGCTGGGGTTCGTCGCGCCGGCGATCGGGATCGACCCGTTGAATCCGCCGGCGGCGCCGGCGCCGCCGGGGAGGCCGACGTCGTTGGAGGAGCCGGCAGGGCCGATTCCGTATGACGACAGTCCGTTCGCGCGGGAGCGGCATGTGTGGCTGGGGTTGCATGCGGCGGCGACGCGGAGTCTTGGGCAGGGGTCGATGATCATCTTCAGCTGACGCCGGTTCCGTCCCGGGGGTGCGGCGGCGCCGGTCCAGGGTTACGGGGCTCCAGCGGTCCCGGTCCCGGTCCCGGGGTGGCCCCCGCTGCGCGGTGCCGTCTCCCCGCCCCGCCCTTTCTCCGTTTCCCGGGGCGAGCCCCGGCCCCCGTGCCCGTCTGCGGAGCCATTGCCGGGGGGTCGGCCCCCGGACCTCCGCGCCTCAATCGCCGGCGGGGCTGGGGTGGGGCGAGCCCAGGCCCCCGTGCCGGTCTGCGGCGCCGTTGCCGGGGTGTCGGCCCCCCGGACCTCCGTGCCTCAATCGCCGGCGGGGCTGGATGGGGCGAGCCCAGGCCCCCGTGCCCCGCGCCTCAAACGCCGGCGGGGCTGGGTGGGCCGGCCCCGGGACCCGGTGGCAGGGGGTGGGTGCCCGGCCCCGGTGGGGGTGGTCAGCGGGGTTGTTCCGGGGGGCGTTGGCGGGGCATGTTCGGGCGGGTGCCCGGGGGGAGGGGGAAGCGGGTCGGGGGGGTGGTGGCGTCCGGGCGGGTCGCGGAGGCCGTCAGGGACTGCATCAGGAGCGGGGCGGGGCCCGGGGAGAACTCGACCATCCATTCCGCCGTCTCGGAGCGCACCAGCTCCGAGACGTCCTCCGAGAAGCGCCGCAGCACCGTGAGGCAGCGTTCCGCCGCCTCGCTCGCCGTGCCCTCCGTCGGGCCCAGGATCTCCCGTACGTTCTCCGAGGCCCAGTCGAACTGGAGCGTCTGCAGACGGCGCTGGACCGCCTGCGCCGTGGCGACGTCCCGCATCCAGCCCGCCGTCAGGCCGAAGAAGCGGTCGCAGGCCAGGCAGGCCGCGGCGAGGAGGAGGGACAGGTAGCCGTAGGACGCCGCGCCGGGGGCGGAACCGGTCAGTTCCAGCAGTGGCATCGCGGCGCCCACGACGGCGCCCCCCGCCGCCCCCGCCCGCAGGATCCGCGCGCCGCGGCGCTTCCACGCCCGATCCGACAGATACCACTCCGCCGTGCGCAGCGCATCGGCCTCTACTCGCCGGTAGAGCTCGTCGAGCCGCTCCGCGGGCTCGCCCCAGTCTCCCAGGGGGAACGGCCCGCCGGTCAGATCGCCCGCCGCCATCGGCCCGCTGCCCTCCTCCCGGGGATCCCGGGGTGGCCCCTCGGGCTGCATCTCCGGCTGGCTCACCCGGCACTCCCTCTGCCTGCGCTGACGTGTGGTGGTGCGCGTGTGCGCAATGGTGCGCATGCTCTTCCTACCTTCGAATGACGGGCCATGGGCGACGAATCCCCGGTTTTCCGCTCGCAAGGAGGTCTCCAGCAGGTACGCGTACGCCCCGACCTTCACTCGAAAGAGTTGGTCCTCACGGCGTAGGGCGCGCCGCCCGGGGAGCACGTAGGCTCAGATTGACCAAGCGTTGCGAGGTCGCGACGTCCCGACGGTATTGGAGTGAGTACCTGTGATTCCCGGTGGTGGCCAGCCCAACATGCAGCAGCTGCTCCAGCAGGCCCAGAAGATGCAGCAGGACCTCGCGGCGGCCCAGGAGGCCCTGGCGCTGGCCCTGGTCGAGGGCCAGTCGGGCGGCGGCCTCGTCAAGGCGACGGTCACCGGTTCCGGCGAGCTGCGGGCCCTGGTGATCGACCCGAAGGCCGTGGACCCCGAGGACACCGAGACGCTGGCCGACCTGGTGGTCGCGGCGGTGCAGGCCGCCAACGAGAATGCCCAGGCGTTGCAGCAGGAGAAGCTGGGTCCCCTGGCCTCCGGGCTGGGCGGCGCCGGCGGTAGCGGTATCCCCGGTCTTCCGTTCTAGTCAGTCGTCAGCCAGCCCCCCAGCCCCCTAGCGAAAGAAGGCAGTCCGTGTACGAAGGCGTGGTCCAGGACCTGATCGACGAGCTGGGCAGGCTGCCCGGCGTCGGGCCCAAGAGCGCGCAGCGGATCGCCTTCCACATCCTGCAGGCCGAGCCCACCGACGTCCGCCGCCTCGCGCACGCGCTGCTTGAGGTGAAGGACAAGGTCCGGTTCTGCGCGGTGTGCGGGAACGTGGCGCAGGAGGAGCGGTGCAACATCTGCCGCGATCCGCGCCGCGACACCACGGTCATCTGTGTCGTGGAGGAGCCGAAGGACGTAGTCGCGATCGAGCGGACCCGCGAGTTCCGGGGCAGGTACCACGTCCTCGGCGGTGCGATCAGCCCGATCGAGGGCGTCGGGCCGGACGACCTGCGCATCCGCGAGCTGCTGGCGCGCCTCGCGGACGGGGTGGTGACCGAGCTGATCCTGGCCACCGACCCGAACCTGGAGGGCGAGGCGACCGCCACGTACCTCGCCCGCATGATCAAGCCCATGGGCCTGAAGGTCACCCGCCTGGCCAGCGGGCTCCCCGTCGGGGGAGATCTGGAGTACGCGGACGAGGTCACGCTCGGGCGGGCCTTTGAAGGAAGGCGACTTCTCGATGTCTGACGCAACGCTGCACGCCCTGGGCCAGGATCCGGACGACTTCGCCGTCCAGATCGCGGACCAGATCGAGTCCTTCATCGTCGCGGTCACCGAGGTGGCCAAGGGCGAGGACCCGGACAGCGCGGTGCCCTTCCTCCTCCTGGAGGTGTCGCAGCTGCTGCTGGCGGGCGGCCGGCTGGGCGCGTACCAGGACGTCGTGCCGGACGAGCGCTACGAGCCCGACCTCGGCCCGGAGCCGGACGTCGACGAGCTGCGCGAGCGGTTCGCGTACATGCTGGAGCCGGTCGACGTGTACTCCGAGGTCTTCGACCCGTACGAGCCGCGCAAGACGCCCGTCGCGCACCGGATCTCCGACGACATCGCGGACGTGGTGACCGATCTGCGGCACGGGCTGGCGCACTACCGGGCCGGGCGGACGACCGAGGCGCTGTGGTGGTGGCAGTTCTCGTACTTCTCCAATTGGGGTTCGACGGCCTCGGCCACCCTGCGCGCCCTGCAGTCGCTGGTGGCGCACGTGCGCCTGGACCAGCCGCTGGAGGCCCTGGACGGGCTGGACACGGACGAGGACCTGGCCGAGGAGGAGCTCGCCGAGCAGGCCGGGCGGGTGATGGCCGAGGAGATCGGTGCCCGGCTGGGTCTGCCCGGGAAGTAGGGAACCCGGATTCTGATCTTTTCGTCTCATGATGTGGTACGTGGCGGTCGGATCCCGGTCGCTCGTTACACTGCACCAGCAATGAGACGGACTGAGCGAGGAGCGCACGTGGGCCTTGTCGTGCAGAAGTACGGAGGCTCCTCCGTAGCCGATGCCGAAGGCATCAAGCGCGTCGCCAAGCGGATCGTGGATGCCAAGAAGAACGGCCACCAGGTGGTCGTCGTGGTTTCCGCGATGGGCGACACGACGGACGAGCTGATCGATCTCGCCGAGCAGGTATCCCCGATGCCTGCCGGGCGCGAATTCGACATGCTGCTGACCGCCGGAGAGCGGATCTCCATGGCCCTGCTGGCCATGGCGATCAAAAACCTGGGCCACGAGGCCCAGTCGTTCACCGGTAGCCAGGCAGGCGTCATCACCGACTCGGTCCACAACAAAGCGCGCATCATCGATGTCACGCCGGGCCGTATCCGGACTGCGCTGGACGAGGGCAACATCGCCATCGTCGCCGGCTTCCAGGGCGTGTCGGCGGACAGCAAGGACATCACCACCCTCGGCCGGGGCGGCTCGGACACCACCGCCGTCGCGCTCGCCGCGGCGCTGGACGCCGAGGTCTGTGAGATCTACACCGACGTCGACGGCGTCTTCACCGCGGACCCCCGCGTCGTGAAGAAGGCCAAGAAGATCGACTGGATCTCCTCCGAGGACATGCTGGAGCTCGCGGCCTCCGGCTCCAAGGTGCTGCTGCACCGCTGCGTCGAGTACGCCCGCCGCTACAACATCCCGATCCACGTGCGGTCGTCCTTCTCCGGACTGCCGGGCACCTGGGTCAGCAACGAGAATCCGCAAGGGGACGCGCAGGTGGAGCACGCCATCATCTCCGGAGTCGCTCACGACGTCTCCGAAGCCAAGATCACGGTCGTCGGCGTTCCGGACAAGCCGGGCGAGGCCGCGGCGATCTTCCGCGCCATCGCGGACGCCGAGATCAACATCGACATGATCGTGCAGAACGTGTCGGCCGCCTCCACGGGTCTGACCGACATCTCCTTCACCCTCCCCAAGACCGAGGGCCACAAGGCCATCGAGGCCCTGGAGAAGGCGAAGGGCAAGATCGGCTTCGACTCGCTGCGCTACGACGACCAGATCGGCAAGATCTCCCTGGTCGGTGCGGGCATGAAGACGAACCCGGGCGTCACCGCCTCGTTCTTCCAGGCGCTGTCCGACGCGGGCGTCAACATCGAGCTGATCTCGACCTCCGAGATCCGCATCTCGGTCGTGACCCGCCAGGACGACGTCAACGAGGCCGTCCGCGCCGTGCACACGGCCTTCGGCCTCGACTCCGACAGCGACGAGGCCGTCGTCTACGGAGGCACCGGACGATGACGGCCGACCGGTCCTCCGGCCCGGCGCTCGCCGTGGTCGGGGCGACCGGGGCAGTCGGTTCCGTACTGCTCCAGATCCTGTCCCAGCGGGCGGACGTCTGGGGCGACATACGCCTGATCGCCTCCGCGCGCTCGGCCGGCCGGATGCTGGCCGTGCGCGGGGAGGAGGCCGAGGTGCTCGCCCTCACCGAGGACGCCTTCGACGGCCTCGGGGCGGGCGACGTGGTGCTGTTCCTGACCCCGGCCGAGGTCTCGGCCCAGTGGGCCCCCGTCGTCACCGCGCGCGGGGCGGTGGTCGTCGACCAGTCGGCCGCCTTCCGCCAGGACCCCGAGGTGCCGCTGGTGGTGCCCGAGGTGAACGGGCACGCCGTACGGCTGCGGCCGCGCGGGATCGTCGCCGGACCCGACTGCGTGACGGCCGCGATGATCGCGGCCGTGGGCGCGCTGCACGCCGAGTACGGGCTGGCCGACCTGGCCGTCTCCTCGTACCAGGCCGCGAGCGCGGCGGGGCGGGCCGGCGCGGAGGCGCTGCGCCGTCAGGTGTCGCTGGTCGCGGGGACCGACCTCGGGGAGAAGCCCGGGGACGTGCGCCGCGCCGTGGGCGAGGACACCGGGCCTTTCGCGGGCCCGCTCGCCCTCAACGTGGTGCCGTGGTCCGGGGAGCTGCGAGAGGGCGGCTGGTCCTCTCACGAGCTGGCCGTACGGGCGGAGACCCGGCGGATCCTGGAGCTGCCGGACCTGCCGGTGGCGGTGACCTGCGTACAAGTACCGGTCCTGGCCGGGCATTCGCTCACCGTCCGGGCGCGGTTCGAGACCCGGGTGGACGCCGCCCGCGCGCGCGAGGTCCTTGAGGCGGCGCCCGGGGTGGTGCTCGTCGACGATCCGGCGGCCGGGGAGTTCCCGACTCCGGCGGACGCGGCCGGGACGGACCCGGCCTGGGTGGGCCGGCTGCGGTCCTCGCTCGATGACGACCATGCGCTGGAGTTCTTCGTCTGCGCGGACAATCTGCGCAAAGGCGCGGCCCTGAATGCCACTCAGATCTCGGAACTGATCGCGGGTGAATCTGCGTAATTCACTTTGTAGGATCGATGCCGATCCCTTGATCAAGGTGATGGCCCGACTGCCGTCTCAAAAGACGGGGCAATCGGGAAGAGCGGGTACGCATGAGGGCAATGGGGATATTGCTGAACGATCTGCCTCGCGCGTACAACCCTGACGGGGGGACGCGTGTCCAACTGGCGTGGCAGAAGCATTGCTCGACTTCGCCGTCGTACCGGCGCGCACCGGAATCGTTCCGTCGCGCCGGCGCTCCCGGCTCCCCGGCGAGATCACGGTGATCGTGCCCGTCCCGCCCGCCGGAGCGGCTCCCGTCACGCCGCTGCCCGCGGCACCGGACCGGGGCGGCCGCGTGCCCGCACCCCGCGATAGCGCGGAGGGCGCCGAGAAGGCCGTGGTGGCCGGCACCACCGTCGACCACCTCACCGAGACCTACCAGGCGCACTACCGCTCCCTCCTCGGCCTCGCCGCGCTGCTCCTCGACGACACCGCCTCCTGCGAGGACGTCGTCCAGGAGGCCTTCATCCGCGTCCACTCGGCCCGCAACCGGGTCCGGGACCGCGACAAGACGCTGGCGTACCTCCGCCAGACCGTCGTCAACCTCTCGCGCTCCGCGCTGCGCCGCCGCATCCTCGGCCTCAAGCTGCTGTCGAAGCCGATGCCGGACATGGCCAGCGCCGAGGAGGGCGCGTACGACCAGCTGGAGCGGGACGACCTGATCAAGGCGATGCGGGGACTCCAGCGGCGCCAGCGTGAGGTACTGGTGCTGCGGTACTTCGCGGACATGACGGAGTCCCAGGTCGCGGAGACGCTCGGCATATCGCTCGGCTCGGTGAAGGCGTACGGATCGCGGGGCATTGCCGCGCTGCGGGTGGCGATGGAGGCTGCGCAGTCATGATGGACGACCACAAGAACGCCCCGGCCGGGAGCACCGAGAGCGGCGCGGCGGGCGAGAGCGGCGAAGAGCAGGCGCTGCGCGTCCTGCTGAGCGGCGCCGTCCAGGACCTGCGGCCCTCCGACGGGGCGTTGGACCGGCTGCGGCACGCGGTCCCCGCGCGCCGGGCGCGCACGCGCAGGCGGCAGGTGCTGGTCGGCGCCGCCGCGGCCGCGGTGCTGGCCGGTACGGCGATCCCCGCCGCGATGCGTCTGACGGGTGCCCAGGGCGCCGACGCCGGGCACTCGGCCATCGCCGGGCACGGCCAGCAGCAGGGCGGCAAGCTGGGCGCCGCCTCCGACCCGCACCAGAACGGCTCGGGCGCTCTCGCGCCGAAGTCCCCGAAGGCGCCCGGCAAGAGCGGCGAGGACGCGGGCGGCACGGGCGCTCAGCCCGACCCGCAGGCGGGCTCCTCCTCGGGCGGTACGGGGGTGGAGCCGGCGAGCCCCGGCGCCGCGACCGGCAGGAACCCGCTGCCTCCGGCCGCCCCGCCGGGGGTGCCCGGGTGCGCCGCCGGGCAGCTCGGCGTGCAGGCCAGTGCGCGTTCCCCGCAGGTCGACGGCAAGGTGTTCGGCAGTTTCAAGGTCACCAACGTCTCGGACAAGGGCTGCTCGATCACCGGCCCGGACACCGTGACGGCGGCCGCGGCGCCCGGTACCGCGACCGGCCCGGCTCCCTCGGTGAGCGTGGTGGGCCACCGGCAGGGGGACCCGGCGAGCGGGCTGCTGACCGATCCGTCGGCGGAGGCACCGGTCTTGGCGCTCCAGCCGAACGCGGCGTACGAGGTCCAGTTCGCCTTCGTCCCCTCGGGCGAGTCCTGTTCGGCGACCAGCCCGGAGCCGGGGGGCGGCAAGCCGCCGGCGAAGCCGTCGGCGGAGGCGGGCGCCGCGGCGGCGAGCGGCGCCGGGACGGCGAGCGGTACCGACTCGGCCGCCGACCCGCACACCGGCGGCGGCGGAGCGCCTTCCCCGGAGCCGAAGGGTGTGGAGGTTTCGCACACGCCGGTGCCGGGTGCGCCGACCACGCAGACCACCATCCCCGGCGCCTGCGGCGGCACGGTCTACCGGACGGGCGCGATCCCGCTCGACGTGCCGAAGCCCTAAGGGTTCGCGGGCTCGGGCGCGGCGACGGCCGTAGCGGGCGCCGGTTCCTCCGGCAGCAGTCCCGCCTCGGCGTCGCGCAGGGTCTCCGCCTCGCGCCGGTACAGCCGGAACCACATGAACAGCACGAACGCGGCGAAGACGAACCATTCGCCGGTGTAGCCCAGGTTCTGGAAGGCCTTCAGGTCCAGCCCGGTGTTGGCCGGCGCCTGCGCGGGCACCGGAGTCAGCCCGTCCGCCGGGCTCTGCACCGTCAGCCAGGCGTCGTACAGGTCGTACGGGACGATGTTGACCAGCGAGGCCGCGCCGATCACGCCGAGCTGACCGGCCGGCAGACCACCGACCGCGTGCACGCCCTTGCTGCCGGAGGTCTCCGAGGCCTGGAGCGCGCCCGTCACCTCCACCCGCCCGGTCGGTGCGGCCGGCGCCCTGGCCGCGTCCGGCGCGCCCGGCAGCCAGCCCCGGACCACCGGGACGGCCTTGCCGGAGTCGGTCTTCAGCAGGGTCAGGACGTAGAAACCGGACTTCCCGTCGAGCGTCCGCTCCGGGACCAGCAGTTGCTCGCCGTACTCCCCGCTCGTGGAGGCGAGCCGGCCGGAGGTGTTCTTGTCCACCGGGAGCAGCGAGTCCAGCGGTGCGGCCGTCCGGCCCGCGGGCCGCTCGGCGGTCGCCTCGCGGTGGCTGTCGACGCGGTCCTCGAACCGGCCGAGCTGCCAGGACCCCATGAACAGGCAGAAGGGGACGCCGAGCGCGACGAAGACGTTGATCCCCCACCAGCGCGGGGTCAGGAGAAACCGGTGCACCCCACCACCGTACGGGGGGTGCACAGGATCACGGCTGCCGGGGTTCGGCGGGAGCCGCCCGGAGCCTGCCGCGAGGGTCTACTTCGGCAGGTGCTTCAGCGCGAACTCCAGCTCCATCCGGACCTGCTTGATCCGCTCCTCCACGACGAGCGAGCCGTGCCCGGCGTCGTAGCGGTACACCTCGTGCACGGCGCCGCGCGCCGCCAGCCGGTCGACGTAGTTCTCGATCTGCCGGATCGGGCAGCGCGGGTCGTTGACGCCGGCCGCGATGTGCACCGGGGCCGTCACCGCGTCCACGTACGTCAGCGGGGAGGACACCTCGAAGCGCTCCGGGACCTCCTGCGGCGTGCCGCCGAAGAGGGTGCGGTCCAGGGCCTTCAGGGCCTCCATCTCGTCGTGGTACGCCGTGACGTAGTCCGCCACCGGTACGGCGGCCAGCCCGACCGCCCAGGCGCCCGGCTCCAGGCCGATGCCGAGCAGGGTCAGGTATCCGCCCCAGGAGCCGCCCGACAGCACCAGCCGCGCCGGGTCCGCGAGGCCGGAGGCCACCGCCCATTCCCGGACGGCGCCGATGTCCTCCAGCTCGATCAGGCCGACCCGGTGCTTGAGGGCGTCCGTCCACTCGCGCCCGTAGCCCGTGGAGCCGCGGTAGTTGACGCGGACGACGGCGAAGCCGTGGTCCAGCCAGGCCGCCGGGGTCGCCGCGAAGGCGTCGCTGTCGTGCCAGGTGGGCCCGCCGTGGATCTCGAAGATCGTCGGGAAGGGGCCGTCGCCGTGGCCCACCGGCCGCTGCGCGAGGGCGTGGATGCGCCCGCCCGGGCCGTCCACCCACACGTCCTCCACCGGCACCGAGGCCGGCGGCCTGAAGCCCGGGGGATCGAGGACGACGCCGCCCGCGGTGGACCGTACGGCGGCGGGCTCGGCGGCGGAGGACCACTGGTACTCCACCGTCCCGTCGGGCCGCGCGGTGGCGCCCGAGACCGTCCCCGGCGGGGTGTCCACGCGGAGGAGTTCCCGCGCGGTCAGGTCGTAGCGCCACAGCTCGCTGCGCGCCTCGAAGCTGTGCGCGATGAGCAGCGCCGAGCCGTCCGGGTACCACTCGGCGCTGACGTCGCCCGGCAGGTCGATCGCCAGGTCCTCCTCGGTGCCGGAGGTGACGTCCCACACCATCGGCTCCCAGCGGCCGCGCCGCTGGTGGCCGATCAGCAGCCGGGTGTCGCCGGCGACCGGGGCGAAGCCGAGCACTTCCAGGCCGAGCTCCCGCGTGCCGCCCCGGGAGTCGTCGAGCTCCGCGACGGTGGTGCCGTCGAGGGTGACCACGCGCAGGGACGAGTGCATGGCGTCGCCGTGCTCGGTGTGCTCGATGGCGATCAGGGTCCCGTCGCGGGAGAGGTCCCCGACGCCGGCCGACTCGCGGTGGCGGTAGATCACCACGGGCTCGGCGCCGCCCGGCCGCACCACGTGGATGGTCGAGCCGTCCTCGTCGGTGGAGCGGCCGACGACCGCCGTGCCGTCCCGGCCGATGGCGAGCCCGGCGGGGTACGACGGCTCCAGGCCCGGGGTGGCCGGCTCGTCGGGGCCGCCTGCGAAGGGCTGGCGCACCCAGGTGCCGAACTCGTCGCCGTCGGTGTCGGAGAACCACCAGATCCACTCGCCGTCGGGCGAGAGGGTGCCGTCGGTGGTGCCGTTGGGGCGGTCGGTGGCCTGCCGCTGCGCGCCGGTCTCGCGGTCCCAGGCGTAGAGCTCGAAGGTGCCGGTCGCGTTGGAGACGAAGAGCGCCCGGTCCGGGGCGTCCTCGGCCCAGTCGGGCAGTCCGACGCGCGGCGCACGGAACCGCTTCTCCCAGTCGGGCCAGTCGGGGGTCACATCGCTGTCGCTGGTCATGCCCTCATTCTTGCCGCACGGAGACCATCGGTGCGGACTGGGCCGGACGGGCGCCCGCGCGGGGGGCGGGACCCAGCCATTTCTTGAGGGCCTTGGCGACGGGGCGTTCGATGTAGCGCTGGACGAGCCAGGACGCCCCGAGGAAGAGCGTGACGAGGAGCGTGATCAGCACCCAGGGCGGCATCGCGTCGTGGAACGCCCGGATGAGCTCCCAGCCGAGTATCTCGTGGAGCAGGTACAGCGGGAAGGTGAGCGCGCCCGCGGTGGCGAGCCAGCGCCGGTTCAGCGACTTCAGGCCGCCCAGGGCCACGGTGAGCACGAGCAGGAAGAACACCGTGATGATCGCCAGTGACACCCGCCACAGCAGCGTGTGGCCGGTGGAGTGCACGCCCCCCCGCATGATGATGCTCAGCTGGTCCTTGGCCACCAGCCAGGACGCGGCGAGTAGGACCCACAGCACCGGATTCGGGCGGAACCGGTGCATCAGGTACATCACGATGCCCGCGATGAAGTACGGGGCGGCGTCCGGGACCGTCCACAGCCGCAGCCACGCGATGCCGGAGTAGGGGACCCACATCGCCAGCGCCAGCCAGACGGCGCAGAACGCGACGACGCGGCGGTAGGTGAGGCCGAAGGCGGCGACGATCGCGAAGAGCAGGTAGAACCGCATCTCCGTCCACAGGGTCCAGTAGACCGGGTCGATGTCGCGGATGCCCATGAGCTCCTGGAACATCGTCAGGTTCGCCAGGAACTTGCCCAGGTCGATCCCGCTGTCCTCGCCGTACGTGAGGACCAGGACGCCGGAGGTGAGCAGGACGGCGAACCAGTAGGCGGGGTAGAGGCGGCTCACGCGGGAGACCGCGAACTGCCGCAGGGACCGCCCCCAGCTCGACATGCATATGACGAATCCGCTGATCAGGAAGAACAACTGGACCCCGAGCCAGCCATAGGCGGCGGCGTAGTGCGCGACGGGGAAGAGCTCGGGGGTCGGAGCCCCCCAGATCGGTGAGGACCAGTTGTTGAAACCTATGTAGTGGAACGCGACGACCATGAGCGCCGCGACCAGCCGCAGTCCGTCAAGGGTGTACAGGCGCCCCCCGTGGGCCGGGACCGGTGGGGCCTCGCGGGGGGTGTCCTTGGCAGGCGCGTCCTTGGTAGGGCTGGGGTGGGGGGATCCCGACATCAGTGACCATTCTGGGGTATCCGCACCGTTGTGAGGGTCGCGTCGGGCGCCAGGCGCGCGAGGACGGGGCGGTCGGCGGAGTCGGAGGCGAGGGAGACCTGACCGACTGTGGCGCCCTTGATACTGCTCCAGCGGGGGGTTTCGCTGGTTTCGAGGGTGGCCAGGCTGGTTCCACCCTCGTTGTTGCGGGCTGCGAGGAGCACACCCTCGCGAACGGGGTGAAGCGCGAGCGGCCCGTAGCCGCGGCCCGCGAGGTCGAGTTTATGGTCCGTCCAGTCGCCCCCGTCAACCCGGCGTCCGTACGCCTGCGGCCGGGCGGTCTTCTGCTGGCGGAAAACCAGGAGCAACGAGCCGTCGGGGCGGGCCAGTACGGTGGGCGGGTCCGCGGGGGCGGGCAGGCCGGTGCGGACCGGGGCGAGCTCCTGCTCGGGCCGGTCGTGCGTCCAGTGGTGGACGGTGTCGTGCCCGGCGGCCAGGAGGTGGACCCGGCCCTGGGTGTCGGTGGTGGCCGTCAGGCCTTCCTGGACGTCGGCGCCGCCCAGGTCGCGCCAGCCGCTCCAGGCGCCGTCGCCGACGCGGCTGCGGGTGGAGACGCCCTTGGACCAGTTGCGGGCGAAGAGGTGGACGGTGCCGTTGCCGGCGATCGCCACCACGGGGGCGCCGACACGACGGCCGTGCTCCGGGTCCTTCTCGGGGTTGCCGAGCGAGCTCCAGGCGCCGAAGGGGCCGCCGCTCTTCTGCTGCTCGGCCATCACGAGCTCGCGCAGGTTCTCGCGGGCGCCGGGGCCGAGGCCGGCGACGCGCTGGGAGTACAGCTGCCAGCGGCCGTCCTTGGTGAGGACCGCGGCGAGCCCGGGCAGCAGTCCGTCGCCGCCGAGCATCGTCGGCTTGCCCCACTTGCCGCTGCCGGGCGCGGACTCCTGCCACATGGCCGCCTGGCCGCCGAGGACGCCGAACGCGGTGAGCCGGCCGTCGGGGGCCTGCTGGATGCGGGGTGCGGCGGTGGACTGGCGCTGCGAGGTGCGCTGGAGCCAGCCGGTGCCCTTGGACCGGTTGCGGGCCACGTCGTAGTCGCCGCAGCCCGCGACGAACTGGCAGGAGTCGGGGGAGCCGCCGTAGGCGTTGAGGGCCTCGGCCTTGTTGTTCACGATCTGGGGCGGCAGATTGTCCGGCCAGCGCTCGTTGTAGTACCCGCGGTAGCTCATGACGGCGTACGAACGGCCGTCGCCGGGTCCCTTGTAGCGCTCCAGGGCGGCGTACGTGAAGAGGGCCGTGGCCGTGTGGTCCGGGTGGTCGGAGTAGCCGGGCTGGTCGTGGTGCGGCCGGTGCTTCGAGTCGTGGGCCTGCATGTCGGGGTCTGGGTCCAGGGTGCGCACGAGCGTGGGCTTGTACTCGTCCAGCAGGGCGGCCAGGTTGGCGATGAGGCCCTCGCGGGTCACCTCGTGCGTGGCGGTGACGGGCGAGCCGGTCGCGATGAGGGTGCTCGTCGAGGCCTCGGGGTCCGCCCACATGCGCGGGAGGGCGTTGGAGACGCCCCGTACGCGGGGGCCGTGCTGCCCGACGCCGAGGAAGACCAGCCGCACGCCCGGGTGGTCGACGAGGACGTCGACCTCGATCTGGGTGCCGTCGGGGAGGGTCTGGACCTTCACCTCCCACGGCGCGTGGGCGTTCTTCGTCGCCATCAGCGCGTAGGCCTGGCGCAGACCCTGCCGACGGGAGCCCGCGTAGCCCGGGATGTCGGGCTTGGGAGGCGTCTTGCTGCCCGGGATCTTGTTGACGCCGCCGCTCTCGCCGGAGGTGACGTAGACGCTGACGACGAGGTCGTTGTCCTGGATCGACTGCCGGACCTCGGGGTTGATGAAGTACAGGTCGTCGTCCGGGTGCGCAACGATCTGCATGACGCGGGCACCGCTCGTGCCGTCCTGGGCCCGCGTCACCGCTTCCCGCCCGGTGGCGGTGACCTTCGGTGAGGGTTCGTGGGTGGCCTTGGTACGGGGCTTCGCATCGGAGGTGCACCCGGCCGTGGCGGCGGCGGAGGCGGCAACGATGAGACCAGCGATGACAGCGCGTCGGGTGGGGCGCGGTGGTGTCACGAAAACCCTCTTGAAGTTACAAAGGCCGCTCGTATCGGCTCGGCACCGGGAAGTAGGACTCCAGGAAGGGGTGCAGAAGCCGGGTACTGCGGTCGAAATCCTCTTCCGTCGAGAGAGTGTCGTTCAGGCAGAACACGTCTCTGTCACGTGAGAGGAGCAAACGGTCCAATCGGTTGCCTGCGTTGGGCAGCGAAACGTCGATGTAGACGTACTCGAGGTCGCCGGCCAGCGCGCGCCCGGTATGGAACGCGTAGTAGTGGTACAGCGAAGAGGGGATGGCGATGTCGTCGGGGCTGCGGAAGCGCTGGGCGGCCGTGGCCCGGTGCTGCTCCGCGAACTCCTCCTCGATCTCGCTGAGGATCGTGCGGTTCAGGGCGTGCGGGACGTGCCGCATCTTCTGCACCGGGGTGGTGCCGAAGCGCTCCTGGATCAGCGCCCGGTTGTTCTTGCCCGCGATGGAGACCGGCACGTCGTCGGAGGACGGCGGGCCGAGCGGCACCAGGGCCGGGGACGGGAAGAACTGGGTCAGGCCGTTGGCGACGAAGAACCCGCCCGGGGCCATCTCGCGGCCCAGGAACACGTCGTCGTTGAAGTAGAGGAAGTGCTCGGAGAGGCCCTCGATGTGGTGCAGCTGGCTCTCGATGGCGTGCGAGTTGAAGGTGGGCAGCGCCGCCTGGTCGGAGAAGATCTCGCGGTGGCTGACGACCTTGATCCCGGGCTGGGTGGTGTCCAGCCACTCGGGGGTCTGGTCGTCGGTCACCAGGTAGACGGTGCGGACCCAGGGGGCGTACATCGCCAGCGAGCGCAGGGAGTAGCGCAGTTCGTCGTGGTTGGCGTAGCGCGCCGCGTTCGCCGCCTCGGCGTGGTAGTCCGCGCCGGTGAACCCGGCCCTGCGGCGCAGCCACTCCGGGTCGGAGCCGTCCACCCAGGTGTAGACGACGTCGATGGGGAAGGAGATGTCCCGGGGGAGCGTGGTGGTGAACTCCGGGCGGGTGCGCACCGTCATGGCGGTGGTGGTACGGGTGCCCCAGGGCGCCGTGAACGTGGTCGCCGGGACCTCCACGGAGGGGGCGTCGGCCGGCACGGACTCGGTGATGGAGTTGCGGCGCGGTGCGACGAGGCGGTCGCCCTCGCGGGCCCAGAACTCGATGTCGCAGCCGTGCTCCGGCCCCAGGACCACGTTCTGGCCCGGGTCGGTCCGGTACCAGAACAGGCGCAGGCTGCGGGCGCGCGCGTACCGGCGCCAGTTGGCGGGCTGGTAGGCGGGGACGATGCGCTTGTTCTCCGGGCCGCGGGGGCCGAAGTAGGCCGGCAGCGTCCGGCTCAGCTCCTGCAGGGCGGCCATGGCGGGGGCGCGGTCGGAGGCGGCGACGGCCACGGTGGTGGCCTGGCGCTCCTGGTTGCGGACGCAGAAGTAGTCGACACCCGCGGTTTCGAGGGCCGCGGTGACCGCGCCGAGGCCGGCGCGGCGGGTGGTCTCGGGCGACAGGCCGTCATCGGCGAAGGCGATGCGCGGACGTCCGCCCACGGTTATGACGAGCGCGCCGGCGCCGGCGACGAGGGAGCGGCGCAGGGTGGCCAGGCTCGCGCCGCGCACCTTGCCGGGCATCTGGCCGACACCGCCGGAACCGATGGACTGCTTGATGCGGCGGCGGGTCTCGGGGGAGTAGCGGGCGGCGACCACGCGGCGCAGGCGGGTCGGCATCACCTTGCGGTAGACCCCGACCAGGGCGGAGCCCTCGGCGTTGGGTCGGCCGGTGGCGCCGGCGGGTGCCGCGGCCTGTGCGGTGGCCGTCGCGGGGGTCGTCCCCTGCTTCAGCGACGGTACGGTCACGATGTGCTGCGCCTCATCCCTGCTCCTCGGTGGGCCCCAACCGTCGCATATCATGCTGAGCTAAAGGAAACCCATGTGCGAGGTAAGGGTCAAGAAAACCCCATGGAAATGCAACCCGTCACAGTGGCGCTCTGAGAGCGGGACGTAGCGGGATTTCTCTGCATTCTAGTGGTGGGCATGGGTCGTCGGACGTGGTCGTCGGACGTTGGACGGGCTGGGCCGGGCGGTCGCGCCCGGCAACGCCGCCGAGTGACACGTGGTCATCACCACACGAAGGATGTTGGAGCGCCATGAGTGAAACCTTGCTGTCCCATGCGGTGGGGGCGGTCAAGCGCGCTCGGCGTACGGCGGGCCGCATCCGCCGTCGCGTGGAGCGGATCAACACGGTCCCGGCGCTGGGCACCAGAGGGCGGGCCCGGCCGACCCTGAAGCCCGTGCACCTCTCCGTGCTCGGCGGCCGCACCTTCAACCTCGCCGTGCCCTCGCCCCGGCGTTCCGCCGACGTCGCCTCGGCGTTCCTCGTCTTCGAGCGCGGTACCCAGCGGCACGTCGTTGCGATGGAGCTGGAACCCCAGCCGCACGGCCCGACGCTGCTCACCGCGACGGCCGGGCTGCGGCACGCCCGTCACGACGGCCCGGAGGCCTCCGGGCCGCGGCTGACCGACGGTGTGTGGCGTCTCACGGTGGAGATATCCGACACCAACGGCCGCCGGGCCCGCTTCGGGATCACGGCCCCGACCCCGCACGTGGCGGACGGCCCCACCCTCTCCGCACCGCCGAGCCCCTCCTCGGGCGCCGTGTTCCGGCCCATGCGGTCCGTGGACGGGCAGTCGATGATCAAGGTGACCGGCCCCCGGCTCGGCGCCGAGCTGATCGCCTTCGACCTGCGATGGGACCGCGTCTCGGTCCGCGGCCGGCTGCTCGCCGGCGGTTCCCCCGCCGAGTTCACGACCGAGGCCGTGCGCCGCGGCGGCGGTATGAATCCCGTCACGATCCCCACCGAGTGGGACGGCGACCGCTTCGCCTTCGACGTACCGCTCGACGCCATGGCCAAGGGCCGTGCCAAGGGCGTGTGGGACATTCAGATGCGGTCCGGGCGGAACCGGATCAAGATCGGCCGTCGTCTTAGCGACGTACGCCATCCCAAGAAGGTCTTCCGCACTCCTTTCCGGACGATCGCCACCGAGGGCGGCGCGCTGCTCCGCGTGCACGCGCACCTCACGGCCGCCGGGAACCTCGCCGTAAGCAGCACTGTCATCTCCACCAAGGAAACCGTCTGATGAAGATCACCTTCCTGCTCACCTGGGGCGACGAGATGGGTGGCACCGAGATGGCCACCTACACCCAGGCGGCACACCTGGCCCCGCGCCACGAGGTCGAGGTGATCAGTGTCTTCAAGACCAGGCCCGCGCCCTTCTTCTCCGCCGGCCACGCCATCCCGCGCCGCTACCTCGTCGACCGCACCGGCCCCTACGGGCGCCCGGTGCGCGAGAGCGGTCTGAACGAACAGGCGTGCCGCACGCTGACCTCGCTGCCGAGCGAGATCATCCGCCCCGCCTGGGAAGCCACCTTCGACCGGCTCTCCGACATCGAGATGACCAACGCGCTCGGTTCGCTCGACACCGACGTGCTGATCACCACCACGCCCGCGCTGATGGCCGCCGTCGCCGAGCTGGTGCCCGCCCGCGTGATCACCGTGCACCAGGAGCACCGCGCGTCCCAGCTCCGCGGCGTCAGCGGCGAGCCGCTGCTGGTCTACGCGCCCCGGATCGACGCGCTGGCCTCGCTCACCGAGCGCACCAACGACTGGTTCGCCGACTCGCTGGGCGCCACCGCCCCCGAGCTCGTCGCGATACCCAACGCCGTCCCCGACGGTTTCCGGCCGCGCGCCGACCTGGACAGCAAGACCATCGTGCTGGCCGCCCGCATGACGCCCGAGAAGCAGCTCGACCACGCGATCGAGGCCTTCGCCTCCATCGCCGACGAGCACCCCGAGTGGACGATGCGGATCTTCGGCGACGGGCCGCAGGAGGTCCGGCTGCGCCGGATCATCGACGGCCTCGGGCTGCACGACCGCGTCATGCTGCTCGGCCGCTCCTCCGAGATGGAGCAGGAGTGGGCCAAGGCCGGCCTGGCCATGCTGCCCTCCCGCAACGAGGCGTTCCCCCTCGTGCTCCTGGAGGTGTTCGCCGCCGGCGTCCCGGTCATCGCCTACGACATCGTCACCGGCCCCGCCGAGATCATCCGGCACGGCGTCGACGGCCTGCTCGTCCCCGCGGGCGACAAGGACTCCCTGGCCGTCGCCATGTCCAAGCTGATGGGCGACGACGAGACCCGCCGCGCCTACGGCAAGGCCGCCCGCGAGGGCGTGCACCAGCGCTTCAGCGCCGAGCGGATCACCAAGCAGTGGGAGGAGCTCTTCGAGCGCCTCGTCGCCCGCCGCGACTCGCCCGCCCGCCTCGCCGAGCGCGCCGACCGCACCGCGCTGCGGATCGCCGCGGGCGGCACCCGCAGCTTCAACGTGGCCGCGCCGATCAGCGTGCTCGCCGGCTCGGCCGACGAGCAGAAGGCCCGCGAGGTCATGATCCAGGCCCAGGACCGCTCCGGCGCCCTGGTCCGTTCCGCCGGCCGGCTGGCCGAGGTGCGCGACGACATCCTGGCGCCCCGCATGGCCGAGTGGAACCTGGAACTCACCACGGCCGCGCTGAAGGCGCACGGCATCCCGTACATCCTGCTGCGCGACGGCGGCACCTCGTACCGCATCGCGGTCGAGGTCGAGCGCCGCGAGGCGGTACTCGCCGCGCTCGCCGCCGACCTGCACGGCAAGCCCGTCTACGCGGAACTCGTGACCCCGCGCGGCGCGGCCCCCGGCGCGGTCCTCGCCGAGCGGCTGAAGTCCGTCGGCGACGTCGCCGGCCTGCGCGTCTTCAAGCCCGTCGTCACCGAGAGCCGGACCCTGCGCTACGGCCCCGCGTTCGCCTGCGCCGTGGAGTTCTGGACCGAGGAGCCCGAGGGCTCCGAGCTGCCCGGCTGGCGCGCGGCCCCGCGCGGCTCCACGCTCGTCGGACCGCGCCTGCCCTCGCTGGAGGCCACCGCCACGCTGCGCGTCGCCGAGCGCGAGTACCCGACGGCGGCCGCCTTCACCGACCACCTCATGTGGGAGGTCGACTTCCCGATCGACGTCGTCTACACCTGGGTGGACGACAGCGACCCGAAGTGGCGCGAGCGCCGCGACGACGCCAAGCGCGCAGCGGGCATCGCCACCGACGGCGGCGCGGACAGCGGTGACGTGCGCTTCCGCAACCGCGACGAACTGCGCTTCTCCCTGCGCTCGCTGGCCATGTACGCCCCCTGGGTGCGCAACGTCTACATCGTCACCGACGACCAGACGCCGGACTGGCTGGACACCACCCAGCCGGGCATCAAGATCGTCAGCCACCGCGAGATCTTCGCCGACGAGAACTGGCTGCCGACCTTCAACTCGCACGCCATCGAGAGCCAGCTGCACCGCATCGAGGGCCTCTCCGAGCACTTCCTCTACCTCAACGACGACGTGTTCATGGGCCGCCCGCTCAGCCCGTCCTCGTTCTTCGGCAGCAACGGCATGGCGCACTTCTTCCGGTCGCCCACCGCCGTTCCGCCCGTCGAACTGGCCGAGGGCGACGAGGGCTACTTCGCCGCCGCCAAGAACAACCGCGCGCTGCTCCAGCGGAAGTTCGGCCGCACCGCCACCCACGGCTTCCTGCACGCACCGCACCCACTGCGCCGCAGCGTGCTCCAGGAGATCGCCGAGGAGTGCCCCGAGGAGATCGGGGCCACGGCGGCGAGCAAGTTCCGGGCGACGACGGACCTGTCCGTCACCTCCTCGCTGCACCACCACTACGGCTACCTGACCGGCCGGTCGATGCCGTCGTCGATCTCCTGCTCGTTCATCAACGCGGGCAACTACGAGCACCACACGCGGCTCAGCCGCCTGCTGGCCACCCGCAGCCACAGCGTGTTCTGCATCGGCGAGTCGGCGGACGCGGCGGTGCCGGTCGACGAGCAGGACCGGGTGCTGCGCGCGTTCCTCAACGCGTACTTCCCGGTGCGCTCGCCGTTCGAGAAGCCGTAAGGACCCGCTCCGCCCGGGCGTGTTCCGGTGATCCCCGTTCCCCTCCGCGAGGGGAGCGGGGATCTCGCGTTCCGGGGCCTTAGGGTGCCCCGTATGCGGATGATCGTCCGGGGCGCCCGGGTGTGGGGAACCGAAGGTCTCGCCGACTCTCTCGTCGACGTGGAGGTCGGCGAGGACGGCCGGATCGCGCGGGTGGTCCCGTACGACGACCAGAAGGAACCGCCCGCGACCGGGGTGCTGATCGAGGCGCACGGCGGGCTGCTGTCCGCCCCGTTCGTCGAGCCGCACATCCACCTGGACACCGCCCTGACCGCCGGGGAGCCGCGCCCGAACGCCTCCGGGACGCTGTGGGAGGGCATCGCCTGCTGGAGCGAGCGCAAGCGGACGCTGACCCGCGAGGACGTCATCGCGCGGGCCACCGAGGTGCTGCGCTGGCAGGCGGCGCAGGGCGTGCTGCACGTGCGCACCCACTGCGACACCACCGACCCGGGGCTGACCGCGCTCGACGCGCTGCTGGAGGTCCGCGACCGGGTGCGGGAGTTCATGACCCTGCAGATCGTCGCGTTCCCGCAGGAGGGCATCGTCTCCTTCCCCGACGGCGAGGCGCTGCTGCGCGAGGCCGTCCGGCGCGGGGCGGACGTCGTCGGGGCGATCCCGCACTTCGAGGACACCCGGGAGGACGGGGTCGCGTCGCTGGGGACCGCGTTCGCGCTGGCCGAGGAGCACGGGCTGCGCGTGGACGCCCACTGCGACGAGATCGACGACGACCAGTCCCGCTTCGTGGAGGTGCTGGCCGCGCACGCGCTGCGCTCGGGGCTGCGCGAGCGGGCGACCGCCTCGCACACGACGGCGATGGGGTCCTACGGCGGCGCGTACAGCTTCAAACTCCAGCGACTGCTGGCCCGTTCGGGGATCAACCTGGTCTCCAACCCGTTCGCCAACCTCAACCTGCAGGGCCGGTTCGACGCCTACCCCAAGAGGCGCGGCCTCACCCAGGTCAAGGAGATGCTGGCGGCGGGCGTCAACGTGGCCTTCGGGCACGACGACGTGATGGACCCGTGGAACGCCCTGGGCACCGCGAACCCGCTCCAGACCGCCCTCGTCGGGCTGTACGCGGCCCAGCTGACCGGGGCGGACGACATCCCGGTGGCCTTCTCGATGGTGACGGACCGTGCGGCGCGCGTCCTCGGCCTCGACGCCTCGGAGTACGGCATCGCCGAGGGCGCCCCCGCCTCCTTCGTCCTGCTGCCGGCCGAGACCCCGGCCGAGGCGATCCGCCGCCAGGTCCGCCCCCGGTACGTCGTCTCGCGCGGCAGCGTCCTGGCCGAGACGCCACCGGCTCCGACGCGGCTGAACTGGCCGGGGGAGGCGGGGTCACGGGACGTCTGGGAGGTGGATTTCAGCCGCCGGGGCGGGGCCGTAGGGTGACTGCGCATGACGACATGGACATATGACACCCCCTCAGGGCGAGCTGCCCTGGAGATCGCCTCCGAGTACGCGGACGCGAGCCTGCTGGGCCACTCCGTGCGCTCCTACGCCTTCGCCGCCGAGTACGCCGCCACGCACGGTCTCTCGTACGACGAGGAGCTGCTGTACGTCAGCGCGCTGCTGCACGACCTGGGGCTGACCGCCCCGTTCGACAGCCACACCCTTCCCTTCGAGGAGGCGGGCGGTCATGTCGCCCGCGTGCTGACGGCGGGCCTGGGCTGGTCGGCGGAGCGGCGGGCGCGTGCCGAGGAGGTGATCGTCCTGCACATGCGGGACGACGTCGACGCGGCCGTGGACGTGGAGAGCCACCTCCTCCAGGTCGGCACCAGCGCGGACGTCTCCGGGCTCCGGGTGGCCGAATTCGACCCCGCCTTCCGGGCGGCGCTGCTGGCCGAATACCCCCGGCTGGGCTTCGGCGCGGCGTTCCTCTCGCTGGTCGAGGCCCAGGCGGCACGCAAGCCGGCCTGCGCGGCGGCGGCCTACGTCGCGGGCGGCGCGGCGGCACGCATCGCGGGGAACCCGCTGGACGCGGCGGAGTAGGCCGACCGCCGCGCAGGTCGGCTTGCGGGCGAACGGTCGGGTTGGTGGGTGCCGGGGGGCAGGCGTGACCTGCGAGGAGAGGCTGGGGTCGGGGGCGCTCCGGTCCGACGCACCCAGCCGGCCGGTGGGGTGCTGAGGTGCAGACGTGACCTGCAAGGAGAGGGTCCCGGGGCGCTCGGGTGGGGTGTGACCTCCTGGCCGGTGAGGTGCTGGGGTTCAAGCGTGACCTGCAAGAAGAGGGCTCCGGGGCGCTCTGGTCCGACGTACCCAGCCGGCCGGTGGGTGCTGGGGTTCAGACGTGACCTGCAAGGAGAGGGTCCCGGGGCGCTCGGGTTCGACGTACCCAGCTGGCCGGTGGGTGCTGGGGCTCAGACGTGACCTGCAAGGAGAGGGTCCCGGGGCGCTCTGGTTCGACGTACCCAGTCGGCCGGTGGGTGCTGGGGTTCAGACGTGACCTGCAAGGAGAGGGTCCCGGGGCGCTCTGGTTCGACGTACCCAGTCGGCCGGTGGGTGCTGGGGTTCAGACGTGACCTGCAAGGAGAGGGTCCCGGGGCGCTCCGGTGGGATGTGACCGTCAGGTCGGTGGGGCGCTGGCGTTCAAACCTCACCTGCGAGGAGAGGGCCGGGGGCGCTCCGGTCCGACGTCAACCGTTGGCTGGGGGGCCTGGGGCCTGGGGCCTGGGGGCTGGGGTGGGGCGTTGGCTGCCGGGTTGGCCTCCGGGGTGGGTACCGCGTCGTCGGAAGGCCTCGGGGTGGGGGCGGGAGTAGCCTGCGGGCATGTCGAGGGACTCGCGTGACGCCACGGGCTCGTGGGACGAGGACGGCACCCCGCACCCGCTCGCCCTGCGCCGGAGCGGCCGCAGTGAGCAGGAGCCGGACCGGCTGCCGGAGGTCCGGGAGCTGGAGGTACTCGGCTGGGAGCCCGCGCCCGAGGAGCTGGCCTGGGTGTTCCTGCCGTACGTCTGGCCCCCGGCCGACCGCACCTGGATCCCGGACCGCTCCACCCACTGGGCGGTGGAAACCCGCCTGGACGGCCACGGCCACATCACCGGCGTGGAGGCCGCCCCGCTCGCGGAGCCCGACCTCCACGACCTCGACCGCGAGAGCGAGGAACTCCTCGCCGGCCTCGGCCTGCCCCACCGCCCCCCGGGGAGACTGTGGCTGCTGCGGCCCGTCGGCTCCTTCCCCACCGTCGAGGCGGTCCTGGACCACCTCCGCGCACGGTCGGAGGAACGCGGAGTCGAACTCCGCGCCTCCCCCGAACTCCTCGCCCTGACCTACACCGAACTCGCTGCCTTGGCCAACTCAGACGCCTCGGAGGCCTGACAGCCCTTGCTCCACCCCCAAACCCGCAGTCAACGGCCCCCCTCCCCCCCCCAGGCCGCTCCACGACCGACGTTTGACGTCGGACCGGAGCGCCCCCGGCCCTCTTCTTGCAGGTCACGTTTGAACCTGGGCGCCCCGCGGGCCTGGCGGTCGCGTCGGACCGGAGCGCCCCCGGCCCTCTTCTTGCAGGTCACGTTTGAACCTCGGCGCCCCACGGGCCTGGCGGTCGCGTCGGACCGGAGCGCCCCAGAGCCCCCGCCTCACAGGTCACGTCTGAACCCCAGCGCCCCGCCGGCCTGGCGGTCGCGTCGCACCGGAGCGCCCCAGGGCCCCCGCCTCGCAGGTCACGTCTGAACCCCAGCGCCCCGCCGGCCTGGCGGTCGCGTCGCACCGGAGCGCCCCAGGGCCCCCGCCTCGCAGGTCACGCTTGAACCCCAGCACCCACCGGCCGGCGCCGGTTCGGAATGCCGACCAGGGGTCACCGTGCCACGCTGACTACGGGGGGTGGCGCCGGTCTCACCGAATCGGGGACCGGCGGTCCTGACACCCAAGGAGGCCGGCATGGCCACTGACGCCGCCCGAACCCGCCCGCACCACGCGCCGGTATCCGGTACCACCACCTTCGCCGCAGCGCTGATGATCTTCGCCGGTGCGATGGGGATCCTGGAGGGGATCTCGGCCCTCGCCAAGGACGACCTGTTCGTCACGACGCGGCACTACGTGTTCGAGTTCAGCCTGACGGGGTGGGGGTGGGTCCACGTGATCGTGGGCATCGTGCTCCTGTTCGCGGGCTGCGCCGTGCTCACGGGAGCCCTGTGGGCGCGCTACTTCGGCGTGTTCGTCGCCTCGCTGGGTGCGATCGCCAACTTCCTGTGGATCCCGTACTACCCGCTCTGGGCGACGATCCTGGTCGCCGTCAACATCTTCATCGTCTGGGCGCTGTGCCACGGCATGCACACGGAGGCCGATACCGCCCACGCCCGCCACACCTGACGCAGACCGTTCAGCACCGGAGCGGCGCCGCCGCCGCTCCGGTGCTGAACGCTGAACAGCGCGAGCGTTACTCGAGTTACGGCCGACGTTTCCCCGTCACACTGCTGCGTGGGTCCACCACGTAGTGAGGTGCATATGGAAAACGCAGTAGAAAGGGCGATCGAGTGCATTCGGGAGCGCTACGGCAAGCCGCTCACCCTCACGGACATCGCCGAAAGCGCCCTGCTCAGCCGCTTCTATTTCACACGACTATTCAAAGAGGAGACCGGGCTCACTCCCGGAAGGTTCCTGGCCGCGGTCCGCATTTTCCATGCCAAGCGGCTGATCGAGACCACCGCGATGAGCATCACCGACATTTCCTACGCGGTCGGGTACAACAGCCTGGGTTCGTTCACGAACTCCTTCACGGCCAGCGTCGGCGTGTCTCCCAGCCGGTTCCGGCGGCTGGCGCGGGACGGCGGCGAGGGCCTGCCGGGGCCGGAGCCCAACGCGCGGGCCGAGTTCGGCACGGTCGCGGGGACGATCAGTCTGCCGGAGGGCCACGGGAACGCCCGGGTGTTCCTGGGAGCCTTCCGTACGCCCGTGGTCCAGCATCCGTCCGTCGCCGCGACCCTCGTCGACGTGCCGAGCGGCCGTCCGTCCTGCTACACCCTCAAGAACGTCCCCGAAGGGGACTGGCACCTGCTCGCGGTGGCGGTCGCCGACGGCATCGGCCCTGACGCGCGGGCCCGGCGGACCTCCCTCGTCGGGGGGCACGGCCTGGCGACCGTGAGCGTGAGCGCCGACGGCGTCACGAGCGCGGCGGTGCGGCTGCGCCCGCACGTGCCGACGGATCCGCCGGTCCTGCTCGCGCTGCCCGAGCTCGAACCGCCGGCCTCCGTCACGGCGCTCCCCGGGTGCGCCTCCGTCACCCCCGCTCCCGAGGGCGACGGACGCCGCCAGGCCGCGGGCCACCTGTGGGTGGCGTCCGCGGCGCCGGCGGTGTCACGGGCGTGATCGCGAGGGATCACGGCACCATTTCCTGCTTGGACTTGAGCTGCTCGGCGAGCAGGTTCCACTCGCGGCCGATGCGTTCCGCGATCGGGGCGATGACGCCGAGCCAGTGCGGCGGCACGGCATCGACGAGTTCCCGGCGGTCTTCGTCGGGGTCGATGGCGTGCAGCTGCATCCAGCGCAGGAACTCCCTGCCGCCCGCGTTGTAGCGGATGGTGGGGTCGCCGGCCATCTTGGCGGCGACCGTCGCCCACGAGGGCGGCGCGTCGGTGTGGTTCCTGCGGGGCGCCGGCGCGGCGTCGATGCTCGGAGCCACGCGCAGCGGGACACGGGGCCCGCCGTCGCACATCGCGGCGGCGGGCCTCGTCGCCTCGTCGGCCTGCCGTACGGAGCGCATGGCCGGGACGGCCTGCACGGACTGTACGGACTGCATCGGCCGGAAGGCCTGCACGGGCTGGACGGCCTGCACGGGCTGGACGGACGACTGCGCGGCGGCCGGCTGGCGGCCGTCCCGCTCGGGGCTGTCGCCGCGCCGCAGGCGCGCGCTCACGTCGTGGACGGTGCCGAGGGAGACGTCGGTCTCCTTGGCGACCTGACGGAGCGGGGCGTTGGGGTGGGCGGTGATGTACTCGGCGGCCCGGCGCCGGCCCTCGCCCGCGTCCACCGGGCGCCGCTTGCCGTCCCGGCCGATCCGCTTGCCGTCGAGCGGCGCCCCGTCCGCCGACCGGTCGCGCAGCGACGCGATCGTCTTCGCGCTCAGCCCGGTGATCCCGGCGATGGCGCGGTCGGACCAGTCGGGGTGGGAGCTGAGGACCCGCTGGGCTCCGGAGACGCGGTCGGCCTTCGACAGCGGCAGTCCGTGCGAGCCGTTCGCCTTCATGGCGATGACGAGCGCCTCGGAATTCGAGCAGTCGAGGAAGCGCGCCCTGATGCTGTCGTCACCGCGGAGCCGGGCGGCCTCCAGCCGGTGCAGCCCGTCGATGATGCGGTAGCCGTCCATCTGGACGAGAATGGGCGGCAACTCCGACGAGCCGGCCGCGTCGATGAGGAGCTGGATGTGAGAGGCGTCCGTACCGCCTTGGCGCAGGGACACTCCCGGCGACAGCGCGTTGACCGGGACATCGCGTGTCGGCAGTTTCTCGAAATTCTTGAGATCGAATTCACTGCGGGTCGATGATTCGGCGCTCTCCGTCCTGACGGGGCTGAATGCACTCGTAATCAAGACGGCTTGCGCGTTGCTCTGAGCCATTCTGATACTCCCTCTCTGCTGCCGCTGTCCACGAGCGTCGCAGGAGGGTCTTTAGCTGTAGTCGAGGGCAGGTGGACGCTCCCTGGAAGCACGACACCGCGGGTGTCCGCCGGTTCGGCGGGCACCCGCGGTGGTCGCGGCGGCGGTCGCGCTGGTCGGTCGTGGGGCTCAGGCGTCCCTGCGGCGCAGCAGCACCGCCGCGATGACCAGCAGGACGGCCGTCCAGAGCGCGAGGACGCCGAGGCCCTGCCAGGGCCCGAGGACGTCGTCCACGCGGGAGTGCTGCTGGGTGATCAGGTAGCCGGCCTCGGTGGGGACGGCGGCGTGGATGTGCTTGCCCACGCTGCCGGGCAGCAGCCGGGTCATCGGGGCGATGACCAGGACGAAGGCGACGACGCCGGTGATGCTCGCAGCGGTGTGCCGGATGATCGCGCCGATGGAGAGCGCGAACAGGCCGAGCAGGGCCAGGTAGAGGCCGGTGCCGACGACGGCCCGCAGGACGCCGGGGTCGCCGATCTCGACGGGAGCCTTCTCGTGCAGGATCGGCGCGCCGATGAAGAAGGA
This sequence comes from Streptomyces sp. NBC_01551, assembly GCF_026339935.1. NCBI lineage: Bacteria > Bacillati > Actinomycetota > Actinomycetes > Kitasatosporales > Streptomycetaceae > Streptomyces > Streptomyces sp. NBC_01551. The sequence continues at coordinate 3,558,290 of NZ_JAPEPX010000001.1, forward strand.
GGCGAACGCGGTGAGTTCGCCCACCGCCAGGACGACCAGCGCGAAGACGGTGCCCTTGGCGGCCAGTACGGGTACCCGCTTGGGCACGGCGAGCAGGCTGGCGCGGATCATGCCGGTGGAGTACTCGGAGGCGATGACGAGCACACCCAGCACGCAGACGGCGAGCTGGCTGAGCAGGAGTCCGCTGCCCAGGATGGTGCCGGTGGGGTCGAGCCGCATGGCGGCCTGCTGGGAGGCGTCGCTCTTGTCCCAGTTGGCGACGCCCATCTGCATGAACAGCACGGTGAAGATGAGGCTGAGCACGACCAGGATGGCCAGCGACCAGACCGTGGAGCGGACGGAACGGATCTTGGTCCACTCCGAGAGCATCAGTCGCCCGAAGCTCGGCTTGTGCGCCTCGACGGCGGGTACGGACGTGCGGGCGGACGCGGTCGCGGTGGTCACTTCACACCTCCGGCGGAGGGCACGGCGGCGTCGTATTCGACGGCGTCCTTGGTCAGTTCCATGAAGGCTTCCTCGAGCGAGCCGCGACGGGTCGAGAGCTCGTGGAGGACCAGGCCGCCGGCGGCGGCGAGCTCGGCGATGCGGGGCGCTTCGAGCCCGGTGACCTCCAGGTCGCCGTCCTCGGTGTCGGCGACGCCGGCGCCCTCGGCCTTCAGCAGTACGGCGAGCCGTTCCCGGTCGGGGGTGGTGACCAGGACGGACTGCTCGGTGCTGCGCTCGATGAACTCCTGCGTGGAGCAGTCCGCGACGAGCTTGCCGCGGCCGATGACGATGAGGTGGTCGGCGGTGACGGCCATCTCGTTCATCAGGTGGCTGGAGACGAAGACGGCGCGGCCCTCCGCCGCGAGCGACTTCATGAGGTTGCGGATCCAGAGGATGCCCTCGGGGTCGAGGCCGTTGACCGGCTCGTCGAGGATCAGTGCCGCCGGGTCACCGATCAGCGCGGCGGCGATGCCGAGGCGCTGCCCCATGCCGAGCGAGAAGCCGCCCGCCCGCTTGCGGGCCACCGAGGACAGGCCGACCTGCTCGATGACCTCCTCGACCCGCCGCTTGCCGAAGCCCTGGGTCTGCGCGAGGCAGAGCAGGTGGTCGTAGGCGCTGCGGCCGGTGTGGACGGCGCGCGCCTCCAGCAGGGCGCCGACCACCCGCATGGGCTGCGGGAGTTCGGGGTAGCTCACGCCGTTGATGGTGGCGGTGCCGCCGTCGGGCCGGTCGAGTCCCAGCAGCAGCCGCATCGTGGTGGACTTGCCCGCGCCGTTGGGGCCCAGGAAGCCGGTGACCCGGCCGGGCGCGACGGTGAACGACAGGTCGTTCACCGCGGTCTTGTCGCCGTAACGTTTCGTGAGGTTCTTGGCCTCGATCATGGTCACCTTCGTTGAATCGGCTGCGAGGGATTTCCGGGAGATAAAATTTTTCCCACCCGCCCTTGGTATCAGGAATGTGGCTCTGTTCAGTAGGGTCCGCCGGCCGGGATTTGAACGATGGCCTCCGCTTCACCCGCGGGGCTATTTTGACGGCGATGGCCGTCCGCGGCGGCGGATGTTTCATCTGCTCATTTTCCTCAGTTGAACACGGACTCCGTGAGGGTGGTCATGAATTCAGCCGTGAACGATCCGGCGGGCGCCGGTCGGCCGGTGATCGGGATCTGCGCGCGGACCGCGCCGGTCACGCTCCAGGGCAGCGACATGGTCGTCAGCCTCGCGCTCCAGTCGCACGTGGCCTTCCTGGCCGAGGCGGGCTGCACGCCGGTGCTGCTCCCGCTGCTGCCCGGCGTGGAGCACCTGGTCGGCGCCCTGGACGGGCTGCTGGTCCCCGGCGGCCCCGATCTGGACCCGGCGCTCTACGGTCAGGCCGCCCACCCGGTGACCCGGGCGATGACCCCGGACGCCGACCGCGCCGAACTGGCGTTGGTGCGGGCGGCACTTGACGCGAAGGTGCCCGTTCTGGCCATCTGTCGCGGCATGCAGCTGCTCAACGTGCTCCACGGCGGCACGCTCCACCAGCACCTTCCGGAGGTCACGGGCGGCGACGGCCACCGGCCGAACACGCCGTCCTTCACCCTCGGGCACCACCGGCTGAAGCTCCGGCCGGACAGCCGGATCGCCGGCGTCCTCGACGAGGACGAGCCGGAGACGGCCTGCCACCACCACCAGGCCGTGGCCCGCCTCGGCGACGGCCTCACCGCCACCGGCTGGGCCGAGGACGGCACCGTGGAGGCCGTCGAGGTAACGGACCACCCCTTTGCGATCGGCGTGCAATGGGAATCCGGGCAAACGGCCGACAAACGACTTCATCACGCACTCGCACAAGCCGCCGGTTGCCCGAAAAGCAGTTAGCCGCTGAAATTCGAAATACTTGAGAAAAGGCGGCCCTGAGGGCACGCTGTTTCCTGATCCCAATCCGAAGGAGAATTGCAGATGTCGCCGCGGATGCCTAACCCGTCGCTGGTCGTCCCCGATGTTCTTCCGCCCATGCGCGAGCTGGTGAAGGCCATCAACAATGTCGGTGTGCCGTTGCAGACGCTCGTGCTCATCCACCTGCGGGTGAGCCAGATCAACGGCCGGCCGGTCCAGATCCCCGTGAAGAAGAAGGAGTTCGAGGAGGCCGGCGAAGAGGACCACCGCCTCCCCGTCGTGGCGACCTGGCGGGAGCAGGACTGCTTCACCGACGCCGAGCGCTCGGTGCTGGCGCTGGCCGAGGCCGCCACCCGTATCAACGACAAGGAGGACCCGGTCCCGGACGAGGTCTGGGAGGAGGCCGCCAAGCACTGGAACGAGGTGGAGCTCGGCGCCGTGGTCCTGCACATCGGACTGGTCAACCTCTGGAACCGCGTCAACGTCGTCACCAAGCAGGAGCCGGTGGACTGGCGCATCAACCCCAAGAAGTGGACGCCGATGACCACGCGGCTCGCCGCGACCCGCTGACGCACCACGTTCTCAGGCCCTGTCCGGTGGAGGTTCCACCGAACAGGGCCTAGTGCTGTTGCGGACTCAGGCGGACAGCGGGGTGCGGCCGGCCGCACTGGTGTTGAGCATCGCGAGCAGGGTCCTGGCCTGGACGTTGACGTAACGGGTGTGTCCGGAGAGCCAGTTGAGCTGTCCGGGGGTGACCCACTGGTATCCCGGGGGCGCCTGGTCGGGCGTCGTGGCCTCGTCGGTCTCGACGATCAGGTACCGGCTCTCGGCGTTCAGGAACCGGCCGCCCTCCTCGGAGTGGACCGCCGAGTAGCGGATCCGGTCGGGGGAGGCGTTCAGCATCAGGTCGAGGAACGGCGGCCGGTCCCGCGCCGCCAGACCGGCGTAGTTGGCCGGTGTGTACTGCACGGTCGGCGCGAGCTCGGCGGTGTCGAGGAAGCCGGCCTCGACGCGGGCGTGCGCGAGGACGTGCGGGACGCCGTCGAACACGCGGTACGCGAAGCCGACGACCCCGGGGCCCACCGGCTCGATGATCGGCTGGGTCCAGCCGGCGACCTCACGGCCCGCGCCCTCGACGGACACCGCCACCACCCGGAAGAACCGCTCGTCCTCGCGGTGGACGGAGTGTTCGTCACGCCGCCACCCGTCGATCTCCCGCAGCGGCACGCGGGTGGTGCGGATGTCGTGGCGGGCCCGCTCCCCGGTGAACCAGGCCAGCAGGTCGAAGTCCGAGGACAGCGCGCCGGGTTCGGGCGGCGCCGTCGGCGCGCTCGCGAGGACGGTGCGCGCGTCCATGTTGACCACGTTGTCCAGCCGCAGCAGCGCCACGATCTGCCCGAGGGTGAGCCAGCGGAACGCGTCGTCGGCCGCCACGTCGCCCTCCACCTCGACGATCATGTTGCGGTTGCGCTTGCGGTAGAACCAGGCGCCGTGCTCGGACTGCAGGACGTCGGTGAGCACCCGCTCCCGGTCCGGGTCGAGGAAGTGCTCCAGGTACTTCACCTCGGCCCCGCCGTGGGCCTTGGTGTAGTTGCTGCGGGTGGCCTGCACGGTGGGGGAGAGCTGCACCAGGTTGGGGTTGCCGGGCTCCATCTTGGCCTGCATGAGGAAGTGCAGGACCCCGTCGAACTCCTTGGCCAGGATGCCCAGGATGCCGATCTCGGGCTGCACGATGATCGGCTGCTGCCACTCGGCATCCGGCCGGACGGCGTGCAGGCCCTCGATGGTGAAGAACCGTCCGCTGCGGTGACCCAGGTTCCCGCTCTCCGGCGCGAACGACCAGTGGTCGAGTTCGGCGAAGGGGATCCGCCGGATCGCCGTCCCGCAGGAGAGCCGGTCGAAGTCCAGCCAGCCCGGGACGTCGGAGGTCGCCATGTGGACGCCCTCGGCCGTCGCGGCGGACAGGGCCAGCCGCTCGGCGGTCCCGGGGGCGGTGCGCGCGACGAGTCGCGCCGGCGCGCTCACGGCCGATCACCGCTCTCCTTGACCGGCTTCCACCACTGAGGATTGTCCTGGTACCAGGCGACGGTCTGCGCGAGCCCCTTGTCGAAGGCGGTGAGCGGCCGGTGGCCGAGCTCCCGCTCGATCTTGCCCTGGTCCAGCGCGTAGCGGCGGTCGTGGCCCTTGCGGTCGCCGACGTGCCGGATCAGGCCCGGGTCGGCTCCGCACAGCTCGACGAGCCGGTGGGCCAGCGTCAGGTTCGCCGCGTGCGTGCCGGCGCCGATGTTGTAGGCCTCGCCGGCCCGGCCCCCGGTGAGCACCCGGTGCACGGCCCGGCAGTGGTCGTCGACGTGCAGCCACTCGCGGATCTGCTGCCCGTCGCCGTAGACGGGTATGGGGCGGCCTTCGAGCAGGTTGGTGACGGAGAGCGGGATGAACTTCTCGGGGTGCTGGAAGGGCCCGTAGTTGTTGGAGCAGCGGGTGACCGAGACGTTCAGCCGGTGCGTGCGGAAGAAGGCCAGGGCGATGAGGTCGGACGCGGCCTTGGAGGCGGCGTACGGGGAGTTGGGCAGGAGGGGGGACTCCTCCGTCCAGAACCCCTCGTCGATGGACCCGTACACCTCGTCCGTCGAGACGTGCACGACCCGCTCCACGCCGACCGCGAGGCAGGCGTCGAGGACGGCCTGGGTGCCCTCCACGTTGGTGCGGACGAACGCGGTGCCGCTCTCGATCGAACGGTCGACGTGGCTCTCGGCCGCGAAGTGCACGACCGCGTCCTGGCCGTCGAGCACCGAGCGCAGCAGCTCGCGGTCGAGGATGTCGCCGCGCACGAAGGTGAGCCGCGGGTGGGAGGCCGGGAGGTTGTCACGGTTCCCGGCGTAGGTCAGCAGGTCCAGGACCGTGACGTGGGCGTCCTCGTATCCCGGATATCCCCCGTCGAGCATGGTCCGTACATAATGCGAGCCGATGAATCCGGCTCCACCGGTGACGAGGATTCTCATGAGACCACATCGCAGCCGGAATTCCACGGTCGAAGCATATGCCTTTACCCTTTTCAGCGAGGGGGATGAATGCCGTGCAATTCACGCTAGAGAATTGCTTGAAACCGGGCATCTTTCAGATTGCCGGTTCAACCGCTGAAAAAAGTCACGGGTGAAAGGACCGGGGGTGGTGGCGGGTCGATCCCGCCACCACCCCCGATGCCCGGCTCACCGCCGGGACTCACCCGCCGACGTAGGCCGCGAGGTGCTGTCCGGTGAGGGTGGTGCCGTCCGCGACGAGGTCGGCGGGCGTGCCCTCGAAGACGACCCGGCCGCCGTCCTGGCCGGCGCCGGGGCCGAGGTCGACGATCCAGTCGGCGTGGGCCATCACGGCCTGGTGGTGCTCGATGACGATCACCGACTTGCCCGCGTCGACGAGCCGGTCGAGCAGCCCGAGCAGGTTCTCGACGTCGGCGAGGTGGAGGCCGCTGGTGGGCTCGTCCAGGACGTAGACGCCGCCCTTCTCCGCCATGTGGGTGGCCAGCTTGAGCCGCTGGCGCTCGCCGCCCGACAGCGTGGTCAGGGGCCGGCCGATGTCGAGGTAGCCGAGGCCCACGTCGGAGAGGCGCTCCAGGATCCGGTGGGCGGCCGGGACGCGCGCCTCGCCGGAGCCGAAGAACTCCTTGGCCTCGTCCACCGGCATCGCGAGCACCTCGCTGATGTCGCGGCCGCCCAGCGTGTAGTCCAGGACCGACGCCTCGAAACGCCGGCCCTCGCAGTCCTCGCAGGTGGTGGCGGTGCCCGCCATCATCGCCAGGTCGGTGTAGATGACGCCCACGCCGTTGCAGGTGGGGCAGGCGCCCTCGGAGTTGGAGCTGAACAGCGCGGGCTTGACGCCGTTGGCCTTGGCGAAGGCGCTGCGGATCGGGTCGAGCAGGCCGGTGTACGTCGCCGGGTTGCTGCGGCGCGACCCCTTGATCGGCGACTGGTCGACGGCCACCACACCGTCCCGGCGCGCCACCGAGCCGCGGATCAGCGAGCTCTTGCCGGAGCCGGCCACCCCGGTGACGACGCACAGCACGCCGAGCGGGATGTCGACGTCCACGTTCTGGAGGTTGTGGGTGGCGGCGCCGCGGATCTCCAGGTGGCCCTCGGGCCCCCGCACCGTCTCCTTGAGGGCGGCCCGGTCGTCGAGGTGGCGGCCGGTGACGGTGCCGCTGGCCCGCAGTCCGTCGAGGGAGCCCTCGAACATCACCTCGCCACCGCCGGCGCCCGCGCGCGGGCCGAGGTCGACGATGTGGTCGGCGATCGCGATGGCCTCCGGCTTGTGCTCCACGACCAGCACCGTGTTGCCCTTGTCGCGCAGCCGCAGGAGCAGCTTGTTCATCCGGCCGATGTCATGGGGGTGCAGGCCCGTGGTGGGCTCGTCGAAGACGTAGGTGGTGTCGGTGAGGGAGGAGCCGAGCTGGCGGATCATCTTGACGCGCTGCCCCTCGCCGCCCGACAGGGTGCCCGCGGGGCGGTCGAGCGAGAGGTAGCCGAGGCCGATCTCCACGAACGAGTCCAGCGCGTGCAGCAGCTTGGCCAGCAGCGGAGCCACCGACGGCTCGTCCAGCGCGCGCATCCAGGCCGCCAGGTCCCTGATCTCCATCGCGCAGGCGTCGGCGATGGAGATCCCGCCGATCTTCGACGACCGGGCTTCCTCGCTGAGCCGTGAGCCGTCGCACTCGGGGCAGGTGGTGAAGGTGACCGCCCGCTCCACGAACGCCCGGATGTGCGGCTGGAGCGAGTCGATGTCCTTGGACAGCATGGACTTCTGGATCTTCGGGATCAGGCCCTCGTACGTCAGGTTGACGCCGTCGACCTTCACCTTGACCGCGTCGCCGTGGAGGAAGTCCCGCATCTCCTTCTCGGTGAAGTCGCGGATCGGCTTCTTCGGATCGAGGATGCCCGACTCGGCGTAGACGCGGGTGGTCCAGAAGCTGTCCTGCTTCCAGCCGGGGATGGTGAACGCGCCGTCGCCGATGGCCTTGGAGTCGTCGTAGAGCTGGGTGAGGTCGATGTCGGAGACCGTGCCGCGGCCTTCGCAGCGCGCGCACATGCCGCCGTGGTAGACGGCCTTGCGGACCACGATCCGCTTGCCCTTGCCCTTGTCGACGTTCATGGACCCGCTCGCCGTCCGCTTGGGGACGTTGAACGCGAACGCGCTGGGCGGGCCGACGTACGGCTGCCCGAGCCGGCTGAAGAGGATGCGCAGCATCGCGTTGGCGTCGGTGGCGGTGCCGACCGTGGAGCGGGGGTCGGCGCCCAGCCGCTGCTGGTCGACGATGATCGCGGTGGTCAGCCCTTCGAGTACGTCCACCTCGGGGCGGGCGAGCGTCGGCATGAAGCCCTGGACGAAGGCGCTGTACGTCTCGTTGATCAGCCGCTGCGACTCCGCGGCGATGGTGCCGAACACCAGCGAGCTCTTGCCCGAGCCGGACACCCCGGTGAAGACGGTCAGCCGTCGCTTGGGGATCTCGACGCTGACGTCCTTGAGGTTGTTCACGCGCGCGCCGTGCACGCGGATCACATCGTGATGGTCGGCGACGTGGGGCTCGGACGAGCGAGCGTCCGCGGCGGTGTCCTTGGTCATCGTGTCTCCGTCTCTGAGGATGGGGACCCGTCCTCGCCCGGTTCCCCATCCGGCGAGATTACGACGCTGCCCTCGAGTCCCCCTCAAGGCGGGCTCGAGTGGGAGTCGAGGCAACTTGAGGGGGACTCGAGGGCCGGGGGGAACGCCCGGGTCTCAGCTGTCCTGGAGCAGGCCGAGTTCGTTGCCGTCGAGGTCGGTGACGGTGGCCACCAGACGGCCGCCGCCGACGTCGGCGGGGGCGTTCTTGACGGCGCCGCCCGCGGCGGTCACCTCGGCCAGCTTGGCCTCGATGTCGGCGACGTGCCAGTAGGCGACGGGGGAGGTCATGCCCTGCGTTCCCGCGCCCGGGACCAGGCCGATGTGCTGGCCGGCGATGTCGAAGCCGACATAGAAATCGGAGTCGGTCTGCGGTTCGATGCCGAGCAGGGCGGCGTAGACCGTCTTGGCTTTTGCGAGGTCCGTGACGGGATGCAGCACGGTCTTGATTCCCTGGATGGCTTGCTCAGCCATGATCACTCCATGGGGGTCGGGATCTCTTTCCTTCATGCTAGGAAAATTCCAAGACGGGGCGCTTCTCCGTTTGTGCTCACTCCAGTGGGGTTCCAGCCATCTTTGACCGGAATTAAAGAGACCCTTGTCAGGCTGCGAGCGCGTTGCATCCAGAAGGGGAATCACGTGAGAAAGCTCGCATGGGTCACAGCAGTGATCGTGACCGGTCTGGTGGGTCCGAACGTCGCCCCGGCGGCGGCCGCGAACGCGCCCGCACCGGCCGTCGGAAGTGTCGCCTGGGCGCCGTGTCCTGAGAACGACCCGGTCCTCGGCGCCTTGCTCAAGGGCCTGGAGTGCGGCTCGGTGCAGGTGCCGCTCGACTACGCCAAGCCCCAGGGCCAGAAGATCAGCCTGGCGCTGACCAGGGCCAAGCACACCGCCCCCGACGCCGAGTACAAGGGCGTCGTCATATTGAACCGCGGCCAGTGGCCGGGCGGCATAGGCCGCGACCTTCCCACCCGGTACGCCAAGGGGACCACCGGGCTGGCGAAGGACGTGGGCGCCGCCTACGACTGGATCGGCTTCGACCCGCGCGGTGTCGGGGCCAGTGAGCCCTCGGTCGTCTGCGACCCCTCGTACATCAACCCGGGCCAGGCCCAGCCCGACCCGGTGCCGACCTCGCCCGCCGCCGAGAAGGCGTGGGTGGACCGGGCCCGCGCGTACGCCAAGAGCTGCGGCGAGAAGTACGGTGACGTGCTCAACCACCTCACCACCAAGGACGCGGCGCGCGACCTGGACCAGATGCGCATCGCGCTCGGCCAGGAGAAGATCACCTACTTCGGCACCGACTGGGGCAGCTACCTCGGCTCGGTCTACGCCTCGATGTTCCCGAACCGGTTGCAGCGGCTGCTGCTGGACAGTGTGGCCAGCCCGGCCGGCGTCGGCTTCCTGAACCAGCTCGGCAAGAACTTCACGACCGAGCAGAACGCGGACATCTTCTTCGCCTGGGTCGCCAAGTACGACTCGGTCTACCACCTCGGCACGACCGCCGCCCAGGTCAAGGCCAAGTACTACGAGGCCCAGGACCGGCTGCGCGACGCGCCGCTCGACGGCAAGATCGGCGCGGCCGAGTGGGCCGACGTGTTCGAGCCGGTCGTCTACCGCCACTGGATCTGGATCAGCCGGGCGCGGATCCTCTCCGACTTCGTCGTGAAGAACGACACGGCCTCGCTGAAGGCCAACTTCTCCGAGCCGGGGTTCCCGCACCAGAACCGGCACACGATGACCAACGCGGTCAACTGCACCGACGGGCCCTGGCCGCGGGACTGGAACACCTACAGCGCGGCCTACTCCAGCCAGTACGCCCTCGGAACCAAGTTCCTGACCTGGAACAACGCCTGGTACACCGCGCCGTGCGCCTTCTGGCCGGCGGCCTCCCAGACGCCGCAGAAGGTCGGCAACAACTCGGTCGACGTCCTGCTGATCCAGCCGCAGTTCGACACCGCGCACGGACTCCTCGGCGCCTTCGAGACGCACCTGCTGTTCCCGAACTCCCGGCTCATCCTGGAGCAGGGCGGTCACAGCGTGGGCGCCGCCCTGTCGGCGAACAACAACGCCTGCCTGAACGCCTACGTCAGCGACTACCTGCGGGACGGCACCCGTCCGTCCTCCAAGTGGGGCGTCGACGCGACCTGCCAGGCGGCCCCGGACCCGGTGCCGACGGCCTGAACCGCCGCCACCACACGAGGAGCGGGCCCCGCATGGACAGCATGCGGGGCCCGCTCCTCGCGTGGGGGGTCAGCGCTTGCCGGCCCGGTGGGCGAGGACCAGCACCTCCAGGGTGCGGGCCAGTTCGTTGGGTGCGGGCATGGCGAGCACGTCGTCGCGCAGCCGCCGGGCGTTCGCCCGGATGCCCTCGTCCTCCAGCAGCCGCACGATCGCGTCCCGCACCCCGGGCCCGTCCACGTCGGCGGGCTTCATGGAGAGCCCGGCCCCCGTACGGTCGAGGCACTGGAGCTTCAGGGGGACGTCGAACGCCCGGCTGATCAGCAGCTGGGGTACGCCGTAGCGCAGGGCGCAGCCGAACGACCAGGTCCCGCCGTGGTGCACCATGGCCGCGCAGGTCGGCAGGATCTCGGAGAGCGGCACGGACTCCACGAGGCGGGTGTTGGCGGGTACGTCGCGCAGCTTGCGCTGGGACTCCTCCGGCAGGGTCAGGACCAGCTCCATGTCCAGGTCGCCCACGGAGTCGAGGATCTCCTGGATGCGCTCGACGGGCAGCAGGTGCTGGACGGGGCCGTCGTTGACGGAGTCGCCGAACGTCATCAGGACCCGGGGGGCCCGCGGTGGTTCGGTGAGCCAGCGCGGCACGACGGTGGGCCCGTTGTAGGGGACGAACTGCATGGGGAGCGTGGTCGGCCGGGGGTCGGGCCGGAACGCCTCCGGCAGCGGGTCGATCGTGAACTGCCCGTTGACCAGGTCCTCCGAGAACTCGCCGCCGAACTTCTCCACCCAGCCCGAGAGCCAGTCGCGCAGCGGGTCGACGCGGTCCTCCTCCGGCTGGAGGGCCTGGGCGTGCAGGAAGTCCTCGCGCATGCGGGTGTAGACGTCGACCGAGTACAGGATCCGGGCGTGCACCGCTCCGACCGCTTCGGCGGCGACCGCGCCGGCGAAGGCCTTCGCGCCCCAGAGCACCAGGTCGGGCCGCCATTCGAGGGCGAACGCGACCAGGTCCTCCATCATCGAGTCGTTGGAGCGCCGGGCCTGCGGCAGCACCAGGTTGTCGAAGACCTTGGTGACCTGCTCCCAGCTCAGCCGTTCGCGGTCCGGCCGTACGTCGAATAACGGGCCGAGGCCGCCTTGCAAGGGCCCGCCCCCGGCGGGCGTGGGTGCGGGAGTCGGCCGCCGTTGGTCCCGCGCCTTGCGTTCCTCGGCGGTTTCGCCGGGGCCGACGCCCATGCCGGTCAGGCCGGCCCCGGTGACGGCGTCGAGCAGGTCGGGCCAGCCGGCCACCCGTACCTCGTGTCCGGCGGTCTGGAGCGACCACGCCAGCGGGACCAGGTTGAAGAGGTGGGTCTTCCAGGGAAACGGCACAATGAGGACGCGCATTGCGGACTTCCTTAGAGTCAGGGGCCAGGGGAATTCACAGGCGAACGCCAGGTTTTCCGACCCCTGCCATCTTGATCACGCGTTGCGTACGGGTCTTCTCCAGGTTTGCCGGGTCGTTCCGCTCGCGCCGTTCGACCGCTGGCCGGCCGCAGTTGAACGCACGGACTCCGCCCCCGCTTCCCGCCCCCCGCCCGCAGAGGCGGAGTCCAGCCGTTCTTGACCGGAGCTGAAGAGGGCTTTGCCAGGCTGCGAAGGCAAGGCATCTGTCAATTCTGGAAGGGCGAACATGCGAGCAATCGAGGTTCCGGTCCTGATCGTGGGCGGCGGCGGATGCGGTCTGTCCGCCTCTGTTTTCCTGTCCGACCAGGGCGTCGAGCATCTGCTGGTGGAACGGCATCCGGACACGTCGAGGATCCCGAAGGCGCACTATCTCAACCAGCGCACGATGGAGATCTTCCGCCAGCACGGCGTCGCCGAGGACGTGCTCGCCGAGGCGGCGCCGCTCGACAAGTTCGGCAAGGTGCGCTGGCAGACCACGCTCGCGGGCGACGGCCCGCTGGAGCGGCGTCTGATCCACGAGATGGACGCCTTCGGCGGCGGCGAGCTGCAGGAGACCTACGCGGCGGTCGGGCCGGTGCTGCCCGCCAAGCTGCCGCAGATGTGGCTGGAGCCGATCCTGCGCCGCCACGCGGAGCAGCGCAATCCGGGCCGGATCCTCTTCCACCACGAGCTGACCGGTTTCTCGGACGAGGGCGACCACGTCATCGCCGAGGTGCGCGACGTCGAGACCGGCGAGACCATCTCGGTCAAGGCGCAGTACCTCCTCGGCGCCGACGGCGGCAAGACGGTCGGCCGCGCGGTCGGCATCGAGATGCAGGGCCCTCCCGGGCTGGTCAACACCACCACCGCCTACTTCTCCGCCGATCTCTCCGAGTGGTGGGAGGAGGGCACGCTCATCACGCACTTCCTCAGCCCGGAGGACCCCGACCTCTCCAGCAACCTCATCGAGATGGGACCGAGCTGGGGCAAGGACTGCGAGCAGTGGGGCCTGCACTTCGCCCCCGGCCCGCCCGGACGCTGGGACGCGGAAACGGTCATCCCCCGGATCCGCGAGCTGCTGCGCCTGCCCGACCTGGAGATCACCGTCCACAAGGTGACGGACTGGATCGTGGACGCCCACCTCGCCGACCGCTACCGGGTCGGCAGGGTGCTGATCGCCGGCGACGCCGCGCACCGCCAGCCGCCCGCCGTCGGCCTCGGACTCAACACCGGCATCCAGGACGCGCACAACCTCGCCTGGAAGCTGGCCGCGGTGACCAGCGGCCGCGCGCCCGACAGCCTGATCGACACGTACGAGGCCGAGCGCCGGCCCGTGGGCCGCGAGAACGTCGACTGGGCGGTGTCCGCCGCGCAGCACCACCAGGTGGTCATCGACGCCATCGGCGCCGGCCACAACATCCCGGCGGGCCGCCGCCGGCAGCGGCTGGAGGCGTACTTCGACCCGTCCCCGCTCGGCGACACCGTACGGGCGCGCGCCCTGGAGATCTTCCACACGCACCGGGGCGGATGCCAGTCGCTCGACATGGAGGTCGGCTTCGCCTACGAGGCTGGCGCGATCCTGTCCGACGGCAGCGAGCGGCCGGTCCCCGTCCCCATGCGCAACGAGCACCGGCCGACCTCCCGCCCCGGACACCGGGTGCCGCACGCGTGGATCAGCCGCGACGGTCACCGGCTGTCCACGATCGACCTCACCGGCACGACCGGCTTCGCGCTGATCACCGGCCCGGAGGGGACCCCGTGGGTCGAGGCGGCCGCGCGGGTGGCGGAGAAGTTCTCCGTCCCGATCGTCACGGCCCGGATCGGTGAGGGCGCCGAGTTCACCGACGTCGACGGCGGCTGGGCGGCCGTCCGGCAGATCGGCGACGCCGGCGCGATCCTGGTGCGCCCCGACTCGCACGTGGCCTGGCGCAGCACGGACGGCAGCGCGGACGCCGAGCAGGTGCTGGCGGACGTGTTCGCCACCCTCCTGGACCGCTGATCCCGGGAGGGACGACGAGAAGTGGCCGTACCCGACGATCGGGCACGGCCACTTCTCTGTTTCCCGCAAGCACCGAGGCGCTCGGACCGGGTCCGTTCAGACCGCGCCGGCGACGCTGCGCGCGGCCGCGTCCTTCTTCAGCCAGGCGAGCACCTGGTCGGCGGCCTTGCGCGCGGTGGCCATGCAGACACCGACGCCCACGCCGTCGTACAGCGCGCCGCACACCGCGAGGCCGGGCTGGGCCGCCACCGCCTCGCGGATCCGCTCCACCCGGGCCAGGTGGCCGACGGTGTACTGCGGCAGGGCGTCCTGCCAGCGGCTCACCCGGGACGCCACGGGAACGCCGGTCACACCGGTCGCCTCGGCCAGCTCGGCCGCCGCCACCGCCACGAGGTCGGCGTCGTCGCGGCCCAGCAGGTGGTCCTCGCCGAACCGCCCGAGCGAGCAGCGGACGATCTCCACCTCGCCCGCCAGGTGCGGCCACTTCACGGTCGTGAAGGTGACCTCCTTGACGACCTTCCCCTCCACCGCGGGCACCCGGTACGCGGAGTAGCCCCGGCCGGAGAGCCCGCCGGGGAACGCCTCGCGCGGGTAGGCGAGCGTCACCATCGCCACGCTGGAGTACGGGACTTCGGCGAGCGCCGAGACCGCCTGGCCCGCGCCGGTGACCCCGGCGAGCAGGCCGCTCGCGGGGCCGGCCGGAACGGCGACGATGACCGCGTCCGCGTCGATGTACTCCGGGTCGCCGGCCGTACCGACGGTCACCCGCCAGCCGTTCGCGCTCCGCGCGAGCTCCCGCACGGGGGCGTCGGTGCGCAGGGACGCGTCCGGCGCGGCGGCCAGCACCTCCCGTACGAGCGCGGGCGGCAGCGAACCGAACCCGCCGTCGAGGGTGGCGACGCTCACCGGCGGCGGCTTCTCCCCCTCGGCGAGCTGCGGCACCAGCGAGCCGGCCGCGTCCGCGAGCGAGGTGTGCTTGCGGGACGCCATGGCCAGCGGGCCCAGCGTGGCCTCGAAGGAAAGGTCCTCGGCCCGGCCGGAGAACACGCCGGCGAGGAACGGCTCGACGAGGCGGTCCACGACCTCCCGGCCGAGCCGCCCGCCGACGAAGTCCGCGACCGAGACGTCGCCGTCCCGGTCGAACGCGGGCAGCGCCAGGTCCTGGCGCGCCCGGTCGAGCCCGGCGGCGGACAGCACGCCGGACCGGGCCAGGTCGTCCATGTCGCAAGGGACGCCCATGAACTGACGGTCCGGCTGGTTCCGGACCTCGTTCCCGGTCCGGATCGCCGACGCGGTGACGCCCGCCGACATGATCCGGTCGCCGAGCCCGGCCTCCTTGATCAGGCCGGTGGTCTTGCGGCGGTTCAGGTAGAGCGACTCGGCGCCCTCGTCGACCGCGACGCCCGCCACCTCGGAGACCGACAGCTTCCCGCCGATCCGCGAGGATCCCTCCAGGAGCGTCACCCGGACCGGCTCGCCCCGCAGACAGAAGGCCGCCGACAGTCCCGCGATACCGCCCCCGATGATGACCACATGGGGCTTTCCGCTCGCCTGATCCCGTTCGCTCCCAGCCATTCCACCAGCTCCTTCATGGTTACGGTGTCGTAGAGCCCGTCGTGGCGCCCACGGTCGGCGCCGACACGGGTGGTGGAAGTCTGGCCGGGAGCCCCGCAGCCCCGGTCGAGGGCGGCTGGACCCCGCGGCGCTAAGGCTTGCGGGTGGTGGCGAACCAGCGGTCGAGGGCTTCGGTGAGGTCGTCGGTGTTGCCGGGGGCGGCCCAGGCGACGTAGCCGTCGGGGCGGACGAGGACGGAATCGGTCGTGGGGGCGGCGTCGGTGGTCCAGGTGCCGGTGACGACGTCGACGCGGCCCGCGAGCCCGTCGGCGAGTTCGGCGGCCAGGGCGGGGTCGGTGGTGATGAGGACGCCGTGTCCGGTGTGCAGGAGTTCGGCGACGCGGGTGCGGGTGCCGTCGGGGAGGGTGAGTTCGCGCTCGGGCGGCATGCGCAGGCCGAGCAGCGGGTGGTCTCCCTTGCCGAGGTCGTAGCGGATGCCGAGACCGCTCAGCATTCCGGCCAGGTGCGCCGCGGCGTCCGGGTGCGAGACCAGCTCGGCCATGACACCGCGGACCGGGTCCATGTCCTCTCCGGTCAGCCGCAGTTCGATCGCCGCGCGGGCATTGCGGGCCAGCTGCTCCCCGACCGGGTGGCGTTCGGCGTGGTAGGTGTCGAGCAGGTCCTCGGGGGCCCAGCCGTTGACCGTCGCGGCCAGCTTCCAGCCGAGGTTCACCGCGTCCTGGACGCCCACGCTCAGACCCTGCGCCATGGCCGGGGGCTGTACGTGCGCGGCGTCGCCGGCCAGGAAGACCCGGCCGCGCCGGTATTCGGCGGCGGCCCGGGAGGCGTCGGTGAAGCAGCTGATCCAGCGGCACGCGCCGGCGTGGATGGACTCGCCGGTGAGCCGCTGCCAGGCGTCGGCGAGGTCGGTGTAGGTGAGCGAGTCGCGATCGCGCGGCGGGGTCCCGGCCTCGTGGACGACGACGCGGGTGACGCCGTTCTCCAGGTCCATCGCCATGATCATGCTGCCGCCCGGCAGGTCCTCGCCGATGCGCCGCTTGCGGGTCTCGATCCCGGTGACGTCGGCGGTGAGGAAGCCGCGCCGGCCGTCGGATCCGGGGAAGCCGATCCCGGCCAGCTTGCGGATCGAGCTCCGCCCGCCGTCGCAGCCGACGAGGTAGCCGGCGCTCTCCTCGACGGGGCCGTCGGGGCCGGTGACGGTCACCACGACGCCGTCGGCGCTCTCGCGGAATCCGGTGACCTCGTAGCCGCGCAGGATCGGCACGCCGAGCTCGCTCACCCAGCCCTCCAGCATCCGCTCGGTGCGGAACTGGGAGATGCCGCGGTGCCCGTAGTGGTCCTCCGCGAGCGTGCCGAGGTCGATCGGGACCCCGCCGAAGTGGCTGTCGGCGGGTTCGGTCGCGCCGAGCCGGCCGAGCAGGCCGCGCTGGTCGAAGCACTCGGCGGTGCGCTTGGTGAAGCTCGCCCCGCGCGACTCGCGCGGCGGGGTGGGCAGCTTCTCGTAGACGACGACGTCCACGCCGCGGAGCCTGAGTTCGCCCGCCGTCATCAGACCGACGGGGCCCGCGCCGACGACGATTACATCCCTGGCCATGTGTAACGCTCCTGTGTGATCGTGGCCGCCGGTCACCGGCCGGCGGGCTGAGTGGTGGCGAACCAGCGGTCGAGGGCTTCGGTGAGGTCGTCGGTGTTGCCGGGGGCGGCCCAGGCGACGTAGCCGTCGGGGCGGATGAGGACGGAATCGGTCGTGGGGGCGGCGTCGGTGGTCCAGGTGCCGGTGACGACGTCGACGCGGCCCGCGAGCCCGTCGGTGAGTTCGGCGGCCAGGGCGGGGTCGGTGGTGATGAGGACGCCGTGTCCGGTGTGCAGGAGTTCGGCGACGCGGGTGCGGGTGCCGTCGGGGAGGGTGAGTTCGCGCTCGGGCGGCATGCGCAGGCCGAGCAGCGGGTGGTCGCCCTTGCCGAGGTCGTAGCGGATGCCGAGACCGCTGACGATCCCGGCGACCTGCTCCGCGGCCCCCTTGTGGGCCAGCAGCTCGCCCATGACCTCGCGGACCGGGTCCATCGGCGCCTCGCCGAGGTAGATCTTCGAGGCCGCCCGGGCGTTGCGGATCAACTCCCGTCCGACTGGTTGGCGTTCGGCGTGGTACGTGTCGAGCAGGCCCTCGGGGGCCCGGCCCTTGACCGTCGCCGCCAGCTTCCAGCCGAGGTTCGCGGCGTCCTGGAGTCCGGCGCTGAGCCCCCAGGCGGCCAGCGGCGGGATCTCGTGCGCGGCGTCGCCCGCCAGCAGGACCCGGCCGCGCCGGTACTCGTCGGCCAGCGCGGCGGAGTTGCCGCAGGCCCACAGCCACTGGGGCTCGGCGTCGTCGATCGACTCACCCGTCAGCCGCCGCCAGGCGTCGGCGACTTCGGCGAAGGTCAGCGCACCCGGGTCCGGGCGGGCCGGCAGCGAGAGGTCGTGGATGACGATGCGCAGGCGCCCGCCGCCCAGCGGGGTGCACACCACCATGCTGCCGCCGGGCAGTCGCTCCCCGATGGGCCGCGGGCGCAGCGCGACGCCGGTGATCTCCGCGGTGTACATGCCGCGGGTGGGCTCCCAGCCGGGAGCCGGGATCCCGGCCAGCGTGCGGACGGTGCTTCCCGCGCCGTCGCAGCCGACCACGTACGCCGCGTTCTCCTCGCCGGGGCCGTCGGGGCCCGCGTAGGAGACCACGACGCCCTCGGGGGTCTCGCGCAGTCCCGTCACCTCGCGGCTGCGGCGCACCGGGACGCCGAGCTCGGCCAGCCAGCCGCCGAGCGCCTCCTCGGTGCGGGCCTGGGAGAGGCCGAGCACTCCGCTGTGGTCCTCGTCGAGCATGCCGAGGTCGAAGCGGACCCCGCCGAAGTGCCCCATCGGGCCCCACCGGAACTCGCCCAGCCGGGGGAGCAGCCCGCGCTGTCCCAGCGACTCGGCGGCCCGCCGGTTGAAGCCGAGGGCGCGCGATTCGCCGCTCGGCGCGGGCAGCTTGTCGTAGACGACCACGTCCACTCCGCCCAGGCGGAGTTCTCCGGCCAGCATCAGGCCGACCGGCCCGGCACCCACCACGATGACGTCAGTAGTTTTCATAATTCAGGCCTTCTGCGCTCAGGCAATGGTTGGCCAGGGTGAAGCTACCCATTGGCGTTCGACCGAGGAATCACCGTGCTTGAACACCGATATTGAACGGTTGAACACGGAACCCGAATGGCAATGTCGGAGGTGCTCCCGGGTTTTGACCCTTACTACGGTGCAGGCATGAGGAATTCCGAAAAGGTGGCGCTCATTACGGGCGCCAACAAGGGCATCGGCCTTGCCATCGCGCGGCAGCTCGGTGAGCAGGGCGTCGTCGTCCTCGTCGGCGCGAGGGACGAGGTGCTCGGCAAGCAGGCCGCCGACACGCTGTCCGGCGACGGCATCAACGCGGTGCCGCTGCGGCTCGACGTGACGGACCCGGCCTCCGCGGCCGAGGCCGCCGGCGAGATCGAACGGCGCTACGGACGCCTGGACATCCTCGTGAACAACGCCGGTGTCGCGGGCCGCTTCACCGGGACCGCCGACGAGGCGACCGCCGCCGACCTGCGGGAGGTCTACGAGACCAACGTCTTCGGCGTGGTCACCGTGACCCACGCGATGCTGCCGCTGCTGCGCCGCGCCGCGGCCGGCCGGGTCGTCAACCTGTCCAGCCACGTGGGGTCGCTGGCCCTGAACTCGGATCCGCGTTCCCCGCTGGCGGGCGTCAGCATGATCGCCTACCAGTCCTCGAAGACCGCCCTGAACGCGGTCACGGTGGCGTACGCGAAAGAGCTCCGAGGGACCCCGATCAAGGTCAACGCCGCCCTCCCCGGAGTGGTGGCGACGGACATCAACCACCACCGCGGTCACCGGACACCCGCCGAAGGAGCGGTGATCGCGGTCCGGCTCGCCCTGCTGGACGAGGCCGGCCCGTCAGGCGAGTGCCTGGCGGACGACGGACCCGTTCCGTGGTAGCGCGGAACGCGCCAACAGAGAAAGAGGGACGGTCTTGTACCAGATCACGATCAGCGACCTCCAGACCATCATGCGCCAGTGCGCGGGCGAGGACGAGGACGCGCTGTCGCTCGAACAGGCGCCCGACCGTCCCTTCGAGGAGCTGGGGTACGACTCCCTCGCGCTGCTCGAAACGCTCAGCAGGATCGAGCGGGACTACGGCGTCGAGCTCTGTGAGGACAAGGTCGGCGGGATAGACACCGCCGCGGAACTCGTCGACTTCGTCAACTCGCTGTTGCAGCTGAAGGTGATGTCGGCGGTCTGATCCACCGAGGGGTCGCGCGTGGGAACGCGCGGGGCAACGCGGCCGTTCGCGGCCTTCACATCTGATCGTCATGCCGGGCGGGGACCCGGCCGGCAAGAGACATGGAGACAGACAGTGGCGGTTGAAGGATCGATTCTGGTGCTGGGCGGTACCGGCCGGCAGGGCGGGGCGGTGGCCCGCGAACTGCTGCGGCGCGGGCGTACCGTGCACGCCCTGGTCCGCGACCCGGGCAAGGCGCAGGCGCGGGCCCTTCAGGAGGCGGGCGCGGTCCTCGTCCGCGGTGACCTGGACGACGAGGCGTCGCTGCTCGCGGCGATGGAGGGCGTCCACGGGGTGTTCAGCGTCCAGACGTTCCGGGGCCCCGGCGGGTGCGAGGCGGAGGAGCGGCAGGGCAGGGCGGTCGCCGACGCGGCCGTGCGGGCCGGCGTCGGGCACTTCGTCTACAGCTCGGTCGGCGGCGCGGACCGCGACACCCGGGTCCCGCACTTCGAGAGCAAGCTGAGGATCGAGGAGTACCTGCGGACGCTCGACCTGCCGACCACGGTGCTGCGGCCGGTCATGTTCCACGACATCCTCCTCGACATCGCCCCGCGTCCGGTGGAGGGCGAGCTCGTGCTCTCCCTGTGGCTGGACCCCGGGACCTCGGTGCAGCTCATCGCGACCAGCGACATCGGCGCGTTCGCCGCGGACGCCTTCGAGAACCCGGACGCCTGGCTGGGCCGGGTGGTCGAGATCGCCGGCGACGACCTGACCGGGCCGCAGATGGCCGCGGCCTTCGAGGCCGTGTCCGGGGTCCCGACGCGGTTCCAGCAGCTGCCCATCGAGCCGCTGCGCGCGAACCGCGAGGACCTGGCGAACATGTTCGACTGGTTCGAGCGCGACGGTTACCACGCCGACCTGCCGGAACTGCGCCGGAGCAGGCCGGACCTCGTCTCGCTGGAGGCATGGCTGAGCGACAACTGGACCTCGCCCCTGGTCACGTCCGGAACCTGACCCGGATCTCAGGTGAAGATCGGATCGCGGGTGCGGGTGCGCTTGAGTTCGAAGAACCCGTCGGTGGCGGCCATGGCGAGGAAGCCGTCCCACAGCCGCAGCGCGGCGTCGCCGCGCGGGGTCGGCGTCACCACGGGACCGAAGAACGCCACGTCCCCCACCGCGATGACAGGGGTGCCCACCTCGGTGCCGACGCGGCCGATGCCGTCGTTGTGCGAAGCGCGCACCGCGGCGTCGAACGCGTCGGACCCGGCCGCCTCGGCCAGCGCCGGGTCCAGGCCCGCGGCGGCGAGGGCGGCCGCGTAGGTGGCCCGCTCCTTGGGCGCCTTGTGCGGGTGGAACCGGGTGCCGAGTTCGGTGTAGAGCCGGCCCAGCACCTCGGACCCGTACCGCTCCTCGGCGGCGGCGCAGACCCGCACCGGCTCCATGCGCAGGGCCAGGTTGCGGTGCCAGCGCTCGGGCAGGTCGGGGCGCCCCTCGTTGAGCACGCTCAGGCTCATGATGTGCCAGCGGACTTCAAGGGGCCGTTGCCGGGCGACCTCCAGGATCCAGCGGGAGGTCAGCCACGCCCAGGGACAGGTGGGGTCGAACCAGAAATCCACCGGTATCGGGGTGTCGTCCCGCACGGCGGCCTCCTTGAAGTGTCGGTGGGATCGGGATCAGTAGTTTCCGAGGCCGCCGCAGACGTTGATCGCCTGGGCTGTCACGGGCGCCGCCGCGTCGGAGACCAGGTAGGCGACGAGGCCGGCCACCTCCTCGGCGGTGGAGTAGCGGCCGAGCGGGATCTTCGCCTCGAAGCGCTCCAGGATCTCCGCCTCGGTCGTCTCGAAGTGCGCGGCGTAGCCCTGGCGCACGCGCTGCGCCATCGGGGTCTCGACGTAGCCGGGGCAGACGGCGTTGACCGTGACGCCGGTCTTCGCCAGCTCCAGCCCGAGGGCCTTGGTGAAGCCGATGACGCCGTGCTTGGATGCCGAGTAGGGGGCGCCGAGCACGACGCCCTGCTTGCCGCCGGTCGAGGCGATGTTGATGATCCGGCCCCAGCCGCGCTGCACCAGCCCCGCGTTCAGCACCGCGCGGGTCATCAGGAAGACGCTGTTCAGGTTGGTGTCGATCACGTCGTACCAGAGCTCGTCCGCGATCTCCGCGGTCGCGCCGCCGCCGCTGCGCCCGGCGTTGTTGACCAGGATGTCGACCCGCCCGTAGCGCTCGACGACCGTCTCGACGAGGCGCGCGACGTCGTCCGGCTTGCGGACGTCCGCGGCCAGGCCGTCGACGTCGTGGCCGTCCGCCCGGAGCTTGTCGACGGTCTCCCGGACGGTCTCGGCGCTGCGCGCGCAGAGGAAGACGCGGAGCCCCTGGCTCGCGAGGTTCTCGGCGATCGCCAGGCCGATTCCGCTCGTCCCGCCGGTGATGAGCGCTACCTGCTGTCCGTTCTCGGCCATTCCGCCTGCTCCTTCTGGGGGTGTATGGGGGGCGCGGCACAATCTGACAAGGGGGGCCGGATTCCCGGTCGAGCGCCGGTAGAGGTGGGGCTGTTCAACCGCCCGGATTCTTCGGTTGAACGTTCAGGCAAAAATTCCGCATAGAGCCGGAGTTGCGGGTCGCAGAAGCGTCGACCTATCGTCCTGGAATCCACGAAAAAGGCGCTCTGAAAGGAAAGTCATGTCCGCAATTCCCGAAGTCCGTGACCAGTCGGACTCGTATGCGCTGCTCGATCTCATTCAGGGTGCCGTGATCACCCAGGCGCTTTCCGTCGCGGCCAAGCTCGGCATCGCGGACGTCCTCGCCGACGGGCCGCTGTCCGCCGCCGACATCGCCGCGCGGGTCGGTTCCGACGCCACGGCGACCCACCGGATCCTGCGTGCCCTCGCCGGCCACGGCGTGTTCGCGATCCGCCCCGACGGCCTGATCGAGCAGTCGCCGCTGTCCGACAAGCTCCGTGACGACGCGCCGGACTCGATGCGCGGCTTCGCCCTGCTGATGAACCACCCGCTGCTGTGGGAGGAGTGGGGCCAGCTGTTCACGACCGTGGAGACCGGCGAGCCCAACCTGCCGAAGCTGCGCGGCATGGGCGCGCTGGACTTCTTCCACGCGACCCCGGAGTACGCGGCCGTCTTCTTCCACGCGTTCGGCAAGCTCTCGGAGTCGGAGACCGACCCGATCCTGGCCGCCTACGACTTCTCCCAGTTCAACACCGTCGTCGACGTCATCGCGGGACGCGGCAACCTGCTGGCGGGCATCCTCAAGCAGTCGCCGAACGTCAAGGGCGTGCTGTACGACTCCGAGGTCGCGACCGTCGACTCGCCCTCGCTCTTCGAGGCGGCCGGTGTCGCGGACCGGCTCACGATCGAGCACGGCGGTTACCTGGACAAGCTGCCGACGGGCGGCGACGCCTACCTCTTCAAGCACATCATCCACGACTTCTCCGAGGCCGACGCCATCACGGCGCTGCGCAACGCCCGTGAGGCGATCGGCCCCGACGGCAAGCTCCTCGTCATCGAGTACGTGCTCCCGGAGAACGGCGAGCACCACCTCGGCAACACCATCGACCTCTGGCTGATGCTGATGCTCGGCGCCCAGGACCGCACGCTCGCGCAGTACACCGAGCTGTTCGCGAAGGCCGGCTTCAAGGTCACCCGGGCCGTTCCCACCAGCGCGCCGATCTCCGTCATCGAGGCGATCCCGGCCTGATCCCGGCGGGCTAACCCGGTCCCCCATCACAGGACTCGAGGGTCAGGACAGGAAAAATGGATACCGATGTCATAGTGATCGGCGCAGGTCCCGCGGGCCTGACGCTCGCGGCCGAGCTCCGCCTCGGCGGCGCCGACGTCATCGTCTTCGAGCAGCGGGCCGAGCGGAGCTGGGAGTCGCGTGGCATCGGCTTCACCGCGCGCGCCACCGAGATGTTCCACCAGCGCGGGATCCTCGAACGCCTGGAGAACATCGAGATCACCCGCCAGGGCCACTTCGGCGGCATTCCGATCGACTACGGGGTGCTGGAGGGTTCGCACTTCGGAGTGCGCGGCGCGCCCCAGTACAAGATCGAGGAGATGCTGGAGACCCGGGCGCTGGAGCTGGGCGTGATCCTGCGCCGCAGCTACGAGTTCCACGGCGTGAGCGAGAGCGCGGACGGCGTCACCGCGAGCGTGCGCGGGCCGGCCGGGCCCGAGGAGTACACCGCCCGCTACCTGGTGGGCTGCGACGGCGGGCGGAGCACCGTACGGCACCTGACGGGCTTCGAGTTCGCCGGCTCCGACGCCACCCGCGAGATGTACCTGGCGGACGTCAGCGGCGCCGACATCAAGCCGCGGATGATCGGTGAGCTGCTGCCGAACGGCATGATCATGGCAGCGCCGCTGGAGAAGGACTACACCCGCATCATCGTGTGCGAGAACGGCACGCCGCCGGACCGGGGCCGCGAGGTGACCTTCACCCAGGTCGCCGACGCCTGGCAGCGGCTGACCGGCGACTCGATCCACCACGGCCACGCGCGCTGGGTGAGCAGCTTCACCGACGCGACCCGCCAGGCCACCGAGTACCGGCGCGGCCGGGTGCTGCTCGCCGGGGACGCCGCGCACATCCACCTCCCCGCCGGCGGGCAGGGACTGAGCGTCGGTGTGCAGGACGCGTACAACCTCGGCTGGAAGCTGGCGGCGACGCTGGGGGGCTGGGCCCCCGAGGGCCTCCTCGACACCTACCACACCGAGCGCCACCCGGTGGGGGAGCGGGTCCTGCGCAACACGCTCGCCCAGGGGACGCTCAACCTGACCGGCAGGTCGGTCGAGCCGCTGCGGGCGATCATGGCGGAGATCATCGCGATCCGGCCGGTCGCGCGGCACCTGTCCGGCATGGTCAGCGGTTTCGACATCCGCTACGCGATGGACGGACCCGGCGCCGGCCGGCCCGCGCACCCGCTGCTCGGCACCCGGATGGCCGACCGCGAGCTGGAGCTCGCCGGCGGCGGCCACGACCGAACCGCCCGGCTGCTGCACCCGGCCCGCGGTGTCCTGATCACCGCCGACGCCTCGGGCGAGACGAGCCGGGCGGCCGCCGGCTGGGCCGACCGCGTGGACGTGGTCCGGGTGGCGGGCTTCCCCGCCGGACCGGAGGAGAACGGCGCCGCGACCGAGTCGGTGCTCGTCCGCCCCGACGGCTACATCGCCTGGACCGCGCCCGACGGGGGCGACCTCGAAGCCGCGCTGCGGCGCTGGTTCGGCGAGGCCGGCCACAAGCTCCGCAACCCAGAGGAGAAGAAGGAAACGTGACCGAGAACGCGGTACGTGAAACGGAACACGAGATCAACGTCTGCGCCCCCGCGGACCTGGTGTACGCGCTGGTCGCGGACGTCACCCGGTGGCCGGAGGCCTTCCCCCCGACCGTGCACGCCGAGGTCGTCGAGCGGGAGGGCGACGCGGAGCTGATCCGGCTCTGGGCGACCGCCAACGGCACCGCCAAGACCTGGACCTCCCGGCGCGAACACGACGCGGCCGCCCGGACCGTGACGTTCCGTCAGGAGCGTTCGCAGCACCCGGTCGGCGGCATGGGCGGCGCGTGGGTGGTGGAGCCCGTCTCCGCGACCTCGTGCCGGGTGCGCCTGCTGCACGACTTCCACGCGGCGACCGACGACCCCGCCGACCTCGACTGGATCAGCCAGGCGGTCGACCGCAACAGCGCCTCCGAGCTCCAGGCCCTGAAGGCGAGCGCCGAGGCGGCCGGCCCCGACGACCTGATCACCTTCGACGACACCGTCACGGTCGACGGGAGCGGCAAGGACGTCTACGAGTTCCTCAACGAGGCGCAGCTCTGGCAGGAGCGGCTGCCGCACGTCGCCCGGGTGTCGCTGGAGGAGGACGAGCCGGGTCTGCAGATCCTGGAGATGGACACCCGCACGAAGGACGGCAGCACCCACACCACGCGCTCCGTGCGAGTCTGCAAGCCGGCGACGACGATCGTGTACAAGCAGATCGTCCTGCCCGCGCTGATGACGCTGCACACCGGGCGCTGGCTCATCGAGGAGCGCGAGGGCGGCGGGGTGTCGGTGACCTCCCGCCACACGGTGCGGATCAACACCGAGAACATCGCCAAGGTGCTCGGCGAGGACGCGACCGTGCGCACCGCCCAGGAGTTCGTCCGCACCGCCCTGAGCGGCAACAGCCTGGCCACCCTCGGCCTCGCCAAGGCCTACGCCGAAGGCGTAGGCGGCGGGCGCACCCGGTCGTGAACCCGTCCCGGGAGGCCGCGCCGGTCGTGATCGTCGGCGCGGGCCCCGTCGGGCTCCTGCTGGCCTGCGAACTGCGGCGCGGCCGGGTCCCGGTGGTGGTCGTGGAGCGGCTGGCCGCTCCCATGACCGAGTCCCGGGCCAGCCAGCTCACCACGCGCACCGCCGAGCTGCTCCACGAGCGTGGGTTCGAGGAGCTGCTGGCCGGGGCGGCGCACGAGCCGCGCACCCACTTCGGCGGGCTGGGCTTCGCCCTGTCGGCCGTGGACAGCGCGTACGGGGGCAACTGGAAGGTGCCCCAGTACCGCACCGAGGCCGCCCTGGGCGAGCGCGCGGCGCGGCTGGGCGCGACCCTGCTGCGCGGGCACGAACTGACCGGGATCAGCGAGCGGTCGGACCACGTCGCCTGCGCGATCGAGGGCCCCGACGGGCGCCTGCTGCTCCGGGCGGAGTACGTGGTCGGCTGCGACGGGGCCCACAGCACGGTGCGCCGGCTGGCCGGGATCCCCGTGACCGCCACCGCGGCGACGAAGGAACTGCTGCGGGCCGACCTCACGGGACTGAGCGTCCGCGACCGCCGCTTCGAACGGCTCGCGGGCGGGTTCGCCGTGGCGGCGACCCGCGACGGCGTCACCCGCGTGATGGTCCACGCGTTCGGCGCGGACCTGCCCGAGCGCTCCGGACCGCCCGCCTTCGAGGAGGTCGTCGACGCCTGGCGGCGGGTCACCGGGGAGGACGTCTCCGGCGGCACCCCCCTGTGGCTGGACGCCTTCGACAACGCCAAGGGCCAGGCCGACGCCTACCGGCGCGGCCGGGTCCTGCTGGCCGGCGACGCCGCGCACTGGCATCCGCCGGTCGGCGGCCAGGCGCTCAACACCGGTCTCCAGGACGCCGTCGACCTCGGCCGCAAACTCGCCGAGACCCTGCACGGCCGGGCCGCGCCCGGACTCCTCGACACCTACCACGACGAGCGGCACGCCGTCGCGGCCCTGGTGCTGCGGCACGTCGCGGCCCAGGAACAGCTCATGCTCGGCGGCCCCGAGAGCGAGCCGCTGCGCGCGGTCCTCTCCGAGCTGATCGGCCTCGACCAGGTCCGCACCCATCTGACGGCGGTGGCGAGCAACCTCGACCACCGGTTTCGAAGAACGGATACGCATGGAAGGCAGGAGAGACAGTGCAGGACTTTGACACAGACGTGATCATCGTGGGGGCGGGCCCCACGGGGCTCATGCTCGCGGGCGAACTTCGCCTGGCGGGCGTCGAGGCCGTCGTCCTGGAACGGCTGACCGAGCCGATGCGCCAGTCGCGCGCCCTCGGCTTCTCGGCCCGGACCATGGAGGAGTTCGGCCAGCGCGGGCTGCTGGAGCAGTTCGGCGACATGGGCGTGATCCCGTTCGGCCACTTCGGCGGCATGCCCCTCGACTACACCATCGTGCCGGGCGGCAACTTCGGCGTGCGCGGGGTACCGCAGGCCTTCACCGAGGCGATCTTGAACAAGTGGGCCACCGGTCTCGGCGCCGAGATCCGCCGCGGCTGGGAGCTCACCGGGCTGACCGCCGGGGACGACGGCGTCGAGGTGCGGGCGGACACCCCGCAGGGCCCGCGCACCCTGCGCGGCCGCTACGTGGTGGGCGCCGACGGCGCGCGCAGTGCCGTCCGCAGCCTGGCCGGCATCGACTTCCCCGGCTACGAGGCCACCCTCGAAATGCTGATGGCCGACGTGACCGACGTACAGGTGCGGCTGCGGCCCACCGGCGAGCTCGGCGACGCGGGCATGGTCGTCGTACTGCCCGTCGGCCCGAACACCACCCGCGTCGTCGTCTTCGAGCGGGGCGCCGGCGTCCGGCCGACGTCCGAGCCGCCCGCCTTCCAAGAGGTGGCCGAGGCCTTCAAGCGCGTGACCGGCGACGACATCAGCACCGGCACCCCGGTGTGGCTCAGCTACTTCACCGACTCCAGCCGCCAGGCCGCCGAGTACCGCAAGGGCCGGGTCTTCCTCGCGGGCGACGCGGCGCACATCCACATGCCGATCGGCGCGCAGGGCATCAGCGCGGGCCTGGGCGACGCCGTCAACCTGGGCTGGAAGCTGGCCGCGGAGATCCACGGCCACGCCCCGGACGGGCTGCTCGACACCTACCACAGCGAGCGGCACCCCGTCGGGGCCCGCATCCTGGCCAACACGCTCTCCCAGCGCAGCCTGTACCTCGGCGGCCCCGAGATGGAGCCGATGCGGGCGGTCTTCGCCGAGCTGATGGCCTACGAGGACGTCCAGAAGCTGCTGGTCGGCATGGTCACGGGCCTCGACATCGGCTACGACGCCGGATCCGACGACCACCCGCTGCTCGGCCGGCGCCTGCCGGACTTCGGGCTCAGCGCCGCCCCGGACGACGGGGCGACCGCCTACGGGCTGCTGCACGGCGGCCGCGGCTTCGTCCTCGACCTGCGCGGCGACGACGCCGTGAGCGCCGCGGCCCGGCCGTGGGCCGACCGGGTCGACGTGGTCACCGCCGCGTCCCGCCCGCAGGGCGCGCTCGCGGACGTCGAGGCGGTGCTGGTCCGCCCGGACGGCTACACCGCCTGGATCGGCTCCGGCGGATCCGGGACGGCCGGCCTGACGGACGCCCTCGGCCGCTGGTTTGGCGCTCCCCGCGACAGCCACTAGACGAGCACGACCGCCCCGATCTTTGACCAAGGAGAAACCATGCCGTTCATCAACCCCGAGGCCGGGCACCTGACCGTCCTCAACCTGTTCAAGACCGACACCGTCGCGCGCGTGGACACGCTCGTCACGGAGATGAAGAAGATCGTCGACACCGCGGCGTACCCCGGCTGGATCTCCAGCACGGTGCACCGCGGCGAGCAGACGCCGGGCACCTTGAACTTCATCCAGTGGCGCGGCATGCAGGACCTGGAGTCGCGTTACAACGACAGCGAGTTCAAGCACCACACCGTGCCGGTCTTCCGGGAGATCACCTCCTACGTCCGCCTGATGCAGACAGAGGTGGAGCTGAGCCAGCGCCACCCCGGCGTCGACGTCACCGAGGTCTCGCCCGACCGCGACGACTACACGGTCGTCGAGATCCTCGGCGTGACCCCCGGCGACCAGGCCGGCCTGGTCGCCGCGCAGGGCACCGCCCACTCCTGGCTGCTGGACGTCCCCGGCTACCGCTCGCAGAGCGTGATGCGCGGCATCCGCTCCCGCAACCTGGAGGGCGGCGCGGGCACCCTGGCGACCGTCGGCACGGACAACGACTTCGTCGTCGTCTACTCCCAGTGGGACGGCAAGGAGTCCTACGACGCGTACCGCACCCTGGCCGAGTCCGAGTGGTCCTCCGCCCGGCGCGCCTTCCAGGCCAAGCGGGACGGGCTGACGACGAGCGTCGACTGGAACAGCTACCGGGCCGTTCACACCCGGTCCGCGACGCAGCCCGTGGCGGCCTGATCCCCCGGACGCCGCAAGCACGTGGGGCCCCTGGCTGACAGCCAGGGGCCCCACGTGCTTCCCGGTCTCCCGGGCGTCACTCGCCGATCTTGTCCCAGTGCCACGGGGAGTCGAACGAGGTGACCTCGACGTCCGTGCCGCCGGCGACCAGCGTGGCGGCCAGGCTCGTCGCCCCCGCGATGAACCCCGAGGTCCGGTGCGCCGCCAGCAGGTCCTGCTCGTCGAACGGCAGCCCCTCGCAGCGCAGCAGCCGCAGGTCCATGAACCCGTTGAACTTCCGGCCCAGCACCTCGACCGCCTGCGGGCTGCGGACGGTGAAGCGCACGCGGGCCGCGACGTGGCCGTTGTGGTGCTGGTCCGAGTAGTACGCGATGTCCGGGATCACCGGCGGTACGAAGTGGTCCCGCGCCGCGATCTCGGGGACCTTCGGGAGGTTCCCGACGAGGAAGTGCCACGAGTTGTACTGCATCCGCGAGGAGATGGCCCACGAGGTGTCGGCCAGGTGCGCGGCGGAGCCGCCGAAGAGCCGGCGCGCCTCGGGCGACGGTACGACGCAGCAGAAGAAGTGCGGGATCTCCCAGCCGGCGATCTCGGAGAACGACTCCGAGCGCAGCGCCGCGACCAGCGCGGGCAGCGAGCGCATCCCGCGGCTCATCGCGAAGTCGGCGTCGAAGACCTCCGCCGCCGCGCGCACCGTCTCGTAGACGAGGGACTCCAGGCCCGTGCCGAACTCGCCGTGCGGGACGGCCAGCCAGCCGGGCGCCGCCTCCAGGCCGGCGGTCTGCCCGGCGAGGGTGTCGCCGGTGACCGGGAGCCGCTCGCGCAGGCGTGCGCAGAGCTCCGCCTCCAGGCGCAGCGCGTCGTCCTTGACGGGGCCGGCGACCCGCTCGATCTTGTGCATGAGCGGGCCGTAGATCTCACGGTAGAGCTGTACGCCGCTCCCCATGAGCTCTCCGCGCCGTCCGGCCAGCGCACGGGCGAGCTCGCCGAGCGCGGCCACCCCGTGCGAGGCCGGGGCCGGCACCGGGGGCAGCGCGCCGGAGGCCGCGTTGTAGGCCGTGCGCGTGCGTTCGAGGAGGAGGGCCACGTGGTCCAGCGTGAGCTGGGTCCCGTTGGCCTCCTCGATCCGGCCGTACCCGGCCGACCGCACCAGCAGCGTGAGGCAGACCACCAGCAGCACGTCGCTGTCCGACCAGAGTTCGAGCGGCACCGTCGCGAGGCTGCTCAGCACGCAGTCGGGGTGACCCGGCCGCAGTGTCTTGCCCGTCAGGTTGTTCTGGTCGCGGAAGTTGGTGTACCGGCGGCCGCCGGCGTAGAGGATGAACGGCGCCGTCCTGAGCGCCGCCTCCGTCAGGACGTCCAGCAGTGCGCGGCGGCCGTCGGCGTCGGCCGCCATCAGCCACTGGCGGCAGTCGGAGACCGAGGCGTACCAGCGGTCCTTGGCCAGGGCCAGTTCGACCTGGTAGTCCGCGAGGTCCTCGGCGGACCACGGCACCCGCAGCACGCCGTCGACCAGGTCGGCCTCGCTGCCCAGCGGCCCCTTGGAGGGGACCCGGACGACGAGCCGGCCGCTCTTGTCCAGCCCGATCTCGCCGAGGAACGCCGTCGCGGCGTCCTCGGCCCGGTCGACCGGCCGGCCGTCGTCCCGCCAGGACCTGCCGACCAGGACCTTCAGCGCGGTCTCGTCCTCCAGCGGGAGCGCCCGCAGCTGGATGTCCGCCGGGACGTGCCCGGCGAGCGTGAGGAGCGTGTCCACGGCCGTGGCCAGGTCCGGCGCGGCGGTCGCCCGCTGCCAGGTCTGCTTGAGCAGCGCCGGGAACCCGGCGTCGCTCTCCGTCATGTAGTCGGGCTCGCCCGCGGCGCCGGCGGGCCGGCCGAGGCGGCTGGGCCGCCGGCTCTGCCGTGCCTTCGCCAGGGCGGCCCGGCGGGGGAGCGCGCGGTCGCGTTCGGTGGGGAAGGTCATGCCGTTCCCCTGGAGGTCAGGTCGATGTGGTCCCACATCCGGGCCTCGGTCTCGGTCCAGTCCTCGTCGACGTAGATGCAGTCGACGGGGCAGACCATCACGCACACCGGGCAGCCGGAGCAGAGCTCGGGGACGATCACGACGTTGAGCCCGTCGTCGAAGATCGCCCCGAACTCGGACGGGCAGGCCCGCAGGCACGTGTCACATGTGATGCATTCCGACGTCTCGATGCGACGCGGTGGCTTCTTCCAGTTCTCGTCGCGGGACTGCCGCGCGATCCGCTCGCTGCGGCCGCCGCGTCCGGTGGTGGCTACGGAAGGAGTGTCTTTTACCCACGGCATGGTCTGTTCACCCTCACAAGAGATGGCCCGTCAGCGGGACTGCGCGGTGACGGCGTTCGAGATGCCGTCCCACAGCCTGGTCCGGGCGTCGAGCGCGCGGTCGATGGTCTCCTTGCACTCGGACCACTTGACCTCGTCGTCGCCGCACAGGTCGGCGAGCATCTGCATCGCCATCGGCGTGTGCTCCTCGGCGTCCACCTGGATGTGGCGCCGCAGGTAGTCGACGAAGGTGGACAGCGAGCCGAGGCCTGCGTTGAGCGCG